>DAISIM010000008.1:59113-136660 GCA_036821995.1 Bryobacteraceae bacterium
ACATCGGCGACGATCTCAGCAACCTCATGGGGCATGGTTCCGCCGTTGGTGTCGCAGAGACAAAGGACATCGGCACCGGCGTCCGCAGCGGCACCGAGGGCGCGCAGGGCGAAGTCGCGATTGCCTTTATAGCCGTCAAAAAAATGCTCCGCGTCGAAGATCACTTCGCGGCCGTCACGTTTCAGAACACCAACCGTTTCGCGGATGAGCACCTGGTTCTCCGCTTCGCTTACACCGAGGGCTTTCCTGGTGTGCAGATCCCAGGTTTTGCCGAAGACGCAGACAGCGGGGGTTTGGGCTTCCAGGAGGCAGCGGACGTTAGGGTCGGTCTCTACGGTGTGCTTGGCGAAACGAGTGCTGCCAAAGGCAGAGAGCTTGGCGTGCTTGAGCTTGAGGTGGCGGGCGCGTTCAAAGAACTCCTTGTCCTTTGGATTGGATCCTGGCCAGCCGCCCTCGATGTAGTCAATCCCCAATTGGTCAAGCTTCTCCGCGATGGCGAGTTTATCCTCTACGGAGAAGGAGACTGCTTCGCCCTGCGTGCCGTCACGAAGCGTGGTGTCGAGAACGTAGATGCGTGTCTTGGGGCTGGTTGTCATGGAACTATCCCTGGGAGGAAAAGCAGCGAGGCGACCAGAGATTCCGGCCGCCTCGCTGAAGGGGAGTTACTTGTTTGCGGGAGCTTCCGCTTCCAGCGGTACGCCTGCTTCCTTAGCGCGCTTGAGGAATGGCATCATGGCGCGGAGTTCCTTACCCACCACTTCGATGGGGAGGTTCTTGCCCTGATCGCGCATGGCGAGGAACTTCGCGCGGCCGGCACGATTCTCATCCATCCATTCGCGCGCAAACTGGCCGCTTTGGATCTCACTGAGGATCTTGCGCATTTCGGCGCGGGTCTGGTCGTTCACAACGCGGGGACCCCGGCTGTAGTCGCCATACTCGGCGGTATCAGAGACGGAGTAACGCATGTAGCCAAGGCCGCCCTCGTAAATGAGGTCGACGATGAGCTTGAGCTCATGGAGGCACTCGAAATAAGCAATCTCCGGGGCGTACCCCGCTTCGGTGAGGGTTTCAAAGCCAGCGCGAATGAGTTCGCTTACGCCACCGCAGAGCACAACCTGCTCACCGAAGAGATCACTCTCAGTTTCTTCCTTAAAGGTGGTTTCGATGACACCAGCCTTGAGGCAACCTAGGCCCAACGCGTACGCAAGGGCATTCTGCTTTGCCTTGCCGGAAGCATCCTGATGGACGGCCAGCAGGCCTGGGACACCGACGCCTTCGGTGTAGAGTTCGCGGACGCGATGGCCTGGGCTCTTGGGAGCAATCATCGAGACGTCGATGAAGTCTGGCGGCACGATCTCCTTGAAGTGGATAGAGAAGCCGTGCGCAAACATCAGGGTGTTGCCGGGCTGGAGGCCGGGGGCGATGTGGTCACGGTAGAGGTCAGACTGGAGGTGATCCGAAACCAGCACCATGATGGTGTCAGCGATCTTGGCAGCCGCAGCAACGGTGGCCACCTTGAGACCGGCAGCTTCCGCCTTGGCCCAGCTCTTTGACCCCTCATAGAGGCCCACTACTACATCCAGGCCCGAATCGCGCAGGTTCAATGCGTGCGCGTGTCCCTGGCTGCCGTAGCCAATGATGGCGATGGTCTTATCCTTCAGGAAAGACAGATCCCCATCCTTTTCGTAGTATCGATTAAGCATTTACGACTTCGTCCTTTTCCGTGTAGTTGTTGGCCTCGCCGGCTGCCGTGGGAATGGGGGGAGCCAGCTTCAGCTTCTTGGCTTCAAGCGAGACAGCAGCCACGCCGGAACGAGTGACCTCAATCTCGCCGTAGCCCTGCAACACTGCAATGAATTCTTCGAGCTTTTCACTTGCGCCGGTGACTTCCAGCACAAATCCCTCGACCGAGGAATCTACGACGCGCGCGTGGAAAATCTCAGCCTCCTTGAGGATGGCTGTGCGATTCTCACGCGGGGAGCGGACGCGGATGAGCACCAGTTCGTGACAGATGGAGGGCGACTCAGTGAGGTCACTGGCTTGCAGGACATTGATGAGGCGGTTCATCTGCTTGATGACGAGTTTGCGGAGGCTGGGATCTACATCCACAACAATGGTCATGCGGGAGAGGATCGGATCCAGCGTGCGGGCCACGGTGAGGCTTTCAATGTTGTATCCGCGGGCGCTCAGGAGCCCGGTGATGCGCATGAGGGCACCGGGCTTATTCTCCACGAGCAAAGAAATCACTTGTAGCATGATAGTTCTCCTGAGCGATTACGGGACGGGGACTGGAGTGGGCTGGCTTAGCACCATCTCGTTGATGGCACCGCCAGCGGGCACCATCGGGTAGACGTTCTCAAAGGGGCTCACTTCGATGTTGAGCAGGTAGGGGCCAGGCTCAGCGACGGCCGCTTCCAGAACGTCGCGCAGGTGTTCGGGCTTCTTGACGGTACGGCCGGGGATGCCGTAGGCCGCGCCAAGGTGCTCCACCTCAGGGAACGAGGACATGGTGGAAGCAGAGAGGCGGTTATTGAAGAAGAGTTCCTGCCACTGCCGGACCATGCCGAGGTAGCCATTGTTCATGACGACGATCTTGATGGGTAACCGCTCGGCGGCGATCGTAGCAAGCTCAGGCAGGGACATTTGGAAGCCGCCATCGCCAAGGATGGCGAAGACGAGCTTATCCGGGAAGGCCACCTGGGCACCCATCGCCGAGGGCAGGCCGAAGCCCATTGAGCCGAGGCCGCCGGAGTTCAGCCAGAGGCGAGGAGCGTCATAGCGGATCAACTGGGCAGCCCACATCTGATGCTGGCCCACGTCAGAGGTGATAATCGCCTTGCCGTCAGAAAGGCGATTGATCTCAGCCATCAGGTGCTGCGGCTTGATCTCGGTATCGCTGAAAACGGGCTCCAGCGGATGCTCAGTCTTCCAGTCAGAAATCTGCTGACGCCAGGAAGCACGGGCGGCATCGGTTTTGGGGGCCATTTCGGGGGCTAGTTCACGAAGGGCTTTGTTGAACTTCTTCATGACGCGCTTACAGTCGCCCACGATGGGAAGGTCAGCAACGCGATTCTTTCCGATCTCGGCAGGATCAATATCGAGGTGAATGACGCGAGCGTAGGGCGCGAAGTCCTTCAGGCGGCCGGTGACACGATCATCGAAACGGACACCCAGGGCGATGAGCAGGTCAGTATTGTACATGCCCATGTTGGCGGCGTAGCTGCCATGCATGCCCGGCATGCTGATGAAGTTGGGATGGCTTCCGGGGAGAGCGCCCAGGCCCATCAAAGTGTTCACGCAAGGGACATCCAAAATCTCAACCAGCTCGCGCAGTTCCTCGTGGGCTCCCGAGTGGATGATGCCGCCACCGGAGTAAACCATCGGCCGCTCAGCTTCCCACATCATTTGCGCCGCGCGGCGGATCTGGCCAGCGTGGCCGTCCAGCACAAGCTTGTAGCCGGGAAGATGAATCGCCTTGAGTGGCTGATAGTGAGACTGGCCAACGAAGATGTCCTTGGGAATATCCACCAGCACTGGCCCGGGACGGCCACTGGCGGCGATATAGAAGGCCTCGTGGATGATCTGCGGCAGATCGTTGATGTCCTTCACCAGATAGTTATGCTTCGTGCAGGAGCGGGTGATGCCGAAGGTATCGGCTTCCTGGAAGGCATCGCTGCCGATGAGCTTATTGGGAACCTGTCCGGTGATGGCCACCACGGGAATGGAATCCAGCAGCGCATCCACCAGACCGGTGACGAGATTGGTGGCACCGGGCCCAGAAGTGGCACAGCACACACCTACTTTTCCTGTGGCGCGTGCAAAGCCTTGCGCAGCAAAAGCGGCATTCTGTTCGTGCCGCACCAGGATGTGCCGTACCTCGTGGTCATACAGGGCGTCATACAGGGGCAGGGTGACTCCACCGGGATAGCCAAAGATCACTTCCACGCCCTCATGCACCAGGCAATCGAGCAAAATGCGAGCGCCATTCATTAACGTAGCCATAAGCGCGTACTCATCTCCCAACAATCAAAGTTGAACGTTGATTCCCGAAATCGATCCAGACTGCAGCGCGGGAAATCCGTCTGCGTCTTCGAAAACGCCGCCATATTGAGCAACGCCTTGCTGAGCAACAAAAAAGGCCGCCGGCTGGGTGGTTACCCGCCAACGGCCCTGAAGTGAAATTCGCGGTCCGTTCAGGCAGGCGGCAGAAGGCCTACTACTACGTAGCGGCCTACTACGACGCTAATCGATACCACTGAACGGGTGTTGACCATAAAATCCAACGGAGAAAGCGGTCTGTGGTGCAAGGGACCACATAAATGCGCCCAAACCACCAACAAGATCTACGGTAGCCCAAAAGCGCAGCAAATGCAAGAAGGGAACCGAATTAAATGTTCTTATGAGGCTATTACCAGTGGGCCGCTCCTGGAGCGAGAGAGACGGCATGGACGGATGAGGGGGAAGGATGCAGAGCGCTTCCAGTGGAAGCTACAATGCAAACGCGGATGCATAAAATCGGGCGATACGAGATTGAGCGCGAGTTGGGTCGCGGGGCGATGGGCATTGTCTATCTCGCGCGGGATACCCGGCTGGGCCGCTCAGTGGCACTAAAGACCATTCGTCTGGGTGATTTCGCGGATGCAGAGAAGCTGCAGCGGCTGCGGGAGCGGCTAATACGCGAAGCGCAGTCAGCGGGCAGTTTGTCGCATGAAAACATCGTAACGATCTACGATGTGGACGAATTGGACGAGATTTCGTACATCTCAATGGAGTTCGTGGAGGGCGATAGCCTGGAGCGGATGATGGACCGCCGTCGGGAGATGTCGCGTGAGGCGCTGTTGTCATTGCTTCGTCAGGTAGCCAGCGGGCTGGACTTCGCGCACAGCCGAGGAATCATCCATCGCGATGTGAAGCCTCCGAATGTGATGGTGACACCGCTGGGCAGAGTGAAACTGACTGACTTTGGCGTGGCGAAGATCACGTATGCCAGCAGCATGACGCAAGGTGGCGCAATGCTGGGCACGCCGGATTACATGTCGCCGGAACAGATTGACGGGCGGAATGTAGGCGGACGTGCTGACCAGTTCTCATTGGGGGTAATCGCGTTCGAACTGCTGACCGGGGAGAAGCCGTTTATTGCGGATTCACTGGCGTCGCTGATCTACCGGATTGCGCACGAAGCACTTCCAGACGCGACGCTACTGAACCCGTCATTGAACAGGGCTGTTGCTGACGTACTTCAGAGAAGTATGTCGAAGAAGCCGGAAGACCGCTATCCGAACTGCATCGCATTCATGGATGCACTGACCGAAGCATGCACGCGGGCGGTAGGCTGGCACGCGTTGCCACGAGGGATGAGCCACACCCTTCCCACGGCGCATGAGCAACCTGCGGTTGGGCTGGCTCCACCTCCAGTACCGGCCACCGCACCCGAAACGCCAGCGGCCCCGGAGGTGACGGTTACTGCAGCGCCACCGCGGCCAATGGCGCCCCTGGGGGGAACGGCCCCGCCTGCGGAGGCAGGCTTTATTACGGCCGCACCCATGGATTCGTCAACGACCGTGGAGGGCGTTCCGCCGCAAACGCGGGACTGGCTGCGCTCAGTGGAGGCAGACGCTGCAGCACAACGGCGAGGAGGCAGTCGCACCGCCATCCTCGCTTTGGCTGGGTTCTTCCTGCTGGCTGGAGGTCTAGGCACCTGGTACTACTTCTACCTGGGCGGCGCGCCTCCCAAGGGGCCGGTAGGCTCCGAGACAGCATCCCAAACGGGATCAGGTGCGGACGGGGGCATGGGCACTGAGCAGCAGCCCTTCACCAGCGGGACTGACGAGCCCACAGGTGCAGCGGAAGGGGCTGGGCAGGTTGGAGCGGACGCCACGGCGGCCGAGGCAACCGCGGCCAGCGTATCCCCTTCAGCAGGGGAGGGAGAACCGGCAATCCCCGTACCGACGGCCACATCAGAACCGCCAGCAGCAACGCCCGCCGCTACGGAGAGCAAGCCTGTATCCAGGCCCGTATCGCCACCCAGGGAAGTGCTGGCTACCGCGCGCTTCATGACGGATCCGCCCGGAGCTCGGGTAACTGTAGACGCAAATCCGGCGTTGAGTTGCGAATCGCCGTGCACTCTGGAATTGCCCGTTGGACGGCACACAGTATCCGCGCGGATGGCTGGTTACAGGAACGAAATCCGGGCAATGGAAGTAACCAACTACGGCGGACTGGTGAACATCAAGCTACAGCGCGCGGTGGGGCTGGTGCGTGTCACTAGCAATCCGGGTGGGGCCAGTGTGCTGGTGGATGGAGTGCGGCAGGAGGGATTGACGCCGTTGAATCTGCGATTGCTACCCGGAAACCACACCATTGTGATTGAGCGGGAAGGTCGTAGGGTAGAGCGCAGCATCCGCGTCGAGGAAGACGCCGTGGTGCAGTTGTCAGCGGAACTGGCACCATAACCATCGCGGCAACAGACTGGTTAAGCGCCGGCGCTACTTCTTAGCTGGATGCCGGCCTTCTTCAATACGGCATGGGTGCCATACGGGGCGCGCTGCGGGCGAGCGAGCATCCGGTTGGCCTCCTCACTGTTCGTGAAGCGCTCATTGGCGGCATCCCACTTCAGGTCTCCCTTTACGCGCATGGCGATGTGCCCCAGCAGGCATGCGGTGCAGGAACGGTGGCCTACTTCCGCATTGGTGACCGGTTGCTTTCGGGTGCGAATGGCCTCCAGCCAGTCACGGTGATGATCGTTGCGGGGGCTGGCGTGGAGGCGGGTTTCGCTGGCCTTCAGGCCGTCGCGCAGCATACGAGGATCATGCGCGTCCAGCACCTTGCTACGCGTGCCGGGAGCAGGCTCGCCTTGGGCGTATCTACCGCGCGTCACCCAGATCCACCCCTCTTCCCCGATGAAGCGCACGCCATTGGGGAGATAGTCACTGATATACATTGCGGCACCATTCGGGTACTGCATGCGTACATGGTAGTTGCCATGAACATCCCAGAGGCCTGAGCCCGGCGCGGGGAACTCAGCGTGAGCGGTGATTTCAGCTGGGCCGGCGTATTCAAGATCCATGGCCCAGTGGGCGATGTCCACGTGGTGCGTACCCCAACCCGTGATCATGCCTGCGCCGAACTGTTCACAGCGAAGCCAGCCGGGACGATCGTAGCGCGCGCTAAGGTCAGCCTTTTGGGGATGAGCGCGATCTTCCGTGTAGTGGACATTGGCAGTGGAACCCAGCCAGAAGTCGTAGTCGAGGGCCGTGGGAACGGGCGTTTGGGCGATGCTGCCACCGGCGGGGTCATAGGGAAGCCCGATGAAGATCTCCTTCACTGCGCCGATGCGTCCGTTACGGACAAGTTCGCAGGCCAATCGCCATTGGAGGTCACTGCGCTGCTGGCTGCCGAGTTGGAGGATACGACCGGTCCGCTTGACCACATCGGCCATGTGACGCCCTTCCTCCACAGTGAGTGAGGTGGGCTTCTGCAGATAGATGTCCTTGCCGGCGAGGGCAGCTTCCATAGCGGGCTGCGCGTGCCAATGGTCAGGGGTGGAAATGCAGACGGCGTCGATGGAGGGATCTGCCAGCATCTCGCGATAGTCAGTGTAGGTGCGAATGTCAGCGTAGTTGCCACTGCCGAAGCGCTTCGCGTAGTCGGCTTCAATCATTGACTTGGCATCGGCAAGGCGAGTACGGTCCACATCAGCGACAGCCACAAAGCGGGCGAGGTCGTGATTGCGGAAGACTCCGGGGAACTCAGAGTAGCGTGCAATCCGCCCGCAGCCTATCTGGGCCACTTGGATGCGGTTGTTCGGTGCGGACTGCCCGAAAACCGTGGAGGGGACGATCGCTGGAAATGCCGACGCCGTGGCGAGGAATGCCCGGCGCGTAGCGGATAGGCTGGCGCTCTCCGGTTTGCTCATTGGGAAGCCTCCTGGGTGGCATTGCCGATGGCCCACTGGATGCCGCCAAGGATTACCTGGAGCACACGGGGGTCACGATAGTGGTCCTTTTTATGACCAAGCCCGGTGTAGAAGACGCGGGCGCCCTCAAAGTGGTGATACCAGGCCACGGGTAGCGCCGTACCGAAGGAGTTTGGGCGGCGCTCGGCGCGCTTCTCATCGCGAAGCTGCGTTTGGTCCACCACCAGCAAGGGGATGATGGCAGGATTCATCTCTTTGTGAAAGTAACACTCATCCTCCATCACAAACTGCGCGGGCAGGGCTGCGGTGGCCGGGTGGCGAGGGCCGGTGACGCGCAGGGTATAGGCCTGCATGGGAGGGTGATAGTCAAAGCTGCCGCCAAGCATGGCCCAATACCAGGGCCATGCACGCTCAGAACCTGTGGCTGAGTGGATGCCCACAAAACCCCTGCCACCGCGTAAGTAGCGCTGGAAGGCAGAGCGCTGAACGTCTGTGGCAAAGGCCTCGTTGTTGGAATTGGAGAAGACAATCGCGGCGTAGCGGCTGAGGCGCTCCGCGGTAAAGATTGAGGGGTCGTCGCTATGCTCAACTGCAAAGCCATTTTGCTCGCCCAGCTTACGGATGGCAGCCACACTGTCGGCGATATTGTCGTGGACGTAACCCTTGCCATCGGGAGTGTAGTTGCGGGTATACACCAAGACGGTAGGAGGAGCAGCAAAGACCGGTGCAACGAGGGCGACGGAGCACACCAACAAAAGCAAGCGAACGAGTGCCATCAGGCGATACACCTCAATTGGCCCTATCGTATCGCGAACTGAAGACGAAAAAAATCGCTAGCGGGCGGGGCGCAGATGGAATGGGCATCCCCGCCCGTAAGCCGTCAAGCAATGATGTCGTGGATTACCTCACCGGCCACGTCGGTGAGACGGAAATCGCGACCGCTGTAACGGTAAGTGAGTTTGGTGTGGTCAATCCCCAGTAGGTGAAGAATCGTGGCTTGCAAGTCATGCACGTGGGTAGGCTTCTCAATGGCGCGGAAGCCGAAGTCATCGGTCTTGCCGTAGGTAATGCCGCCCTTGATGCCGCCGCCGGCCATCCATACCGTGAAGCCAAAGGGATTGTGATCGCGACCGTTCTGGATGCGACCCTGCGCACCGCCCCCTCCCGTTTCCATGACGGGGGTGCGGCCGAACTCACTGCCACAGATCACCAGAGTGTCCTCAAAGAGACCACGCTGCTTGAGGTCTTTGATGACGGCGGCGAAGGGTTGGTCAGAATCCTTGGCATTCTTGCGGTGGGCCTGGATATCACCATGGGCATCCCAGGGATCGCCCTTGGCGTAATAGACCTGCACCATGCGTACTCCACGCTCAACAAGGCGCACCGCCATCAGGCAGCCCCGCGCGGTGCTGCCGTCGCCATACATCTCCAGCGTTTCCTTGCTTTCCTTGCGCAGGTCAAAGACGTCCGGGGCCTCCGTCTGCATCAGGTAGGCAGTTTCCATGTTGCGCACGGCAGCTTCCATCTCAGGGTCCTGGCCCTGGAGGTCGTCCATGCGCATGCGGTTGAGCTTCGATAGCAGGTCAAGATCGCGCCGCTGCACCGCACGCTCCACCTTGCCGGGATCAAGGTAGGGTAAAACCTTCTTCGGATCGAAATCCTTCAGTTCTACTTTGTCGGATATGAAGGTGCCCTGCGTGACCGGAGAGAGGAAAGCGGAACTCCACAAGGGTGGCCCAATGGTGGTGGGCACATCCGGACAGAGGACAACATAGCCGGGCAAATTCTGATTTTCGACACCCAGACCATAGGTGATCCATGACCCCAAAGAAGGACGGCCTACCTGGGTATGGCCGGTATTCATCATGGTAAGCGAGGGTTCGTGGTTCGGGATATCGGTCCAACAGGAAGAAATGAAGCACAGATCGTCCACCATCTCGCCAACGTAGGGGAACAACTCGCTCACCATCTTGCCGGATTGGCCATAGCGTTTCCACTTGAAGGGTGAACCAAGGAGGGCACCTGTCTTCCGCTCAGTCTTCACTTCGCCTTCTGGCAGTGGCTTGCCGTGAAACTCCTGCAGCTTCGGTTTGTAGTCGAAGCTATCCACCTGCGAGAGCCCACCGTTCATGAACAGGAAGATGACACGCTTGGCGCGGGGTTTGTGGTGGAGCTTACCGCCTAAGGCCCCAATGGATGGCTCAAAGCTAGAAGCGGCCTGGGCAATGGGGTTGGCCAGCATCGAGGCAAAGGCGGTCATGCCAAAGCCGGCACCCACCCTCAGCAAGGCCTCGCGGCGGGTAAGGGGCGTTTCACGTCGTAGACAACTCATCTTGCAATCCTCTTCTGGCTCTCGAGTGGCGAAAGGAACAGTTGCACCGGGGCTGCCGTTGGACTAACGCACATAACGGAACTCATTCGAACTCAGCAGCACACGAACGTAGCGAGCCCACGGCGTTAGCTGTCCTGTTGGCTCATCCTTGGTTTTCTTGATTGGCGCGACCTTTAGCTTCCAGCCAGCCTCAGCCTCTACGTTGGGGCTAGGCTCAGGAGTAGATGCCGGGGCTTCACCGGTGGCAGCACTGGGCTTCTCAGCCGCTGCGCGCGCCTGATAGTCGTATGGCGCGGGTGCAGGCTTGGCAAGTCCAGCGGATGCTGGAACCGCCGTATCCTTCGCGCGAGTGGGGGTATCTTTCGTTTCCGCAGCCGACGCCGGACTCTCGACCTCCTTAGGCTTCCCGTCTTCCAAGAGCTTCTTTCGACGTTCTTCGAAGAGCTTTGCCCGTTCATCTTCTAGGAACGCCAAGCCCAACTTCACTTCGTCCGCATCAGGCTTGCGCTGATAAATCATGCGATAGGCCATGGCGATGCGGTCCTCGTCCTTGAGGTTTTCCTTTGAGACCTTGTCTACGATCGTCTGCGCCTGGGTGGCAACAAAGGGCGAGTTTAAGAAGAACAACTGTTGCGCAGGGACGTTAGAGCTGAATCGCTGCTCCGCAGTGATGTTTGGGTTAGGGAAGTCAAAGATCTGGAGATACTCATCCAACTGGAATCGGCTTACCTTGCCATACAACGCACGGCGCTTCATCTTGGCGTCAAGGGTATTGGATGGGCCATAGAGCTTAGGCTCCAGATTCCCTGCCACCTGCAACAAGCTGTCCCAAATCTGTTCAGCACTCAGCCGCTGCGGAGTAAAGCGCCAATGGTAGCGATTCGCGCCGTCCTTGGCCTCACTCTCCGGCACGGGTGTACTTGCCAGCTGGTAAGTGCGGCTCATGAGGATCTCTTTCTGGATTGGCTTCAATGCGCCGCCCGACTCGCGCAAGCGCCAGGTCAGATACTCCAGCAGTTCCGGATTGGACGGGCGTTCGCCCGCGAATCCGAAATTGCTGGGAGTGTCCACCAGACCAGTGCCAAAGTGCCACTTCCAGATACGATTCACGAACACGCGCTTGGTGATTGGATGATTGACAATCGCATCCGCCAGTTCCATGCGCCCACTTCCGTTTTGGAAGGACTCCGGCTTGCCGTCGACAAGCACTTCCAGAAAGCGCCTGGGCACTTCCTCGCCAAGTTCCTTGGGATTCCCCCGGATGGCCAGCTTCAGGTTCTCCGGCTTTTCCAGGTCTCCAATGCCATGAACATACGGGTAAGTGTCGCCGAGTTCCTTGCGGAGCTTGGCCACTTCGGCTTGCTTCTCCTTCAGGAAGATACGGCGATCGTCGCTCATAAAGCGTTCAAGACCAAAGCCACGGAAGGAAAGCAATCCAGGTTTTCGGGCTGCAATGTTCATCTCATCGCCGCCATCCAGGTCGCGGGTGAACACATCGGTGTAAAGGTTCATCTTTTCGAGAGATAGAGTTTTGTACTCGAGACCACACCCGGGGCAGAAATCATCATCGGTTTTGAACTCGTTGGGCTTCTGTGGGCGCTCCCGCCGTTTCTTCAGTCCGCTACGGGCGAAGATCACTTCGTTCTCTTCTTCCAGCTTTCTCTGCTCATCCACCACGGCCAACAATTCCGTTTGGAAAGCATCCGCTGCACGGCGTGCGTCCTTCTCGGTGCCACCCTTGCGCAGGAACTCCTGCCATGGCTTGAGGTGAGGATAGTGCTTGGGCTCCCTCTGCATGAAGCGCACCACGCGGGTGAGCAACTCGTAATCCAGCTTCTCCGCATTGGCAACGGTGGCGACATCGGCCTTCTCATCCGCGGTCGCCTTCCAGGCAGCAACCAAGTAATCCGCGATACGAGTGGCAAGCACAAAACCCAACTGCTTACTCTCTGTCTGACCGAACTGGAAAAGAGCGTACTCCTTCTCTTTGATGAAGGCATCCTGCTTCTGCCAGGCATCCACCACCTTCTTGGGCACCATGGGATACTCGCGATATTCGCTGGAATTGAAGACGCCACCAATGGCGTAGTAGTCCTTTTGCGAGATAGGGTCAAACTTGTGATCGTGGCAGCGGGCACAAGCAACGGTAAGGCCCAGGAAGCCGCGGGTGACCACGTCCACGCGGTCGTGACGTTCATCAGCGCGAGCGACGGGCACTTCTGCAATGTCATAAGTCCAGACGCCATTACCCAGCGCCCCCAAGGCAGGTAGCCAACGAGCCTTCAGCTTTACGTCCATGTGATCGGCGGCGATTTGAGCGCGGGCAAACTGGTCGAAGGGCATGTCATTGTTCAACGCCTTCACCACCCAGTCCCGGTAAAGGTAGGCATTGTCGTAAGGCATGTAACCGCGCAATCGGGGAGCCAAGCCACGGGGATCGTCCTCACCGTAGCGCATGACATCCAGCCAGTGCCGTGCCCAGCGCTCCCCATACGCGGGCGAGGCAAGCAACCGATCGATGAGCTTTTCGTAAGCGTTGGGGGACTTGTCGGCAACGAAGGCCTCTACTTCGGCGGCAGTAGGCAGTAAACCGGTGACATCCAAGGTGACACGGCGGATGAGGGTAGCGCGATCAGCGAGAGGCGCTGGATTCAGGCCCTCTGCCTCCTGCTTGGCCCGGATGAATCGGTCAATGGCGGAGTTGGTCCAGTCCTTGTCCTTAGGTGTGGGGATCTCCGGCTTGTGGATTGCCCGAAAGCTCCAGAACTCTCGCTGCTCTTTGGTGAGCTTGAATCCGTCATCATCCTTGCGAACCTCCTTGGCCTGAGGCCAGGGAGCGCCTGCCTTCACCCAGGCCGTAATCACTTCGATATCCGCGTCCGGAAGCTTGTTGCCCATCGGCATTTTCAGGCCGGGGTCAGCATGCTGGATGGCGGTGATGATGAGGCTCTTGGCTGGGTCTCCAGGAACTAGAGAAGGACCGCGCTTGCCGCCGGCAAGCAATGCCTCACGGGAGTCCATCCTCAATCCGGAAAGTGCGGTCTTGGTATGGCAGGCATAACAGTTCTTTGCCAGTACAGGCCGCACCTTGGCTTCAAAATACTCTTCGCTTGCCGGGTCCCCCTGCGAATACATCGGCGCAGTCCAGGCGCCCAGCAGGAGCGCCA
The DNA here is from genome assembly GCA_036821995.1 of Bryobacteraceae bacterium. Classification (GTDB taxonomy): domain Bacteria; phylum Acidobacteriota; class Terriglobia; order Bryobacterales; family Bryobacteraceae; genus JACTMJ01. The sequence continues at coordinate 72,528 of DAISIM010000008.1, forward strand.
CCGCAATAAGGCGTAACGAGATCCGCTGGCATTGCTGAACCACTGCCGTAGACTTAAGCCAGACTTCTGAAAGCATTCCCCAAAACCCCCGCCGAGAAGGACTCGGCTATGAACGATTACTCAATCGGGTTTCCCAATCGCCAGAAGGATTCTGGCCAGACACAAAAGATGGCATGGCCGCGATATGGAAACAAGCGTACACGATAAGCCGGCTGTGCGACGTAGACTTGGGCGGACGTAGACCGGACGGTGGGAACTCAGCGACGGGGAGAGTCCACGGGAGGGAGGCGATAGCGAACTAAGTTGGCTACCGCTCTCAACATCATAGCCACCTGCGCGCTGGGCGGTCAACGTGACATCGTGCCTAAGGCAATGATTACGCGGCTTCGCATGAGGTCATTTACACGGGTGAACATCTCATGCGAAGCCCTCGCAATCATCCGTCAGCCCTAGAACTCGTAGCGTAGGGCAAACTGCACCACGCGAGCGGGCATAGCCTGCTGGAACTCACCGAACTGCGCGGGACGGTCAAGGCGCAGAATCGGGCTGACGAAGTTCACATTATTGAAGGCGTTGAACATCTCACCGCGCAATTGCAGGGAATGGCCTTCAAAGGGCAAGAAGAATCTCTTGGCGAAGTTCGTATCGAAGTTCACCATCGAGTTGAGGCGGATGATGGCGCGAGTTCCGGTTTGGCCAGGGTACTGCCCAACAAAGTCGTTGATGGCGGAACGCGAGGCGAACATGGAAGGATTGCCGGCATCATTGAAGCCAAACTCCGCTTGGGTATTCGTACCCGGCTTTCGGATTGCCAGCGCGGAGTTGAGGTAGTTCGTCGGGTAGTAACCGGCATTGCTTATGGTTGTAGGCAAGGCCGAGTTGAAGCGCCCGATGAGACCAATCTCCCAGCCGCCCACAATCTGATTGAGGAAGCCGCCCGCGCCGCCAAGGAAGCGCTTTCCCTTCCCGAATGGCAATTCGTACACCGTATTGCCGGTGATGTTGTGGCGAATGTCGAAGTCAGAACTGCCACGGAAGCTGGAATAGTCAAAGGAGTCCTGAATGATGGCTCCACCGGTACCGGCGCCAGACTCAACCGCCGAGGAGTTATCGATGGAGTGGCTCCAAGTGTAGTTGAAATCCCAAGCGAAGCCCCGGGATAGCGGGCGACGGAGGGCGAGCGTCATGCCATGAAAGTTGGCGAAACCCGCATTGGTCCAAGTTTGCATACCCGCGTTTTGTAGCGCGAAGAATGTGTTGCAACCCGTGATGACGGCGCAGTTGGGGAACAAAGCGTTGCGGCGGCTTTCACGATCCACATAGTTCAGCCCATCCAATTCACTCCCGTCGTAGGTGCCGTAAGTGAGGATGTGATAGTTCGCCGTGGCGCTGCCGTTGTAAAGGGAGTTGGCAAGCGGGGCGAACATGTTTTCGAAGAATGGAATGGCAGGCACAAGCGAGGGATTCGCCTGGACCATCGCCGGTGTGATGCCCTGGTCGTGGATTGCGCGGAGAATCGCTGAGGCCTCGGTCCACGTTTGGCCTGAGGCGGGATCACGAAAGCGGGTGAGTGGCTGGAAGCTGTCACGCTGCAGCAGGGTACCGCGAGACAGTCTGCCCACATAGCCGAGATCCAGCATCATTCCGCCAGGAAGTTCGCGGCCGTAGTTCATGTTGATGAGCATCGAGTAAGGTGCCTTAAGGTCTGGCGAAATCCCGATGCCGCTATTGAAGCCTCCTAGGATGGTGGGCGGCGTGAAGGGATAGCCACCCTGAGGAGCCGCAGGTAGCGCCGGAAAGTTCACGCCGTCAAAGCGGGCTGAAGTACTGAAGTCCGTATTGAAGGGTTGCGTGACGCTGTTGGCCAGACCGGGTGATCCGGTGCGGTCAAACACAGTGATGAGGTCAGCGCCATAGCGGTCGTACATGAGGGCGAACGAACCACGTAGAACGCCGGTCTTACCCCACAGTGTCTCAAGGAAGGATCCGGAAGCAGCCTTGGGGTTCCAGGCGAAACCGAAGCGCGGGCTCCAGTTGTTATTGTCACGATTGAACCAGCCGGGGCGGCCATTCACCGGACCATTCAGGTCGTAGGTGAGTGCGGCGTTGGGCATGGCTGCACCGGACACACCCCCTGCCATTGCCGCCAGACGCTCAGCGAAGTAGACATCCACTCCAGTAGTGGTACCCACCTGGGTGCCACTGATTTCCCAGGGAACGGTGGAATTGGAATAGCGCACGCCGAGAGTGAGAGTGAGGTCAGGGCGGGCCCGCCACTGATCCTGCAAGTAGAACTCGTACTCGTTGGAGGCAAACTCCCTGGCGAGAGGAACACCAAAGGGCAACGCAGTGCCATCCCGTTCGTAGTTGTAGGTGCCGCTGAACTGGTTGATGACGCCTAGAGCCAGTCCGAATGCGCGCGCATTGTTTGGGGCATCGGCAAGTGCAAGCCGTGCGTCACCAGTGGTGGCGCGAAGTGAGTTCAGCACCGCGCCATTGATGTCAGAACCTAAGCCCGCGAGGGTATTGCGGCTGAAGCCGAAGCTGCGGAAGGAGTTTGCGTAGTTCTTCAGCCGGTTCCGGATAATGCGGAAATTGATTCCCGCACCCACGGTATGGCTGCCCTTGATCCAAGTAATGTCGTTGACGATGTTGTAGGTGGGAAGCACTCGATTGGAAGGACGCGCGCCAAAGTTTCGCGAGTCGCTAATGGAGTCAAAGCCAAAGCGATCTCCCAGCACGCCGGTTTGTTCAAAACCTAACCGGGTGAGGCCGAAGTTGAACGTGTTGACTAGATTTGGCCGAAGCACGCCGGTGTAGCGTGCGGACAGGCCACGCGAGTTGTTGAGGAACTTACCTTGGGCATCCTGGCCAGGGAACTGGGCCAATGCTCCAGAACGGTCTTCAGTATTGTCCGTAAGCGTGCCTCGCAGCGCCACGGTATGGTTGCTCTGCTTATCGATTACGAAGTCCATTTTGGCCACGTAGACCAAGTGGTCAAGGGTGAATGGCGCGTTGAAGCGTAGTCCGCTGAAATTGACGCCTCGGTCCAGGGAGATGGCGTCATCGTTGCCCGTCGGGTAAGCCTGCAAGAGGCTTAGTACGTTTTGGTTGATGCCTATACCCAAAGGATCAATCTGCCTGACCTGGGCCGGGCTGAGGGCGTGGAGGGTGTCGCGATTGTCCCTTACGCGAATGATGCCCTGTTTCAGGGTCTCTGACGGAACGGTGCGCGTGAGGGCTGTCGCACTGCGGTCGATGCGTTTTTCAATGTTGGTAAAGAAGAAAATCCTATCCTTAATGATCTTGCCGCCAATGGATCCTCCAAACTGATTGCGGATGAGCGCCTCACGGTCAACGTTGGCGCGGTTGCTGAACCAGTTATTGGCAGCGGTAGCAGTGTTGCGGTGAAACTCATACAGCGAACCATGGTAGTCGTTTGACCCGCTCTTGGTGACCAACGAAACCTGTCCGCCGGAGGATCGGCCCTGGCCTGCAAGCATACCGCCGGTGGTGACGCGGAACTCCTGCACGGAGTCAAGGGGAACTGGCAGCGCCGCAGTGAATCCGCGGTCTCCCGGAGTACCCGCGTTGGATCCATTACCGGGCCCAAAGCGCTGGACACCGGCGTTCTGGTTGTCGTTGGCGTCAACGCCGTCCAAGGTAATGTTGTTCTGGTCACGACGGCCGCCCATTACCTCGCCGGTGGAGGTAACGCCCGGCTGCAGGCTGAGCAACTCCACCACGTTGCGGGTCAACAATGGCAATTGACGCACCTGCGTTTCGGTAAAAGGATTGCCCATGGTGGCATCGGTGGTGTTCAGTACCAGCGCGTCTTCCACCACATTCACGGTTTCGCCGACAAGCCCAAGCTCCAACTGAATGTCCAGCGTTGAGGAAACGGCAACCTGCAGTCGAACTTCGTCGCGCTGGCTGGCGGAGAAGCCATCCTTTTCGACTCGAACGCTGTAGAGACCGGGCTCCACCTGAGGAAAGCGGTATTCGCCGGAGTCGGTTGTGACAAAGCGGCGGGACGAACCCGTAGCTCGATTGGTGAGCGTAACGATTGCGGATGGAATTGCCGCGGAGGAAGTGTCGGTAATAAATCCACTGAGTGTTGATGTACTCTGCGCGTGAAGCATCGCGGAAAGCAACATGAAAAGCGCAATGAGAAAGCCGGTCAAATGCCGATAGCGGCGCGCAATTGCGCCTGAAGTTTTTGTAGTCATACCTGCTGAAGCCCCTAGAAAACAGAATTTCTCGCGAGGGGACACCACGGGCGTTGTGCCCGAATGGCGGGAAGGCCTCGCGATCATGGAGGATCGTCTCTGCGGAGAGACTCAGGAGTGCTCGTCAGGGAGAGAGTATAGGATGCGCTAAAAACGAGGGGCGCATTGAAGCTGCAGACGGGAAGCAGCGATACCCAGGATTTAAGTTGAATGTACAGCAGCGCATGAGAGAAGGTCAATGAATCCGGGCCGAAATTGAGACCCAGAAGTTTTTTTGATTAACCGGAAGGATTCGGTGCAGGCAGATCCGCCGCTGGCCGCTATACGATGCAGCTCGCAAGGCCTGCAGCAAGGGGTTCCCGGGCGTTTTCGCTGGACTTGGGCACCATGCCGACTGTCGTAGAGAGAACCGTAATTATAAGTGAAACGCATTGGGGATAGATCCAATGCTTTGCCTGCATCGGCGACCAAGCGCCAGAATCGGTAACGCCGCGTCGCACGCGTTCAGCCCTGTCGTTGCCAACCAGTGTTTCCGCGCAGGCGGTAAAGATCGCTAGTGTATACTCAAGTTTTTCGTCGGCCTTGTCTGCCTACAATCCCCACACTTTTGGCTTATGCTCGCTCTGACTTCTTTGCTTGCGGTGCATTCTGCAACACGACAGAGAGAGCGGAAGGTGCATACTTCATGACTCTACCGGTTACTGCAGAACGAACTGCACTTTGGGACACCACAGTGCCTGAAGGTGCTCGATGGTCAAAGGTAATCTACCGTGGCCAGACCTTGCGTATCGAGTTATTGGACGCATCCAGCGGCGTGCCCTTTCTTTGCTACAACGCCAAGGACACCAGCGAACGATACAACGCCGCCGACACGGTGAAGGTGCAGTGGACGGCGCAGTTGGCCAAGGGCAAGCTACTGTTCAGCGACATGGGGCGCGTGCTGTTCACGATCGTTGACGACAACTGTGGCAATCATGATGCGCTGCTGGGCTGCTCCAGCGCTTGGACAAACAAGCGAAAGTACGGACGGGATGACCTGAACAACTCGCGGGACAACTTCCGAATCCTAGCTGGCCGCCATGGCATGAGCCGCCGTGATCTGATGCCCAACATCAACTTTTTCGCAAAGGTAGAGGTTGACCCTGACGGCACGCTGCGTTACGTGCCAGGTATCGGACAGGTGGGTTGCTTCGTGGAGTTGCGCGCGGAGATGGACGTGATTGCCATGATTGCAAACTGTCCTCATCCCAGCGATCCCCAAGCAGACTACCGGCAAGGCGCGATCCGTGTTGCTGGCTTTGCCGGAGAGGTAACAGGACCAGAGGATTACTACCGCAACCTCACTCCCGAATCCCTGCGCGGTTTTGAGAATACTGAGCGCTACCTCTCCTAAGGACGTCACACTCATGGCAAACGAGAATCAACTGCTGTCCGGAATCGCTGAGTTTGCTCATCAAACCCCTGTGTTTGATTACGTGGTGCCGAAGAATGCACCCTTTCATCGTGTCTTGCGCAAGGGCCAGTTTGTACGGATTCTTGACCTTGAAGGAAATCAAGCAGTGGACACCCTGTTCTACAACGCCGCGGACCCGGTGGAACGCTTCAGCGGACCGGACACGATTCGCGAGCAGGGCAAACTATTTCTCACCACGGGAACGAAGTTGCTATCCAATGAGGGCAACGTGATGCTGACGATTGTCCGCGACCTCACGGGCAGGCATGACACCGTGGGCGGGGCTTGCAGCGCGGAGAGCAACACGGTTCGCTACGGCCACCATGTCTACTATCAGCACGCCTGCCGTGACAACTTCCTGATGATCATGACGGAGCTGAACCTGGGCAAGCGGGATATCGTAAGCAACATCAACTTCTTCATGCACGTTCCTATTGAGCCCAATGGGCGGTTGGCGATTGTGGACGGCGTGTCCGCGCCGGGTAAGTATGTAGACCTGCAGGCAGAAATGGATGTGCTGCTGGCGATCTCCAACTGCCCGCAAATGAATAACCCGTGCAACGCGTTCAATCCAACACCCATCCAGGTGACCATCTGGGATCCCCCAGCCGCCTAGCACAGTGGAATTGCAGTGCGGGTTAGCCAAGCACGTTCCTGCATCGACAGCCTCATCATGTTTCGCAAAATCCTTGTTGCCAATCGCGGCGAGATTGCCTGCCGCATTTTTCGGACACTACGCACCTTGGGCGTGGAACCGGTAGCCATATATTCCGACGCGGACACGCATTCCCTGCATGTTGCGCAGGCAAGCGAAGCCTATCGCATTGGCCCCGCAGCTGCCCGGGATAGCTATCTCAATCAAGACGCCATACTGGAAGCGGCAAGCCGTAGCTGCGCGGAGGCAATCCATCCTGGCTATGGGTTTCTGAGTGAGAACCCTGGTTTCGCAGAGGCCTGCGAACGAGCGGGCATTGCATTCCTGGGACCTGCCCCGGAACAGATGCGAGCCTTTGGCCTGAAGCATTCCGCCCGCGAACACGCAAAGGCGGCCAATGTCCCCCTATTGCCAGGGACCGGACTGCTGGCAAGCCTTGATGAGGCTCTGCATGCCGCAGATGCAATTGGCTATCCAGTGATGCTAAAGAGCACCGCGGGTGGGGGCGGCATTGGATTGCGCATTTGCCGGGACATCGCGGGCCTGCGCGAAAGCTTCCTGGCAGTGGAGCATTTGGGCAAGTCTAATTTTGGCCACGCCGGCATGTACCTTGAGAAGTTCGTCGAATCTGCACGACACGTGGAAGTGCAGATCTTTGGGGATGGCAAAGGCAACGTGCTGGCTTTGGGTGAGCGCGACTGCTCCACCCAGCGGCGCAACCAAAAGGTGATTGAGGAAACGCCCGCGCCTCATCTGCCCGACACCGTGCGCGCCGCACTGCATACTGCAGCCACACACCTGGGGCAGAGCGTCGCGTACCGATCAGCGGGAACCGTGGAGTTCATTGTGGATGCGGCCACACATGACTTCTACTTCCTGGAAGTGAACACCCGGCTGCAAGTGGAACATGGCGTTACTGAAGCCGTCTACGGCATTGACCTTGTGGAGTGGATGGTGCGGCTGGCGGCAGGCGAGATGCCGCCGCTAGATAGCCTCCGGCTGGAGCCAAGCGGGCATGCAATCCAAGTGAGAATCTATGCGGAGGACCCTGGCAAGCACTTCCAACCCAGTGCCGGTGTGATTTCTGAAGCGCGCTTTCCGGCAAGCGTCCGTTGCGACACGTGGATAGAGGCGGGGGCAAGTGTAAGCCCGCACTATGACCCTCTACTAGCCAAGCTGATTGTGCACGGCGATACCCGGGAGCAGTCACTTGTCCGCATGCAGGAGGCGCTTGCGGCAACTGAAATTAGCGGAATTGAAGGCAATCTGGATTACCTGCGGCAGGTAGTGGCAAGCGAAACCCTGCGGGCGGGCCGGGCAACCACAGGCTTCCTGCAGCACTTTGCTTATCAGCCGCGAACCATCGACGTGCTGGATGGCGGCACGATGACTACCGTTCAGGATTATCCGGGACGGTTGGGCTATTGGCATGTTGGAGTTCCCCCTTCCGGTGCCTTCGATAGCCTGGCGTTGCGTATCGCCAACGCTCTGGTGGGTAATGCGCCCGAGGTCGCGGGATTAGAGATCACCCTTAGCGGACCCATTCTGGAGTTCAACCAGTCCACCGTAATCGCACTCTGCGGAGCAGCCATGGCGGCCACGCTGGATCATCATCCTCTGCCAATGTGGCAGCCTGTAGAAGTGTTCGCGGGTGCGGTGCTCCGCGTGGGCACTGCTACGGCAGCAGGGATGCGCAGCTACCTTGCAGTGGCCGGCGGGTTGGACGTTCCGCCTTATTTGGGGAGCCGGTCAACATTCACCCTGGGTGAGTTTGGCGGTCATGGGGGACGTGCGTTGCGCACGGGAGACGTGTTGCGGATCGACAGCACGGCAGCAGCGGGTCCGGCGCGCGATATCGATCCCCAACTGATTCCGCAGTATTCGCAGGCCTGGGATCTGCACGTACTGTACGGACCGCACGGCGCACCAGACTTCTTCACGGATGAGGACATCCGAACGCTGTTCGCGCATCCATGGCAGGTGCACTACAACTCCAACCGGACCGGGGTTCGGCTGATTGGGCCAAAGCCGCGATGGGCGAGGCAGGATGGCGGCGAGGCAGGGCTGCACCCATCCAACATTCACGACAACGCCTACGCAGTGGGCACCGTAGACTTCACGGGCGACATGCCAATCTTGTTGGGGCCGGATGGGCCCAGCTTGGGAGGCTTTGTTTGCCCAGCCACCGTGGTGCATGCTGACCTTTGGAAGCTGGGCCAGTTGAAGCCTGGCGATACCGTGCGCTTTGTTCGTGTTTCAGTAACACAGGCAGAGGCGATGGAACGAGCGCAGGAGCAGGCCATCCGTACGCTACGCGCGCCCGCGACCACCGCACTTTCGTTGGCCAGAACACACGCACCGGAGGATCCCATTCTGCATCGGATCACGGCGAGCGCATCCACGCCGGAGGTGGTCTACCGGCTCGACGGCGATAAGTATCTTCTGGTGGAATACGGCCCGCTGGTGCTGGACCTCAATCTGCGATTCCGTGTGCATGCGCTGATGCAGTGGTGCCAGCGGAACCTGGGCGAAGGCATCGTGGATCTCACGCCAGGAATCCGCAGCCTGCAGGTACACTACGACAACCGGGTTCTACCTCTCACCAAGCTGTTGGGGCTGCTTGAGGATGCGGAACACGAACTGCCGGGCCTGGACGAGGTGGAGGTGCCCACACGCATCCTGCACTTACCGCTGTCCTGGGACGATGCCGCAACCCGTCTTGCGATTGAGAAGTACATGAGCGGCGTGCGCAAGGACGCGCCATGGTGCCCGTCGAACATTGAGTTCATCCGGCGTGTGAATGGCCTGGCTAGCGTTGACGATGTTTATCGGACCGTATTTGACGCCAGCTATCTGGTTCTGGGTCTGGGCGATGTCTACCTGGGGGCGCCTGTCGCCACTCCGTTGGACCCACGACACCGCCTGGTGACGACGAAGTACAATCCGGCGCGCACGTGGACCCCGCAGAACGCGGTGGGCATCGGCGGCGCCTATCTCTGCATCTACGGCATGGAGGGTCCCGGCGGTTATCAGTTTGTGGGACGCACTTTGCAGGTTTGGAATACCTATCGAAGCACTGCGGACTTTGAACCAGGCAAGCCCTGGCTCTTGCGCTTCTTTGATCAAATCCGCTTCTATCCGGTTGACCATGAGGAATTGCTGTCCATGCGCGATGGCTTCCTGCATGGCCAGCACAAGCTGAAGGTGGAAGAGCAGACTTTCCGGCTGAGGGACTACAACGCGTTCCTGCGGTGCGAAGCAGATTCGATCGCGGCATTCAAGCAAACCCAGCAGCAAGCATTTGAAGCCGAACGCGAGCGGTGGGCGGCGGCGGGACAATTGACCACCGAAGAGGTGGAAGCACCCGTAGCGCCAGAGCCCACGCTGGCTTTGAACGGAAGGGCCATCCGCGCGACGGTTCCTGGGAGTGTGTGGAAACTTCTTGTACGTGCAGGAGACCACGTAGAAACGGGACAGCGCGTGGCAATTCTGGAATCCATGAAGATGGAGATCCCGGTAACCGCAACGGCAGCTGGAACAGTGGTAGAGGTGCTGTGCCAGGAAGGCAGCGCCGTCAGCGCCGGGCAAGCGGTTTGCATTGTAGAAGGCTGACTTGAAGGGCGGAGGGGATCGCATGGCGGAGAACGCAATCAGCAACCTGGCGATGAATCCTGCGGAGCAGCGATGCCGGCTCTTGCACATTGGCGATTTGAAGACTGCCTACGCTAACGGCTCTAAATCGCCGGTGGACATCGTCCGTGATGTCTATCGCCGGATTCGCTCGCGCGGCAACGATCGGGTATGGATTGCGCTGGTACCTGAGGAGGAAGCGCTGCGTGCAGCACACGCCCTGCAGTCGACAGCGAAGCCGCTGGACAGCAATGCACCCTTGTGGGGGATACCCTTCGCGGTAAAGGACAACATCGATGTTGCGGGGATGCCAACCACCGCGGGCTGCCCCACGTATGCGTATGTGCCGGAGGCAAGCGCACCAGTGGTGCAACTGCTACTGGACGCAGGCGCGATCCTCATCGGAAAAACGAACATGGACCAGTTCGCCACTGGCCTGGTGGGGACACGCTCGCCCCATGGTGCATGCAGCAGCGTGTACCACGACGAATACATCTCTGGCGGGTCCAGTTCCGGATCCGCAGTGGCGGTGGCGGCGGGGCTGGTGAGTTTCGCATTGGGCACAGACACAGCAGGCAGTGGGCGCGTACCTGCCGCTTTCAATGGAGTGACGGGGATGAAGCCGACACGTGGGCTGGTGTCGACACGCGGCGTGGTGCCTGCTTGCCGCACGCTGGATTGCGTTTCGATCTTCGCCCCTACAAGTGACGGTGCGGCTGAAGTGCTTACCGTAATTGACCGCGAGGATCCGCTAGATCCGTTTAGCCGGACACCGCTAGCAGCCCGCCAAATGCCGCCCACGGCGCTTTCGCTGCAAGATGCCTTGCAACGTTGCCATGGGAGCAACGCAATGGCTCCGCTGCGGGTGGGCGTGCTGGATTCGGCGCGCCAACAGGAGTTCCTTGGCAACGCGGAGCGTGCACTTTATCGGAGGGTGATATCACAGTTCGATAATGCAGGTGCCCTAGTGGCTGAGGTGAACTACGAGCCCCTCGCATCCATCGCGGCACTACTCTACAGTGGCCCCTGGGTTGCGGAACGGTATGCCGCGGTAGGCGCGTTTCTGGAGACCAATCCCCCGGATGCTGACCCTACAGTGCAGCGCATCATCCTGGGTGGACGGCGCTTCACTGCAAGCGACGCCTTCGTTGCGCAGTATCAATTAGCAGAAGGACTTCGCGCGGCCAGCAGCACTTGGAATTGCGTGGATATTCTCCTGCTTCCCACCGCGCCGCGGATCTTTCGGCATGACGAGGTTGCCACGGATCCCATTGGGTGCAACACGCAGCTAGGTACATTCACGAACTTCGTGAACCTTGCTGACTTGTGCGCGCTGGCGACACCCGCCGGCTTCACGGAAGACGGGCTGCCATTCGGCGTGACACTGATGGGTCCCGCTGGCTTTGACCGGTTGCTGCTGGAAGTCGCCAGGCGTTTGGAAGACTGCAGCCTTGTGCAGCATCAGTTAGCCGCAATCGACGTGGCGGTCGTGGGCGCTCATCTTGAGGGACAACCGTTAAACCACCAATTAACCAGCCGTGGCGCCGTACTGGTGGAGCGTACAAGAACCGCTTCCGGCTACCGTCTATATGCCCTGGACGACAGCACTCCGCCCAAGCCTGGACTGCTGCGCGAACCCGGCTTTGCGGGGCCCGGGGTGGAGGTGGAAGTCTGGCGCATGCCCATTGCTGAATTCGGCTCCTTCGTCGCGTTGATTCCAGCTCCGCTAGGCATCGGCACTCTGGAGCTCGCGGATGCACGTACGGTGAAGGGTTTTGTTTGTGAGCCCGCCGCCCTTGCCAAGGCACGCGAAATTACGCAGTTCGGCGGCTGGCGAAACTATCTTTCCAGCCTGAGCGACGCGTGATACACCTAGGACTGGAGCTCATCAACCCTATAGAAAGCTCTTCTCATTCCTTCCCGAATGGGTGCGCTATACTCGCAATATTAGCGTGGCGTTGGCCCAGACCGCCAATGCCCGATTGAAGAGTTATCTGGCTCTTTTCCCAGTCTGAACCCACCGTTCGTCCCGTCCACGAACTCACTCCCTGACAATAAGGACGCGAACCCATGACCGCCATGTTTTGGCCGGTAGTGTGCTTTATGGCACTGTCGCTGGCGATCGGTCTCTACACGTTCACGCAAGTGCAAGGCTCCAGCCGTCGTTTCACCGTGTGCGGCAAGTCAATGCCCTTCCTCATCATTGGAACGGCACTCCTGGCGCAGGCTGTGGATGGCAACGCCACCATGGGCAACACGTCCATGATTTACACATCTGGGTTCTGGGCTGGCGCATCCATCCCGCTAGGTCTCGCAATCAGCCTCTTTCTGGTGGGCCGCTTCCTGGCTGCCCCACTGAATCGGATGAACCTGCTCACGCTTCCCGAATTCTTCTATCGGCGATACAACAGGTCTACTGAGGCGCTTGTAAGCGGCTTGACGATCCTTAGCTTCACGATTGTGGTGGCGGGCAATCTGGCTGCTGTCGCCTGGCTTTTGTCTGTGGTGAGCGGCTACAGCTACCTGCCTTGTTTGGTAGTGGGCACTGTGGTGATCGTGCTGTATACGATGGCAGGCGGGCTCTACTCCGCGCTGTGGACTGATTTCCTGCAGATTCACATTGCGCTGGTGGGCTTTGTGGCCGCTGCCGCATGGCTTCTTCTTTCGCATGATTTCACCACCTTGTTGGCCAGCATTCCTCCCGCGAAGATGGACCTTTCCGGCCTGACTCGCTTGGGAGATGGGGCACTGTTGAACTGGAGTTTCATCCTGTCACTGGCCTTTGGTAACGCGATGGCCCTGGACTTCATGGAACGCGTGTTTGCGGCCAAGAGCCCAGAAACCGCCAGAGTTTCCTGCTACTACGCAGGCTGGATGACGATTCTGATTGGTGGCTGTGCCTGCGTCTTGGGCCTGGCCGCCATGGGACTGGTGGCGCAGACCGCGGATCCCCGCATGGTGATGCCTACCTTGCTGCTTGAGCACGTTCCATACTGGATGGCGGTGCTTGTGGTGCTTGGCGTGTTAGGCGCATCCATGTCAACAGCCAACGGAGCCATGCTGGTGATTTCCGTAGTGATTGCCCGGAATGTGCTTCAGCGCTGGAAACTGCACTCCGCAAAGGACTCCACGATGCTTTCGCTCTCACGCCTGCTGGCAATTCCCGTCGGGTTCTTTGGCGCATGGGTGGCATACGTGCGGCCGGAGCCAGGCATTTTGCTGGTGATTGCGTTCGATATCGTGCTGGCTGGCTGCGTCGCGCCTTTGTTCTTTGGTGTGTACTGGAAGAAATCCAACCAGCACGGAGCAATCGCTTCCATCCTGGTTGGAACCACCAGCCGCCTCATTCTGCAGTTTGTTGTCCCCGAACAATGGGCCGGACTTGAGACGCTAATCCCCCCCATACTAGGAACTACAGCGTTTGTTGCCGCCTGCCTTTGGACGCAGGAGACTGTCAGCCGTCATGTGACGGTTTACGAAACTACTGACTCTTTCATCACAGAACCCGCGGAGGGCTAAATCACACTATGTCTCACCCAGCACGCTTGCTCGCATGGGCCTGCCTTGTTTCTCTTTTTGCTGTTGCCTTGGCAGCGCAGGCTCCCCCAGCGACGGCAAAGCCGCGCCGCCCGATGCCGCCACGCCCTGGAGTTCCCGGAGTCCAACGGCCCATCACGGTGTTGAAGCCACTCCAGCAGTTTGATGTGGAAGGGGTGCCAGATTGGCTGGCGATTGACGCAGAGCACGTCTTCGTTTCCAACAAGCCCAAGAACAATGTGGCGCGGATGGACCCAAAGACAGGCAAGGTGCTGGAACTGATTGCGGTGGGTGAAAAGCCCTGTTCAGGCCTTGCGCTTGGATTCGGAAGCCTGTGGGTACCGAACTGCGGGGACGGCACGGTGTCACGCGTGGACACCAAGACCGGCAAGGTGGTGGAGACGATTGAAACTGGCGTGGCCCATTCAGAGGGCTGCATTGCCACCAGCGAAGACAGTGTGTGGATGCCCAGTGATCCAGCCGGCAGGATGCTACGCATTGACCCAGCCACCAATCAGGTGGTTGCCGAGATTGAACTACCCAAGGGCTCATTCTGTGCCGCTTATGGGGAGGGCTTCGTGTGGGTAACCAGCACAGAAATGAACGTGCTTTCGAAGGTGGACCCGAAAACCAATCTCATTGTTGAATCTATCAAGGTCGGTCCCAAACCACGCTTCCTTAGCATCGGCTTCGGTGCCGTGTGGACCCTAAACCAGGAAGACGGCAGCGTGACAAAGGTGGACGCGAAGACCAACAAGGTGGAGGCCACCATTGCGGTGGGCGTACCAGGTGGAGGAGGCGACATCTCCGCCGCGGAAGGCGCAGTCTGGGTTACCACCTTCACAGTTCCCATCAGCCGTATTGACCCGAAGCTAAATAAGGTGGTGCAGCAATTCACCGGCCCCGGCGGCGATGCCATTCGGGCTGGCAAGGGCAGCATCTGGCTTACAAATCTGCGCGAAGGCAATATCTGGCGGCTTGATCCGAAGATGTTGGATGAACTCTAGCCGTACCCGCTGGACCACTGACACGGCCTTGAGGTGGTGCGTTAGAAACCCTCGTCGAAAGGCGGCCCGTCGTAGCCAAAATCAGCCCCGGGCGGCATATCGCCTTCCACGGGAAGGTCACTTGTGTAGTTTTCAAAGCGAGTGAACTGGTTGAGGAAGACCAACTGAATGGTCTTGGTGGGACCACTACGTTGCTTGGCGATGATGAATTCGGCCTTACCCCGCAAGTCAGCCTTGTCGCGCTTGTAGTATTCCTCGCGAAACAAAAAGCCAACGATGTCCGCGTCCTGCTCAATGCTTCCTGACTCACGCAGGTCACTCAACTGCGGGCGATGATCGCCTTGCCGGGTTTCCGGAGCGCGGCTCAATTGCGACAAGACGATAAAGGGTACATTCAGTTCCTTGGACAGCAGCTTCAGGTTGCGCGAAAGCTGACTGACTTCCTGCACGCGGTTCTCCGTCTTGCCGCGGACACTCATCAACTGCAGGTAGTCCACCACAACCAAATCAAGCCCCCGTTCCGCCTTTACACGACGCAGCTTGGAGTGCATGTCCATCAGGTTTATGCCGGAAGAGTCGTCCAACAAAAGGTTGGTCTCCGAGAGCTCATGAGCTGCCAATTGCAGCCGGCGCAGATCGTCCTTCTTGAGGGCACGCGCCATATACGCTTGGCCATCCACGCGAGCTTGGGAACAAAGTAGCCGCGTCAACAGGGACTCGTTGGACATTTCCAGTGAGAATACCGCTACGGTCTTCTGCAGCTTTGTGGCCACATGGCTGGCGATATTTAAAGCGAATGCCGTCTTGCCCATCGCCGGACGCGCGGCAATGATGACCAACTGTCCGCCCTTCAAACCGCCAGTGGCTTCGTCCAGCTTTGTAAAGCCGGTGCTGAGGCCGGCCACCCGATTCTCGGGGTCCAGCATCGCATCCATCCCACCGGGATAGCTCATGATGATATCGCGTGTGGACTTCAGCGAATCCGAGGCCTGGCTTTCCGTGCTGAGCTTCAGTAGGTCTTCCTCCGCTTCGGCCAGCAGAAGGTCAGGGTCCTCCTCGCCCTTCATGCAACGGTCAATGACGCCTTGGGAGGCAAAGATGATCCGCCGCAGCGTGGACTGCTTGTGCACGATCTTCACGTAGCTATCGATGTTGAAGATCGGGGGCAGATCGTCGTCCAGCGAGACCAGGTAAGTGAGGCCATCACAAGCTTCATACCAGCCGCGACGGCGCAGTTCGTTGGCCACCGTGATCCGGTCAATCCTCTCGTTGCGTTCGTAGAGGTCAGTCATCACGGTGAAGATCCGCTGGTGCTTCTCGATACTGAAGTCATCGGGGCGCAGCACGGCAGCGGCCTGCACATAGGTAGCCTCGTTCAACAGGACGCACCCCAGGACAAGCTTCTCGATATCGACTCTGGCCGGGAGGCCCTTTTCGTAAGTGACCGATGACTGCTGCATGGCGGGAGACGGCTCTTCAGATTTTCGGAGAAGCAGGAAGCGAACGCAAGGGGAGGCTGAAACAGAAACAGTACTGAATGTCATCGTGGATAAAGAACTGCGATGACGGGTGTGGATAGCTCAGCAGAACCAACGTCTGCTTTCCCTGAGGGTTGGCAGAGATCGCCAGCGCGAAATGATCAACATTTCCACAGGCTGGGAAGCGATTTTGTGGATAACTTTTCTGTGGATTTCAGGGTGGATTTCGTCTCAACGCACCGCTTGGCCGGATAAAGCTAGGGACGGCACCTCAGCCGGTGGGCGGGCCGATTGCTGGAGATCACGGAGGATGACCGGGGCAAACTGAGCGGCAAGACCCATGCCGCCCCCCGCAGCCAATGCACGAGCGAGAAACTGCTCTCCCATTTCCGCAACGCTCTCAGAGGTAGAATCGGCATCTTCACCCAACCAACCACCGCCAGCCATCCTCGCTGACTTGACCACTTCCTCAATCAGCAAGGACTCAAACTGGCGCGCGATCTGGTAGGCCTGCTCCTGCATTCCATGCACTTGGCGCAAGGCCTCGGCGTCCATCAGTGGAGCAGAACGGAACACAGGTGGCGCAGTGGGCAACGAGGCCTGCGCCGAAAGGGGACTGTCAATTCGATTACTCATTGGACCCACCTTGATAGATGCGTAAACCCGATAGCGGATGGATCGATTGCATCCAGGGAGTCGCGAGGAGCAACCCGATGGGGCTATAGAACATCGAGTTCGGCCTCCAGTGCGCCCGCCGCCTTCAATGCCTGCAGAATGGAGATGATGTCGCGGGCCGTGACGCCGATGGCATTCAGCGCGCGCACCAGGTCGTCCACCGTGGCGTCCTTGCCAAGAGCGACGTGCCTTGCCTGCTCCTCGCGGACGTTTACGTTTACGTCAGGCACAACCTGCGTGGTTCCTTGGGCGAATGGGGCGGGTTGGGACACCTCAAAGCGCGTCTGGACCTCTATACTGAGGCTGCCGTGCATAATGGCGGCCTGAGCAATGCGGACCTGCGAACCCACCACAACGGTCCCGGTTCGCTCATTCACCACGATACGCGCAATCGCGTCCGTCTCAATGCGTAGCGCCTGGAGTTCCGCGACAAACGCTGCCGGTCCGCCGGGGGTGTCCGCCGGAGGGGTAACGGTCACCATAGCGGGATTCGCCGCAACAGCCACCGGGGTATCGCCGGTCTTGAACTTGTTGTTGATGACGGCCGCAATCCGGGTGGCGTTGGCGAAATCCGCTGACCGCAACTGGAGCCGCACTTCAGTGGTGGGCATTACGGAAGGGGCGGGACGCTCCACGATGCCGCCTGCGGGCACGCGCCCGGTATTGGGGTGGTTGAGTGTGGAGACGGTTCCCAATGCGGGACGCCCGGCGGCGAAGCCCCCCGTGAGCACCGGCCCTTGGGACAAGGCATAAACCTGCCCGTCCACGCCACGGAGAGGCGTCAGCAAAAGCACGCCACCGTGGATATTGGTGGCGTCTCCCATCGCGGCTACGGTTACGTCAATCTTCGCGCCTGGTTGCGCAAAGGCCGGCAGGGTGGCTGTCACCATCACGGCGGCGGTGTTGGTCACACGCAGGAAAGATTGGGGAATGGTAAGGCCCATGCGGTCCAGCAGGTTGCGGATGGTTTGAATGGTGAACTGTGTCTGGAAGCGGTCACCAGAGCCCGCTAGGCCCACCACTAATCCGTAGCCAATCAATTGGTTGTCGCGAATGCCTTCGATCTCGGCCAGATCCTTGATGCGGGTTTCCCCGCGCAGTTGGCCAGCCGCAAACAGAAGTAGCAATACAGCCAGCCCTATCCCGCCCAGGGAAAGCAGTTGCGGCCTACGTGTGGTGATCATCATTCGTCCTAAAGGGGTAAGAACTTGCCGAAGAGGCTCACGAGGAAGTTTGGTTTCTTGATGGCATCGGCCACGATCCCTTGCCCATTCACGGTTACTTCCAGTTGGGTGATCCGGTCAGAGGTAACCGTATTGGCCCTGCCCAGATCTACCGTCCGAATGACACCGCGTACCTTCACCTCTTGTTGTTCGGCATTTATCCCCACCCGCTTTATGCCTTCAATGGCCAAGCTGCCGTTGGGCAGCACATGGGTAACACGGGCAGACATGGTGGTGGAAACCGAAACCTGCCGGCTGGTGGCACCCTCGGCATCCAGGGAATTGGTCCCGTGCAGACCAATCATGTTGTTAAGGAAGCTACCGGGCGCCTGAGCGCCGAATAGTCCGTCGAAGCCCGCTTTGGCGCGGGTGTGCCGCTCCGTGGCGGTGGTGCCCGAAGTAATCGAACTGGCGCGTTCCACCACAAGAATGGTAACGACGTCATCCACCGCGGTGGCACGTACATCCCGGGCGAGATCCGCCATGAGTCCCCCAGCCAGCATGATGCTACCGGGCGAAACGTAGGGCGGCGCCTGCGCCTGACGCGCCATCGCCTCTTCCAGGTAAAGGTCCAGGGGAGTCTTCTCCGGCTCTGCCCCGTTCTTTTTTTTCTGTGCGAATGCGCTGGGTTGAGCAACGGCTAGAAAAAGCATGGCAAGAACGAGGAGGCCGATGACGCCGCGTCTTCCCAATTGCTTATCCTGTCGTGCAATTTCGATTGCCATGACTGCCTCCCGAGTCGTGTCGTATGCCCATCAGTGCCGTTCTGCCTCAGTTGCTTGCGCGTCAAGCCTCACCGAATCCCTACTCTCAACAACGGCGCGCACGCGTTGGCTCGAACCCTGAGACCCGCTGGCTTGCCCCGTCCTTACAGAACGAACCCAGATGGATTCGCCAACCGCGCCCGCTTGCTCTGCAACCACCGGCAGGGACAACCTAACGGAACCACGGCGCACCACCAGCGCAGCGCGATCGCCGCGCTGTAGCGTGGGTTTCCGGGTAAGCTGGCTCTGCTCAAGCCATGCTCCCGCGGACACATCACGGGCCAACTGATGGCCCGTGAGAACCGCTTCGTCCACCTGGCCGGGTAGCACCTCCGCGATCACCGCCGCCGCGTCGCAAGGGGATTGTTCAATCGCTTCCGCGTTCACCGGTTGTCCGCGGCGTACCGCGCGGATCCAGCGTCCACAGGACCGTTCACGGCGCAAGGTAACCCGAGCCCAGAATGGCGCGGTGCGGCCATTCTCATATTCGACGGCACCACGCCAGAGCACTTCGTGCGAGCCCTTCGCCGGATGCACAATCCCTTTACGGGGCATGCGGATCACGCCCTCGGGGAAATCGCCCTCCTGCCACGCCTTCACTTCCGCAATCGGTAATCCGGTGGCAGGCAGATCCAGGGCGGCTTGAATCGCAGCTTGCGTCAATGGACGCATCGCGCGAACGATGCAGATTCGGGAAACGAATTGTCCCTCTGGATCCTCACCTCGCATGGGCACCGGCACCTGCCGGGATTCCCCAGGAGCAGGCACATAGCCCAAGTCCGTTTCAGGAGCCAACGACTGAAAGCGCACATCCTGTCGAGCAAGTTCGCCAGCCAACACGCGAGCGCCGCTTACCGGAAGGCAGCCCTTAGCAGGCAAGACGCGCTCTGGCATGTCCGCGCCGGCAGCCAATTGCGCAGTAGAAACGGCAAGAAATGCCACGAACAGACCCATCAGGGCACCGCACCGCAGTTGCCGTCTGGCTGCTATTGCCCGTTCGCTTTCCATTGCGATCCCCTTCCGCTGCTACTCCTGCAGTGCGATCTTCAAGCTACCGGCAGTTCATCCTTGCCCTTGTGATCGATCCGCCCTATCGGCCGAGGTTGTTTAATTGCTGGTACATTTCGTCAGCGGCACGCACCACCTTGGCGTTGGCCTCGTAGGCCCGCTGGCTGGTGATGAGCCCGATGAACTCCTCCACCATGCTGACGTTGGATTGCTCCAGATATCCCTGCAGCAAGGTGCCCGCACCCTCGGCGCCCCCAGGCTGACCGAACACCGGATCGCCACTGGCATCGGTGGGCAGCAGCAGGTTCTTCCCCAGGCTAGTCAGGCCGGCCGGATTCTGGAACATCGCCAGCATGATCTGGCCTGCCTGATTAGAAGCCGTCTGCCCGGGGAGTGAGTAGGTCACTACGCCATCGGGAGCGATGTAGACATTGCGTCCGTCTGGAGGAATCACAATGGGCGGATCCAGGGGACTGCCCTCCGGCGTCACCAGATTCCCGTCTCGGTCGAGGTGGAAGTTCCCAGCCCGGGAGAACCCAATTTGCCCATTTGGCTGGCGGACCGCGAAGAAGCCGTTCCCTTCAATCACCAAATCCGTGGGGTTGGATGTCATGGTGAAGTTGCCCTGGTTCAGCAGGATCTGATTGGAGATCACCCTGGTTCCCAAGCCAATCTGCAGGCCCGTAGGCACCATCGTTTGCGTGTTCGCGCTGGCGCCGGGCTGGATGACGTTCTGGTAAAGCAGATCCTGGAACTGAGCGCGCCGCATCTTGAAGCCAACCGTGTTGGAGTTGGCCAAGTTGTGGGCGATGTTGTCGACGTTGGTCTGCTGTGCATGCATGCCGCTGGCAGCGCTGGAGAGTGCTCGAATCACAATGCGTTCCTTCCAATGAGAATTCCTGCTTCCCCCCGCGGGGCAGCCGATATCGAATCCGCGGCCACGGACAGGGCCATTCCTGTTGCCACTACCACTTCGCTACCTGCTCAATCACTCCACGGCGCGCATTGGCAACCACGTTGTAGGCGCGATTGAGCATCTGAAACTCGCGACTGGCGGTCACCAGTTGCATGGATGCGGAAGCTGCATCCACGTTGGAAATCTCCAGCGCCTTGCTCGTCACGGTAGCCTGGGCTTGGCGAGGCGTCATTCCCTGTTGCGCCACAAAGTAGACCCCTTCCTCTTTTTGCAGCAAGTCCGGTCGCGAGAAGCTTGTTAAGTCGAAGCGGCCTAATCTGCGTTGCTGCTGCCAGATGCCGCCCTCGGAATCAATCTCAAGCGGGAGCTTTGGGTCGGCCGCCAACTTACCCGGACGCTCCGTTTCCAACACCTTCACCAGATATCCCTGCCGGGTACGCAGCTCACCATCCGGCGTCAACCGAAAATTCCCGGCGCGGGTGTAGCGCGTGCCACGAGCGGTCTCCACGGCAAAGAATCCGCTGCCCTCCAAAGCAACATCGGTAGGGTTGCCGGTTTCCTGCAGCCCACTTTGGAGAAACTGTGTGTATCGATCCTCAATCATCGGCATTTCAGACAGCATTCCGCTCTCTCCGGCCAGGACCGCCTCGGCCGCGGCACCGGACAGGTAACTGGAAAAGCGTTCCCGATCGGCCTTGTAGCCAGGTGACGAAGCGTTCGCAATATTGTTGGCAATCAGGTCGAGCGTCTGCATGCGAGTATCCATGCCTGCTGCAAGAATGGCGGAGAGTGGATCCACGAAACATATTCCTCTGCTACCCGAGTTGCACGTGAAGGTCCAAAGATCTCCTGTTTCCTGCGCGCTAGCCACGTGTCCGGATCTTGTAGCGTCTGGAGGCCAGTCTCCCCTGCGCGCCTGCCCATGCTCCACAACCCTTCCGGCACTTCGACGGCCTCGGCATGGCACGTATTGGAGGATCGGGTCCACGTAGAGCAGCACCACCGAGGAACGTGTCCCAAACCCTGCGAACCGACGGCAAGATCTGGTCGCCGACAAGAGTTAGTCGCCCAGAAGCGAACGCTTGCGCGTATCCCGGGTGACGCTCAACCCGCACCGGTAGGTGAAATCCCTGGGCGGAATGGACGATGCAGGGTACCTAGGCAGGTTTGGCCATCCACCTGCTAACGCATCGCCGTGACTTCAATGTCCAACATGCCTCACGATGCCTCACTCGGCGGCGGCGCAAAAGGCGGAGGGTTGCTGCGAGACGCCCGTCTGCAAGCAAGCAATCTGCCTGACAGGATTGCCAGGGATTCCGTCGACACCAGGAGTGTAGAGGGCACCAGTCATTCCGGGGACACCGTGGCGGCCTGGAAGCCGTCCACTTTCTGGCTGCTGTGGAATGGAGCAACGGTGAACGATGCCATGTCGACCGCTGCTGGCAAGGTGGAGTCCGGCAACCGCCGCTCGGATGCAGACTTGCAGGAGACCTTCGTCCGGCGTTCGGATTCCGCTAGCCGCAACTTTGGCGCTGAACGGAGCAGAACCGGGCTTAGACCAGCCGGTTCTGCTGCGCCCGGCAAGCCCGCGTCGCCAAGCGTCAATGCCAACCGTGGCATGGAGATCCCAAGCCACAATCCGGAGAGGATGCGCGGGCGAGGCTCATCGCAGCCCGCATCGGCCAGTAGCGAACGAGGACGCGTGGATTCCGGGAACCGGGATGACAGGCCTATGGACGTGACACGCATCGCGAGTGCACCAGGATCCAAACATGGAGACGACACTGAGGTGAGCGAAACCCGTGACCCTAAATCAGTCAACACTGGCAGCAAATCGGTCAACACTGGCAGCGCGATGCAGGATGCACCGGCAGAGCAGCGCATTCGGGAAGACGCTTCCCTGCCTCCCGAGAAGACGAGCGAGGCAACACCAAATCCAGGCCCGAGATCCGGGTTAGACCCGCACGCGCCACAGACCAGCGCAGCCTCCGCTAGCGAGGAACTGCCGCAAGTGGTTACAACACGACAGCAGCAGCCCGCCGGCAGCGGCCAGTCCAAGGCACGACCCGGACTTCCCGATGGCCCGAACTCCAGTCCTGACGCCGTGGGTTCCCTCTTGGATGGTGCGGCAGTGTCTTTGATCGCAAACGGTGACGGATCCGTGACGCAGCCTGCGCCGGCGGTGGCGGAAGCCGGGAGCACACGAATGACTGCGGAAGGTCAGGCGAGCGCTGCTCACGCGGGAACTTCGCAACTGCCCCACCGCGGAACGCTGGTGCCACCCGCCGCATCACCGGAATCGGCCCATGGTCTGGATCTCACCTTACGCGCAGAGACGAAGGCTGGCGGGACAGCAGAACGCACGAACCCTGCCAGCTTGGGTGATCAGAAATCTCCAGTGCAAGGCCAATCGTCTGCACAGCAGAGCCAGTTGCCAGCGCATCAACACCAACTCTCCGTGCAGCGAAGCCAACCCACAGCAGTGCCAGATGGATTCGTTAAAAACCCTGGCGTCACTGGCGTCGTAGCTGCAAGCCCCAGTGCCACATCCCGTGCGACGTCCGGACTTCTAGACACCACGTCCACTCCCACGCCGATGGGGCCGGATCCTTCCGCCGCCCTCCCTCAGGCCGGCCAAGCGCTCACCCGCGCAGTGGAGTATCTGCGTGCGGACACGCTTGCCGCAGGAGAGCCGGGTTCATCTCGCCAGAACGCTCACGCCCGAGCCAGCAACAGCATGCAAACGGTTGGAGGGCAGCGGGGAGTGGACGGCGGCAGCGTTGTTCCAGCAGTCGGCGGGATGGCAGAAGAAGCCACGATGGCATCACGTCATGGTCGTGACGGTGCCGGACAGGGACAGGGTCAGGAATCCGCCGCGCTGATGGCCGCGCTCGTCCGCTCCACACCAGGAGTTGGAACAGGACCCGTTTCGATCGGAATGTCTGGCGGCACGGTCTCAATCGGCACGGATGCAGGAGGCGCTGGACAGGGGTCCGAAAGTGTCGCCAGTGCTGTACCCGCGATCTCGCCTTTGACGCTTCATGCCGCGCCGGGGGCACGCCAAGGCTCGTCGATTCCGGATCCGCGGACAGCGGGTCACGTTGCGGAGTCTCAAGCCGGCCTCAACCCCATGTCATCCACCGCCGCACGCTCCCTGCTCGTGCGTTTACCCGCGGAGCATCGCGGGGAGGCTGTCCAATTGCGTTTCCTGCAACGCGGAGACCAGATTGATGTGCGAGTGACATCGGCTTCGGAAGCGACGGCGCAGGAGTTGCGAGAACAGCTTCCGACGCTGGTAGGCAGGCTGCAGCAAGCAGGAATCGCGACGGAACGCGCCGTGACGGTGCAACCCAACGGCGAGGCGCAGGATCTCGGCCGACGCGTCTACTCTCCCGGCCAAGGCGAACCGAATCAGCGTGATTCCCAGGACGGCCCCCCCCAGCAAAGACAGCAGCAAGGTGAGGCGGAAAGCAAGTTTACCGGCCGGCGGCCGCAATCCGGCCATCGTTTTGCCGGGCTAATGGACACCTCGTCCATTGCGATCGCAAATACCCTACCCTCCCTCCAGATTCAGGAAGGGCATCCAGTTCCAGCAAGGAAAAACTCATGATGAATCCCATTGGTTTACTTAGCCACTTGGCGCAGACGGCCACCTCGTCGCGTGCACCAGGGACGGCGCGCGAAATGCGCGCTGCCAATGCGAGCAACGCCGGCCGCGCGGCCAGCACAGGAGCACGAGAAGCAGGCGCAGCGATACGCGAATCCAGTTCGACAGGGACAGATCGTGAAACGACGGATTCCAGCAGAGTGACTTCAGTCGCAAGCGGCCTAGCCCTGAAGGAAACGTTTCTCACCTTGCTGGTAGCGCAAATCAAGAATCAGAACCCATTGAATCCGGCGGATGGCACTGAGTTCCTTTCTCAGCTCGCGCAGTTTACGCAGGTGGAACAACTGATCTCTATCCGCGAGGAACTGGAGACGATGGGACGTCAGAATCAGGCACTCAGCCAGGCGACCGCGCGGAATCTGCAGGCACCGTAATGGGAGTGGGGAGGGTTGTCGCGAGGGGTTCCCGCGCAGCCAGCCAGCGCCAATTGGACTGCTGGCATCAGGGTCGCCAGCCAGCAACAGGCAAACCAGCAACGCAGAAGCAAACCAGTTTTCAACGAAAGAGGCTTCCTACATGTTTACGGCGTTTTCATCAGCCCTCTCGGCACTAACCGGACACACCACGGCTGTGGATGTGGTGGGCAACAACTTGGCGAACTTAAATACGATCGGCTTCAAGCGCAGCGAGGTAAGCTTCTACGATCTGCTGTCGCGGACTTTGGGAGCCAGCGGACAAACCCAGGTGGGCATGGGCGTTGGGCGCCCCTTTACCAGCCGGCAGTTCAACCAGGGAGCCATTCAGACGACATCCGGCCGTTTGGATGCCGCCATCCAGGGCGAGGGACTGTTCGTGGTGAAGGATGCCAACGGCGGCATCCTCTACACCCGCGCCGGAAACTTCAAGAAGACCGCAGACGGCATGATGGTGACCGCCACCGGAGAACGTGTCCAGGGCTGGGTGGCGGATACAGAGGGAAATGTCACCTCCACCGGGGCGGTGGGAGATATTCGTCTTCCCGAGGGGAGCCTGCGGCCAGCCTCGGCGACCGAGAACCTGTTTCTCACGTTGAACCTGAATGCTGCCGATGACCCCGGCGCCAATTCGCTGTTCCGGGTACCAGTGCGCACCTTTGACTCACTGGGCAACGAACTTATCGTCACCCTGAACTATGAAAAGACGGGGCCGAACAATTGGCAGGTCTGGGCCGACGCCCTGGATCCGGCAATGGGCGTAATCACCCCGGACGATACCGCCAAGGTGGATCTGGTGTTCGATTCCCTCGGTTCTCTGATTGAGATCAACGGCGAGGACCAGACCGTGGACCCACCTCCCAACACCACAGTGGAGTTGAATCTGACAGGACTTGGGTCCGGCGCGTCAGACTTCGACGTGCAGGTGAACTTCTTCGCGCCAACAGGCGCACCGCTGGTTTCGCAGTACGCGCAACCTTCAGCGATCGCTGGTCTGGTGCAGGATGGCCAGCCGGCCGCCCAGCTCTCACGGGTTGCCATCGGGGACAATGGAGTCCTGCTGGCCCAATACTCCGATGGCACTGAGAACATCATCGGCCAGCTCGCGTTGGCCAGCGTAGGCAATCCCGAAACCCTGGTGGCAGTGGGCAACAATGCCTTCCGCGTGAGTGCTAACTCAGCTGAACCGGTGATTGGCGCCGCGGGCACAGGTGGAAGGGGCACCATTGTGGGCGGTGCCACGGAAGCATCCGGCGCGGACATGGCCCGCGAGTTCACCAACCTGATCGTCTACCAGCGCGGCTACCAAGCCAATGCGCGCGTCATCACCACCGCGGACGAACTGAGCGCGGAAACCATCAACCTCAAGAGATAGCGGATTCCGCCGATAACTCCCCAGGAATGCCGTTTCCCCGTGGGCACGGCATTCCGTAAAGAGCATCGCGATGACCACCACCCCTCCGCCAGACGTACCAGGCCTACAGTCCATTGACCACCATGCCGATCTACCCATGGAGATTGAAGTGGAGCTTGACCAGCGGCCGATGGCCGTCAGGGACCTGCTCAATCTGGCGGCGGGTTCCATTGTGCGGCTTACCCGTTCCGCCGGCGAGAATGTGGATGTTTGCGTGAACGGAACCAGGGTTGCCGTCGGCGAAATTGTGATCCTTCAGAACAAAGTGGGAGTCCGGATTACTGACTTTGAGTCAGAGTGATGTTCTGGGCTCCCATTCGCACAACACATCCCATCTCCGCTCAACGTTCGCGGGGAGGAATCCATGGAAGAGTCACCTGTATGGCTATGGCCACTAGTGGTATGCGCACTGGCCTTCGGTGTTAGGATCTGGGCCGGACGGCTGGCGGCAGCGCGGCTTGGCACCGCAGGTCAGAGAATGACGCGGCTGGGCACGACGCGGCAAGAAGCAGATCGACTGGCAATTGGGCAAATCGCCCTCCACCCGTCGCTGTCTTGGCTTGCAGCGCTGGGCACGAAGTGGCGGCCCTTTGGAACACGAGAAACGAATGCCGAGCCCATCCGCCTGCTGTCCCGCAAGGCAATCAGCGCGCAGCACGCCCTGGTGCTCGTTGAGATCTGGGACCAGCAGTTCGCACTTGCCGTCCAGCCCGGCGTGGCCCCCACGGTGGTGGCCACAAGAACAACAGTCCACAGACAGAACAGCTGTAACGAGGCCTCCTGTTTTCCGCAGCAGTTCGCGGAGCTTCGCCAGCCGATCCCGTGCGAGGAACGCCCATGTGCATAGGATCATCAGGACTCCGGGCGTTGCTCTATGCACTGGCCGTTGGGGTACTCTTCGCGGCTCCTGTTGGTGCCCAGCAGTCGCAGGATCCGCTGCTCGGGCTCCGCTTCGTTCCCGGAGCCTCGGCCGTAAATGTGCCGCTGCAGATCGTCATGTTGTTGACTGCGCTGGTGCTGCTGCCCTCGCTGGTGATGACGCTCACTCCCTTCCTGCGCCTGGTAGTGGTGTTCCACTTCCTGCGCCAGGCCTTGGGAACCCAGACGACGCCCTCCAATCAGGTGCTGGTTGGAATGTCACTGTTCCTCACCATGCTGCTGATGCAGCCCGTGGGACAGCAGATTTACGACGGTGCCTACCTACCCTACGAACGCGGACAGATTGGCTTCACTGAGGCGCTTGACCGCGGCATCGCTCCCCTGCAGGGCTTCCTGCTGCGCTACACCAGAGAAAAGGACCTCCAGCTCTTTCTGGAAATGGCGCAACTGCCTCCCCCCGCCAATGCCGGCGAATTGCCCTTCCGGGTCGTGGCACCAGCCTATGTCCTCTCCGAGTTGCAGACAGGCTTCCAGATTGGCGCCGTGCTTTTCCTGCCCTTTCTGGTGATTGACCTGCTGGTTGCCTCGATCACACTCTCCATCGGCATGGTGCAGCTACCTCCGGTCATGATCTCGGCTCCCTTCAAGATCCTGCTCTTCGTGCTCGCCGATGGATGGAACCTCGTGGTGGGTTCTCTGATGAAGGGCTTCCTGGGAGGTGTTGGATGACACCGGATTCGGTCGCCGAACTGGTGCGGGTTTGTCTCTGGACTGCTTTCTGGGTAGGCCTTCCGGTGCTCACCATCAGCTTCGTCTCAGGCGCGGTTATGAGCATTGTACAAGTGCTCACCAGCATGCAGGACAGCGCGTTCAATACAATTCCAAGGCTGATTGCGTTCTTCCTTGGCGTCTTGCTTTTCCTCCCCTGGATGCTGGAACGGCTCATCACCTACACCGTATCCATACTCGGTCACCTGGAGAAATTCGCACGCTGAGATCTGCGGAATTACCCATGCCTGTCAATCTACTGTTCACAGCCGAGCAAGTGACCGCATTCCTGTTGGTGTTGAGCAGGCTGGCAGGACTGATGATTTTTCTTCCCGTGCCCGGTCTCCGCGCCATCCCAGAAACCATCCGGCCTCTGGTAGCCTTATCGCTCACATTTCCGCTGTTGGATCGCCTGCCGAACATCACACCGGACTCCTTGACCCCCGGTGCTCTGGCGCTGTGGTGCCTGGCCGAGCTGACGTTCGGGCTTCTCTGGGGGATCGCTGTTCACTTCTTGATTGAATCCTTTGTTTTGGGTGCACAGTTTCTGGCGCTTCAGGCAGGTTTCGGATATGCCTCTATGGTGGACCCCGCTACGCAGGCCGATGCAGGCCTGCTACAGATCCTGGCCCAACTGATGGCTTCCCTGCTCTTCTTCACCACAGGATTGCACCGGCAGATTCTCTTTCTGATGGCGGAGAGCATCACGCGCATCCCGCCAGGACAATTCGCCGTTAGCCTTGGCACCGCCGAGAGCCTCATTCAGCTGGGTTCCACCATGCTGGAGGTGGCTACTCGCCTGGCGATGCCCTTGCTCGCTTTGCTGCTGCTGATCGATCTGGCGTTAGCCTTGTTGGGCCGCGTCCAGGCGCAATTGCAATTGCTACCGCTCGTCTTCCCCGCGAAGCTCCTGGCCAGCCTCCTGGTACTCGGGCTCCTCACTGGCACCTACACGCGTGTCTTCCAGGAGTTCTCGCGCCAGATCGTCAGCTTCCTGAAAGGAGTGGTGCTGGCGGGCGGTGCGCCGTCGGGATAACGCTTCGCCGAACCTCAACTTGCCAGCCAGCCCCCCAGGTCCGCCTGTCCCATCATGAGTGACAAGAGCCAAAAGACCGAGAAACCGACAAGGCGGCGCATCGACAAAGCGCGCGAGGACGGCCAGTTTGCCGTCTCGCGCGAACTCCTTGGCAGCTTGCAGTTTACGGGATTTCTGGCCCTGCTCATCATACAGGCCCCTCGTCTTCTGCAGACGATGATTGAATTGCTGCGATTTAGCTTCGCGGAAGCCTTTCGGCCGGAACCTACCGTCGCCTCCTTGCACGGAACCTTCCTCGCGCTTGCCTCGCAGTTGGGCAGTCCCCTTGCTTGGGCTGGCGCAGGGGTAGTAACTCTCACTCTGCTTTTTCAGTTGGTCCAAACCCGGTTTGGCTTCAGCGCGAAGCGCCTGAATCCTGATCTGAATAGGCTTAACCCGATCAAGAAGGCCCAGGAGACCCTAAAGCAGAACTGGCCGCAATGCCTGAAAGCACTCGTTCTGCTGCCGCTGTTCTGTTGGATCGTCTATACCATGGCTCGGCAGGAACTGGACCTCTACTTGCATCTGCCCTTCATGGCCCTGCGCCATGGACTGGAGGCCTCAGGGGCCAGCGTGCGCACCCTACTTTGGCGCGCCGCGGGACTCTTCCTGGTACTGGGCGCGATTGACTTCGCCCGCTCTCACTACCGCTATCAGAAAGACCTCCAGATGAGCCGGCAGGAGATCCGCGATGAGATGAAGGAAGTGGAAGGGCATCCCATGATCAAGGCACGGATGCGACGCTTGCAGCGAGAAATGCTACGCAAGCAGATGTTGCGCGAGGTATCCACGGCCACCGCAATCGTTGTCAACCCAACCCACTTTGCCGTCGCCATTCGTTATGAGCCGCAGTCCATGGCCGCTCCAAAGGTAGTCGCCAGCGGCCTCGATCATCTCGCGATGCGCATCCGCAAGTTAGCTCGTGAGCACGATGTTCCCATCATCGAAAATCCGCCTCTCGCCCAAGCCCTGTATCGGCAAACCCGCGTCGGCCAGGAAATCCCGGAGCATCTATACCGCGCAGTGGCCGAAGTCCTGGCCTATGTTTTCCAACTCCGGCAGCAGCGGCGATTCTAGGGAAATCCTGCCGCTGGTCCTACAGTCATTGTTCGAAGCGGCCGATGTCCCCTAGGCGACCACGGCGCACGGACTATCGTGCCAGCCTGCCAACCAGAAACGAACAATTCATCGGCATCTCGTGATGACGCCAGCTTTGAATAACGCGCCCAGTGCGAACCATACGCCTGGTCTGAACAATGCGACGCGCGCCCCAGCGGCGTCCTTCAAGGCGACCTCCGGCATAGCGGTCCGTTGGAGTCAGCACCTAGGCATGTTGGCGGATGTGGGTGTGCCCCTGGGTGTACTGGTGATTGTGGTGGCCATGATCACCCCGATGCCCGGCGCGTTGCTGGACCTGTTGATCGTCTGTAATGTCACCCTATCGGTGATTGTGCTTCTGGTATCGATGTATATCCTGAAGCCCGTTGAGTTCAGCGTCTTCCCCACTACGTTACTACTGCTGACTCTCTTCCGGCTGGCTCTAAACATCTCCTCGTCAAGGCTAATCCTGCTAAACGGGAACAGCGGCACCTCGGCAGCGGGGCATGTGATTGAGGCCTTTGGACAGTTCGTGGTGGGCGGCAATTATGTCATTGGAACCGTCATCTTTCTAGTTCTGATTGCGATCCAGTACGTGGTCATCAATCACGGTGCGGTGCGTATCTCTGAGGTTACTGCACGATTTACCCTGGACGCCTTACCAGGGAAACAGATGTCGATTGACTCAGACCTCAACGCAGGCTTGATCGATGAGGCCGAGGCCCGGCAGCGGCGCAAGTCCTTGGCCGCGGAGGCTGAATTCTACGGTGCCATGGATGGCGCTTCCCGCTTTACCCAGCGCGACGCGATCGCTAGCATACTCATCACCGGCATCAACATCGTTGCTGGATTCCTGATTGGCATCCTGCAGCACGACATGCCGTTCCTGAAGGCGCTGCAAACCTACACCGTGCTCACTATTGGCGACGGATTGGTAACCGTTATCCCGGCGCTGATGATTTCGATCTCCGGCGGCCTGATTGTCACCCGCGCCGGCTCAGAAAAGACCCTTGGCGCGGAATTCAAGCGCCAGATGTTCGGCAACTCACAACCCTTGATCCTGGCATCGATTGCCCTTGGGGGATTGGCCGTCCTGCCCGGTATGCCCAAGATCCCGTTCCTACTGCTGGGCGGCGCGGTTGGGTATGCGGGATGGCAGTTAAAGAAGGAGGCTGACAGGAAGACTGAGCCGGCTGTCGCCGCGGCTCGCGCACAGCCGCGCGAGAAGGTGGAGAACCTGCTGAAGGTAGACCCTCTTGCCGTGGAGATCGGCTTGGGCCTGGTACGGCACGTCGAAGGAGGCGCCAGTTCGCCGCTGCTGCGAAGGATCGCTTCCATGCGGAAGCAGTTGGCAAGCGATTTGGGCTACGTGCTGCCGCCAGTGAGGGTCACCGATAACCTGAGCCTGAAGGCGCGCGAATACGTCGTCCTGCTGAAGGGCGCCGAAATCGCGCGGATGGAGATGCCCGCTGGCCATGAGCTGGCAATCCGATCCCGGGCCGACGCCACGGCGCTCCACGGAGAGGAAATCCGCGATCCGGCATTCGGACTACCCGCCTACTGGATCTCCAGCGACCACCGCGATGAGGCCAAACAGAAGGGCTACACCGTGGCTGATGGCCTCAGCGTGATGGGTACGCACCTCACGGAACTGGTCCGCAAGCACGCCCACGAACTGTTCTCCCGCCAGGACGCCAAGCGCTTTCTTGACCGCATCGCGGAGGACAACCCGAAGACGGTGGAGGATCTTGTACCCAAACAGTTACCCCTGTCCGCGGTCCAGAGGGTGCTGCAGAATCTGCTGCGCGAACGGGTATCGATTCGGGATGGCGCATCCATTCTGGAAGCGCTCGGCGAGGCCTCTCAGAACTCCCGCAACGTAGTGCTCCTCACTGAGTACGTACGGCAGTCTATCCGGCGCATTCTGGTGCAACCCTACCTAAACTCTCAGGGCGATCTGCCGATCTACTTCCTGGCGCCTGCCCTGGAACAACTAGTGGAGCAAAACGTGGAACATGGCGAATTAGGCAGTCACCTGCAGCTCGGCGTAGAAGGGATCACGCGAATCCTGGATGCGGCTGCCCGGGTGCTTGACGCGCGCGATCAGGACGCCGTTCTGCTGGTTTCGGCTGGCAGCCGGCCCTTTGTGAGCCAAATTCTGGAGACGTCGCTACCCGGCCTCGCCATCCTGTCACACAATGAGATCCCTCCGGGTATCCGGTTGCTTTCCCGAGGAACAGTTCAATGAGTAAGGCCCGGATTCAATGTCCCCATCGAACAGTGCGAATGGTCTGACGCCGCAGGGTAAGAAAGAGATGAACTCATGCACCTGAAAACCTTCCACGCGCCAAGTATCCAGGACGCCATCCGGCAGGCCAGGCGTGAACTGGGTGCCGACGCAATGCTATTGAACTCTCGCCGCGTCACCGAACCCAACGAAAAGAACAGCGTGTTC
Organism: Bryobacteraceae bacterium; assembly: GCA_036821995.1. GTDB lineage: Bacteria > Acidobacteriota > Terriglobia > Bryobacterales > Bryobacteraceae > JACTMJ01. The sequence continues at coordinate 104,872 of DAISIM010000008.1, forward strand.
GCGGTCACCTTCGCCACGGCGCATGCCCCTGGCTCACCAACACAGGACGGTGCTTCCAATCACAGCGGGCCAACGGTGCAACCGAATGGAGCCTCGCAGCAACCGCGTCATCGAGGCGCTTCTGATCGTGGCAGCCATTCTGCGGAGACAGCGTCTCTGGGGGGACGCACGGATGACCGCACCGGGCAGGCTGCGCAAGCCTATCGCACCCATAGCCTGGACCCCGCGTCCACTACGCAACCGGCAGCGGTTCAGTCAGGCCCAACGTCCGGTGCTGGGCAGCTTGCGGCAAAGCAGACGCAACCCAAGGTCGAGTCAGCCTCCGTGGCAACTACACATAATGCTGACTCTAACGTGCACGTCAAGGAGCAGCGGAGCCGTCAGCCGAGGGAGGATGTCGCGGGCACAGATGAAGTGATCACGGGCATGCCCAGCTACGAGAAGCTGTTTGAACAAATGACGTCCATGCGTCGTGAGATGCTATTGCTGGCCGGATCCGTGCGGAGAGCCAGCGCCGTAAACTACCGGCAGGATCTACCCACTGAGGAGCTCCGTTGGGTGCATGACGTTCTGTTGTCGCAGGACTTTTATCCCGAGACTATTGAAGAAGTCATTGAGCAGATCGCTCCGCGCTTGGCTCCCACCGCGCCCACAGCGGCAACCGGGAAGTCCCGCAAGCGCTCCGCGCCTCGCAAGGAGCCCAGTCCTAGTTCAGCCAGCCTTTTGCAAGTGTTGCGAGAAAGCTTGGGCGCGCGGATTGAATTGGCGCCGGAGCCAAGCATCCGCCGAAAGACAGGCAGCCCGCATCTGGTGGCCTTGGTGGGCCCCCCCGGCGTCGGCAAAACCACCACGTTGGTGAAGCTGGCAGCACGCTACGGGGCCAACAGCCGATTTCCGCTGCAGATCATCTCAATGGACAACTACCGCGTGGCCGCTTCTGAGCAACTGCGCACCTACGCGTCGGTTCTGGGCGTTGGTTTTGATGCACTTACTTCCGCCGCCGCCCTGGAGAAGACGCTGCGTCAATATCAGGCGAAGGAGTTGATCCTGATTGACACGCCAGGTTACGGCTGGCGGGATTTTGCTGCCGCTGAGGACCTAGCTGCGCTGCTACGACAGAGTGAGTCCTCCACCATTCATCTTGTGGTCTCAGCATCCATGAAGCCCAGCGATCTGGCACGGGTCGCGGACCTCTATGAGCTTTTTGGATACCAGTCCATACTCTTTACGAAGGTGGATGAGACGGCCACCATCGGACCCCTCATCAGTGAATCCTGTTTGCGCCGGAAGCCCTTGTCCTATCTCTGCGCCGGACAGCGAATCCCTGAGGATATTGAAGTTGCCACGCGCGAACGAATCCTGGATCGCGTGCTGCCCGCAGCCCTGAGCAGTGAAGAGTTTGCCGCCTAAGTGCGACCGGGAGACCGCAATGAAGAGCGCAGCCATTCGCAGCCACCCCCCCAACAGCCAAGACACGGCGTCGCGGGAAACCCTCATCCTTGAACATCTGCCCCAAGTGAGGCTGATCGCGCGCAAGATTCACGAGCGTTTGCCGGAGAGTATCTCCATCGACGATCTGGTATCAGCGGGTGTGCTGGGCTTGATATCTGCCATTGACTGTTTTGACGCGCGGCACAATGTAAAGCTGAAGACTTACGCGGAGTACAAGATTCGCGGCGCCATCCTGGACAGCTTACGCGATCTGGATTGGGCACCCCGGCAGCGACGGCGGCTGGCGAAGCAGATTGAGGCAGCCATCAGCCGTCTTGAGCAGAAGTTGCATGGGGTTCCCGAGGACGATGCCATTGCCGAAGAGCTAGGCGTTGATCTGGATACCTACCGGCAGTATCTGGTAAACACCCAGGGGCTCACCCTGGGCAGCCTCGAGTATGCAGGACGGGAGGAAGATGGCCGTGAGCTAATCTCCTTCCTCGCGGATGAGGACTCCCCGCTACCCAGCGAAGCCGTAGAGCAACGGGAATTGGAACGCCTGCTTGCCGATACCATTCGAAAGCTACCCAAAATGGAACGTACGATCCTTGGCCTGTACTATCAAGAAGAGCTTACCTTACGCGAGATCGCACGCATCGTGAACCTGCATGAGTCGCGCATCTCACAATTAAAGACGCAAGCAATTCTCCGGCTGCGGGCCAGCATGCGCCGGGCTTGGCCTATGGAGCGCGGAGCATGATCCAGGATGCTGGCAATTCCCGCTTCGAGGGCTTTCTGACGGAGTACGAAGAGCGTCTCAAGGCCGCTCTCGAAATGCTCACCGCCGAGCCCGTGATTCTAACCCCGATCGCTGCCAACGATTCCCAATCACTCGTCCGGGATGCGCTCCATAAGGACATGACAAAGTGGATATGGCATGGCTACGCCCTAGGGACTCAGCCTCCTACCGTCATTAGCGTAGGAGCCTCCGAAATCACCGGCAAAGCCATCGGGGCAAAGATTCTGCTTGCCGCCGGTATTGAAGAGATCTCGGATTCGGATGTCAGCGACAGCTATTCCGAAGTCCAGCAAAGCGCCGTAGCCGCGCTTGCCCAATGGCTCTCCCGCCAGGTTGGTTTCGACATTTCCTGCAGTGCGACTGCGGCGCCAAAGCTGCCGCCGGATGCCGAGGACTGCTGCCTGTTCCGATTGAAGATGGCCGAGCAAAGGCTTGATCCGATATGCCTTGCCTTCCCTGTTCCCTTGCGCGAGCTCCTGATGGGCGCGTTGCCAACAGCCTCCACCCCAGCACAGGAGGCTGCAACTCCGGCGGCTACAATGGCGCAAAACCAGTCCTCCCTCAGCCCGATCCCATCGGATCCCTCCATTGGACGGATCCTCGATTTCGAGTTGCCATTGCGGGTGAGCTTTGGCAAAGCGCATCTGCCACTGCGTGATGTGCTCAAGCTAACCACCGGTTCGATCATTGAGCTTGATCGCTCCATCTCTGATCCCGTTGAGATCGTCGTCAACAACCGGGTGATCGGCCGTGGAGAGGTAGTGGTTGTGGAGGGGAACTATGGCATCCGCATTCAGGAAATCACTGCCCATGGCAGCTAATTCGATCTGGAGCGCATTCACTTTTCCAGATCGCACCGAAACCGGCAGACTGGACTTCCCCAGTCAAGACCCAATTCTGAAAGGACATACGCACTGATGTTAAGCCTGATTCTGTCCGCTTTTGGCATCCTGGCTCTACTGGCGGCCAGCGGTGCTATGTGGATGGCGCTACGCCAGCAAGCCCGGTTGCGCGCTGAGCTAGGCCAGACGGTCGTGGAGTTGGCCGTTCTTCACGAGAAACTGCGTCACGCTCAGGAATCCTTCACTTCCCAAGTGGAACGGATTGCAGCCCGCCAAGACACGGAGTCTCAACGATCCGCCGATCTTGCCGAACGATTTCTGCAGGTGGAGATGCATGCTGGCTTGTGCGTACCACCGAAACCCGCCCCCTCAGGCTTCAATATCAACAAACGGGTGGAGGTCATCCGGCTCTTTCAAGATGGCTTTCGCGAGGAAGAGATCGCCGAACAGCTCGCTGTGCCTCTAGGGGAGGTCAGACTTCTCATCTACCTCGAGCGCAACCAGAACGCATCCGCCACTCCCAGGCGCCGGGGAGGCGCCAATGGCTCCTGTGCAGCCTAAGTTGAGGACTCGGGTGGCTTGCCGGCAGGCGGCTTGCCATCCCATTCGTTCAGTCTTGGTCTCCCCGCTCTCCGCGACTTCACTTGCGCCTTCCCGATGCACCCTCCATTACGTTGCCAGATCCAGCCCGCTGATCTCTATCTGAATTGCTAAACTGCTCCACGCAATCCAAAATGCAGCATCTACCGATTTTCCTGCTACCACGTTGATTTTCATGGTACTTTTCCAGGCATACCTATTCCGGCTATCCATAGTCGGACCTACTCAAGTACTCCGGTAATCATTTTCCTCTAAAAAGACCGAACTATAGGAAAACTCCCTTTGCGCAGTTATGGAAGAGTGATTGGATAAGGTACTATTCGTCATTTATGGCATTGAAAAGAAACCGGTTACACTCTAAATTAATTTTTTTATTGATCCCATTCCCTCATCTGGATGTGTAATTTTTACATTACCCTACAGACTAGTTCTCAAGGGCCAGCTTCTGCTCATGCTATACTCGCAAAAGAATAGCGGTCGGTCTGGACTATCTGCAGTTTCGTTTCTGGAGACCGGTGATCCGCAGAGCCAGCATTTCTCGCTCCTTAATCCATACGGGGAATGTACGATGCCAGAAAGCGCTGGCTGGTACCTATCCGTCGATGTCAATCAACTTGTGAGGAATTTGTTTTGAGGATTTTGCATCGGGTGATCGCCCGAACTTTGCTGATCGGGGGCGTCCTGCTACTGCCCACGGCCGTTGTGCCCGAAGCGCACGTGGCTCCGTCGCGTTACACGGAGGATCCGCGGCTTACCGCGCTTCGCCACTTCCTGGCCGAGAAGGACAGCCCGATTCAGCACCTCGCGGAGGATTTCCTGATTGCGTCGGACCGGTACAGCATCGATTGGCGCCTTTTGCCCAGCGTTGCTTTTCTTGAATCCACTGCAGGCAAAGTGTACAAAAACAACAATATTTTTGGGTGGAACAATGCCAACACGAAGTTCGCTTCTGTGCGGGAGGGCATTTACTACGTGGGGCAACGCTTAGGGGATAGCGATCTGTATCGGGGTAAGTCGCTGGTGGAAAAGCTCGCTCTCTACAATCCTTATGATCACTACACGCCTGCGGTGCTTCGAGTAGCGGATCACTTGGCCCGTCTGGAACGGGAAGCGCGCACCCGAAGCACCACAGTGTTTTCTGGTCCCGACAAGCCAACCAGGGTCAACTAGCGTCCGACCTCACCAGGGGTTGTGATCGCAACTAGTATTCCGAACTTTATCGGGACGTTGATTCCTGTTCGTTTGGTTGTCCTACCGAATGCTAGCCCAGTGTCGGCAGCAAGTAGAAGCCGAGAAACATCAACGCGGTCACCAGCAACACCATCGCCCACCGCAGGATCTTCTCCTTATTGGTGGTGGTTTCTTTCTCGCCGGCGCGGATTTGATCATTCAAGGTGTCAAACATGGCGTCTCCCCCTATCAGAACCGATCTCGATGCCGTCCATAAAAATTATCTATGGGCTACTTCTATTCTACTCGTATTTTCGGAATTTTCTAGCTTAAAAGTATGAGGGTAGCCCGCAAAGCGACCGATTTCAGGAGAGAATTCACCTAATCCGTTAACTTGGCTAATTTACGGTATAACGTTTTTCTTTCGATCCCAAGGATGCGAGCGGCTTTCGCCTTATTCCCCTTGGTGGCTTCCAGAACCCGGCGAATCTGTTCCGTTTCCAGTTCAGCCAGCGATTCCACCCCTGGAGCCGGCGGTTCGAATGGCTTCTGCAGGCTGTCATTCACTTCTAGGGCGCGCACCCGCCCATTCTCAGAAAGTACAACCAACCTTTCCACTAAGTGCTGCAGTTGCCGCACATTCCCCGGCCAATGGTAAGCCTCCAGAGCCTCAATCGCTGAGGGATGGAAACGCACATCCAAGCCGTAGGCCTGGTTGTACTTCTTCAGAAAGAAGTGGGCCAGCAGTGTCACATCGCCATGCCGTTCACGCAAAGGCGGCAATACTAAGCGCACCACGTTCAGCCGGAAGTAGAGGTCTTCCCGGAACTTGCCGTCCTTCACCTGGTTCTGCAGTGTCCGATTGCTGGCCGCGATTACCCGCACGTCCACCTTGCGCGCCTTGTTGGCACCTATGGGCCGCACTTCGCGTTCCTGGAGAAAGCGCAGCAATTTCAACTGAAACCCGGCTTCAATATCGCCTACCTCATCCAGGAATACGGTTCCGCGGTTAGCAGCCTCCAGCAAGCCCACACGATCGCGATCCGCTCCGGTGTAAGCACCGCGCATCGCGCCAAACAACTCGCTTTCAAGCAGCGAACTGGCAACCGCGCCGCAATCGACGGCCTCAAAGGGCATATGCGCACGGCTGCTATTCTTGTGAACCAACCGCGCCACTACTTCCTTGCCTGTGCCCGTTTCACCCTCAATTAGCACCGTGGTATCGGTGGGCGCTACCCGGGAGACCAGTTTATACAGCTCCACCATGGGCGCCGACGAGCCAATCATCTCGCTTTCCGGCAGGTCGTCCTCTTCGGCGACCTCATCCCGATCTTCCAGAGATGCCTCGGCCCGGCGAACCACAGCGAGCAGCGCGTCCAGGTCAAAAGGTTTGGCGATGTAGTCAAAGGCTCCGCCGCGTGTCGCGGACACTACGGTTTCCATGCTGCCGCGCCCGGTCATCAGAATGACGGCGCATTCCGGGTTCAACCGGCGGGCCTCGCTGAGCACATCCAGTCCGGTGCGCGCATCCAGGTAGATGTCGGAAAGCACCAACGGGTAACGCTCCGCCGCTAGACGCTGAAAGGCTGCGGCGGTGCTCGACACCACCTCCACCTGATAGCCTTCCATCTCCAGGAAGGTGGACACCGTTGTACGGACGCTTGCGTCGTCTTCCACCAGCAGCAGTTTCGCCATCACTCTTCATTCAAGCACTTCCCGAAGCCAGGTGAGCATGCTTTGGGCAAATCCGTGAGCCTGCGCTGGAATAAACCACGGGCTACGAGGCATCTCTTCGCAATGACACAACACCGCTCCTTGTGGAACCAAGGCTGGAAGCGTCGCGATTGGCTGGGCATCACTGCCCGGACTCTGGCGCTTCCAGCCGCATTTTGGGTGGGTGCGCTGGTGGGGCAGAGCAGTCATGCCCAAACTCCAGCCCCCCGGCCCACGCCATCTGACCTCAACCGGGTTGCGCCGGGAACTCCTGCCCCGGCCATTGAGCTGCCCGACGCCACGGGCAGCCGCCGGACGCTGGCGTCATTCCGCGGCGCGCCCGCGGTGCTGGTGTTCTATCGCGGCTCCTGGTGACCGTACTGCACAACGCAACTGGTCGAGTTGCAAAAACTGCTGGATACGGAACTGTCGGGAGGCGCGAAGGTGATCGCCATCGCCCCGGAGCCCGTGGAAAAGCTGGCAGAAATGGCCAGGAAGGTAGAAGCCGCCGCGGGCAAGCCCACCGGCATCGTGTTCCTGTCAGACGCCGATCACGCGGTGATTGACGCCTACGGTTTATTGAACGAAACGGCAGCTGCGCGCGGTCGATTCATGCCCCACCCCACCACCTACCTGCTGGACGCTAAGGGCATCGTCCGCTGGAAGTTCACGGAAGTGAACTACAAGATCCGGCCCACGAACGCCATGGTTCTGGCGGAGGTCAAGAAGGCTCAGGTCCGCTGAGCCTTCCCCTTCTGCAGTTCACTGTTTCGGCATGTGTAGAACAACGAACAGGTTGCCGCCAGCATCAGAACCGCTCACCTTGCCCAGGACCACAGACTCCCCCGGAGCAAGGGATACCTTGCTTTGAATGCTCAGCTGGCTGAACGAGTACTGTCTCGATGCTCCGCCAGCATCAGCAGCCACGCGGACTGGATACTTGAATGCGACTTCACCACCAATCCCTTCCGAACGCGGAAGCGCAACCGTTCTGGTGAATATGACGGTATAGGGCACACTTCCTTGATCGGGTTCGCCGGTCGACGCCGATGAGCCGAGGAGGGAGCTAACGGTTGTATTACTGCCCGGAGTCACCAGAACCGGAAATGAATCCCGCAGCGTGTAGCCGCGGTACGGGAAGGTCTGTTCCAGTTCCTTAACGACCGGCTGCAGGACGGCTGGAACAGCTTGCCCGTTCCCAACCTCTCCGGTTGCCAACAGGAATACCACCACGCGCCATTGCTTCTCCATCGGTGGCTGCGGCATTGCCCCGGGCAAGGGAACATCCAGGCCCGCGACTAGCTTCTCAATGCGGGGCATCTGGTCCGCGGTGGCATAGACGGCCAAGGAACGCGGCCCCACTTGTGCGGTGCGGAAGGCATGGAGATTGATCAGGTCCCTTGCCGCGCCGATCTCTACCTCCTTCAGCGAAAAGACGCGTAGCACCAGGTCCTCGGGCACCGGGCTGGTGAACATCGTCTTGGCCCGGGACGGTGGGGATGCCGTAGGCAACTCCTGGGCCCATCCCCAGCCCTGCCATCCCAGCAGAACTATCGCCATCATCCAAACATGCACTCTGTTCATTCTCTGCCTCCGCTTGGCGCCGACGGGGTCGGCTGTTCGTCCATCTGTGCTGGCGTCTCCGCCTGCTGAATCACGTAAATGCGAACCGACGGGTTCGAGGTGCGCACCTGTACACGCATGCTTCCGTCGGCCTGCTCCGCCACCTCCTGGATGCGTTCAAGCACTTGGGGTGTGAGCAGGTGTAGGGGGGCCGCCGCCATGCTGGCGCGCACGGGCTGGGCCACCGGCACGACGGCAGCGACGCTGTCCGCGTCGAGCCCGCGCGGTGTGGACACGTTGCTCCGCCGCGCGCTGCCACTGGCCACCACGGTCGGCTTTGGCTTTCCCGCGCGATCAGGGGAAGCCCCGCCCTGTGCTGGTTCCATCCCGGCCGGCAACGTGCCGGGGCTAGCCAACCCGGCATCCGATATCCTGTCGGCCGTACTGGGGGTGGGCGGCCATCCGGGCATCCATACCCAGACCAGAGCCACCAGGCAAAGCGCCGCCGCCGGCCATCCCCAACCGATGCGCCAGGGAATCCGCAGCCGCCAGGGAAGCTGCTTCCCGGTTTTCTGCGCGGCCTCCTCCTGGATGCGAGCGTGCAGCCAGGCCTGCGTGCGCTGCACATCGGCTCCCCGCTCCCACGCGGCACGTTCTGCCAGCATCCATTCGCGCTGGCGCTGCAGGTCTTCTGCCAGTTGGGCCAGCGGCGGCAGCTGCGCCCCCTGCTGCTCCGCACGCCGTCTCGCACGGCCCACCAACTCCTCACCGGCCTGGAGCGCCGCATGTCGCTGCTGGTAATCGTTCATGGCCTTACCCCCATCTGCCTCAGGGCCGCCCGCAGTTTCAAGCGCCCATGGCTAAGGTGGCTGCGCACCGTCACCGGAAACACTCCCAGCGCCTTGGCAACCTCCTTCACCTCCAGCCCTTCGATGTCTCGCAGCACCAGCACCTCCCGTTCCTTCGTGCTCAGCAGTTCCAGTGCCGATGCTAGCGCCGCTTGCAGTGCCAGTTCGTCCTCAATGGATGGGGTGCTGTCGGCCCAATCCGCACCGTCGCCCACCGCACCGTCTCCCACCGGGCCGCCACCGTCCCCCGTTACCTCGCCGGACCACCCCTGCCAGGACGATGCCTGTGCAGCCCTCTGGTTGCGCTTCCGCATGGTGCGGGACACATTCACCACGGTCCGGTACAGCCACGGCTTCACCATCTGCGGATTGCGAATGCTCTGGCCTGCCCGGTAGAAGCGCCAGAACGTCTCCTGTACCGCGTCCTCGGTGTCTTCCCGATGGCGCAGCAAGGCATGCGCCACCCGGTAGACCATGCCATGGAAGTGCTGCACTAAGCCATCGAAGGCCGTAGAGTCGCCGTCCTTCCAGGCCACCAGCAGGTCTCCCGCCGCTTCCAGAGGCAAGGATGGCCCGGCACGACGCGCATCCTCATGCACGCTGGAAAGCGCGAACATCCATACGGTGGCCACTCATTCAGAAAGACCATCGCGGACGGCAAAGTGTGGAGAAACAAGCGAAAATTCTGGTTGCGGCGGGGATGCAGAGGGACGCTACACCCGATGGGACGGGATCCAGAGAAGCGGGACGCTTAAAAAGCGCGCTGGGGCAGGGTGAACGGTGGGAGGGTGCGCCACCCTCCCACCGTGAAGCGGAGCAACCGCTCCGGCTAGCGACCTAGAAGTTGACAATGGCGGCGAAGGAGGCCGCTTCCAGGCTGGCGCCGCCTACCAGACCACCGTCGATATCCTCCACGGCCATCAGTTCCTTGATGTTGTTGGGCTTGACGCTGCCCCCGTAGAGAATGCGCACGGCTGCCGCGGCGTCCGCACCGAACTTCGCGGCCACCATGGCGCGGATGGCCTGGTGGGTTTCGCCCGCGATCTCCGGGGTGGCCGTCTTGCCGGTGCCAATAGCCCAGACGGGCTCATAGGCGATGACGATCTTGGCGAACTGCTCCGGGCTCAGACCGGCAATGCCGCCGTCGAACTGAGTTTGCAGCACAACGTTGGTGTTGCCAGACTCGCGCTCTTCCAGCAGTTCCCCCACGCACACGATGGGAGTCAATCCCGCAGCCAGCGCAGCCACCGTACGCTTTAGCACCGTCGCGTCAGTTTCGCCGAAATACTGGCGGCGCTCACTATGCCCGATCACCACATAGTGGCAACCTGCAGCGCGCAGCATGGGGCCGGAAATCTCCCCGGTATAGGCGCCCTCCGTTTCCCAGTGCAGGTTCTGTCCACCGACGCCCACATTGGAGCCAGCCGTCGCGGTCACCGCCGCGGCGATATCCACAAAGGGCACATTCAGGACGATCTCGCGATCCTTGGCGTCCGCCACCATCGGCAGGAAGTCATGGAAAAACGCGGTGGTTTCGGCTGGCGTCTTGTACATCTTCCAATTGCCTGCCATCAAAGGTGTTCTCATTCGATTGCCTCCAGGAAACTCTCCCCGTGGGAGATCTCAGTTTGAAAATTGCGGGCCACGGTTTGTCCGATATCGGAAAGGGAGCATCGCGTACCCAGGTGCACACCTTGGCGCCCGCGCGGGGCGTAAGTGAGCAGCGGCGTATATTCGCGGCTGTGGTCAGTGGATGGCGTCGTGGGATCGCAGCCATGGTCAGCCGTCAATAGCAGCAGATCGCCGGGGCTCAGCGCGTCCATCGCGCGGGGCAGCCAGGCATCGCATTCTTCCAATGCCCGGGCATAGCCTTCCACGTCGTTGCGATGGCCGTAAAGCATGTCGAAATCTACCAGGTTCACCCAAACCAAGCCGCTGTCCCTGTCGCGCATCGCCTCCAGCGTTCGTCCCATGCCGTCCGCATTGGATTTCGTCTTCACGCTACTGGAGATGCCTCGCCCCAGAAAGACATCGGCAATCTTGCCAATGCTGTGTACAGGGATCGCCGCATCCCGCAAGCGGTCCAGCAACATGCCGGATGGCGGGGCAATGGCGAAATCGTGCCGGTTGGCGGTGCGTATGAAGGCGCCCGGCTGCCCGGTGAAAGGACGCGCAATCACCCGGCCCACTTCATGGGGAGGGCGCAGGATTTCGCGGGCGATCTCGCAGGCGCGGTAGAGCGCGGATACGGGGACCCGTTCTTCGTGGGCAGCAATCTGGAAAACGCTGTCAGCCGAGGTGTAGACGATTAGCTTGCCCGTGCGTAGATGCTCCTCGCCCAGTTCCCGGATGATCTCCGTTCCCGACGCCGGCTTGTTGCCCAGCACGCCGTAGCCGCTTTGGCGGGTGAAGGCGTCCAGCACTTCCGGCGGAAAGCCATGGGGGTAGAGGGGCAGGGGACTTTCCAGATGAATTCCCGCCATTTCCCAGTGCCCTGTGGTGGTATCCTTGCCGGGACTGGCAAGGGCGCAGCGGCCGAACCCGCCCAGTGCGGCAGGCTCCGGCGCGATGCCCTCCAAGTGAGCGATGTTTCCCAGGCCCAACGCCTGGAAGTGCGGCAGGCGCAAGGGACGTAGGCGCGCAATGTTGCCCAAGGTGTTACTGCCCGCGTCGCCATAGGCGGCGGCATCCGGCATTTCCCCAATGCCGACGCTATCCAACACCACCCAGAAGACACGATGAAAGGACATAGACATCTCTATTCTTTCACAGCCGGCGCTGGTGGCCCGCGGCGCCTGAAGCTCTTGTCATGGATGGAACGGAACTCACCCGGCTGCACGGCGGACGGCCAGCACGCGCGGCCAGGCCGCAAGGTCGTCTACCACTTCCAGCGCTTCCCAATCGGGGATGTCCACCATCGCCCGCACTGCGGACAATCCCTGGTATCCCAGTTCGAACAACAACCAGCCGCCCGGACGCAACGCGACACGCGCCTGGGCAACCACCACGCGATAGGGCTCCACTCCGGTCTTGCCGCCGTAGAGGGCAAGCGCAGGTTCATGATCGCGAATCTCTCTCTGCAGCACACTCTCGTCGTCCTGGGGCACATAAGGAGGGTTGCAGAGAATCAGGTCAACAGACAGCCCCCGCAGTGCACTGGCGAAATCAGCCTGATGCACCGGAGCGTTGGCACCCAACCGGTTCGCGTTCAATCGCGCCACTTCCAGGGCGGGAAGCGAGAGATCACTGAGGAATGTCCGTGCTCCGCTCTCCAGGCCGTAGGTAATGCCGATGGCACCAGAGCCGCAGCCTAGGTCGATGGCGCAATCCGCCTTGGGCGCCAGCCGCAACGCGGTTTCCACCAGGTGCTCCGTTTCCGGCCGCGGGATCAGCACGGCGGCTGTGACGTAGAAATCGCGCCCGTAGAATTCCTGGCGGCGGGTGATGTACTGCGTGGGCTTACCCTCCATGCGCTCGTGGAGGTAACGCCCGTAGTGGATCCAAGCGAGTTCGGAGAGTTCCTCCTCCGGATGCGCGTAGAGGTAGACCTTTTCTTTGCCCAGGGCGTGGCACAAAAGTACTTCAGCGGTAAGCCGAGGAACAGCAACGCCCGCCTCTTCCAGCAGATTCTGCCCCTGCTTAAGCGCCGTTCTTAGATCCATCTGCCCCGTCGGCCGACTGCTGTTTCAACTTCTCCGCGTTGTAGTGGGTCGTCAACGCAGTGACAATCTGCTCCAACCGCCCCTCCATGATGAGGTCGAGTTGATAAAGCGTCAAGCCAATGCGATGGTCAGTGAGCCGGTTCTGCGGAAAGTTGTAGGTGCGAATCTTCTCGCTGCGGTCCCCGGAGCCCACCATACTCTTGCGTTCGGCACCGATCGCAGCCTGCTGCTTCTCGAGTTCGATCTCATAGAGCCGCGACCGCAACACGCGCATCGCCTTGGCCCGATTCTTGATCTGCGATTTCTCGTCCTGACAGCTCACCACGGTATTGGTGGGCAAGTGCGTGATACGTACCGCGGAGTAAGTGGTATTGACACTCTGCCCGCCAGGACCCGACGAACAGAACGTATCAACGCGAAGGTCTTTCTCCTGGATGTCCAGTTCTACTTCATCCGCTTCGGGCAGCACCGCCACCGTAATGGCCGAGGTATGCACGCGACCTTGGGTTTCGGTCTCGGGCACCCGCTGCACACGATGCACGCCGCTCTCATATTTCAGCTTGCTATAAACCTTGATGCCTGAAATCAGAGCAATCACTTCCTTCAGTCCGCCTACAGCGGATTCGCTACTATCGGTGATTTCCACCTTCCAGCGTTGCTCCTCAGCGTAGCGCGTGTACATGCGGAAGATTTCTGAAGCGAACAGGCTGGCCTCGTCACCACCGGTGCCGGCACGGATTTCCAGTACCACGTCCCTTTCATCATTGGGATCCTTGGGCAGCAACAGCACTTGAAGCGCTTCCTCGGTCGCGACCAACTGAGGCTCCAGTTCCTCAATTTCCAGGGTGGCCATTTCTCGCAGATCCGCATCTCCGTCGGCCATCATCTGCCGCGCCTGCGCAAGCTTCTCGCCAAACTGCCGCCATTCCCTGTACTTCAGGACGACCTCTTCGAGGTCTCTCTGCTTCTTGGCAACTTTGGTGTACTCTGTCTGATCATTGATCAGGTCAGGGTTAGACATCTGCGCGGTAAGTTCCTCGTAGCGTCGTTCGAGGTCCGCAAGTTTTTCAGCGTATTGCATGGAAAGGATGCGCGCGGGAGCAAATTAGGCGATCACAGCCTCGCCGCCCTGTTCCAGTTCCAGTGCCATGGCGCGGTCAAGGGCGCGAATGGCCACCTCGGCCTGATCGTCGGATGGGGGCTGGGTAGTAACGCGCTGCAGCCAAAGACCGGGAGCCACCAGCAGAGCCAGCGCACTGCCCTGGTGCCTTGCCGCATAGCGGATGAGTTCATAACTCAAGCCGGCAATCACAGGTAGCGCAGCCAGCCGAAGTAAGAACTTGGCAAGAAAGCTCTCAAACGGGAATACGGTATAGACAGCCACGGAAACCAGCATCACCACAATCAGGAAGCTGGTGCCGCAACGCGGATGAAAGGTGGTGAAGCGCTGGGCATTCTCTACGGTCACCGGCTGGCCGCTCTCAAAGTTGAACACCACTTTATGCTCCGCGCCATGGAACTCAAAAACGCGTCGGATATCAGGGGTGCGCGAAATCGCGAACAGAAATGCACAGAAAATCAGCAGCCGGATAACGCCATCCACCGCATTGAACAGGATCTGGTTCTCCAGGGCGGGCGCCACCTTCGTCAACCACTGTGTCAGCACCAGCGGAACGAACTTGTAGAGGAAAATGAAGAAAACAAGAGAAAAGGCGAGATTGGCGGCCATCAGCCAACCCGGAACGGCTCCGGCGATCTCGCCGTTCTTGCCTTCCACAGGATTACCCTTCGCGGCTGCTTCCTTCTTCACCTCTTCATGCAGCGCTACATCGGCGGAAAACTTCAACGCCTTGACACCCAGGTACATCGCATGACCCAGCGTGGCAACGCCGCGTAGCACGGGCCAACCCAGCACTGGACGCTTTTCACTCAAGCGCTTAAGCGGCATCTCCTGGGTGACGATTTCCCCATCCGGTTTGCGCACGGCCACGCAGTAACTGTGGGGCGCGCGCATCATCACGCCCTCCATCACAGCCTGCCCGCCGACGAGGGTTTCCTCGCCGCTTTCGAGCACGGGCATCAACTGGACATGGGTAAAGAGTCGGAAAAAAGTGCGGAACACGGAGGTGCAGCTCACACCTTATTATACCCGCCTCCCCGCCCGCCGGTTCCCTCACCATTTTTCGAGGTAGCCCATCGTTCATTACCGTTAGTGGAACGGCTCAACGCCCTTCCAACGCGGTGGCAGCGTCAGGCATCTAAGGGGCATGTGGCGGAGCCCAGCCCGCTCACTCCTTTGTTTGGTGGGGTTGCGCCCAACCATGGGAAGCTGATTGGCTAGAGGCAGGAAGGACACTTGCACCTGACAGCACCAACCTGAGACACCATGCACGAGCTTTCCCTCAGCCACGCGCTGGTAGAGACCGCCCTGGAGGCGCTCGCCGATACCTGCCACGAAGGCATAAACTGCCTGGTGGTGGAGATTGGCGAGCTTGCGGGGATTGAGCCAGAAGCGCTTAGCTTCTGTTTCCCGATCGCCGCCCAAGGCACTCCGCTGGATGGAGCCGTACTGCGCATCGAGCGGCTTCCGGTTAGGGTACGCTGTGCGACCTGTGGTGCTGAGGAAAGCCTTCCAGACCCTCTTCACCTTCGCTGCCCGCGGTGCGGCCGGCCCACCGGCGACATTCTTGGTGGACGAGAGATCCAATTGAAATCCATCGAACTGCGAGTGCGGGATGAACCGGCCAGCACCCAGCCGGAGGTTGCCGGTGACCCGGCCAGAAGGGAGACTCATGAGCACCACCCGCATCCTGGAACTGCGGCGTAACGTCCTCAACAAGAACGATGAACTGGCTCACAGCCTGCGTGCGCGTTTCACCGCAGCAGGTCTGCTGGCGATGAACTGGACGTCCAGTCCTGGCACCGGCAAGACCGAACTGCTGGAGCTCACCCTCCGCCGGTTACAGGAAGCAGGAAACCGTCCCGCGGCCTTGGTGGGCGACCTTGAAACAGACAACGACGCCCGCAGGCTGGCCCGCAGCGGAGCCCCTGTCCGCCAAATCCAAACACATAGCTTTTGCCACCTGGAAGCCAATATGGTGGAGCAGCACTTGGAGGGATGGGATCTGCCGACGCTGAAATTTCTGTTCATCGAGAACGTCGGCAACCTCGTGTGCCCTTCCTCCTGGGACCTGGGCGAACACATCCGCGTCGTCTTGATGAGCGTTACTGAGGGCGAGGATAAGCCGCTGAAGTATCCAAAGCTCTTCAATACCGCGGACGTGGCGGTGCTGACAAAGATGGATCTGGCGGAGGCAGTAGACTTCGATAGAGACCTGGCCATGAAGAACGTCCTCGCGGTACGACCGGGGATCCCCGTGTTCGAAACGTCAGCGAAACGGGGATGGGGAGTGGAGCCATGGCTCCGCTATCTGTACCAGCAGCACACGCAGCGCTATGGCCCGTCCTTGAGCGAAACAGTGCCTGCGCCAACGCCCAGCGCCTAGTCAGAATTGTTGACGGCGGATTGGGCGGTAAAGTGTTCGCAAGTTTCGCCGTTCGCATGAATCGCATGCAACCGGCGCTGGTGGGCGATATGCTGACGGTAGCCAATTCCGGTAAGCGTTAGAGATACGGCAACCGCCGCATAGGAGGGCGCACGATGTGCCTGGCAATTCCTGGCCAAGTGCTATCCATCACGGAGCGCGACGGCATACGAATGGGCATGGTGGATTTCAGCGGAATCCGCAAGGAGGTGTGCCTTGCCTATGTACCCGAGGTGCAGGTGGGGGATTACACCATCGTACATGTCGGTTTTGCCCTCTCCAGGATTGATGAGGTTTCGGCCCAGGAATCCCTTCGGGTTTTTGCTGAGATGGGCGTGCTTGAGGAAGAACTGCAGCAGCTCAGCGAAGATGATGGTGATGTTGAAGCCCGGCATGCCAACTCCGGCGGAGGCACCGGCACGTGAAGTACCTGGAAGAGTTCCGTAATGGAGAAGTGGCGCGGCACATCGCGTCACAGATTCACGCTGCCGTACGGGGCCGCTGGGCAATCATGGAGGTCTGCGGCGGCCAAACCCACTCCATCATCCGCAATGGAATTGACCAGATGCTGCCCGACGGCGTGGAACTCATCCATGGTCCGGGCTGTCCTGTCTGCGTTACTCCGCTGGAAGTGATTGACCGCGCACTTGCCATCGCAAGCCTTCCGGATGTGATCTTCTGCTCGTTTGGCGACATGATGCGCGTACCCGGCTCCATGGACGACCTGTTCCAGGTGAAAAGCCGGGGTGCCGATGTGCGGATGGTGTATTCGCCACTGGACGCGGTGAAGCTGGCACGCAAGCATCCTGAGCACCGTGTGGTGTTCTTCGCCATTGGATTTGAAACCACCGCTCCCGCCAATGCCATGGCCGTCCTACAGGCGCAGGCCCTAGGCTTGCAAAATTTCTCAATGCTGGTAAGTCATGTGCTGGTGCCCCCCGCAATTGAGGCCATCCTACAAAGCCCAGGCAACCGCGTACAGGCTTTCCTGGCTGCGGGCCATGTCTGCAGTGTGATGGGTTATCGCGAGTACTTGCCGCTGGCCCCCCGCTACGGCGTCCCCATCGTGGTGACGGGCTTTGAGCCGCTGGATATCCTGGAGGGCATTCGGCGCACGGTTGTGCAACTGGAAGCAGGTGAGACAACCGTCGTAAACGCTTACTCGCGCGTGGTGTCTGAAGCCGGAAACACAACCGCACAGGACGTGCTTCGCCGTGTCTTCCGCGTATGCGACCGTACCTGGCGTGGCATCGGACTCATCCCCGCGTCGGGCTGGCGGCTCGCCGATGAGTTCGCCTCCTTCGACGCAGAGCAAGCCTTCGATGTCTCCAGAATTCACGCTGTAGAATCGCCTCTCTGCCAGAGTGGCTTGGTGCTACAAGGCAAGCTGAAGCCCAACCATTGCCATGCATTCGGCAAGGAGTGCACTCCACGCAAGCCCTTGGGCGCCACGATGGTATCCAGCGAAGGTACCTGCGCAGCATATTACAACTCCGGTCGATTTCTACCTGTATCGCAGGTGGCACAAGTCTGACAGAACGGAGCCCCAGAATTGGATACCCACAACACCATGGAGCCTTTGCCCCCTGATTTCAGCAACTGGGCCTGCCCTCTCCCCTTGCGCGATTACCCCAACATCATCCTGGCTCATGGCGGCGGAGGATGTCTCATGCAGGACCTCATTCAGCATCTCTTTGCCCCCGCCTTCGCCTGCCCGGAACTGGAGGCCATGGGCGACGCCGCCGTAGTCCCCAGTCCAGGCGCCCGCCTCGCCATGTCCACGGATTCCTACGTCGTGCGGCCGCTCTTCTTCCCGGGTGCTTCGATTGGGGATCTTGCCGTGAACGGTACAGTCAATGACCTGGCCATGCAGGGTGCCGTGCCGCTGTATCTGAGCGCGGGTTTCATTCTCGAGGAGGGGCTCAGCATGCAGGTGTTGGCCGGTGTTGTCCAACGCATGGCCGATGCTTCCCGCGCCGCTGGCGTTCGCATCATCACTGGCGACACCAAGGTGGTTGAACGCGGCAGTGCTGACCAGCTATTCATCAACACCGCGGGCTTAGGCGTGGTGCCTGATGGTGTCAACCTGGGTCCGCACCTCATCCGCGAAGGTGACGCCATTCTGGTGTCAGGAACCCTGGGCGACCATGGCGTGGCCATCATGAGCGTCCGCGAGGGCCTTGACTTCGAAACTGTCATCGAAAGCGACTGCCAGCCCCTGCACCATTTGGCGCAGGCGCTGGTGAGCACCGGCGGAGACAGTTTGCGCATGATGCGCGATGCCACCCGTGGCGGATTGGCGGCCGTGTTGCAGGAAATGGCCGCCTCATCCAGATTGGGCATCGAATTGGAAGAGAACGCCATCCCCGTGCGGGAAGATGTCCGCGGCGCTTGCGAGTTGTTGGGTCTGGACCCCCTTTACGTGGCCAATGAGGGAAAGCTGGTGGCTGTGATTTCGAGCGATCGCGCTGAGGAATTAGCCGCTCTTCTTCGTTCTCTGCCGGGAGGGGCGCACGCCTGCGTGGTGGGCAGAGTCACTTCGCTTTCCCCGTCCATGGTTACTGTGCGCACCCGCATGGGAACCCGCCGCCTACTGCCGCCTGCGCTAGGCGAGCAACTGCCTCGCATCTGCTAGCCGACTTGGGCCTCCGTCCGATTCTGCATGCGCAATGTGACCCCGTCCGCTGGTGCGGTGTCAGGATGAGTGCCGCCGGGTAATTCCGTCCGCGAATCCGCTGGCAACAAGCATGAATTACCCGGCATTGCCGCACGGGGCATCTTTCATTCCGTCAAGTGATTGAAAAGAAGCCACACCCCGATACTGGCATTCTGGCTATGAAATTGCTTACGATTGTATGCCAGTGGGCCTGGTTGCCCGCGGTGATTGGATCCTTACTGGGAAAAGGAATTGGGAATGTCGTTCGTCTGGGTTGGTATCGGGCTGGCCGCGTCGCTGGTTGTTGCTGGTGGAACCGCTTACTTTCTGCTCCAGGCACTGTTTCGTGCCATTGCTTCGTCGAACGTGCAACAGGTGCACATCAAAGAGTAACCCGTCGCACAATTTGCGCATCGCCAAGATTAGCGCCGGAACACCCCTCCCTTCCGGTCGACCCCTATTCTTAGATAGGATGGAGTCCGAAGAGAGGGCAGACGCAATCGGCGCTGCAAGAAGGATACTGCGGTGGGAGTTTCGGCAAAAAAGGTTCTGGTGGGCGCCGCCATTTCAGCGCCTCTGTTGGCTTTAGCCTATGCCCGATGGGTGCGGCCCTGGCACCTTCGTTGGGGGCTTGCTCCTGGCGAAGAGGCCCAACCGCTACCAGGCGATGAGTTGATTGCCAGCCCCAAGGTCATCGCCAGCCACGCCATCTCCATTCAGGCGAGCCCCGACCGCATCTGGCCTTGGCTGGTGCAAATGGGACAAGGCCGCGGGGGATTCTATAGCTACACCTGGCTTGAGAACCTCATCGGCTGCGCCATGAAGAATGCCGATGACCTGGTGCTGGAGTGGCAGAACCTGCGGGTGGGCGATCCGGTGTGGCTGCATCCAGGCACTTCTCCCATGGAAGTGCGGATCCTGGAACGCAACCGCGCGCTGGTTTTCTATTCTGGCGCAAACGCCTTTTCAGACTACGGTGACCGCTTTGTGCGCCACAGTGACCCGAAGTTCGCCTCCTCATGGGCCTTCGTCCTGCAGCCTCTGGAGCAAGGAATCACCCGGCTGGTGGTACGCAATCGCAGCACCTATGGTGAATCCCTGCAGCAGGAATTGGCGGTGCGCTGCCTGCTGGAACCGGCCCATTTCGTGATGGAACGCAAGTTGCTGAAGACCGTGAAGTCGCTCGTTGAACGGGAATCCTTCGCTTGGCTGCCGGATCCTGAAGACGACGAAACTGCCACGATGTTCGTCTAGCTGGCTTCGATGTACGCATAGCCGGCAGCGAAGCCCTCCCGGCTGGCCTTCGGCCTCAGTCCCCCAGCGCGAACGCAACGTAGGATCCGCCCGAAGGATTCCCCCACTTGCCGCCGCCAGCAGCAATCACCACATACTGCTTGCCCTCCACCATGTAGGTGGCCGGCGTGGCATTGCCTGCCGCTGGTAGTTCGTGCTCCCACAGCAGCTTACCGTCCGCTTTGTCGAAAACCCGGAACTTACGGTCATAGTTGGTTGCCGCGATAAACAGCAGCCCCCCCGCGGTCACTACGGGTCCGCCATAGTTCTCACTACCGGTATCCTTCAGCCCCTGTGCCGCAAGGGCGGGAATCTCTCCCAGCGGCTTCTGCCAGACATGCTCCCCCGTATTCAAATTGATGGCCGTCAGGGTTCCCCACGGCGGGGTAATCGCCGGGTAACCGTCCTTGTCCTCGAAACGGATGTAGCCATCCAGGTTGTAACGCAGGAAGTAGGGGGATGTCCTGTCGGCCGCATCGGGAACGCGTATATCCTCACCATTCAGCAAATAGCGCGAGATCGCTGCGATCCGGAAATCGCGCAGGTGCGCGAAGCCGGGCATTCGACCGCGGCCGTTGCGAATCACATCGTCCAAATCCTCCCGGCTCATACGCGAGGCCAGATCCTTCACAGAGGGAAACTCCGGCGGCACGCCACTCAGGTCTTCCCGATGGCAACTTGCGCAATTGGCCGTGTACAGTGACTTGCCGGTTTGGGGACCATCAGCGGGCTTGCGCTCAACCAGCTTCACCAGCCAAGCCATTTCGTTCGAATTCACGTAGTAGAGGCCCGTCTCGGGGTCAAAGGCCTGACCTCCCCACTCGGCACCCCCGTCGTAGCCTGGCAACAGAAAGGTCCCCTGCAGGCTGGAGGGGGTGAACTGCGGCCCATTGCGGTACGAGCGGAAACGCGCAAGCAGGTCAGCATGGATCTCCGGCGTACGCTTACTAATCATGTCCTCAGTGAACTGCTGGCGCGCGAACGGCGCGGGCTTCAGCGGCAGCACCTGCTTGGCTGCCAGTTTCTCCCCCGGCACGTCCGATTGCGGAACCTCAACCTCCTCAAACGGGAACAGCGACTCGCCGGTCTCACGGTCAAACACCCACACGTGCCCACTCTTGGTAGCTTGGGCCACTGCGTCCACCTTGCGGCCATTCCGCTCCACAGTCACCAGTGTGGGAGGCGCGGGAAGGTCGCGGTCCCAGATGTCATGTTTCACGAACTGGAAATGCCACAGGCGCTCGCCGGTGTTGGCATTCAGGGCAATCAGCGAATTGGCGAAGAGGTTGTCACCGTGGCGGTTGGCCCCATAGAAATCGTAGGTAGCTGAGCCCGTCGGCACAAACACAATGCCCCGTTGATGGTCCAGCGTAAGCCCGCTCCAGTTATTGGCGCCGCCCAGCATCTTCCACGCATCCGGTGGCCATGTGTCATGGCCAAACTCGCCTGGATGGGGAATCGTATGGAACTGCCATTTGCGTTCGCCGGTCCTGACGTCGTAAGCCCGAATGTCACCAGGACCCGCCGGAAGGCCTTCGCTGACGATACTACCGACGATCAGCTTGTCGTTGAAGATCACGCCAGGGCTGGATACAGACACCGTAAACGTATCGACATCACGCCCCAGCCCCTCCTTCAGGTTAATGCGTCCCTGCTGGCCAAAGCTGGGAATCGGTGCGCCCGTTTTGGCATCCAGCGCATAAAGCCACTCCTCCGCCGCAATCAAAATGCGCTTGCTGGAAGTATCCTCCCAATAGTGAAGCCCACGGCTTCGCTTCTTGCCGGGACGAAATTTGCCTTGGTAAGGATCGAAGCTCCACAGTTCCTTGCCTGTAGCCGCATCCAGGGCGAACACGCGCATCTTGGGTGACAAACCGTACAGCACGCCGCCCACCACCAGCGGATTGCACTGCATCTCCGAGTCTTTGAAAGCGTCGCCCGTGTCGTAGGTCCAGGCAACCTTCAAATTGGCGGCGTTCTCGCGATTGATCTGGCTTAGTGGGGAGTACCGCGAGTTCGTTTCGTTCCCGCCGTAGTATCGCCAATCTGCCTGAGTTGACTTCTCTGCACCGCAGCCCGCCAGAACGATGCAAAACGCTGCAGAAACCAACCATCCTACGAAACGAAGCTTCATGCGCCGGATACCATCCCCAAAATCAGCTAGTCGCTATGATAAGCGAATCTCGGGCCTTCGCGCGAACCAAAGGCGTGGCTGTTCGACGCGTTTGCTTTGGCTACGCCTTCGCGGGTGGTGCTTCCCCATCGGCTTCCACACTGCGCACGCTACTTTTTCGCAGGAACTTCGAAGTTCTCCGGATAAAGCGTGACGTCGACATAACGTTCCGTGTTCAGGTACTGGCGGGCGGCGGCGCGGATCTCATCGGCGCCGATTGCCTCCACCGTTTCCGGCAGCTTCAGAAGCTCGCTGGGGTCCTCATCGGGATACTCATAGTAGAACTGAATGGTCGACAGCCAGAAGCGATTCTGGCGGAGGCTAGTCTCAAAGCTGCGGCGCTCTTGCTCCTTCACCTTCACTAGGTAGCTTTCCATGTCTTCGGTGTTCTTCACCCAGTTCAGTTGCTCCATGACCGCACCCTTCAGCTCTTCCACCCTCTGGGGGTCGCAACTGAAGCCGATATTGAGGGTGTACCGGGGCACAGGCTTCG
The DNA here is from genome assembly GCA_036821995.1 of Bryobacteraceae bacterium. Lineage (GTDB taxonomy): Bacteria > Acidobacteriota > Terriglobia > Bryobacterales > Bryobacteraceae > JACTMJ01. The sequence continues at coordinate 127,660 of DAISIM010000008.1, forward strand.
CGCTGGGGCTGGCGGAGGCATTGATTCCATACACACCGCCACGATCCTCGCGGATCTCTTCTCGCAGCTTGATCCCCAGTACCGCCGCCATCATGCGAATGACAAAGCGATTCTGGCGATTGTACTCAAAGGGTCCATGGAATGTAAGCGATACGCGGCTCTGTGGGTCAACCCCCTTCTTTGCCACGGCCTTGGCCACGCCCTTGGGCAACTCCGGTTGCACGTTCAGGAAGGTCTCCTTACCCTCCTTCACCGGTAGATTCCCCAAATAGCGCTGGCACAGGGCAATGACCTCATCTTCCTTAAAGCTGCCCACGAACAAGAAGGTGAAGTCGTCGGCGTCGGCAAAGCGCTGCCGGTAGATCTCCGTAGCACTTTCGAGGCTGGTGTTACGCACCTCAAGAACAGTGGGAATCCGGCGGCGGATGTTGTCGCCGTACATGGTCTCCAGCATCGTCTTCTGGAACACGCCTTGAGGCGTGGACAACAGATTCTGCAGGCCCGCAATGTTCTGCTGCTTGTACACCTCCAGGGCATTCGGGTCAGCCCTGGGAGCCGTGAAATGCAGGTAGACCAGTTGCAGCATCGTTTCCAGGTCACCCGTGGCTGCTGAGCCAGAGAGCCCCTCGCCAAGTTCCCCGATAGAGGGACGCACCTGAACCGATTTACCAGCCAGCTTCTTGCGCAATGCCACCGCGTCGAAGCTGCCCACCCCGCTAAGCGTGACCAACGTGTCGGCAGCCGTGGCGTCCATATACTTACTGTCCGGCAGCAGGGAACTGCCGCCCTCGCTGAAGGCCGTGAACAACACCTCCTCCTGCTTGAAGTCCGTCGGCTTCATCAGCACCTTCACGCCATTGGCAAGAATCACTTCCGTTACGCCAAGCGCCTCGTTGCGCTTGCGCTCGCGCACCGGCACCGGCGAAAGCTCCTGGCTGACGAGTGGTTCGTCCACCACCGAGTCCGCGTACGGTGCCAAATCCGTCGCCTCCACCTTCTCCAGCACCTTGGCCAGCGCCTCCTCACTGGGCGGCGTGAGCCCCTCTTTCTCTGGCATGGCTACCACCACCACGCGGTTTTCTTTGGTGATGAGTTCCTCTGCTACCTCATTCAGTTCTTCCAGCGTAATGCCTGGCACCAACTGCGAGGCCAGTTGGTACTCTACTTCAATTCCGGGGGCTGGCTCTCCTTCCAGGAAATTACGCACGTATTCGTCGGCAAAGCCCGCGGAGTTGCTATTGTTCCGCTCCTGGAACATCTGCTCATAGCTCCGCAGCGTATCCGCCTTCATGCGTTCAATCTCAGACGCAGTAAAGCCATGCACGCGCACCCGGGCCACTTCCGTGAATAGCGTTTCCAGAGATTCAAGAACCTTACCCTCTTTGGCAATCGCCTGGGCGGCGTAGGTCTGTCCCGCGCGCACCAAGCTTGAACTGGATACCCCTGCTGCCAGGAAGGGCGAGTCCGGTTGGCGTGTGATCTCTGCCAGGCGGGAGTTGATGGCCGAACCAAAGAGGCTGCGCACGAGGCTGCGACGGTAATCGCCTACTTTCTCGTAGGTCTCCTCCACATCCTTCTTAAAGTAGACCTGCACCTGTGTCACGGGAAGCTCAGGATCCGTCACCACGGCGTAGATGGTTTCCTTGTGGGCAGGAAGCGTAAAGTTCGTGCGCTCGCGCGGGCTCTCAGGGTTCTTCAAGCGTGAAAAGCGTTCGCGAATCATCGCTTCCACCGCATCCACATCGAAATCGCCAACCGCCACCAGGGCCATTAGGCTGGGGCGATACCACTGCGAGTAATACCGCGTAAAGGCCTCTCGCGGCGCGCTGCGGATGATGTCCGGGTCCCCAATCGGCAGGCGATCCTTGTAACGCGAACCCGCAAAGATGGCAGGAATCAGCTTGTCACGCAGGCGGCCTTGTGCGCCTTGCCCAAGCCGCCACTCCTCGATAATGACGCCGCGTTCCTTCTCGATCTCTTCCTCCTCGAAACTCACCGCTCCCGCCCAATCTTCCAGCACGTCAAAGGAGCGTTCGAATATCTCCGGCTTGTCCGTGGGAACCCGCAGGATGTACACCGTTTCGTCGAAGGATGTATATGCATTCAGGTCCGGGCCAAAGCGCAGGCCTGTGCTCTCCAGAAAGTCCACCAACTCCTGCTTTTTGAAGCGCTCCGTACCATTGAACATCATGTGTTCCAGGAAGTGAGCCAAGCCCTTTTGATCGTCGTCTTCGAGAGTCGACCCGGCATTAATAGCCAGTCGCAGTTCCGCCCGGCTCTTTGGGTCAGCATTGCGGCGAACGTAATAGGTGAGACCGTTCTCAAGCTTGCCAGTGCGGATTGAGGGGTCCAGCGGAAGAGTGGCATCCAAGGCCCAGGGCTTCGTCTGGGCCGCGCTGGGTGTCGTACACAGCAAGGCAGCGCATAGCAAGACGAGCAAACAGGCAGAAGCTGATCGACTGAAAATCGGCATTACGCGAGATCCTTTAGCGGGCAGTGATGGAGACGGAAACCCAATCGGCGAATACTGCTTTGATTGTTTCATAGCAGAGACGGATTCTGTTCCTATGGGGTTGCCTGCCACATCGCTAAGGACGCGCCAGCACGCCACTGGTAGCGGCCGTGATTAGTTCGACTCATCTGAGCCATGGGAGAGGCGGAAAGAATGTACGGATTTCCAGTATCCCCAGTGGCCCTTCTGACGTCCTACAGTGGTAGCTACGGGGAGAAATGCCAATGATCGCCTTTGCCAAGTTAGCCATGATTGCCGTTGCACTGGCTGTACCCTTCGCCGCCTGGGCAGAAATGCCCTATCAGGGCGCCAAACCCGCCAAGAAAGACGTGCCCTATCTTGTACTGGGCGACCAATTGCTTGAGACCGAGGCGAGCGAGGCCAACCAACTGGAAGAAAAGAACCGCACCACGTACAGCGTGAAGGGTGCATCCTCGTCCGCCCGTACGCCCTTGGCGGAGCCCGCCTTCCTGTTGATGCCCGGTGACATGAAGCCGGAATCGCTCTCGCTCTACCCCATGAAGGTGGACAAAGGGAACCGTAGCGTCACGTTCAACGCGAAGCCGAAGAAGGATGACCCTCGCCCGATCCCCCTGCTGTTTCACCCCCGCAAAGACGGCACCATGATGATTGAGAGCAACCAATTCCTTGACCCGGGCGAGTACTGTTTGTCGCCCCAGGGAGCAAACACGGTATTCTGTTTCCAGGTTTACTGAGGCTAGGACACGCCACGCTCGCGTCTTTGGGCTGCAGCCCAATCCGACTGCGCGACATCTCGGAAGAGGTTTGCGCGTCCGTTCGTTCGAGGCGCTATTCTCATTGCGCTACCGCCAACTAAAGGATCAACGCCGTGTTTAAGGGAATTGAACATACCGCCATCGCTACGCCGAACCCTGAGCGCCTGGCCCAATGGTACGTAGACACGCTGGGTTTCCGGATCAACTATCGGTATGGGCCTTTCGTCTTCGCAAAAGCGCCCGACGGAAGCATGCTCGAGTTCATTCCCTCGGCTGGCGATGTTCCGCAGCAGGCCCTGCAGACTCCTGGAATCCGCCACCTGGCGATTGCCGTAGACGATTTTGACGCCGCGCTGGAGAACCTTCAGGGCAAAGGGGTGAAGTGGGTGGGTGAACCACGCACCAGCGACGAAGGCAATCGCCTTGCTTTTTTTGAAGATGGTGACGGCAATTACGTTCACATCATCCAGCGCGCGGAAGCCATCTAGCCTCCATGCCCTCGTTCCATTTGGCCCCCGCGCGCAACGGCACAGTCCTTGCTGTGCCTAGCCCGGTTGCATCCATCCAGCCTGTTGAGCTGGCCACAAAATGGCGGGCTTGGGGTACCTTCCCCACTTCCAGATGCCTTCCCTCGCCTGTTACTGCGGTCGTCCGCTTCAGCCAACTACGGGTGAACCATGCCGGATAGTGCAGGCAGGGGGTTTCTGAGCGAAACCTTTCGCGCATTCCGATACCGGAATTTTGCGTTGCTTTGGGGCGGTGCCTGCGCCTCCAGCGTCGGCACCTGGATGCAGAAGATCGCCCAGAGCTGGTTGGTGTATCAGCTCTCGAACGATCCCTTCCTGCTGGGCCTGGATGCGTTCCTGGGCGAGATACCCATCTTCCTGTTCACTCTTCTGGGCGGTGCCGTGGCTGATCGCAATGACCGCCGCAAGCTGTTAATCAGCTCGCAAGTGGTACAGATGTCCTCAGCCGCTACGCTTGCCATCCTCTACGCCACTGGGTATCTGCAGATCTGGCACATTCTTTCCCTCTCCGTTGTAAACGGCATGGCCCAGGCCTTTGGCGGCCCTGCTTATCAGGCAATCGTCCCAGCGCTGGTAAAGAAGGAGGATCTGTCCAATGCCATCGCATTGAATTCCATCCAATTCAATCTGGCGCGTGTCATCGGACCCCTTATCGGCGGCTATATGCTTGTGAACTATGGCGCCGCCTGGTGCTTTGGCCTGAATGCTACCTCGTTCCTGGTAGTGATTGCCGCCCTGTTGGCCGTTTCCATCCCGCATACCGCCGACAGTTCGAACCTCTCCCTGTTGGATGGGGTAAAGAACGGCCTCAGTTTCATCCGTGCACGAGCCGGATTGTTGCCCCTCATCCTGCTTTCGTTCTCGATGACCATCTTCGGCATGTCTTTCATCGTGTTCCTGCCAGCTTACGCAAAGGAAGTACTACTGGGCGGAGAGAAAGAATTCACCTTCCTGATGGCAACCTCCGGGTGTGGCAGTATTCTTGGTGCACTGGTTGTGGCGGCCATGGCACGGGGTGGCCGCGACCTGCGCATGATGCTGGGCGGATTGGTGCTGTTGGGGGTTGCCCTTACCGCGTTCGCTTACAGCAGCGCATTTGTTTGGGCTGGGCTGTTTATTTTTGTAGCCAGCATGGCGCTGATGGCCGTCTTCACCCTTGTGACCTCGATGGTGCAACTACGGACCCCTAATGAAATGCGTGGCCGCGTGATGAGCGTCTATAACATCGCCTTCCGCGGGGGTATGCCCATCGGCAGCCTGCTGATGGGAGAGGCCATCGTGCATGCAGGGGTCTCTCCCGTCCTCGCAGTGGCGGGGCTCGCCTTGGTGTGCTTGGGTCTCGTCTATATTTCCATGAGTCGCATGTTTCATCTAGGGGACGCGGAGACGGCATGAGGCCGCGCCATCTTGCCGGTGTTGCAGCCCTAACGTTGCTGCTGTTGGGTTGCATCCATCTGCAATCCCAAGTGCGGAGTGAGTGGAATCCTCCCGCTTGGCAGCGCGCTCTTATTTCCGCGCGTGACAGTCAGAACATCGATGCTCTGCATCGCGCAGCAACTACCGCCCCCGCAACCTCGAGCTTGCCTGCCCCGGAGTTTCAGCGAGCGCTGGCCTTTTCCTACCTCTCCGAAGTCCACCTGGAGAAGGGTGACAAAGCGGCAGCGGCAACGGCAGCGAAAGCGGGCATCGACTTAGCACGCCAATCTCTGGCCCAAAGCCCCGGTGACGCGAGACGGCACTGGCTGCTGGGTACTCTCTGCGGACAGGTGATCCCCGCGAATGTGCTCAGTGGCCTGGCATACGGGCAATGCGCCCGCGACGAGATTGAACACGCCCTGCGCTTGGATGCCCGACTACCGGAAGCGCACCTCGCCCGAGGTATCGGCAATTACTACCTCCCCCCCGCATTCGGTGGCGGTCTCGAAAAGGCCGAGGTGGATTTCCGTCGCGCGATCGCGCTAGCTCCCCAATGGCCCGATGCCCACCTCTGGCTTGGCCTTGCACGCCGCCGGCAGAACGCAATCACCGATGCTCGCAAGCATCTGGAGGAAGCATTTCGCCTCGCCCCCAACCGGCCATGGGTCCAGCAGCAGTTGAACAAGACCCCCGTCAAGTCCCCGTAAGTCACACGCGATCCGCAACAGCGAAGAAAGGGCGATTCGTTCATTGCCTTCCTTCCCTGCTGCATCGGTTACAGTACAGAAACCGTCTGTTCGCCCCGGTTAGGCTTGCCCAAATCGACTGATTGCCGGTTTATCTGATCTATTAATATAGATTCCAGATAGACCATTCCCCACGCTCGTACTGGCGTTCACTGCAGAATTTCGGCAACTTCTGAAGAAAACCTCTGCCTACGGCCGGTAATCCACCCTATACCGTTGGAAGCTGGGCGGTAACAAGTTGTTGATTTGGAAACAGCTTCTGCCAGTTTCGATCACTTTGTATCAATAATTCCAAACGGATCAACCTATGCCATTACCCGGTTGCCGCTGCGGAATGCGAAACAGTGGCATTGCGGGACCGCCGCAGGGTACTCTGCCCTGATGCTGAAGAGGTACCTAAGTGCGGGACTTTCTCGTTTAATTACAATAACTTTCATGCTACTTTGGACAGGTAGAGTCTAGTGCGGGAAGCGGCATATGCGACGGTTTCCTTCACCATGGACCGCGAATGAATTTTTAAGGACTGGCGAAATTCCATGATCAAGCGCTTTGCATTTTCAGTAGTGGCTGTAATGGTTCTGTGCTTCCTAGCACTACCGGCGTTCTCGGCAACCACAGTCTTCTCTCACACCTGGAACTTTGACGCATCCGATGCGTTCTTGCCCAACCCCAGCTTCAACCGTTTTGGTGTCGGCCTGGAAGGTCCACTCCAATATGCTGCCAGCACCACCACCTGGACTTCTCAGAATCTGTCCAGCACTGAAGGCCTTCTCGGACCTTTTGGCAACTCTGACAGCACAGTCACCAATCCGCTGGCCAGCTATGCGCGCGGTGTTTACGTGACCATCGGCACTCCGATGGGTGCTGCATTCAATGCCATCACCATCAGCTTTCAGTTGTGGGCGATCAATTCATGGAACGGCAATAGCACGACGTTCGGCCCTGACCATTTCCAGGTGGGCGTAAGTACGGGTGGATTCAGCGCCTTTGCGCCACCCACTTCCGCCTGTTCCACCGGTGCGGGCAGCACTTCGATCGCCTGCGAAACGGTAGCGAACGACGGCTGGACTGGCTCAGCCACTCCCACGACGATCATCGCCCCTGAGGACAAGGGCTTTTTCACCAGCCCGGGAATCGGTCAGCAGAATATGGCTGAGAACGGCATCTCCATTTTCGACTTCACCTTTACCGTTCCAGTCACCACAACCAACAATCAGGTAACAATCTGGCTGGCTGGCTGGCAGGACCAGGAAACGTTTAATGAGAGCTGGGCATTGTCCAACTTCACTGTGACCGCGCTTTCCGGCGACGTGAACAATGGTGGCGGCAACGGCGGCAATGGTGGCAACGGTGGTGGCGGCGAGATTCCTGAGCCCTCCACTTTGGCACTGGGTGGTTTGGGCTTGGCCCTTCTGGCTTTCGCGCGCCGCAAGGCCGCGAGGGCTTAGGCTAGCAGGCCTTGGCGATGGCAAGTACCGTCCGCCTAGGCTGCATCGGTCACCAAGATTGCTGGGCAAACTGATCCTGGAATTGGGTTCCGAACCAAGGGGGCGCTGCCTGAATAGGGCGACGCCCCCTTGGTCTTTTGTTAGCGCTGCAGTAAGCTATTGCGATGGTAAGCGCATCGATCGTCGCCCCACAGCAACAGGAGTTGTTGCGATGATACCCTCCTCCAAGCCTTCCGCCCGCGCCCAAGCACACTCACCCAGCGTCAACCGTCGCGCATTCCTCCACTCCATCGCAGGCGGACTTGCAGGCACGGCACTCATGTCCTGCTCCGGAACCAACTCCAGGCCACCGAACATCGTCTTCGTGTTCGCTGACGACCTGGGATGGCGCGATGTCCCTTTCCAGGGATCTGATTTCATGGAGACGCCCCACCTGGAACGGCTGCGGCGAGAGGGCATGACCTTCAGTAACGCGTATGCCAGCATGGCTAACTGCGCGCCCAGCCGAGCCTGTATGCTCTCTGGATGGTATTCGCCGCGCCACGCCGTCTATGCCGTGCAGAGCACCCAACGTGGGCCGGTGACTGCAATGCGCATGCTCCCAGTGCCCAACCGCGAAGAACTGGCCACGGAGGTCGTCACCTTCGCTGAGGCACTGCGCGAAGCGGGCTATCGGACGGGGCTGTTCGGCAAATGGCACCTGGGCTTTGCCGATGGTCACAAGCCCGCACATCAGGGCTTTGACGACTACTTCGACTCCCGCCACCCAAACCCGAACCGCATGCGGGATGAGCCCAATGATCCGAAAGGCGCATTTTCCCTCACCCGCGCGGCCTGCGAGTTCATGCAGCAACACAAGGACCGCCCCTTCCTTGCCTACATTTCCCACCACGCCATCCACACTGCCCTCGAAGCGCGGCCCGCTTCGCTAAAGAAATTCCAGGACAAGCCAAAAGGCCAGCAACATCAGGATCCCCTTTATGCCGCCTGCACCTACGACCTGGACGCCACTGTCGGCATCGTGCTGGACAAGCTGAAGGAGCTTGGCCTGGAAGAAAACACCGTGGTGCTGTTCACGTCTGATAATGGAGGCACGCAGAAATCGTCGCAGGAACCGCTCCGGGGCAGCAAGGGCGGCTACTACGAAGGCGGCATCCGCGAGCCGATGCTGGTCCGCTGGCCCGGCGTCGTCAAGCCCGGCTCCACCTGCGACACGCCCGTCAGCAACGTGGACTTCTATCCCACCTTTCTCGACATTGCCGGCCGGAAGCCCGCACCAGACCAGATTCTCGACGGCGAAAGCATCCTGCCGCTGATGCGCGGCGAGTCGAGACTGCAGCGGGAGGCCCTTTTCTGGCACTTCCCTGGCTATTTGAATGATCCTGTCCTACGGCCTCGCGACCCCATTTTCCGCACTCGACCCCTCACCGTGGTGCGCAAGGGCGACTGGAAGCTCCATCTTTATCACGAGGAATGGCAACTGGATGGCGGCCGTGAGGCTGTAGCCACAAACCGGGCGGTGGAGCTCTACAATCTCCGCGACGATATTGGCGAACGGAATGACCTCGCACAGACACAGCCAGCGAAGCGCGACGAACTCATCGATGAGATTCTC
>DAISIM010000009.1:0-823 GCA_036821995.1 Bryobacteraceae bacterium
GAAGGGGGAAGGAGGGAGGAGGGTTCTGAGATCCGCCAGGAGTCCCCACCATCCAGACTGCGCGCGATAGCGGGAACAATCGGGCGGCTGCGGTCGCGTTGGTGGCGTTCAGGGTCGGTCTTGATGAAGTACGCGGCGCCGAAGCCGCAGGCAATTTCGTCCCCCCACTGCCACAATCCAAAATTCGCGGGCCATCCGCCAAAGCGGCCCGGTTTGGAGTAAACCTGCAAATGCCTGACGCCGGAGGCGGCTTGCTGCTTCCCTTCCCCCAACAATCGCGAACCTGCAGCAATCGCCAGTGGCGCGGCCAGGAGAGCCCTGCGGCGGATTGATGATGGGAAGCGAGGCTGATTCATCCTGTCGATCTCCGCATTCGTCACGTTATCGCCCAGCTCCCGCCGCGACCCCTGCTTCGCGCAGCAGCCAGACTTCGCAGATTTGGACGCCTCTGCCGTTTCCACCTAAGCCGGGAGGCCGGCTGAAGCGCAGTGTGAGCACTCCGTCGGCTGTCGCCTCCTGGGGAATGGCATACTCCACCGGATCGAAATTCTGGTTCTTTTCGCGCAAAGGGTGGATCTCAAACCCGCCATCGGCGTCGAGGCGAATGGGAATCTGGTTCGCATCGCCGCCGTAAATGACGCGAACTCGATAGCGGGCGGACGTGTCGAGGCTGGAGTAGTGCATCTCTAGCGGCGTATCGCCGGCAGCCTCCGCCACACGCCACCAGGAGATGCGGCCATTGGCATTGGCGCGAAAGCCGCTGAATCCAGTCTTCACGCTGCTGCCTAGAGTGGGATCTTCCTCAAAGGACTGCGGGCGCAGC
>DAISIM010000009.1:833-1307 GCA_036821995.1 Bryobacteraceae bacterium
GGGGCTGGTTGAGCGGATCGCCCAGATCGTCATAGAAGCCTCCATCGCCACCGCTGGTCCAGTTGCGGATGGCATCCAGGCGCTGCAAACGCGTGCGCTCCTCCGTCTCCTGCCGGATGGAAGAGAACTGGGCCAGGAGCCACGGGGCATTGCTGAGGGGCGAATCGATGAGATCCAGATTCGCGCCGCGGCCAACGCCGATGGCCTGATACCGTTCCACGCTTAGCTGCATACGGATGCTCTGGAAGAGGGCTTCCGCTAGTTCAAACACTCGCGCCCGAAAGGCAAGCCCCGCACGCTCTGAGGGGGTTGGGCTAAGCTCGCGCTGGGCAGCGTCGATGGCGGCAAGACTCCCAATGCGGGAAGCATCGCTCAAATGGCTTAGGGCGCGCTGCTCGCGGGCATGTTGCGGGTATCGGCGATACAGACCGACGCGCTGCAGAACGGCTATCTGCCGCGCTACCTGCTGGTAAC
>DAISIM010000009.1:1317-134638 GCA_036821995.1 Bryobacteraceae bacterium
CTGCTCGCGGGCATGTTCGTCCAGCAATCGCGCGCGGACGAAAGCATCGTAGTAAGCGCGGTATTGAGCTTGTTGGAATCGCCAATTGGCTTTTTGCGCAGGGGTAGCCCGTGATTCCAATTGCTGGAAGTGTGCCAAAGTGGTGCCCACGCCCTCGTTGGCCAGCAGGGGACCACGCCAGTTCAACTCAAGACGAAGTATCCCTTGGGCAAACGCTTCCGCAATCGAATCGCCGATAAAGAGCCGGGAGTAACGGCGCAGGATACCCGTAAGATCCGCATCGGGATCCCAGCCAAGAGCGCTCCAGATGAACTTATTCACATCATCGTTGCAACCCTCGGAATATGTAAGAAACCCGAAAGGCACCTTGGGCTGGACCTTGCGGATGATGAGAGCCTGGTCTACCGGACGCGGATTGATTGGTTCGCGCTGCAAGGTGAGGGCGTAGGCAACATCCCAATCGGGCACGGGGAACTGCGCGCGCATGGTGTGGGTGATGTCCGGGTAGTGGCGCAGCTCGTATTGACTGGGAACCCGCTGACGGAGCTCAGCCAGCGTGGCACGATTCTGAGGTCCGTAAACAATCCCTTTCAGCCATGTAGGACGTTGCGCCAGCAACCCGTAGAACTCCTCCATCCACTGGGCATCGAAGCCTTGGGGAGACACCCACATGGTGGCGTTGGGATGGTACTTGCGCAACACCTCGGTTTGCTTCGCTAGCACCTGCATGAGCACCTTGGGCTCAGTGTGTCCTGGGTCTCCGCCCGGCACGAAGAGCGCGTCGATGCGCGGCAGAGCCTGGAATACCTCCTCCCATTCGCGCACGGCGTTGGCCATGGTTGAGGGGTTGGTGTAGTCCTTCTCAAGAGCGGGAAACCATACCCAGCAATCGAGGTGGTAGGAATCAGTGATCCTGGACATCTCGCGCATCATGCGCAGCGGAGGCAGCGGGTAGTGCGGGCTATCGGGGGCATCGTCGGATCGAGGCGTGATCAGTTCAATCGCATTGGTGCCAAACAGCGCAAGCTCGCGGATGTAGCGATCCCACTGGGCGACATCCCAGCCGTCATAGGAGTTGGTCTTTGGACGGTAACCCAACTGGTGGCCGCGCAGTGGATAGCGGGGAACGGTGGCCATGCGGAGTGCGTCGTCCACCTCGACATGTTGCCGGTGGAGGCGCAATTCCTGCAACAGCCTGCCCGCGGCAAACAGGGTACCGCGCGCATCGTTGCCAGCAGCCACAACGACAAGCGATTGCGGCGTCCCCGTGACGGCAAGCGCGAAGCCATCCGCACCGGGGACCAGCGCCGGCAACGCCGCCGCCAGGCGGGGATGCGCCGATTGGATAGCGGCGCGGGTTCCGAATACGATGGCCGTTCCGTTACCGTCCCAGGACGGCTGGATGGACAACAGCACCTGCGCCCGGCTGTCAATCTCTTCCTGCAGGACTTCTGCCACCCGCCCGGTTTCACCCACGGGCGCCAGTACCGCATTGCGCAGATCCACTGGTTTCGCGGCAAGCCGGGCTGTACAAGCAGCCACAACGAGCACAACAATGGGCAGGGAACGAAGCAACAGACGAAGCATGGTTTCACAAAACAATATCGAGCGTTGCGAAAAAATGCAAGCCGTTTCGAGATTTTCAATTTTGGTATATGCTGGGGGCATGAACTGGAGAACTGCCTGGAGGATGGGGCTTGTCGCCCTACTGATGTGTCTGCCGGTTGAAGCGCAACCAGCGAGCACTGCGGTGCAATCCGTGAGGGTAGTGCGGTTCGAGGAGAGCCAACCCTTCCAGATGGGATCAGTGGTGTCGCGCCGGATTCTCCATCCGGGGAATGGTGCGGTGAACACCACGTTAAACCTGTCGGTAAGCCAACCGGGGGCGGAGTTTGCGCAGCATGCGCACGACGAATCGTCGGACGCAATCCTGGTGCTGGAAGGCGAGGTGAAGCTCCGCCAAGGCGACACTACACAACTATTCCGTGCGGGGGAATGCGCGTTTGTTCCGGCGGGCGAGGTACACGGCACCATTACGGCGGGCAGCGGTCCGGCGGTGATGATTAGCTTCCAGAACCCGCCTGACCTGAAGTTGTACAGTGGAGCGCGAGATTCCAGCAAAGCCGGTGCTGCTCCGCCAGCGGGCATCATTACCCCGGGGGCTGTGAAGTATGTTCCCTTTCGTACCGTAAGCGGGCAGTTTCTGGGGACAAAGGAGGGCGCCACGAAGGTAGCCGCGTTCCACCATCGCCTAAAAAAGGGTGAGACGGTGCGAGCGAATGTAAGCGATGGCGGTGAGGCGTTTCTCTTTGTTTGGAAGGGGTCGCTATTGGTGCAAACGGGTAGCGCGAAGCATGAAGCAGGCGAGCGCGACACGGTATTTTTGCAAGGCTCGGCGGGAATTGTGGCCACTGCAGCGGATGACCTGACGGAGATTATCCACGTGCAAGCGCCGTCCCGGTAGAGCCAAAACAATGCTTACCCGACGCACATTTCAGACACTCAGCGCCGCGACGATTACGGGGCTGGCTACCGTTGCGCCGATGCGTTCCTGGGCCGAGGCAGGCAAGCCGGTGCGCGCTGCGATGATTGGAACAGGGCACGGACATGCCGCCAGCAAGGCGCGGGTGTTGCGCGAATTGGACGATATCGACTTCCGCGGAGTGTGCCGCCCTGATGAGCGCGACCCGATCCGCGGTGCAGAATTCGAACGCGTCACCTGGTTGCGGCTGGAACAGATCCTGGACAGTCCGGACATCGAACTGGTGGTCGTGGAAGGTGCTGACCCCGCCTGGAATTTGGAGTATGCCTGGCGCTGCACACGTGCTGGCAAGCATGTACATCTGGATAAGCCACCCGGCGCTGACTTTGCCGGATTGCGCGATCTGCTGGCAGAGGCAGCGCAACGCCGGCAGTTTGTACAGATGGGCTACCAGTGGCGCTACCACCCTGGAATGGAGGCCCTTCAACAGGCGTCGCGCAGTGGCTGGCTAGGGGAGATTTATCGGTTTCGCGCGTCCATCGACAAACCTATTCTTGCGGATGAGCGACGGGAACTGGCGCATTACAAAGGCGGCATGATGTTCTCGGAAGGGTGTCACCTGATTGACCAAGCGACGGCACTACTGGGCGAACCCACCAAGGTAATTGGCCTGCGGCAGCATCGTTCCGGGTTGGCTGATGGTCTCATCGACAACGCGCTGGCGGTATTGGAGTACCCAAGCGCATTCGCCGAAGTGTCGATGGCCGGGTTCGATCCGCACGGGGGCCAGCATCGCTATGTGGAGGTGCTGGGAAGCAACGGCCTGGCGCGCGTAACCCCCTTTGCTCCACTGCGATTGCAGGTGAAGCTGCTGCAGGCGGCTGGACCCTACGCCGCGGGCAACCAGGTGCTGGAACCGTCCAACCCAGGTGGATACCCCTACCGGCCAGACTTCCAGGAAATGGTGCGCTGCATCCGCGAAGGTACCGCACCCCGTTACCTTCCCGCCCATGATGTGATGACACATCGTGTCTTGCTGGAGGCTTGCGGAATGCTGTAGCAGGCATCCGTCCCGTACACCAACCAACTACAGGGAGATGATTTACCGTGCCTGAGTTCTCACGACGTAATCTACTGGGCGCAGCCGCGCTAGTGCCGTTCCATGCCGTGCGTGGTAGCGCGCAAAACAGCAAGCTGCAGGTAGGCCTGGTAGGTGCGGGAAGCCGTGGTTCCTACACCGGCCGCATGTTGAATGAACATCCAGGAGCGCAGATCGTAGCGGTGTCCGATGTGGTGCCAAAACAGATTGCCAACGCGAAGGCGAAGATCGGCGTGCCCGACGCGCGCGAGTACCGATCGATAGAGGAGCTACTGGCCAGCGACGTGGATGCGGTGATGATTGCCACGCCCTGTTACCTCCACGCTGACCACCTGGAGCTAGCCATTAAGGCCGGCAAGCACATCTACCTGGAGAAGCCTGCTGCCGTGGACGTGGCAGGCGCTAAGCGCGTCATGCGGCTAGCGGATGGCGCTGACCGGAAATTGAACATCAGCTTTGGTTTTCAGCAGCGCTACGGCGGTGTGTATGTCAAGGCCAAACAGATGCTGGAGGCTGGAGGCATTGGCAAGATTCGCGAGGTACATGGAGAGTTCCTGAAGTACGCACTCACCGGTGATGAGCCCATTCCGCCCCTGCCGCGAAACGAGGAGGAACGGTTGGCGCAGTGGAAGCTGTGGAGGGCAATGTATGGCGAGATCATCGTAGAAACCTACGTGCACAATCTGGATGCCATTAACTGGTTCATGGGCGCCCATCCGTTGCGCGCAATCGGCACCGGCGGACGCACCGTGGAACGGCGGGGAGATCTGCTGGATCACCTCAGCGTAACCTACGACTATCCGAACGACGTACAGATGACTTTTGCAGGCTCACAGATTACCCCACGCCACTATCGGTCGAACCGGGAGCGCTATGTAGGGAGCGACGGCGTGCTGGAAACAGCGCGGGAGTACTGGAGCTACAACGTGGGCAAGGGTACGGTAACGGAAAAGGCGGAACGGGACATTAGTGTGGACGCCCTGCAGGCTTTCGTGCAGCGGGTTGTGGATGGCAAGCCGGAAAATACCGGCGTCCGCGCTGCGGAAAGCACGCTCACCGCATTGCTGGGCCAGATGGCGGTGTACCAGAAGCGGCTGGTGACCTGGGAGGAAATGATGGCCAGCGCGTAGTGAAGTCGCGTCTGCCAGCAGAAGCGATTTCAAGATTTGGATGGAGTTTCAATTTTTGGGCTGATACCCAAAGAGAGTTGGTACATTAGTAGGATGCCTGCGCTGGTTAGGGGAGTTCACGCCGCGATCTTTACGCCTCGCTTTGAGGATGGCAGCATTGCCTATGATGTGCTGCGACGGCACACGAAGTGGTTGTTGGAGTCAGGCGTCGATGGCGTCGTGGTGGGCGGGGCTACCGCGGAATATCCGTACGCCAGTGAAGAGGAATCCCGGCTTCTGGTTGAAGCCGTGGCGGCGATTGCGGGGCGCAACCGCTTCATTGCGGGCATCGGCGGCGGTACCGTGCAACAATGCATCCGGCAAGGCAATCACGCGATTGATGCTGGCGCACTCGCCCTGCTGTTGCCTGCGCCCCACTTTTTTCATTACTCCCAGGAGGACGTGACGGCCTTTGCCCAAGCTGTGGCCGCTGGCACACCAGGGCCGGTGCTGCTGTATCAACTGCCGCAGTTCACCAACGGATACAGCTTGGAAACCGTGTTGGCATTGATTGATCCGTCAGTCGGCATCACCGGTATCAAGGACTCCAGCGGAAGCCTGGACACACTGCGAGCGCTTACCCAGGGGGACAAGCGAGGCGTTTCTTGCATCGTGGGGAATGACTCCGCGCTGGTGGCGGCAAGACGCGAGGGCGTTTGCGATGCAGTGATTTCTGGAGTTGCAGCTGCGCTGCCAGAGTTGATCATGGAGTTGTTCGCCAGTACCGGGCCAAGCGAGAGCGTGGACAATTCCGCCCAGAGCGCTCTCCTAGATGAAGTCATCCTCCGGCTAAACCGCTTCCCTGTACCGTGGGGCCTGAAGTGGATTGCAGAGGCCAGGGGACTTGGACCGTTTGGGCAAGTGCTGCCTGTATCGGCCAGTCAACGTGCGGAGGCCTTGGCTTTGGTGGAGTGGCTGGATGGGTTCTGGCCACGATTGTCTCGCGCCCTGGAAAACGGTGTCCTCACGGTGGCGGGCAGCAATACTGGCAGTGACTGATGCAACGCGTTGGGAAGTGTTCTGCGGGAAAGCGGACCCAACAGCAGCTGGCCGCGGGTGAATGCATGCCGGGTTTGCGCGCTGAGTTGGGCAATTGTTCGGTCGCGCGGGTACAATTAAAGTTTGTAAAGCACCGTGATTTCCTTCCGCCCGCGGGACGCGCCCCGGTTTGCCGCTGTCCAAAGGAGACTGAGATCGCGGAGGGTTGCTGGCCGACCATTGACAGTGCGCATGCTCTCCACATCGGCCTCGGATTTCCCTGCCCCTTGTTTCTAGACACTGTCTTCGTCGGCAGGAATATGCAGCCCTTTTGGGGGGACTTGAATTGGCAACCAGCACTAGCGCCACCGGCCGGACATCTACCTCTGGCCCAGTAGCAACCTTGCGGCAGAAGAAGTCTGAAGATCGGGTGTCGTCCCGGGCCCTTGCTAAAGGTCTGGAGATCCTTGATCTTCTTGCGTCAGCCGGTAATCCGCTTAGCCTAGGTGACTTGGCCGTTACGCTGCGATTGGGAAAGCCCTCAACCCTCCGGCTGCTGCAAACACTCACAACGCTGAACTACGTGCAAAAGGATACCGAAGGCAATTACAGCCGTGGCGCGATGCTCCCCGGGGCCGCCGGTGCACACTGGGCGGAACGCCTGGTGTTGCTAGCCTCACAAGAGATTGCCGAGTTAAATCACGACCTCGCGGAAACCACGTCCCTGGCCGCATTGTTTGGTGACCACGTGCGCGTGATTCACACACTGGAGAGCAGCCAGCACATCCGGATGTCCAACTACCCCAACCGGATTTTGCCGCCGTATGCATCGTCACTGGGCAAGGCCATCACGGCCTTTCAGCCGCAGGACCTGGCACAGCAACTGATTCAGGTGTTCGGCGTGTACCAGATTACGGAAAAGACCGTGACGGATCCGGTACGGATTCGTGAAGACCTGGCACGGGTGCGAGAGCAGGGCTATGCCTGTGAGATTGAGGAGACCGTGCTGGGTGGATGTTGCGTGGGAGCACCGATCATCGAGAGCGATGGAGTCGTGCGCGCCGCCGTAAGCGTTTCGTTACCCTACGCACGCTTCACTGGACGGATGCAGAAGTTGATCCCAGAGCGGGTGTCGCTAGCGGCCAAGAGCATTGCGAAGAGGCTGTCGCGATAGGAAGTATCGTGTTTCTAGAGGGCCTGGCCGCGGATCGCTAAGCGCGATGGCGGGGCTGCTGGCAGCAATCCACACAATAGCCGTAAAGGAAGATGGAGTGATCGTCCACGGTGAAGTGGGCGGGCTTCATGCGCTCAATCTCTGGCGTGCTTCCAAATACCCAGAAGGCCCTCCGGCAATGCTGGCAACGAAAATAGTGGTGCTCCCTGGACATCCGCGGTTCGAATCGTGGCGGATCGTTCGGGAGTTTCACCGCAGACACGGCGCCCTCTGCCTCCAGGGTGGCAAGGGTTCGGTAGACGGTTGCGATTCCCAGCCCGGGCAGTTGCGTCCGCCCCTCCGTGAGCACCTCTTGGGCGGTAAGTGGGCGGTTGCTTGCCAACACCACTTGTTCCACCACCGCCCGCTGGCGTGTGTTGCGTAATCGCAGACGCTGCGAGTTCCGCGTTCGATCCGGAGGCGTCGTACTCGCGAATAGCTGGGAGTCTGAACGCATCCCGGATTACTCCGCTGTGGCCATGTCCACTTCTTCTTCCAGCAGCCACTGGCCCCAAGGATTCTCGTACTTCTGCCACGCCCGAGGATCTTTTCGCATCTCGGCATCGGTGAGCAGACAGTGGTTTAGCGCCCCTTCAATCTCCGCTCGCGGTAAGTCGACACCGATGAACACCAGCTCCTGCATGCGATCGCCCCATGGCTCCTGCCAATTCGCCTCGATGTAGGACAGCGCCTCACGGTCGTCGGGCCAGTCCTCGCGGAGGCGGGCGGCATACCAGTAAGTGGCAGGTTCAATCGAAATGCAGTTGCCGGCCTGCGAATAGTTCCCGATGATGTCGTGTTCGGTAGCCAGCCACACCATCCCTTTGGCGCGCAGGACGCCAGGCCATACCTCACCCAATGCATCGTAAAGCCGCTGCGGATGGAAGGGGCGGCGGGCGCGATAAACGAAGCTGCCGATGCCGTACTCCTCCGTTTCTGGAGTGTGCCCGGCACCCTGTAACTCCTTCAGCCAGCCCGGCGCGTTCGCAGCCTTCTCCTCGTCGAAAAGGCCAGTATTCAGCAAGGCTTCCAGCGGCACTTTGCCGAAAGACGTGGGCAGGACACGGGCCTCTGGATTCAGCCGCAGGATGATGCCACGCAGCCGGGACATGTCTTCCTCGCCAATGCGATCGGCCTTGTTCAAGACGATGACGTTGGCGAACTCTACTTGGTCAATCAGCAGGTCAGCGATATTGCGCTCATCGTCGTCGCCTAGGGCCATGTGGCGATCCAATAGCGAGTCCAGGGAATCCAGATTCTCCAGGAAGGTCTCCGCATCCACAACGGTCACCATGGTGTCCAGCCGGGCCACCTGGCTGAGACTGCGGCCTTCTTCGTCAATGAAGCTGAACGTGGCGGCGACGGGCATGGGTTCGCCAATGCCCGTGGATTCAATCAGCAAATAATCAAAGCGGCCTTCCCGGGCCAGCTTCCCTACCTCCACCAGCAGGTCTTCGCGCAGCGTGCAGCAGATGCAGCCGTTGGTCATCTCCACTAGGCGCTCCTCCACCCGGTCGAGGGTAGCGGCGCCTTGCCTCACCAACTGGGCGTCGATGTTCACCTCACTCATGTCGTTTACGATGACGGCGACACGTAAGCCCTGGCGGTTGTTCAGGACGTGATTGAGGAGGGTGGTTTTGCCCGCGCCCAGAAAGCCGGAGAGCACGGTGACGGGAAGGAGAGCCGTTGACGATTTCATAGGATTTGATAATCGTTATTCATTATTTCTCGATTCGCAATCTGAGTCAAGCAGAAGGTCGCGCCAAAGGCCAACAAAACCCGGTGCCGCAGCAGGTTGCAAACACCGGCAGCGACATTACTGCCGCGGCATAGGGGAACAACAGGTGTTGGAGCCAGCCCAAACGCAACACGGCGGCGCCCCCGGTTTGGGAAGCGCCGCCGTGGAGGTTGGTCCGCCATGCGGCGGGGTTGATCTCCGAAGAGGTTAGAAGGTCAGCCGCAGGCCAAGACGGAGGATGCGGTCGCCATTTGGCTCACGCCCGCCGGAATTGGTGCCGGTAATTTCGAACACACCGCCACGGTACGAACCATCCGGAAACAGCAGGCGGTTGTTGATGCCTGAAGACGGATTGTTGAACTTCGGGGTGTTGGTCCAGTTGAAGTACTCGGCGCGGAACTGCAGATCCATCTTCTCCTTAATGGCGAAGGTGCGGAACAGGCCCAGATCCGAGTTGAAAAACTCGGGTCCACGCAGGCGCATGAAGCCGGCATTACCGAAACGTGGCTCCAGGACACGCTCAAAGGCAAAGGGATCGTAGTACGGCGTACCGCGTCCTACATTGCCCAATTTCTGGACGGTGGGCTTCACTTGGTCAGCACGTTGGGTGTTGCCCGGCATGCGGAGCGAACCACCATCAGAAGTCATGTTGAACGGCGTACCCGTCATGAAGCTGGTGAGCGTGTTCAACTGCCAGCCGCTGAGAATGGCCGCGCCAATACCCTCGGTGACGAAAGGCTTGCCCTTGCCGAAAGGCAATTCATAGGTCGCCGTGATTTGCAGGTTATGGGTGCGGTCGAAGCTCAGCAGAGAGCGGTTGAGGTCCTGGAAGGCGTGCGCCGGAATCGCCGGGCCGCCATTGTTGTCGAGGTTACAGCACCAACCCATCGCTTTGCTCCAGGTGTATGCGGTGTTCATCTGGAACCCGTTAGAGAAGCGCCGGTTAAGGCTCATTTGCAGGCTGTGGTAATCGGTGTTACCCATTGATGTGACGATGGAGGTTCCCACCGCACGGTTGAACGTGTTGAATAGCGGTTGGCCAACGCGGTCAGCGCCGACCACCTGACCGGCGTTAAAATTGAGGCGACCGGAAACACGGACGGCGCGGTTAGCAACATAACCAGCTTGACCGATGAACCCGCCACCCAGCTCACGCTGAACGGTGAAGTTGTAGTTCATGCTGTAGCTGCGCTGGAACTGGTCGTCGGTCGTATTGGCCGCGTAGTTGGTGGGCATGGCGATGCGGCCATTTTGGCCAATCTGCGGCTCTGGCAGCGTGGGTAGACCATCACTCAAGGTGGTGGCTGCATTCAAAGCGGCAGGCGCCAAATTGAAGGCGGCCAGGATGGGGAAGTTGGTGCGCAATGGGCGCGCCAAGTTCCACGGATCCCAGTTGATGCCGAAACCGGAGCGGACGACGGTTCTGTCACCCAACCGGTAAGCAAGGCCGATACGGGGCGAGAAATACATGCCACCGGTATTGGTTCCGCAATCGCGGGGATTGCCGCCCACACCGCAGAGGATCATCTCATTGGTGGCGAAGTCATAGCGCTCCATACCTCGGTCGCCTTCGCGCCAAGGCATAGGGAAGATTTCAGCGCGGGTTCCGTAGGACACCGTCAGGTTGCGCGTTGCCTGCCACTGGTCACGGACATAGAAGCTCCACATGGTGGTCTTCGTGCGGTAGACGTCAGGCACCTGCAAAATGCGCCCGCCTCCATCGACGAGGCCCAGCAGGAAAGTTGCCATCCCGTTATAGAGGTTGCCCGCTTGCACATTGCCGTTGGCAAGGCGCAACTGCGTGGGTCCCTGGCCAAAATTCAGGCGGCCAGCGGCTCCACCTGCGGCACCGGCGAACTCCGGTTGCGTATGGTTCAACTGCAGGTGGTAGATGTCAAAGCCGAATCGGACGTTGTGCGTACCCTTCAGCCAGTTGGCGTTAGCCACATACTGGAACTGCGGGTCGTTCCGGAAGTAGGGCATGTAGTTTTCGGAGGAACCAAAGGCGGAAAAGCCGTTGATACCGAAGCCCGGCAAGCCGGACTCGAAATAGCGTGTACCATTGGTGCCGGGAATGCCCAGTTCATCGCGTCCGGTGTTGGGTCCCAAGCCGGGTTGTTCCACGTTAGCGTCCATCAGCGTATAGCCAAAGTAGGCGTCGATGATGAAGTTCGGGCTCAGCGTGTGGGTAGCCGCCACCGTAGAGCTCCAGGTCTGGCCGAAGCCGTTACCGGGGTTGCCGAATGCGATTGGCGGGCCAAGAACAGGGCCGAAAGAAGCCGGATCCAGCATGGTGAAGTCCAATGCGCTCAAGCGGACATAGGCAGTCGTCTTGTCGCTAATGTTGAAATTGAACTTCGAGTCCAACGTGTGACGGCGATTAAAGGCCGTGCCGGATGCAAAGTAGTTGTTCGCCGGGTTACCTGAAGGATCCGGTTGATTCTCCTGCGGCAGAAGGTTCATCAGGCGGGTGGAAGTGGGGTGAATACGAGCCGATGGGATGATGTTTCCCGCAAATGGCAAGCGGCCCTGCCCGTTGGCGGCACCGGTGCTGGGATCGTAGATGTTCAAGGTCGAGATCGACAGGTCACCTCCCCGGGTGGGGGCGGTAGGCACGGAGCGCAATGCCGCAGCAAAGCGGTAGTCAGTAGTTCCCTCGTAGCTCACGAAGTAGAACATCTTGTTTTTCACAATGGCTCCACCAATGCGTCCACCAAACTGGTTGTAGACGAACTTGGGGTTACTACGATCTTGCGGTAGGAAGAAGTTCCGCGATTGGCCCCAATTGCCCTGATGGAAATGGAACAGCGCGCCACGGGTGTCGTTACTTCCAGAGCGCACCACGACGTTTACTGAGGCGCCGCCGGCAAGCCCCTGCTCAGCGTCGAAGGTATTGGTAACAATGTTTACGGACTCAATGGATTCCAGAGCCGGCACATAACTGGCAATGTGCGGCAACCACACGTTCGTCGCGCTGGCGCCGTCAATACGGGTGTTGTTGGCAGCGGTGTTGCTGCCGTTGGTCGTCCATTGCATGGAACGCGAAGGGTTCGAGGGAACCGAGTGCGGCGTGGATGGAGGGGAAATGCCAGGGATGGTAATGAACAATGCCTGGTAGTTGCGCTGGCCCGGGACCGGAATTTCGGTCAGCTGCTTTGAGCTGATTTCGGCCTTCACTTCGGCACGATCAGCCTGCAGTGCAACAGCGCTGGATTCCACGTTCACGGTTTCCGTCACCTGCCCAAGCGACAGGCGGAAATCCGCACGAACAACGCTGTTCACGGCCACCGTAACATTCTCATTGCTGGCTGCGCGGAAGCCCTCGCGGGCGACACGCACTATATAGTCACCGTTCTGCACGGTGGGGATGCTATACCCGCCACTCTCGTTGGTGACGGCGATTCGTGTGGCACCGGTTTGCTTGTTGGTGATGGTAACTTCAGCGCCGGGAACGCTGGCGCCGCTTTCGTCGGTTACGTTGCCGACAACAGAACCGTAAAGGATTTGCGCTGCCGCGGGGGTCACTGGACCCGCAAGCAACAGTGCGAGAACAAATGCGAGGCCACCTAGGGCGACCCGCGAAGCTAGAAGATCTCTCACCATATCTCTGTGTCTCTCTTTCGACAGAAAAGCAGATTTCCCCTCGGTGAGGGTTGTCGTCTGGTTCAGTATATGGAACCCATAAGTACTTACTCAATAGACGTCAATGTACTGCAGTGCATAGAGCAGTTCATGAAATGGAAGTCAGACGATCCTCGGTTTAGTGTGTTCGCCTTGTCTTCGCTCCCATCTGGAGGATGCTGGGACCGTCAAAGACAATTCTGCCGGGATACCGGTAGACTGAATGAGCGTCTGCTAGAGCTTAAGTGATTGATATGGCGAGTTGTGGGTGGGTGGAGTACTTGGAACAGCGACGCGAAGGAGGTACCTCGCGGAAACGGTTGGCCCCAAGGCGATTCGGACTCCTCGTTAGATCCCTTCGTCTGCGCAAGGTTTACGATATGGTTTTACATACATTAATTTTAATTAATACTTGCAATCCAGAGACGTTCCCACCAACAAGCTGAAGGAAGTGGACCCAGTTCCGCGTAACCTCTACCGCTGCGGCCAGTGTTGCGCGGCAACAGAGAGCACGAAGAACCAGCAACCGAAACTAGTGAACAGGTAGATTGCAGGGAGGCTGCGACAGCACGAACCGTTTACTACGGTGGGGTCTGGGCTTCCTGGCAATGTGCTCATCGAAAAATTCCAGCGGGGACTCACCAGCCTCGAAACGCAAAAAGGCCCACGAAACTCGTGGGCCTTTCGATTCACAGGATTGACGGGTTCCAAGGCGTTATCCCCGGAAGGAACCTTGGGAGAGGACGAGATGTCCTTACTCCACGGACCGGCTTGCCTTTTTG
The DNA here is from genome assembly GCA_036821995.1 of Bryobacteraceae bacterium. Classification (GTDB taxonomy): domain Bacteria; phylum Acidobacteriota; class Terriglobia; order Bryobacterales; family Bryobacteraceae; genus JACTMJ01. Next base: position 14,400 of record DAISIM010000009.1, read on the forward strand.
CGGCTGCGCTTGCGGGCGAGAGCCTGCTTGAGGCGCTTCTTTTCACCTGGCTTGAGATAGAAGGAGTGCTTCTTAATCTCCTTAATGATGTCTTCCTGCTGCACTTTGCGCTTAAAGCGCCGAAGTGCGCCTTCAAGACTTTCATTTTCTTGAACGTATACTTCTGCCAAGAGATGTCACCCCCTTCCGCGGCAATGTCGCCAATCTTCCAGTGTAGCGCGGATTGCGCCTATCCTTACCGCCCTTCTCCCCATGGGAGTGATTGCGGACCGAATGAGCCATCCCGATGTACTATCAAGTGGGCTGGGCAATGCCCATTCCGCCCAAGATGCGCTATTTGCCCCCGCGTGGAGTGCAGCCCAAACACGTAGATGAGCAGGCGCTAATCCACCTGCCCCTGGGGCTGCACCGTCCAGCGTTCCGGGCGCAGTTCCGTGACGTGTTCCGGGTTATTGAAGTCATACAGCAAAGACGCACTAGCCAGCGCCCGCATTCCCAAGCGCGGGATGACACGAAACACAGCGCGCGCCCCACCCGCCCGGGGCCAGAGATAGAACAGGATGCGGTCCGGCCGAACCTCATAGTCAAAAACCTCAGCCCGCGCATCGGCCAGCAGGGCATCCAAGGACGCAACGTCCGGACTGGTGGCAGGGGGTAGTCCCACCTCGGCAATCAGCATGCCGTACCCGGTGAAGCCCACCCGCTCTGCCTCCAGTTCACAGGACACGGGTTGGCCAGCGATGGCTTGCTGGTGCTGACAACGAAGCTGGAACAGAAGCGCTGAGTGCTCCCGCGGCGTTGGACTCTGCCGCGCCGCGGGGTTCTGCCATGGCATCCAGTAGGCAAGATCCAAGGTGGCCATGGATGGTGGGACGCCCGCAGGCAACTGCACTGCAATTGAGTTTCTGCCCGGGCCAAGGTGGGGCGACAAATCCAGGAAGCGCGGCTGCCGGCTGCCAGCATCCGGCGGCAATGCTGGCAGCGCCACCAGCTGGTTGTTTACCAGCACGCGGGGTTCCGCGGAACCCGATGACCCGGCGGTGAGTATGCCCTCCGCGTCGGCGAAGGCACGCATCGCCAGCAGGGAGGTATGGGTGGCAAACCAGGCCCGCCGGCTGCTACGGCTGCGGTTCAGGAAGACCAGCCCCCCGCGCAGTACTTTCGCCACGCTGTCATCGGGATGGCGCAGCATCCAGCGGTTGAAGGCTGTGATGGCCAGCGCCGTCGCCTCCAGGCGTCCTACAAAGCCCCAGGAGAAGAGACCATTCAGTTGCAGGTCCCAATAGTAGCCACCGCGCTCCGGCTTAGCCTGACGCAGCAGTTGCTCTACCCCCTCTCTGGCCAGCTCCTCATTGCCGAGTTCGATTGCCGCCAGGATCGTTGCCGCAATGGCATAGGGTTCCAGCATTGACTCAGTCTCTTTGCGTACGAACGCGAAGGCACGGGTGAGGGCATCTTGGGGTACTGCCCGCCCAGAGGCGCGCGCCGCGGCCAGCACGCGCAGCACGCTGGCTGTCAGCGACAAGCGGGCACGAGGCAGATCTGCCCCGTAGAGCGGACGCCAGGATCCGTCTTCCAACTGGCTGCCCGCCAACCACCCGACGAGCGAATCCATCGCCCTGGAGGTGGCTTCGGAATGCGATTTGGATTGCCGGTTCACGTCCACCAGGAACTGCAGTGCGTGGGCGGTGACGGCGGCTTCCGGGGGCTGGGATCCCCAGTAACCTAGGCCGCCGCTAGGGTGCCGCAAACGGAACGTGGCCCGCACGGCCGCATCCACCTGGGCCAGAAGACGGGCTTCCAGCTCTGGCGTCAGCAAGCCCCGCTGCTGCGCGGACTGGTAGGCGATGAGGTTCGCGTACCCCACGGAGATCGTCTGCTCAGCGCATTGGTTCGGCATCACCACCAAGGTTTCCGCGCTCTCCAGGAGCATGGCCGCAACGCTAGGATACAACCGTAGTTCGGCTGCCGTTGCTCCCGCGATTGCCTGGCTGGGAATCTCCACCTCAATGCTTGAGCTTCCAAAGGTAATGTCGCCAAAACTGCGCTTCACCTGCTGTCCATCCGGGCGCACTTTCAGTGGTTTCTCAACGGCATCCGCGATGGTGGCGCCTCTGGCGGTAATGCGCTGGCGGGCATCGCTATTGATGGTGTTCGCCTTCATGCGGAACGGCAGCGGAACCGCGCCGTTGGCATCTATCCGAACGCTGGCTGTGCTTTGACCGACCGCTGCCCCCCAAGCGCCAGGCTCTAAAGTCACCGACACGTCCTGGGGCTGGGGAAGATAGCTGCGCAGCACCGCGGGCAGGTCCAGTTCATCCCCTACCGTGAGCGCTGGCGGCGGAACGAAGTCAATGAAGAAGGGCTGGAAGGCGCGCAGGTCCATCTCTGCTTCCGCAATACGACCGTCCAGCGTGGAGGCAATGGCGGCCACCTTCCAGGTAGTGACGCTATCAGCGAGTTGGAAGCTGGCAGTGGCACTGCCTGCCCGGTTGGTTTCCAGTTCTGGAATCCACAGCAGGGTCTCCGGGAAAAAGTCGCGCACCCGCGGAGTGGCAATCTCTAGCTGATCCACGGCAACGGCAGCGCTGGCGCTTTCGGTTTGCAACACCGCTGAATGAACTTGTACCTCGACGGATTCCGCGATAGCTCCCACCTCCAGCTCGATCTCCACGCGCACCGATATGCCAGCCACGAGGGGAATGCCTTCTTCGACGTGCGTTCGGAGGCCCGGGGCGTAGACACGAAGAGTGTACTCACCGGGTGGAACCCCCACCAGCCAGAAGTCACCGGTGCCGCTGCTGCGGGTCTGCTGCAGGATGCGGCCCGCAGCGTTCGTCAGCGTCAGCTCCGCACCGGGAATCATGGCACCACTCTGGTCACGGACGGCGCCGACAATGCTGCCGCTCTCCACTGTGCCCTCCGCTTCGCCTTCCGCCACCTGCGGCGGACGGGAATCGTCAGCGGTCGCCAGTTCTTCCAGCACCACGGGGAAGCGAATGAGGTCGAAATCGTCTGCGGTATCGGGCTCGCCATCCGGGCCGTCACTACGCACGGAGAGCACCAGCAGCCGCTGCGTCATGGGCGGCCAGCGGCTTTGCTGCTCAATGGCGGCGGGCGCGCCGTCGGGTTGGAAGCGCCGTCTACCCTCGACATCCACCCGATTCGCATAGCGCGATTCCCGCATCGACACCAGCCGGTAGGCCTTTCCCCACGGGTCCAACTGCACGAACGGAAACAGCCCATCCTCTTCCAGACGCTGTTGGAACGCTTCGGCCGATTGCGGCACGGGCCGACGCGCCAGCGATACCGCCACTGCCTTCCGTTCCGCCAGGAAATGGCCGCCATCCCAAGTGGCCACCCTCCCATCGTCGTCGGTGCCGAGGGCGCCATCCGCGCCCGCGCTGATGACCACAATGCGGCGCCGGACGCCCGACGTTTCCACAGACAACTGATAGGGCAAACCCCAGGGATCGCGCAACGCGTCGAAGTCGAAGCCGCCGTCAAGCAGCACAGTGCGCACTGCGTTTGGGCTGGCCGGGTACTCAGCCAGCCGCCCCAGAATCGCGTTTACCTTTTGGTCGCTGGAGGCGAAGTACGAGCGACTTAACCGGAATGGCTCCAGGTCATCCGCGGTATCCCACTGCTCATCCGGACCCGCTGAGCGGACGGTGACGGTGAGGTTGGTCGTCCCAAAGTGCAATCGGGCGCGGTAGGGGTTTCCCCAGGGATCGCGGGCGCCATCCCAAGTCCGGCCCAGCAGGCGCGCCAGGTCCTCTTCGGTGCGGGGAAGTTGGTGGTCTTCTATCTGCAGCGCCTTGAAGGCCGTGGTAAATGCCTGCATATCCCGCGAGAACGTTGCAATGCCAGACCAGCCAGACCACCCGCCATACGTGTCGGCGTCTTCCGAGAACAGATGCACTGGCTGTGAACCCGCCAACACACTGGCCACCAGGTCCAGTGCGTCGTCGTGGATCTCGTCCTTGCTGAAGTGGTAGACATCGCGTAAGGTGAGGCCGGCTACTTCCACACCTTGGGGGTCCTCACAAAAAATGCAGTGGAACCACGATAGGCGTCTGCGGTTGTTCTGGCTCTCGGCGCGCAGAAAGACGGCCTGGTCCACGATGGCCAGGCCCAGGGTGGCGGATTGCGGCTTACCGCGCGGATCTTTCACCTGCATGCGCAGTGCAATGGGGTCGCCGGGGCGTGCCTCAGCACGGTCCGGTTGCAGACTCAATTGCAGCTCTGTCGTTTCCGGGAAGACCACCACGCGTTGCACGGAAAAGCGATGGCCGTAGTGGTAGATAGCGGGGCTGTGATTGCTCCAGGGGACGAAGGTAACGGCGCGTTGGAACTCGGGCTGATAGGGGAAGCGGACCTCTCCCTGGTGGTTCCGCAGCATCACGGTGCGGGTGGCCACCCGCTTGCCATCAGCAATGGCATGTACCACCACCTGATGGGACGGCGGCATCCCTGGGGAAGCCTGGATGCGCAGGCTGACGGCGTCGCCCTGGCGATGCAGGGTGCGCGCAGTCTGCAGCAGATAGCCCTCGCCGTCACTCGGAGATACGTGGGCTGTAGTGCTTCCCTGCTCCCCGCTGGCGATGGTAGCCACCGCGTGCATGGTGGCCTGCATCAAGCTGCCATCCGGGATGGTGAGTTTTCCCACGCCCAGGCGGTTGGTGTCCACGGTGAAGCGTGCGTCGCCTAAGGACACCGTCACCCGTGCGGGTGTGGGTCTTCCGTCCGCCATGCTGGTGGTGACATAGACCGTGACGGGCAAGCCCTGAACGATGGTTGCGGGCAGCAGGTACACATGCACCGGCTGCCGTGATAGCCGAACGGTGAAGCGGGCAAACTCCTCGCGGTTACTGGTGGGGTCAGTCGCGTAGGCGATGAATGGCACGTCAACAAAGCGGAGTTGTGCATCCTCGCCAAGGCGGCTGAAGTCTTCCGCCAAATCGAGTTCCGCTTGCCATTGGCCCGCAGTGTCCGCCACCCCAGTGAGGAGGGCTTTGGGGTTGGTGTCCTTGGTGGCCCCCCATCTGGCGCGCCCTCGGAAGGGAAGCGCGTCCAATTCGTCCCGAAGCAGCCGGACGCGCGCCCCCGGCAACGGCTTCCCGAACAGGTACTGGACAGACACGGTCACGCGCGCGGGCTCTCCGACAAGGAACGCACTGCGCTCGGGAGTGGCGACAACGCGGAAGTCCGGCAGTTCATACGGGGCAATGCGAACAGTGTGGCCGGCCAGGATCTCGGCGGGGTCGTCCGGGTGGCTGAGTCGAATGCGATAGGCGCCCGAAGCGGCTGAGGCCGGAATGGCCCACTCCGTGGCAAGAATGCCGTTTGCCGATGACCGCAGATTCGATTGGTGGATCACCTGCCCATCGGGTTCGCTGATCTCCAGTTGCACATCCTGGTTGGCGGCCGTCTTGCCCGTTGCGCCGTGAAGAATGGCGCGCAGTCGCAGCACCTGCCGGGGCTGGTAGATGGGCTTGTCGGTTTGGATGCGTGCGGTCAGCGCGGGTGGGGGCCAGAGGTCCAGTTTCACCTCCTGCGAAAAGTCCCCAACGCGGGCGCGGATACTCACCGAGGGCAAATCGCCATCCTCCACCCAGCGCTGGGGAAGCTGGAAAGTGAAGGCCGCGGGTGCGCCGGGGCGCGCGTCGGTGGATTGCGGAGCGCGATCCTCGTCCCCGTTGCTCAGCACCGCCTGCCAGGTGATTTTCGCAACCGGCTCACGGGAGATGGGATGTACGGCTTCGGCGTCTACCCGCACAGGAGCGTTAGGACCCGGGCGACCGGCGGTGCTCACATAGACGCCGAAGACGTGAGAAGCGATGCGCGGCATGGCCACTAAACCGGATATTGAGACAACCGGCGGCTGGTTGGATGTCTGAAGCGTCAGCCGGTAGTGCAAGCGCGCCCGCAGATCGCAAAACTTCAGCGACAGCGGCAGGCGCAATTCGCTATCCCCGGGGGCGATGCGCACGGTTCGGGATGTCGACGCGACAGCCTGGTCGTCGGTGTTCAGCCACTCCACCACCACCCGGGCCGATACCTCAGAGGGGAAGCCATTGCGAACGGGAAGATGTACGTGTGTTTGGCCGTCGTACAGCACGGCACGGATGCGCGCCTCGTCGATGGCTACCTCCGCGTTCAGTGAGGAGCTCAGCCCAAGCAACAGCAAGAGGCAAATAGCCCTAAGCACAAATCCCATGTCTACCTTGCCCTTGGCATAGCGGACGGTCCTACCATCCGGCATGCGACGCTCCTTTTCGTATGCCCCAAGCGTACACCGGGCTCTCTGGTTAGACAACAACATTTCGGCCCGGTCACCAGCCCTATGCGACACTAGCAAGGCAGGAGATCATGGGATTCATGCGAATCATGTTGGGGTTGGCGCTTTGGACGCTAGTTCTCACGGTAGGCCCGATTGCGCCAGTGGCAGGACAGGAACTCGCCATTGAGGAGCGAACGGCGTGGGGTGCTGTGTTCGCGAAGCACCAAGCGGTGGGTGCCATTGTGATTGCCGATGAACGTGCGGGAAGAGGGCCGCTATTGGTCTTCAACCCGCAGCGGGCCAAACAGCGCTGGCTGCCCGCATCCACCTACAAGATTCCTCACTCGCTGTTTGCGTTGGAGGCAGGCGCCGTACGTGATGAGTTCCAGGTCTTTCGCTGGGATGGCGTGAAGCGTGAGTTCCCGGGGCACAACCAGGATCAGGATCTACGCTCGGCCATGCGGTACTCGGCCGTTTGGGTGTACGAGTTGTTCGCGAAGCATATCGGCACGGAAAGAGCCAGCGAGTTCCTGCGCAAGGCGGGCTATGGCAATGCGGACCCCGGCGGGGCGGAACCCTATTGGCTGGAAGGCAACCTGCGCATCTCCGCCCTGGAACAAATTGCCTTCCTGCGGCGGCTGTATCGCAACCAACTTCCGTTCCAGCGGGAACACCAGCGGCTGGTGAAAGACACCCTCATCAACGAGGCCGGGCCAGAGTGGATCCTGCGCGCCAAGACAGGTTGGACCGGCAAGCAGGGTTGGTGGGTTGGCTGGGTAGAATGGCCCAGCGGCCCGGTATTCTTTGCCCTGCATATCGACACCCCAAAGCGGGGCGACGACTTACCCAAGCGGCAGGCAATTACGCGCGAGATCCTGCGCGAGTTGAAGGCGCTGCCCTAGCGCCAGATGCACACTGGCAGCACCGGCGGCGCGTCATCCAGGCGCACGGAACCAATAGCGGCTAGAGTTGCACTCGCTTCAGGAAATCCACGCTCTGCTTCACGCTCACCAGCGGGTCGCCGGGGGTCTGGTCCTGCTCAAGCAGGTAGTATCCGGTTCCGGCGGCTTCGGCGGCGCGCAGCAGGCGGGGCCAGTCCAGGATACCGGCGCCCACTTCCTTGAAGGCCGTTGCTGGCATGTTGCGCTCTTCCTTCTGGCGAGGGGCGGCTGCATCCACATCCTTGACATGCAGCGAGGCGACGCGCCCCTTCCACTTGGTAAGCAGCGCGGCGGCATCTTCACCGCCAATGGTGGCCCAGAAGACATCCAGTTCAATCTTCATCTTGGGATGGGCTTCGGCAAAGAGGCGGTCAAAGAAGCTGGGGCCATTGGAACCGTCGAACTCAAAGGCGTGGTTGTGATAGTAAAAGCCCAGGCCATGCTTGTCCAGCGTCTCCACGGCTTCGTTGATCTTGGCGATGGCAGTGGGACGCTCCGCGGGGCTGAGATAGCTCAAGCCCAGGTTTCGGATGCCGAACTCCTTGGCCAGCGCGGCCATATCTGCCAGAGTGGGCCGGGGTGCGTTGGCGGCAGGCTCAGGCTGATTCATGCGCCGCGCCATCGCCCGCTGTTGGGCCAGTGCAGCTTCCCAATCGCCGGTTATGACGGCGTTATCCAGGAACATGTGGACGGGCTGCAGCTTGGCAGCGCGGATGAACCTGGCGTGGTCGCGGAGTTGCACCGCGCGCACTTCAATCTGGGTGATGCCCATGTCCGCCAGGCCATTGTAGGTGGCTTCGGGATCTTTCGCTAAGGAGGTCCGGACCGTGTAGAGATTGATGCCAATGGGCTTCGTGAAGGACGCAGCGCGCAGCAGGGGAACGGCAGTGGCCGAGCCAAGAAAGAGACGGCGGGTGAGATTGGCGATTGGCATGGTGGAATGACGGTGACGGCTCGTGGTCTGGTTACACCTCCAGCAAATCGAAACCGGGGTAGTGATAGCATCGGAGTCCTAAAACTGAAAGAGGTAAACCGCATGCATCGCCGTGAATTTCTGGCACTCCCCGCGCTTGGACTCACTGGTTTTAGTCGCGCCCAAACTGCGGATACCCGCCCAAATTTCGTCTTTGTGATGGCGGATGACATGGGCATGTTTGATTTGGGGTGCTATGGCCAGCAACACATCCTAACGCCGCATATGGACAAGCTGGCGGCGGAGGGCATGCGCTTTACGGATTGCTATGCCGGAGCGTCGGTTTGTGCGCCTTCTCGAAGCGTGTTGATGACCGGCCAGCACACGGGACACACGCGCATCCGGGCCAACATGTCGTTTCTTGACGGAGGTCGCGTGGCGCTGCGGCGCGAAGACCGCACCGTGGCCTCTATGTTGAAAGGTCCAGAGTGGCGTGGCGCTTACGACGAAGACCGAGCCTACGCCACGGGCATCTTCGGCAAGTGGGGATTGGGCGAACCCGGTACCACGGGCCTGCCCAATGACCATGGCTTCGATGAATTCTATGGCTTCCTGAACCAGCAGCATGCGCACAAACACTACGTGCAGTACCTTTGGCGAAACAAGACCAAGGAAACCCTGCACGGCAACCGCAATGGCCAAAGGCGCGAATACGCTTCAGACCTAATGCTTCGTGAGGCAATGCACTTCATTGACCGACACCGCTACCGGCCCTTCTTTCTCTACTTCAGCCCCACCGTTCCCCATGCGGCCTTCGAGGCGCCGGAGCTTGGGCCTTACGCCGAGAAGCCGTGGCCGGAGGAGGCGAAACACTACGCCGCGATGGTGACGCGCTTCGACAGCTACGTGGGCCAGTTGATGGCGAAGCTGAAGGAGTGCGGGCTGGATGAAAACACGCTGTTGTTTGTCACCAGTGACAATGGTGGCGACGTGTCGGGGTTCGACGGCTTCCGCTCCATGGGACCTTATCGCGACAAGAAAGGGTCTCCCTACGAAGGTGGGTTGCGCGTACCGATGATTGCGCGATGGCCGGGGAAAGTGAAGGCTGGCAGTGTGAGCGATTTGCCGTGGGCGTTTCAGGATGTTTTGCCAACGCTGGCTGACCTGGCGGAAATTCGCGGGATACCGCCCAATGTGGACGGCACCTCCATCGTACCTACGTTGTTTGGAAAGGCGCGACAGAACCACGAACGGCCGCTGTATTGGGAACAGTTCAACGGGGGAGGTTTCCAGCAATCTGTGCGCATGGGCCGGTGGAAGGGAATTCGTTTCGGGCTGGAGGGTAGTCTTGCCGTCTACGACCTACAAAGTGACCCTGGCGAGCAGACCGACGTAGCCGCGCGGAACCCGGAAGTTGTACGAAAGATGATGGAGTATCTGGCGCTATGCCGGACCGAATCAGAGGATTATCCGGTGGTGCGGCCCAGACGCGGTTAGCTATGCATGCGGAAGCCCAGTGGGAAACGGGCGGAGTGGGCGAGGGTCATCATCAGGAGTGACTGCCGAGTGACAGCAGACCGCGTACCAGTTTGCGTAACTCGACCATGGAAACAGGCTTCGTGATGTAGGTGTCGAAGCCTCGAGCGAGGGCTCGCTCCGCGTCGCCGGCCATGGCAAAGGCGCTTATGGCGAGTATCGGTATGCGGGCCGTGGCAGGATTGGCACGTACCTCGCGCAAGAGTTCGAAGCCATCCATGCGGGGCATCTGAATATCCACCAGCATCAACTGCGGGAGTGATGCCGCTAGCGCTTCCAGGGCCTCAACGCCGTCACGCGCTTCCACCACCTCCACACCTAGCGGTTCCAGACAATCCCGCAGCAATTCGCGGCTAAGTGGATCATCATCCGCAATCAGGATTCGGGGCATTTCGGAACCTACCGCCAGTTCCCTGGCAGCCTCCACATGGTATGCGTAGCCAGGATGCTGCGTTGTCTGTAACATGTCGCGATCGACGCCTTCCTTTCCGATGGATCCTTGCTGCAGGCTCTGGACTGAAGCCTCGATGACGTTGCCGTCGAGAGAGAATCTGCCGTGATGCCCGACCCAGGCCATTACGCGCCTCCGTCCTTGAAGTCCCTCAACCGATGGAAACCACGGCGCGGGTTAACGTTTCGCATCGGCATCAGGTTTCCGAAAAAATATCAACTTCGTATGCATGCTTGGGATCACCAGCGTGCCTACTCGAAGAACACCAGCCCCTGGTAACTGTACGCAAGACAGACAACTGTTCAGAATTCAGACAGTTGTTTGCGTTGGGCGGCAAAACAATCAAGACGGAAGAGGAATGACAATTCGATAGTAACTTCCTCGCTTTCAGTGCTTTGCGAAGGACTTAGACGAAATCGATGGAAATGGCACGTCACATGCATGGTAACGGGCGTATGACGAATCAATCGAACATCACCCGAAACACTACTCAGATCGTCAATGTGAAACCCGGAGCCAAGGAAACCGGGAAGGCCCACTGCGCGGACCTCCGTTTCCATACTAAGCCGCATCGTGAACACATCGCCATCGATTCCTTTGAGGCCGAACTGGTTGAGGATGGCGCGATGAATCCTGCCGAGCGATGCTTAACCGAGGCAGAGTTCGCAGTAGCGTTTCAGACCCACTTCCGCAAGACGTTGCGGTTTCTTCGATCGCGTGGCGCCAGCGAAGACCTGGCGGAGGAAGTGGCCCAGGAAGCCTGGGCGAGGGGCTGGGAGCGGTTGCACCAACTGCGAAACCCGGAAGTGGTGGATGTGTGGGTGAACAGCATCGCGAAGCATCTGTGGCGCAATCGCGTCGTCCGCGACCTGCGAAACAGGGAACTTAGCGACAACATGGCCGTTGACCATCGCCCTGACGGGAAGATCCTTTGGGAACAGATCACTCAGGCTTGTGGCAAGGAAGAGCAAAAGATTCTCAATATGCACTATGTGCGCGGATACACCAGCAACGAGATTGCGGAACGGGTGGGATCAACCGCCCTCGCCATCCGGCTACGTCTGATGCGCACGCGCAGGAAGCTGGAACAGATGTTCGATCGCGACCTGCTTTTCGCCGGCGCCTGATGGTCGGCGGTCCTGTTAACCAACCATTGAGGAGTACGAATGAATTGGGATCAGATTGAAGGGAATTGGAAGCAGTTTGTGGGCGCAGCCCGCGGCAAATGGTCAGACTTGACAGACAACGACCTGGAGGCCGCCCGTGGCAGCCGTGAACAGTTTGAAGGCATGCTGCAGCAGCGTTTCGGTGCCGCCAAAGAAGCGGTGCGCAACGAAGTGGATGAGTTCCTCCGCAGTTGGAAGGCCGCTGAGTAGAGCCCACGTCGATTCGATTTTCCGTGCATGAATAGGCCGCCCATGTTGGCGCCGGACAAAGGCCCCAGCCCCTTTGCTGGGGCCTTTCTGCGTGGGCTTTGGAAATCGGGATGACATACAATTCTGGTGTCATGCCGCTTACACGAGACACCTTCCTCGCACCCCCAAAGATCTACCGCCCATGGACCGTGTGGTGGTGGTTCGGTGCGTCCAGCAGCGTGGAGGACCTGATTTGGGAATTGCGCCAGATGGACACCCACGGTATTGGAGGGGTGGAGATCAATCCCGTGTACGCGCTGCACGAAGAAGTTGTCGCTGGAGCCGCCGTTTACGGACCGGAATGGCAGCAGCGCTTCCTGGCTACAGTCCGCGAAGCCGAACGCCTTGGCATGCGGGTTTGGCTGCGGGCAGGCAGTGGCTGGCCGCTGGGCGGGCCGTGGATTTCGCCCGAGTTGGCATCGCTGTCACTTGCCCGCGCTGTTGTGGATCTCGATGGCCCGAGAACTTGGAGCAGCGATCTCCCCAAGCCCGTGGCTCCCACCCGCTGGAGCAATCCGGTGCTGGAATGCGTGACGGGAGTGCATCGCCAGACAGGGGAGCGCCGGGTGCTGCTGGCCCAGCCTCCTGCCTCGGGAAGACTGTCGTTTTCGGTTCCGGCGGGGGGCTGGCACGTTCACTTCATCTATCGCATGCGCACCAACATGCAGGTGAAGCGGGCTGCGCCGGGTGGCAGCGGCTTGGTGCTGAACCATTACGACTCTCAGGCCATCGACACGCAATTGGCGGTGCTTGACCGCTTCGCGGCGGAGGCGCGCCGAGTTGCTCCAACTGCATTCGTAGGCATCGCTGAGGACAGCCTGGAACTGGACGATGACAACTGGACCCACGATTTCCTGGATGAGTTCACACGCCGCCGGGGCTACGACCTGCGCCCGCATCTGCCTGATCTTTGGCAGGATGCGACCCAGGCTGCGGGCATCCGTCAGGACTTTCTGATGACTGTAAGCGACCTGATGCTTGAGCGTCACTTCCGGCGAATGAGTGATTGGGCGGCGAAGCATGGATTGCAAACTATGGTGGAAGCCCACGGCAGCATGACCGATACGCTGCGCGCGTACGGGGCGGCGGATGTACCTGACGGCGAGACCATTTGGGAGTTTAAGGAGCGCCAGGAAGTGAACATCCGAAACCGCCGAGTGGCTTCCTCAGCCGCGCAGATTTACGGTAAACCCATTGCCGCCGCCGAGAGCTATACCTGGTTGCGCATGCCACGCTTTCTGGTGAAGCCGTGGATGGTAAAGGCGGCCTCGGACGCCATCTATCTCGACGGCATCAATCACATCCGCAATCATGGATATTCCAGTTCCCCGCGCCGCCATGGCAAACCGGGGCAGGTGTTTTACGCGTCCACGCTGATCAACCATAGCCAAACGTGGTGGCCGCACTACCCGGCCATCGCGCAGTACGTGACGCGGATGAATTACGCACTACAGCACGGCGAAGCGGCAAATGACGTTTGGATCTACCACAATCTGTGGGATGGCATGGCCGACTACAAGCAGCCAACGCCCGAATGGATGAAGGGCGACAATGCCTGGCACCGGCCGGACATTAACCCCGGCATTGACGGCAGCGCACAGATCGCAATGCGCACTCGCGATGCGGCCGAAAGCCTGCGGGTGGGGGGATACGGCTTCAGCTACATCAACGACCATGCCCTTGAGACACAGATCCCGGACAGCCCGGTGGCGAAGGACCTGAAAGGCATTCGTGCGCTGGTGCTGCCGCGCACACGCTTTGTGCCCACGGCCACATTGCGAAAGTTGCTGGCGCTGGTGCAGGCTGGGCTGCACGTTCTGGCGTTGGGCAACCTGCCGGAAGCAGGTGTCGGACACACTGAGCAGACAACCGGCAAGGCGGATTGGCAGGCAGCCTTGGACGCACTGTGGAAGACGGGCAAGGTTACGGTAGTTTCCGACGCCTACGCCATGAGGATGTGGCTGAACTTCCGGCCCATGCCTGACTTTGAGCGGGACGCCTCAGGCGCTGACCTGGGTTTTGTACACAGACACGATGAGGGACAGCATTTCTACTTCATCTCCAACGGTAGCGAAAAGAACGTGACATCCCAGGTGACGCTACGCCAAGCAGCCAAGGCAGTGGAGCGTTGGGATGCGGCTACAGGCGAACTGAGTTCCCTTCCCTTCACCGCCACCGAAGACGGACGCACCCGAGTGCGGCTACAGTTGGGACCCTGGGAAAGTTGCTTACTGCGCCTGCCACACCAACCATCCACGCTTCCCGCAGCCAGCGTGCCTTTGGCCTTCCTGGACACCGCCCAGAGCATCACGTTGAACGATTGGGAGTTGTACCGTGAAGGCGAGGACACGGTGGTTCCGCTCCCGAACGGGCCTGTGGATTGGGAGACGCTGCCCGGGTGGCAGAACTACGCGGGCGTGGGCTGCTATCGCACCAGTGTACGCATTCCAGAGAGTATCGGCGGCACAGCACCCCGATATGTGCTCGACCTTGGCGCGATGGAGGTAAGCGCCGAAGTGCGCGTCGACAGCCAAGCAGCAGGCTTTTTGATACTGCCACCCTGGCGCATTGATCTCAGCCGCTTTCTTGCGCCTGGCTACCACCAGATTGAAGTGCGCGTGGCTAACTTGTGGAGCAATGCGGTGAAGGCGATGCCTCCTGCACCCAGCACCATCCCAGGGCCCGGCTATGGCGTGACAGACATCTTGTACGGTCCTACTGACCGGCCGAAACAGCAGTCCGGGTTGCTGGGCCCGGTGAAACTAGTGGTGGCACAGCCGTAGAAACAATCGCCCAAGACCATGGGGAGCTGCGATTTCCCCAAGACAGATCGTACTCACGACATAACCGCCGTAGGAGCGAGTGCGTCTTGCATGATGACGCGCAAATTCCCATGCCATGTGACGCAGCAGTCAAGCTGGCAGTCATTGTTTCCCTGGGCGAATGCGGATAAAATGGTGGCATTTGGCGGCCATCGGGCCGGTGCTGCTTGCTGCGCGCCCAAGACCGTTGATCGTTCATCCCGGAGGATTTCATGAATCGACGCTACTTTCTGATGGGCGCCGCGGCTGCGCCCGCGCTCGTCCGCGCGGCCACGAAGCCGTTTAGCCCCAGCGACACGATCCGCGTTGCGGTGCTTGGCGTGAACGGCCGCGGACAGGATCATTTCCGGGGCCTGCAGCCCCTGGATAACGTGCAGGTAACCACGTTTGTGGACCCTGACCTCGAAGTTGGCAACAAACGCGCCAGCGAGTTCGAGAGCCGATTTGGCCATCGGCCTAAGGTAGTTCAGGACATGCGGCGCGTGTTCGACGACAAAGAAATCGACGTTGTTACCGTGGCCACTCCCAACCACTGGCATGCGCTGGCTACCATCTGGGCCTGTCAGGCAGGCAAGGACGTGTATGTGGAAAAGCCCGGTACGCACTCCATCGCCGAAGGCCATAGCATGATTGCGGCTGCCAAGAAGTACGACCGCATCGTGCAGCACGGCGTGCAACTGCGCAGTTCGGAGGCCATCCAGGAAGCCGTGGCGAAGTTGCGTGAGGGGCTGATTGGCGATGTGTACATGGCCCGCACTACCATCTTCAAGTGGCGTCCAAAGCTGGAGAAGTTTCCGGCCAGCGAACCGGTACCCGCGCATCTTGACTACGATCTTTGGGTTGGTCCAGGCAAGTTCCGTCCATACTCCCGAAACCACGTTCACTACAACTGGCATTGGACCTGGGACTTCGGCAATGGCGAGATCGGCAACCAGGGTGTGCACGAAACGGACATGCTGCAGTGGGGCTTGGGTGTGAATCTGCCCACCAAGATCGCATCGATGGGCGGCAACTATCTTTGGAAGGACCATCGTGAGACTCCGGAAGTGCTAAGCGCCATGTGCGAGTTTGGCAAAGAGAAGAAGTTCGCCGAGATCGCGGTACGCTTCTGGATTTCCAACGATGAAGCAGGCGGCCCGATCAGCAATTTGTTCTACGGCTCAGAGGGCTATTTGGCAATTAGCGGCTACACGGACTACAAGTTTTTCATGGGTCGCCAGAAGACGGCGGGACCTGCCGGTAAAGCGCCCACCAAGCACTACGAGAACTTCATCAAGGCCGTACGCAGCCGGAAGACCAGCGACCAGAATGGGCCGGTGGAGACCGCCCACAGTTCATCCGCGCTGGCCCATGTGGCGAACGTCGCGTTCCGTCGCGGCACCATGCTGGAGTTTGATCCGGTGAAGGAACAATTCGTCAACGATGCCGAAGCCAATCGCCTGCTGAGGGACCCTTACCGCAAGGGCTTTATGATGCCCACGCCGGACAAGGTCTAACCTATCCTCGTGCGTTCGATACCCAAGTCTGTACGCACCCAGCTTTCAAGCGCCCCGGCTGCATCCAGTCCGGGGCGCTTCGCCTCTTTCGGAGTACCTGCACACTATGAATAGACGAGAGTTCCTCCAACGCGCCACGATGCTTACAGGCGCAGCCGCATCCGGTTCCGCCCTGCGTGCCGTCAGTGGCGGCATGCATCTTGGGCTGGTCACCTACATGTGGGGTGCCAAGATGGACTTGCCCACCGTGATCCGGGCGTGCGAGCAAAGCGGCTTGCTAGGCGTAGAACTGCGCACAGAGCACGCCCATGGTGTTGAGCCTAGCCTCAGTAAGGCCCAACGCGCGGAAGTACGCAAACGCTTCTCCGATAGCCCTGTTGCACTGCTGGGTTATGGCGCCAACAGCGAGTATCATTCGCCCGACCCCTCAGTGCTGAAGAAGAACATTGAAGAAACCAAGGCCTACATCCAATTGATGGCCGACTGCGGAGGCAGTGGCGTGAAGGTGAAGCCCAACACCCTTCCGGCCAATGTCGCCAAGGAAAAGACGATTGAGCAAATCGGAAAAGCACTGAACGAAGTGGGAGCCTTCGGTGCCGACCATGGCCAGAAGATCCGCGTGGAAGTACATGGCCGCTACACTCAGGATCCGCCCGTGATGAAGGCCATTTTCGATGTGGCCACGCACCCCAACGTTTACATCTGCTGGAATTGTAATGACGAGGACCTTAGCGGCGCGGGGCTGGAATCAAACTTCAATTTGCTCAAGGGCCGCTTTGGCGATACCGTACACATCCGCGAACTGAATGTGGGCAGCTACCCCTACGCGCAACTCATGAAGATGTTCGTGGCCATGAATTACAGCGGCTGGTTCCTGCTGGAAGCACGTACGGAGCCAGCCGACACGGTGAAGGCGATGGCTGAGCAACTGGCTATCTTCAAAAGGATGATCGGCGCCTAGCCGCGTCCTGCACTTTCGAAAGCCCCGGCGGCAAGTCCTTGCGGCCGGGGCTTTTGGTTGACTGCACCTAAAGTTCCTCTACGCCGTGCCTTTCCAGAACCGTGGACTTTCAGTGGCTTCGGCCCGTCCCCATTTCATTGCCGGCTATCCAGTCACGCTGATCGCCCGCAGCCTCCTTACGAGCCAATGCACATTGGCCACCATCACTCCGTGGCTTCGCAGTGTCCGCGAACGCTCCACCGCCTGCGCGTGGGGTTCATGGTCCTTCACGCTGTTCATCGACAACGCGTCCAGTACCCAACTGCCATCCAGCATCCAGATGGCAGCGCGCGACAGCGGGACAGGATCGGCTTCCCCATCGTTCACTGAGGAAATCACCAAAAGGTCGTTCTCGTGGGCGGAGTTCCCCAGCAGCGGATCTTTTCCCAGGCGCACCATGGCAAAGCGAGGCGGAGTGCAGTCGGTTACGCAATCCTGCGCATCCAGCCCCAGCAGCGCCACGGGAAACGGGAAGTAAAGTCCTCCATCGCGCGGGCGGGGTGGCGGAAGTCCAGGAGCCACCAACCCTTCCCACAGGGGCAACAATACGCATCGTTCCAAATCTGGCTGTGGTCGCACGCCCGCTTTCGCAGTCGATGTCTCCTGCATCAGATCGTTCAGGTCTAGTCCCAGCGCAGTCATGAAGCGGTCAGCCACTTCGGGGGTGATTCCTCGCTTCCCGCTCAGCACGTGGTGAACGTGTGGTTGCGAAATCCGGGTTAGCCGGGCGAGTCCGCGCTCGGTAAGTTGGCCGTTTTCGATGCGGCGCCGGATTTCGCCCAATAGGCGCGCCAGAAGCTGTTCAAAGGTCAACGGATTAAGGGTACGGGCTATTTCTAATAGAAATATGCCCTACTTCTAGGATCTACACCTGCGGTCTTCTCCCCTGCCAGAGTTGGGTGATCACTTCAACCCTTCGATCCAAAGTGATTGAAAACAATACGATACCTGCGTGAAATCACCTAAGGAGCGATCCTCCCGGCGGGAACGCAATGAAACGATTGTTACGTGATTTCTCTACTCAGCTAAAGTTCTGAGTAGGGAAGGCGGCAAACCCTCAACGGTTTGAGCGGTAGCGCGGCTCCACATCGTTCGTCAGCGGAACCCTCTGCCACAAGGCAAATCCTCCCGGTTCTCAGCCAACGGCCGGTAGAGCTTTCCGTGCAAACTGCCGGGTACCAGCTTGTCCTGTAGTCAATAAAGGAAGTCTGAGTAGATGCCATGGAATGGAACCGGTCAGAGACGATCGCTCTCGCAAAACATTCCTGTACGCTTTGCCATGGTAGTGGATTGCGTTCCAGTTGGGGATCGACTATTGTCCCCTGTAATTGCGTCCTACGCGCAATTTTCCGCGCCTGTTATGCGCATTTTCGGCACTGTCAGGAGACGAACGAGTGCCTTACTCAAAAGAGCTTTGAGTACATGCCAGCCACCGGGGAGATTGCGGTTACCTACGACCGCAAGAACGAAGAGTACATGGCGGACTTTGTGGTCATCGCCAAACGCACCCTGGATGAGCGCGACCTGAAACTGTTCCGCTTCCACTTTGTTCTGGGAGCTGACTGGAAGATGTGCTGCAGGCGCCTGGGCCTGGATCGAGGGGGCTTTTTCCACGCGCTTTACCGGATTCAGCAGAAGCTTGGAAAGGCGTTTCGCGAGACGTTGCCTTACCCGTTATTCCCTGTCTATGAGTATCTGGATGAGGTTCGCCAACCAGCGGCATCCCTTGTGGATAACCCTCAACAGAATACCCAGAATCCGCCGGGCCAGCGGCTGGTGCGAAAACTCCCGCGAACTTGTACGGAGGCCTATCCTGGGCAGCAACCGGGGCGTATCCAAGACAGCCCCTCAGTTGGAAAGCGCAAGATCGCTTGAACGCTTGCCACGAGTCCGCGCACCCACTACTGCATCTTGCCTGCTAGCGTACTTGCCCAGTTGGCAGAGGAGGCCCTGGTGACAAAAGGTTAGTGCCTTATTGCCAATGGGGAGACCAACGAGGATGGCAGGACGGTAGCAGGGGCGCGGACCCCTGGCTTGCACATTCCAAACGAAATCCGACGGGGAGTTATGACCTGGGTTGCCCTGCTGGGTGGCAGCATCAACGCAGCACAGGGTGCTTTGGGAACGCTGAAGCACCTCAGGCAACGGTCAAGGATTGCTTACGCGCAAGCCTAATCTTCCCGCTGCAACTTCGACCCATCCAACTGATGGTGGAGTCCTCGCCGCCGGTTCTCTTCGTCCAGCGGGCGAAACCGTCGGTCTGCGTGCGCATTTCCCCGCTGTCGCGGGCGTTTTCCGCCACCGGAACTCAGGAAGTATCCTTCCATTGCTTCGTCCAGCGGATCTGGCGGATCCGATAACATCCCACTCAGTATACTTTGAAACCACAGATCGAACAATCCAGAAAATCGGCTTGGATTGACGTGCAGAGTGTGTGAGAGCGCCCGGATTCCAATGGGCTTGGGCTTGGGTTTGGCACAAAGCCCTTGTTCCCCCATTTTCGAAGCGCTGGGGACATTCACGGCAGAACGCGAGGTCGCAGCACCTTTACTCCCGCTGCGCCAAGGCTTTGCTGGAGGCGAGTGAACATGTCCTCGTCCTGATAGGTGCCCACGATTGCGCCTCCGGAGCCGGCGAAGTTGGATGTAGCACCAACCGCGCGAGAGCGCCGGATCATCTCCAGATTGCCCTCGTTGATCTGGTAGATGCTGGTACGAAGGTCAAAATTGGCATTAATGAGTTCTCCTAGCCGGTGGATATCGCCTGCCAGCAGAGCATCTCTGCCTTGCTGGGCATAGGAGGCCCAAGTCTGCATGGCCTCCAGCACACTACCCTCTCCGGCGTTCCAGCGCCCCCGCACGTTGTTGTGGAATACCTCAGTGCCCTCGCTGAGGCTGGTCCGGTAAGCCACGTAGACATTGGGAAGCAGAGCAGGGTCAAGCACCTCGTACGCTCCATAGCCGCGAGAGTCCATTAATTCCCGGGCGAAGTCCATGTAGACGAGGCCTTCGTAGACCTGAATGACGCGGTCCTGCGGTCCAGCCGACACATTCAGTTCCCTCGTCTCTGTTTCAAGAATCAGCTTGGCCTGGATTTCCTTGGGAATGTTGAGTTGGTAGAACTCCATCAGCGCCCGCAGTGCGGCGGTGATGATGGCGCTGGAGCCCCCCATGCCCAATCGTAACGGGATGGTGCTCTCGTACTCCAACGTGAAGTTGCGATCGTGGAGGGGAATGCCTTGTTCCTTCGCGTATTCGATCAGCCGAACAAGCAGCGCCTGAATAATGCGAATGCCCCCGTAGTAGCCACGCCAGCGGGTGATTTCGTAAAGGTCGTCCAGGTTTTCGAACACAGGCATGTCGGCTTTGGCGGGACGGATCTCCAGTCTGGCGCTGGGATACAGCACCACGCGAGCGCGGAAGTTACGGACGATGAACGAAATCGTTTTGCCGTAGTAGCCGTCGCTGGGGTTGCCCAGCAGGCCGGCGCGCGCATAAGCGTAGGTCTCAATGGCGGATGTGTACATAAAACAGTCTCTGGCATACTGAATACCACATGCGGGCGGCAATTCAGAGGGTAGCGGAAGCTTCGGTGACGGTGGATGGCAGCATCACAGGAGCAATCGGCAAAGGAATCCTGGTGTACTTGGGAGTGGGCAAGGGTGACACAGAAGTGAACGCCAGCGCGTTGCTGGAGAAGATCCTGCAACTACGCATCTTCCCGGACGAGGCGGGCAAGATGAATCGCAGCCTGCTGGACGTCGGCGGCGGGCTGCTGGTGGTGTCGCAATTCACGCTACTGGGCGATTGTCGCAAAGGGCGCCGCCCCTCCTTTGACGCAGCAGCACCGCCTGAGCAAGCCAGGCAATTGTACGAGCACTTCCTCACCCAGGCGCGGGCCACCGGGCTGGCCGTAGGCGCGGGCGTCTTCCAGGCCCACATGGACGTCCGCAGCCTGAACGACGGCCCGGTCACCTTTGTGTTGGAGATGTAAGCGCCCCATCAATCCCCAGCAGCCACCTGCACGGACGGCAACACCACATCTATGCTACCCAACGAAAGCAAGGGCGCTGGCCGTCGCCGTCGGCGCACATACCCATACGCACTTCCCGTCAGCAGGCAAAGGCCCAGGAACGCGAAGTCCCATACAGACACCGGGTTGCGCATCCGCTCACGAATCTGGTCGGCAGTGAACTCGCGGACGAAGTCAAACAGCAGCGCCGTGGGCGGTCGCGGCTCATTGGGCGGCGTCATCGAAATGTCTGGAAGCGGCGCGGGGTTTGTGGGCTGTTCCTGCGCGGACGGCTGCTGGCCGCGTGGCTCCAGTGAACGTTGCAGCTGTTGACGGAGCGCACTCAGTTCGGCGGCGCTCACCGCGGATAACTCTCGGGCCTGCGACTGCACATACTGCGTCAAGCGCTGGTTGTCGCAGGCGTTCACGTAGCAGCTAGCCCCGTTGCGATTGATGGAGTCAATATAGGCCTTCAGAAGCAGTCGGCGATCCGCATCGCTGAAGCGATGAACGCCCTGCCGGTCAATCTCCAGCAGCCGCGCCGCCACCATTTGCTGCGCATGCGGGTTCTCCTTCTGGAAGAACTCCTTCATCCCCAGGCCGTACTTATCCGCCACGAACACTTCGTAGGTCTTCTGCCACGCTGAAGGATCCACCACTTCCGGCGCGGTGGCGCGCAGCCCGTAGAGGTGCTCAATTTCCTTGGCAATCTCGCGTGCCCCGGCGTAGCCCGCGGTCTTCATGCCCTCAATCCACTTGGGATTCCAGGTGCGCGTGTGCAACTCGCGATCCACGAAATGTTCCATGGCTTCGAAGCGCTCGTCGCCTCCCTTGCGGACGTTGGAGATCAGCATCCGGGGCGCCTTGCCAGAAGCCAGCGTGGTGGCGGCATTCAGGCCACCCATGAACTGGAACGTGTCGTCGTTGTCGAGTACGCCATACAGGTTGGTTGACCGTGAGTGAATCACCACTTCATTGTTGGCCAGATGGGCCGCCAGGTTGCCTGCCACCGGCGCGCCCGCCAGCTTCGACGAATACGCGTAGTTCATGTTCTGCAGGTAGCGCTCAGCCACCTTGGCCTGGTCGCCGTTATCTTCAGAGGATTCCATCATGCCCGCAATGCCCACGCCGAAGGCGCCGGGCGGCGGCCCAAAGATGCGCGCCGCACCCGCTGCTTGCGCCTGCTCCGGGGCAACGCCCTTCGCAATTAACGCCGCAGTTACCTGGCGCGAGTTCGCCTTCACGGGGTTGTCGTCCGCGGCCGCAGCGGCCAGTTGCACCGCCTTATCCAGCAGTTGAATCTTCTCTGGCATCCCGTCGCGATAGAGTCCCGAGATGGTCAGTACGACATCCACGCGTGGCCTGCCCAATTGCGGGGCGCTCAGCAGACGCACATCGTCCACCTGACCGCGACCACTCCACACGGGCTCAACCCCTAGCAAGGCCAGCGCCTGCGCTTCCGCAATCCCCTGGTGGCGGGTGGCCTCCCCGTACCACAGCACCATGGAGATCTTTTCTGGGAACTTCCCCGCCTTGGCTTGCTGTTCTTCGATGAGCTTTTGCGCCATGCGCTTGCCCACGGCCCAGGCGCTGCGCGTGGGGAAGGTGCGCGGGTCAGTATCGTGCATATTTCGGCCCGTGGGCACGGAGGCAGGCGTTCGCAGCGGATCACCCGAAATGCCCGTAGGCAGATACTTGGCATTCAGGACGCGCACCAGGCTCAGCAGTTCCTGCGACGGCGATTCGCGCAAGTTGTGCAGCCAGGTCCTTGCTTCGGGAACATACTTCTCCACCAGTTCTGGAGGCCCTTGCGGCTCAGCGCCATCCAGCAGCGCCTGTGCCCAGGGCTTGGCGTGGGCGGCAATGGCGGACGCCTGGTCGCCGGAGCCCGCGCTACGCAGGAACTGCTCCAGCGCCTCTCGCAGCGCGTCCGTCGGTACGCTGCTCCCGATGGCATGCATGCCAATGGGAATTGACTGTGTTTCCAAGTCGTGCAGATGCTGCTCTGCGGCTTCCAGCACTTTGGCGTCGGGATCGCTGTCAAGGTCCACGCCCAGCCGGGACGCCAGATTCAGGGCACGCAGCTCCGCGCGAATCTCACGGATGTACTGTTCCGCCAGACCTGGATTTAGCGCGGCCACGCGACTGTAGTTCTCGGTCGCGTCTTTCAGGCGAGCCTGGTCGGGCGGCACACCCGCAGCGGTCAGCATGGGAGTGAGGTGGCTGATCATCACCGCGCCTGAGCGTCGCTTGCTTTGGATGTATTCGCCGCCGCCATCCACCACGTAATAGTAGGCGTGCGGCAGGTTGCCAATCAGCACCTCACCGGGATCCGCACCGGATTGCGCGACGTCCTTGCCCGGCAGCCATTCCAGCGTGCCGTGGCGTCCCAGGTGCACCAGCGCGTCGGCGCCGAAATGGTACTTGTACCAGAGGTAGCAGGCCACATAGGAATGCGGCGGAAAGGTATTGCGATCATGCGCCGTGCCGCTGGCCTCATCCACCGCCGCGCGCAAGGGTTGCGGACCCAGAAACAGGTTGCCCATGCGCATGCCGGGGATGACGAAGTGCAGCTCGCCCTGGTGCATGCGGGTCATGATGCGGGCCTCGGCCGGCGCGCCCCAACTGGCTTCCACGCGTTGCCGGAAGGCTTCCGGTAGCCGCTGGTAGAGCCGCTGGTAGTCACTCAATGGCATCAGTGCGACGTTGCCGCTTTCGACAAGGCTGTCCAGTTCCCCTTGCGCATACTCGCCCACATTGCGGCCCGAAAGCAGCATCAGCTTCTTCAACGTATCCTCGTCGGGCACCTCGCCTTCCACCGCATAGCCCTCCTTCTGCAGGCGCGACAGAATGTTTGAAAGACTGGGCATCAGGTTCAGGTAGGAGGCGCCCAGGGTTCCCTTGCCGGGCGGGTTGTTGAAGTAGATGAGCGCCACTCGCTTGTCCGCGTTCGGCGCCGTGGCCAATCGTGCCCAGCGTCGCGCCCGTTCCGCGGCGGCTTCAATGCGATCCGGTACAGGCATCAGCCGGTTGACGCCATCGGAAGTGACTTCAGTGGTGGCAATCAGCAGCGGTTCCGACGCGCCCGTGCGTTCCGCGGTGCCCAGTTGAATGGGAATGCGTCCCACCGGAAGCCCGCTTTCGGAAGCATCCCAAGTGGCATGGCTTTCCGTGGTGGTCATCAGGTTCAGGATGTGCATTCCGGTACGCTCCAGCCAGGCGTTGTTCTCTGGGCTGGGCATCAGCAGGTTCAGCGCCAGCAGCACTTGCGCCACCGGTTTGCCGTCCCGCAGCAGCAGGTGGTCGGCCTTTGGAAGCGGCCAGGTGAAGACCGGCAGCACGGCCAAGCCGCGGGCCTCAATGGCACGGATCAGCGCATCGATGTGCGCCATGTCCTGGTGCATGTAGTTCGAGTTAAAAAACGTAATGGCCGCTGTCGGCGCGCCTTCCGGGGCCAGCCCTTGCTGCTGGTACCACTGCTGATAGGCATCCAGCGTGGCAAAGGGGGCATCAGCATCCGGGTGGTAAATGCCCACTTCCAACTGCGCTTTCGGCTTCGGAATCTCCGCGGTCAGGTGACCGCCGGCCTCCCGATATAGATAGGCCAGGAAGGCGGTCAGATTGTCGTCGCCACCGAAGCGCATGTACTCATTGGCGGCTTCCAACGATGCCGCCTGCCGCACATGCCAGTAATTCTCGAGGATCGTCGAGTTCGACGCACCCACCAGCGTCCCCTTGGCGTGGAGTTGCTTCACCAGGTCCGCGCAGGCGCGCATTTCCGGGCTCCAATAGCGCCCGTGTACGTACACCAGGCGCTTGCCCGGATACAGGGCGCAGGGTGCGCTTTCGTCGTGAATCTCGAAGTGCGCCAGATCTCCGCCGTAGTTCTGCTGGAACCGGGCAGCGGCGTCACGCAACTGCCCGGTATAGCGGGTGATCACCAGAATCTCCAGCGGTTGCGCCATCAGGGGCACTACAGCCACCGCGCAAAGCACCAGCAATCGAAGGAAGCAAGCCAACTGCATACCGTCTCCTAAAACACCTACTGCGGAATCCCGAACGGAGCGCCGCGCCCGCCCTCCACCAGCCGGCGCGGCGCACCACTGCGGCCAGCTAGAAGCTCAACCGCAACGAATACTGGAATTGCCGGGGATCGCCCGCAGACTGCACCGTGCCAAACAGCGGATCCGCGATGTTATTCACCGGCACCCCATAATTCACGCGATTCGTGAAGTTGAAGCTCTCCATGCGGAACTCGGCGCGGACCCGCTCTGTGACCGTGAAGGTCTTCATCAGGGCGAGGTTCCAATCCATGATGCCCGGGGAAACTTCGCTGTTCCGCGGCAGCGTTCCCAGGAAGCCCGCGCCGGTCACCAGATCCGCCGCAACCACGCCTGGGGCCAACCGCAAGGGCTGCTGCGCCGGGCCATCGCGCAAAATGCTGCCAGGGATGTTCAGCGCCCGGTTGTTCAGCGTCCCGTTCAGGTTGTTGGTGTTGCTGAGGATAGAAAACACCTGGCCGGAACGCGCCGTCATCAGCGCCGACACCTGCCAGCCACCAGCCAGCCAGTGCGAGCGCAACCACGGCAGCGGGTACAGCAGGTGGCCGTTCCACAAGTGCCGCACGTGGAAGTCAGACAGCCCCCGGTCCAAACGCAGGTTATCTTCGGAAAGGGGAACATTGGCATACGCTGAGGCGTCGTCGAAGGCACTGCCCCAGGTATAGGCCGAACGCCACATCAGCCCATTGCGCAGCCGCCCGCGCCCGGTCACCTGCAGACTGTGGAACGACGACGACGCACTGCCCTCAATGCGCGTCAGCACGCCAGCGGTGGGGTCAGGCCGCAGGCTCCGCGCCAGGTTCGGTCCGCCGTTAGGCTGTCGCGAGCGTGTGAGGTGCGTGCCGTTGCTGCCTACGTAGGCCACTGCCAGCACGGACGTGTCAGTGACTGAGCGTTCCACCGTCAGGTTCCAGTTCTGGATGAGCGGCTGCAGCAAGCCCTGGTCAATGAAGGTGCGGTTCAATCCAACGCTTGCCCCGGTTAGGCTTGGCGGCAAGCCGGGGCTAGCCACGGTGAGGCTGTCTACCAGCGGAGGCGCAAAGCGCATGTCCCCCACCATGCCCATCAGGTGCGGGCTGTAGTAGACGCCATAGCCGCCGCGCAGCACCGTGCGCAAACTGCCGTTTGGGTTGTAGGCGAAGCCAAATCGTGGCGCGAAATTGTTGCGGTCAGGCTGGTAGGGGTTGGTGATCTTGCCGTACTTGTCGCCCGGCACGCTGAAGTACTCGTAGCGCATGCCCAGGTTCAGCGTCAGGTTCGGCAACACCCGCCAGTCATCCTGCAGGTAGGCGCCGTACTCGCTCCAGCGCAGGTCAAGGCGCGGGTCGCCCTGGTTGATGGTGTAGGAAAGCGGACGCCCCGCCAGAAAGTCATTCACGTTCCGGAAAGCCATCGTCCCGAAGAAGTTGGTCTCCGGCGCGGTATTCCCGTGCAGGCGCCGGGCGATGCCACCCATCTTGAACATGTGGCTGCCACGGACGATGCTGAGGTCATCGGAAACTGAGTAGTTGTGCGTCGTAAGTTCCGCATTGTTGCGGAAACTGGTGATGGCCGATAGCCCGGTGACGCGCAGGCTACCCACCAGTCCATGCAATGCCGGGTCGCCGAAGAAGGGGTTTTCCATCCGCTGCGGGTTCTGGTAGATGCTGTACGCCACCTTCACCTGGTTCAGTACGTTGGGGCGCAGCGTGGAATCCAGCGCCAGCGCAGACAGGCGATTTCCGTTCCAGCTATCCCTTGCGGCGTCTGGAATGGCTGTGAACTTGTATCCGATCGCCTTCAGAAAGGTCTGGCGGTAACTCAGGCGGTGATTGTCCGTGAGAATGGCATCTACGCGACCCACAATCGACTTCAGCGTCTGCGGGTTGGGAATGTTCACCTCGTACAGGTTCGTGCCCGGAATGTTGGGTTCCGGGAACAGGTTCACCAGCGGGCGGATGGCCGGAATGGCGCGCTCGCGTTGCTCTGGAAGCAGCGTCTGTACCCGCGTCGAGCCCGAATACGTGTTGCGCACCGGGTTCTCGTAGTTGCCGAAGAAGAAGAGGCGATTGCGCAGGATGGGTCCACCGATGGTCATGCCAGGAACGTGGCTGCGCAGCGGCGGATTCTCGCTCAACAAGGCATTGCGCGCATTCAAGGCGCTGTTCTGGCCCAGGTAGTACACCGAACCCCGCCACTGGTTACCCCCGCTCTTGGTCACCAGATTCACCACTGCTCCGGTGGCCCGGCCCACGTCCGCCTTGAACGAAGAGGTCTGCGCTTCGAACGACTCCACGGCTTCCAGCGAGACGGGCTGCTCCGTGGTGCCGCGGCCCATCACGGAGCCCTGCAGCACGTCATTGAACTCAGCGGAATCCACCATCAGATTTGAAGTCCCTAAAGGACGATTTCCATTCGCGACAAAGGGCGCGTGCGTCCGTCCCGGGGTCACCCCACCCATGTTCAGCATCAGCCCGCCAAAGTTGCGGCCCCGCGAACCCTGCAACACCGGCAACATGGAGGTCTCCTCCATCGTCAGTGCGCCGCCGCGTGCGCCATGGGTGCTCACCGTACGCATCTCCTCAAAGGTGGCCGTGACGGCAACTTCCTCGCTCACCGAGGCGATTTCCAGTTGCAGCGAATAGTCAGCCCGTTGGCCCGCCAGCAAGCGGATGCCCTCCAGACGCTGCGCTTGGAAACCCGACATTTCTACCGTCAGCACATAGGCGCCGGGCGCCAGCCCCGCCAGGCGATACAAACCAGATTCACTGGTGAGCGTGCGCACCGCGGTGGCGCTGGCTGTGTTGGTGGCAGTCACAACCGCCCCGGAAACAGACGCGCCACTGCCGTCAGAAACCCTGCCGGTAAACTCACCGCCAAGATTTTGCCCGTGCAGGGTGACGCCCAGCCAGACGATTGCAAGCAGAACAATTCTCAGAAAGACCCTCATCGATACTCCTCTAGCAGAAAGATCCACACATGCAAATGGTTCACAGTTATTGGTAGCACGAAGTGACTTTGGCAATCAAGACCAAAATAGTTTGAGATCGTTACTCTCGTTCCCGCACACGGCCACCCCATTTGTGGCGGCCACCCATCCTTCTAGGCAATCCGTGTCACCACGGGTTCCGTACCTTTCCAACTGGGGAACGGGTCTGGCAGGGCATGCGCCCAGCGGCGATAGCCCAGTGCCATCTCCAGGTCGTTCAACAGAGCATAATGCAGCGCCCTTTCGATCTCTGGGCGTTGCATGCCCGCACCAATGAACACCACCTGGTTGCGCCGGTCGCCGATGTCCGGCAGCCACAGTGACTTCACCTTGTCCAGCACCCGCGGGTCCTTGGGCCAGTGCTGCTCAGAAACGGCCGAAAACCAATACCCATAGCGTTCCACGGATTGCGTGGTGCCGGTGAGGGAGTACGCGCCAATGTAGTTGTAGCGCGTCGCCAGCCACAAATATCCCTTCGCCCGCAGCACCCCCGGGAAGCCCTCCTGCAGCACCTCCATCAGGCGTTGCGGATGAAAGGGACGCCGCGCCAGATACACGAAGCTGGACACACCATACTCTTCCGTCTCCGGGATCTGCAGTCCATCCATCAGTTCCTGCCAGCCCGGATTCTCAGACGCTTGCGAGGGATGAAAGAGGCCCGTATTCAGGATTTCCCGCGTGTCCACCTGCCCATGGGTACACTCCACCACGCGGGCCTTCGGGTTGAAATGGCGCAACACCCCTTTAACCTGTTCCAGTTCCGCGGGGCTCACCAGGTCTACCTTATTTAGAAGCAACACGTTTGCAAAATCGACCTGATCTGCCAGCAGGTCGGAAAGCGTCCGCTCATCGTCCACTGAGGCGGCCACGTCGCGCTGGCGAAGCGAGTCCTTTGATGCGAAGTCGCGGAAGAACTGCGCCGCATCCACCACGGTCACCATAGTGTCCAGTCGCGTCCAGTCCATCAGGCTCTTTCCGTGCGCGTCCTCGAAGACAAAGGTGTACGCAACCGGCAGCGGTTCGCTGATGCCCGTGGATTCAATCAGCAGGTAGTCGAAGCGCCGTTGCCGCGCCAGCTTCTCCACTTCCAGAAGCAGGTCCTCCCGCAATGTGCAGCAGATGCACCCGTTGGACATCTCCACCAGCGTCTCGTCCGTGCGACTCAAGTTCGCCCCGCTACCGTCCACCAACTCGACGTCAATGTTCAGTTCGCTCATGTCGTTGACGATCACCGCTACCTTCAAGCCTTCGCGGTTGCGTAGCACGTGATTGAGCACGGTAGTCTTCCCTGCGCCCAGGAAGCCAGAAAGGACGGTAACCGGAAGTTTCCTCATACCGATTATGATTGCGCAGTATCGTTATAAACGCAACTCCCCCTGCCCTCATCCTCACCCGTTGGCAACGCGCCACCAAAGTTCCTGTATTCTTGATCTATTCCCGATGCGCATCCTGTACTTCTTCGTTGCCATTGTGCTGTGGGCAGGCGGCACGACCCCCGCGCAGTCCCGTTTCGCCGTGCCGGAGAAGCTCGTCCGCACTCTCCCTGTGAGGACGGCGGACCTGCCCCTTCCTGCGCTGCAGACAGACCGTCAGTACAGCGTCCTGTATAGCGTCAAGGCGCTGGACGGGATGGCGCCGGAGGCACGGGTGCGCGTGGCCATCGCCCAGGGATCCGTGATTCTGGCCGCCAAGACGCTGCACGCCGGGGATGCTGATTTCTACACGCAGTTCCAGCCCTCCGCATCCGGCCCCGTCACCTTGCGCATCGAGAGCCAGGGCGCATCCGGCGACGCCACGCTGCAATTGAATGAGTGGCCGCTCACCGCACTCGTACGCCGTGGTCCGCATGCCCGCTGGCAGGACGCGATGGAGATTCCGCTGGGCGCCACCGTGTTTGGTTCTGCTGACGATATCCCGTACCTCCCGCTACCCGATGCCGCCCGCGCCGCAGTGGTGGAAGACCCCGCCCATACCCACTGGTTCCGCTTCCGCTTCAGCGGCCCGCCCCGCCTCGTGTTCTTCCAGGTTGACCTGATGGAACGCGACAACATCCCCGTGAACGTCAGCCTGTATCGCGAACAGGCCGGTAAGCTGCAGGAGTTCTTCGAAGGGGAAGACCCGGTTACCCTGCCGCATGAGGTGCAGGCGCTGCCCGGAAACAAGTTCGTTCCGCGACTACTGCGTGAAGAGGGTGTGTACTACATTGCCGTGCGCGCGGCGCATCCGGAATACAAACTGCGCACCCGCGTGTATGCTCCGCCCCCGTATGCTGACCCGAAGCAGGCCGTGCGTACGGCGCTGGATTACGTGATGGGCTCCGGTGATTCCTGGCATGCCAACACCCCTCGCCGAGGCGGCACGCTTAGCCGCGTGGATGCGGTACACCAGGAGACCTCGCTATGTGTCGCTTGTCACGTGACACACTTCTCCCAACGTGCCCAGCTGTACGCGAATCGTCAGGGCTATCCCATCGTGCAGCGCCAACAGCTGCAGTTCATGACGGAGCGCTTCTACCAGAATCCTCGCCCTCTGTATGGATTCGAGGAAGAGGGCGCCGTCTGGAGCCGGATGATTTCCGCCGCCGCGAACGTGCTGGGACGTATGGCCCATCTGCTGGACTTGTTTGAAACCCAGGTGAGCGGGGAACGCCGTGGCTGGTTCCACGATGGCGTAAACCAGTATTTACGCATCTATTACGATGGTCGCGAAAAGCTTCCTGGCGACGAAACGAACGGCAACACGCCACTGGTGAGCGCGCATGAAGTGGGCTGGTACGCCTGGACATCCAACAACGATTCGCGCCTGCCGGAGTTGGTGGCGAAGGGCGAGGTGAAGAACCTGATCGACCTCTGCTACCAGACACTTGCCTTGGCCGACATGGACCGGGAACGCTATCGCGACCAGATCTCCGCAAATGCCAAACGGATCCTGAGCTTGCAGCAGGAAGACGGCCAGTGGGCAGCCCCTTTTAAGAAGGGTGAACCCACCGTCGAGTTCCAAACCGGTCACGCATTGTGGGCCCTGCACGCAGCTGGAGTTCCGGTTGACCATCCGCAGGTGGCCAAGGGTCTTGCCCATTTGCTTGGCCGCCAGCAGCGCTGGGGTGGCTGGCTGGACCCCCTGCAATCCTATGAGAACTTCCGCACCCCCTTCCGCGAAACGCAAATGGCAGTGCTGGCGCTGAGCGCTTACTTTCCCAACGGCAAGCGCGCTCCAGGTTGGGATGCCCATCCCCCAGAACGCCTCTCTGCCGATCCGGTGATGCTGCTACGGCAATTGGACGAGGTGTGGGGTGTGGCCAGCCCGGCTTTGCGCGAGGACATTCAGGCCGCTACCGAATCCAATGACGCACTCATCCGCCAGGCTGCCGTGGAGGCTCTCGGACGCCTTGGTCTGGCCCCGAGCACGAGGCTGCTGGCTGACCCCAGCAAGCTGGTGCAGCGCACGGCCGCCTGGGCCACCAGGCAAGCTCTCACACGCAACCCATCCAGTGCTATTGCTCCTCTACACCAGGCACTGGGCCATTCCGGAGACCGCATGCGATGGGGCGCGGTGCGCGCCTTCCACACGCACTTCGCTGCGCTGGCCCGGCATCAGCAATTGGCCGAGGCCCTGCTGGAACGGCTCGACGATCCTGTCCCCGTCATTCGCATGGAGGCAGCCAAGTCCTTATGGCAACTCTGGTTCTGGAACGCTAGCGATGCTGTACGCGGCCCCATTGAGGACGCCTTGCTGGGCCGCCTTGGAACGGAAACACACCCCTGGGTGCAGCAGAATCTGCGGCATGGCATCTACAACCTGGCTGACGAAAACATCCGGTACCTGTACAACAATTGGGTACCTGGCATTGCGAAAGCGGAAGATCGCGACCGCATCATCCAGGGCCGTCTGCACCTGGAGGCACGACTCGCTGAGAAGTTCGCCCAAGCATTGGAACGTGGCAATACAGCGGCACGCATGGAATTGCTTCGCGCGCTCACAGAATTCCCCCTACGCCGTGCCGACATCTACGACCTTCAGGCCGACCTACGGCAGACAGCCCCGCCTGTCTACAACCGCATCGGCAATGATGTGGAGCAAATTACTTTCTTCGGCCCCAGTGCGGAACGCTTCGCCACCGCGCTGCGACCGTTGCTGGAAGATAAGCACCCCGAAGTACGCCGTCTGGCAGGCAATGCCGTGCTGATGGTGCGGGAGACGCGCTTTGGGGATGTAAATCGCCTGGCGGGTGCAGCCGGCCCTGCGGTGGAGGCCGTCATCGCCAAGGTGCAGCAGATGCCGGAAGCCCAGGAAGTGGCACGCGCCCTGAAGCCACCCCCAGTGAACCGCGCTGTAGCTTCTGCTGCCGCGCAGGCTCCGAAGCGCAAGCTGGACGAAGCCTTCTTTCGCGGATATGTCCAGCCCATCCTGGAGAAGCGCGGAAAGGATGGCTACGCCTGCGTTCATTGCCACGCCTCACACGCTATCTTCAACGCTACGTGGGGCACTGCGATGCGGGTGGTGGACACGGAGAATCCTGAGAGTAGCCTCATCCTTCTGAAGCCCACCTCTACCGCCGAAAGCGAAGGGGTAGCAGGCGCGGGCACGGTAGCCCACGGTGGCGGCGTGCGGTTCGCCAAGGACTCGCCGGAGTATGTGACCATTCTCGAATGGATAAAGGGCGCGGTGGAATAGACCATCTCCCGTCCCTGTATATCGCATCGCGACGTGAGGTGGCATACGATAGTCACTACGCATCCGCGCCTCAAGACATCGCGCATCCGCGCCTAAGGAATCTTCGCCATGCAGCGACGACAGTTCTTGCGAAATAGCATTATGGGGGCAGTGGGTCTTGCCTCGCTTGGGGCTAGCGCCTGCAGGCAAGTGGCAGACCAACCCAATGTCCTGGTGATTTTAGCCGACGACCAGGGCTGGGGCGACCTCAGCGTTCACGGCAACACGAACCTCTCAACGCCGCACATTGACTCTTTGGCGACGGATGGCGCGCTGTTTGAGCACTTTTTTGTCTGTGCCGTCTGCGCCCCCACGCGTGCCGAGTTCCTTACCGGCCGGTATCACTCAAGGGGCGGCGTCCGCGGCGTCAGCACGGGGGCTGAACGTCTGAATCTGGAAGAGCGTACCATCGCCAATCACTTCCAGAACGCCGGTTACGCCACGGCCTGCTTCGGTAAGTGGCACAACGGTAGCCAACACCCTTACCACCCCAACAGTCGTGGCTTTCACGAGTACTACGGCTTCACTTCCGGTCATTGGGGCGACTATTTTGACCCGGAACTGGACCACAACGGTGAACTCACCACAGGCAAGGGCTTCCTGGTGGACGACCTGACCAGCCATGCCATCGATTTCATGCGACGCCAGCAGGACAAGCCATTCTTCTGCTATCTGCCACTGAACACGCCGCACTCTCCGATGCAGGTACCTGACCGCTTCTACGAAAAGTTCGCCAATTTTCAGCCATCGATGCTCGCCACTGACGCAACCCAGGAGGATGTTGCCATGACCCGCGCCGCGTTGGCCATGTGCGAAAACATCGACTGGAACGTTGGACGCCTACTTGCCGCACTGGACGAAGCTGGCAAAGCCAAGGACACCGTTGTTGTGTACTTTAGTGACAATGGCCCCAATAGTTGGCGCTGGAATGGCAGCATGAAGGGCCGCAAAGGCAGCCTGGACGAAGGGGGGCTGCGCGTCCCTTGTCTGATGCGCTGGCCGGGACAGATACCTTCGGGCAAACGCATTTCGCAAATCGCGGGCGCTGTTGATCTTCTACCCACTTTGGCCGGACTGGCGGGCGTTCCCCTCAGCGGCACCAAGCCACTGGATGGACTCAGCCTCTTGCCACTTCTACAAGGCACGGGCGGCGATTGGCCTGACCGCAAGCTGTTTGGCATGCACAACCGCCGCGCTACCGTCCGCACGCAGCGCTACAGGCTAGATCCTCAAGGAGCCCTCTACGACATGGTGGAGGATCCAGCTCAAAGCCGCGATATCGCTGCCCAGCAGCCTTCCATCGCCGCCGAACTCGGTACCGCTTTGGAGCAATGGCGGCAGGAGATGATTGCGGCGCTCGGCGACGACACACGTCCCTTCTCAGTCGGCTACGCCGAAAACACGCTGCTGCCCGCGCGTGATGGGATTCCGGTGGGCGGCATTCAACGCAGTTCGCGTCACCCTAACTGTAGCTTCTTCACCAATTGGACCAGCACCAACGACGCCATGGAGTGGAATGTAGATGTGGGACGCAGTGGACGCTATCTGGTGACCATGTACTACACATGCCCGGAAGCTTCGCTGGGTTCGCGCATCGCGCTGCTGTTCGCCGACAAAGAGGCCTCTGCACATATCAGAGAAGTGCACGACCCGCCAATCGAAGGTGCTGACGATGACCGTGTTCCGCGCACTGAGTCCTACGTAAAGGCTTTTCGCCCCATGGAGTTGGGCGAAATCGTCCTCACAAAGGGCCGCGGCAAGCTGGCATTGCGGGCGCTAGAGATCCCTGGCAAACAGGTGGCGGACGTGCGTCAAATTGCCTTGCGCTATCGGGGTGACGCCGTGGCCTAGGGCATGGTGCGTTCCCAATGTCGTTTGTGAAGCGACACCTTAGACCTTTGCCGCCTCCGCCTGGATCCGTCGCCACACCAGCGAAACGTCCTCCTGTGTGGTGTGGATGTTCCCGATTGCCAGCCGGAGCGTGTAAAGATTGCCCAAGCGGGTTTGCGAAAGGAACGATTCGCCACTTGCGTTCACGGCCTCAAGCAATCGGACATTCGCTGCTTCCCCGCCCCGCAGCCGGAAGCAAACGGTTGAAAACAGCACCGGTGCGGTTACTTCAAAGTCAGGATGCTGGCGGATCTCCTCCGCCAGCTCCTGCGCCATCCTGATGTGCTGCCGCAGATTGCTCGCGATGCGCTCGCGGCCAAAGGAACGCATCACAAACCAAAGCTTTAGCGCCCGGAACCGTCTGCCGAGGGGAATACCGTAATCCATCAGGTTTACTGCACGAGGGTGCGCCGCGCTCTTGAGGTATTCAGGCACAAGAGACAGTGCCCGCTTCAGCACTTCCGGCTCTCGTAGGTAGAACACACTGATGTCGATGGGCGTGAACAGCCACTTATGGGGATTCAGAACGATGGAGTCAGCCTGTTCCCATCCACTGAAGTAGTGCCTGTATTCCTGGCAGATGGCCACGGGTCCGGCATACGCTGCATCCACGTGCAGCCAGAGACCGTGCTTCCTGGCGATCGCGGCGATCTCTGGAACCGGATCGATACTGGTGACCGACGTGGTTCCAATGGTCGCATTCACGAAGAAAGGCGTCAGCCCCTGCTGTTTGTCGGCCACTATCTGCTGCTCCAACCCCTCAGGTTTCATGCGGAACTGGGTATCTACGGGAATCTTGCGGAACTGTCTCTGGCCGATGCCCAACGCGATGGCGCCCTTTTCGATGGATGAGTGTGCGTACTCGGATGCATAGGCCACCAGCCCGCGCGGCATCCCCTCTTCTCGTGTCTGCGGAGCAATGCGTTCCCGGGCCGCAATCAGCGCATGAAAAGTACTCACCGATGCGGTATCGAAGATTTCGCCGAATAACCCTTCCGGCAGGCCGCACCATTCGCGCAGCCACTCGAGTGTGAGCTGCTCCAGTTCAGTACAGGCGGGGCTGCTCTGCCAAAGCATGCCATTCATGTTCACTGCCGCCGCAAGCATTTCCGCCAGGATGCCCGATGCGGACGCGGATACCGAAAAATAGCTGAAAAAGCGCGGATGGTTCCAGTGAGTCATCGCTGGAACAATCTGTTCCTGGAAGTCGCGCAGGATCTGCTCCATGGACTCACCCTCGTCCGGACCCTTCTTGGGCAAGGCGTCAAACAGTTCCCCCGGCTCAGTACGGGGAAGCACGGGGTAATCGCGCACGCTATCGAGGTAATGGGCAATCCAGTCCACCACCTCATGCCCGAAGCGGCGAAACTCTTCCACACTCAGTGAGTCTGGATGGGCGTAGGGCGGGCCATTGGGGTTAGCCGGAGACAGAGGAACGGTGGGGTCTGGCATCAATTCCTTTAGCGTAACAGGGCACCTGTCGATCTTGCGCAAAGCGGCATACCAGACAGGCCGAAGTTGTAAAATGCGGGCTGCCCACAGCACAATGGGTATCCGGAGGCGACTGTGGCATCACACACCCGGCGAGCATTTGCAGGACTATTGCCCATGGGCTTGGGCATGCTTCACGCGCAAACCTCCAACAGTTCCTTACTGACGCCCCTCGACCCCACAACCAAACCGGTACCGGCGGACTTGTTGGCGCGCGCGGAAAGCCGCGCCGCTGACATTCTGCAGCAACAGATCCTGGACGAATCGCATCCTGGCTACGGCGGCTATCTGGATGCATATGGCATGGTAACTCCCCAGTCTGGAGCAGGCGTCATCGGTACACTGGGTGCACTGTGGCTTTGCCGCGGCAGCCGCTATCACCGTGACGCTGAGGTAGCACGCCGCCTTCTGCTTGGCGCCGGTTTCCTTGATCGCGTGCAGCTTCCCAGCGGCAACATTGATCTGCTGACCACAAATTTCAACTCGCCACCAGACACGGGTTTTGTCGTGCAGGCTGTCGGCCCCGTGGCCATCCTGGCGCAACGTGCTGGCGAGACAGCCCTGGTAAACGCTCTGCTGCCTTTCCTTAGGAAGGCTGGACAGGCCATGGCCGTGGGCGGCATCCATACCCCCAACCATCGTTGGGTGGTGGCCGCGGCGCTGGCGCTGCTGCACCATCTGGAACCGAATGCTGCCTACCCTCGTCGTGCCTTCCAATGGCTTTCGGAAGGAATCGACATCGACGCAGATGGGCTTTATACCGAACGAAGTCCACTCGTCTATACTCCCGTCGTCAACCGTAGCCTCATCTACCTGGCTGAGTTTCTAAACCGGCCCGATCTTCTTCAGCCTGTCGAACGAAGCCTGCTGGCCGCCCTTCATCTCATGCATGCCAATGGCGAACTGGTAACGGAGCTTTCCGGCCGGCAGGACCAAAACAGCATCGGAAGCATGGGTGTGAACTGGCTAGCGCTCCAATACCTGGGACAGTGGTTGGGCAACTCAATGTTTGCAAGTCTGGCGCAACGTCATCAGGCATCCCACGGCGATCTGCTGCAATGGCTGCTGCTGCCGCAACTACAGCGCACCACCACACCGCCGGCGGGAGAGCCTCCATCCACGTATGAGAAGGACTTCCGCGACGCCGCCATCTGGCGCTATCGTCACGATGCCCTTAGCGTCACCCTTCTCTATCGCGGTTATGACCGCGTGCTGGCGATCCGCAAGGGCGATGCGGTCTTGGAGGCTGTCCGCTTCGCAAGCGCCTTTTTTGGAAAGGGCCAATTCGTTTCGCAGCAGTGCACGCGCGACGGCGACACATTTACCATGACCCAGCGATTGGCGGGCCCCTACTTTCAGCCGCTTGACCCTCCCGCCATGATTCCATCGGACCCCCTGGCCTGGAGCCAGTCCCGGCACAAGAGGCAACAGTCGGAAGTGGCCGAATTACTGCAGCGTTGCACCCTTAGCAAGTCTGGCGATACCTTCATCGTCACCATTGAGGTGACCGGGACGCCAAATGTGCCAGTGTCCGTAGAACTGAACATCCGCGATGGCGTGGAGATTCAGAACGTCCGCACCGCACCCATGAGCGATAGCGCATTCCTCACAACGGGAGCGCCTCTGCTGCTTCGCGCAGGCCGCGACCGGTTGCGGGTGGAGGCGCCTGCCGCAGCCCATGGCTATACCCAGCTTCGAGGAGCACTCCCCAAGCTCCCGGGACGCAGCGCATATCTTACCGGCGTTTCCCCTTTTCGCGAAATTCTCCGTTTTTCCTGAGCGTTCAGAGTAAGGCGCATCCATTCCCGCGGAAAAAGCGGCGGCAACACCTTGAGTGCCGCCGCCGAAGGGAGAACCTTTCTAGTTCACCTCCTCAATGGTGGTGATTGTGATGACGCCATCCTTCAGCGTTCCGGTTATCGAAACCGTCTTGCCATCAAGGGAAGCCAACTTGTCCTGCGGAGTGAGCAGATACGATTGGCCAGCCACTGTCAGGACGAATGCCATCGATCCGCCAACAGACTTCTGCTCCACTTTGCCCGTCCACTTGGATTCCTCCACGGCTGCGTTGCTGGCGGTATCCCCGCCCAGTGCAGTCAGGCCGACCATAGGCGACGCAGCCAGTAGCACCGTAATTGCGCAGCAAGCCAGTGCCATCACGGCCGCGTGCGCGGGCTTTTTCATTGAGATTAAGCTATTCATTCACATCTCCTTTTCGTTCCTTTTGTACTTGCCATTCCATGGAACAGTTCCGTTGCCAGCACACTATGCATGCACTGTTCCATCGTTTCTATATCGTTGATATTCCTGAATAGTGTGAAAATATTTATCTTTACGGATCATGTCTTTGGAGGGTTATATGAATTTATTTCTCATTTTATTTTCTCACTGTGTAAAAGATCGTGTTACTGAGGCGCTACAATACACTTGTAAACTGTTTGCATTTTGAAGCTGCGCATTCGCAAGGCTGGCCTCATCTCGTTGGAAGCCCATTCTCCACTCAAGCCGTCCATGCTGCAGGGCGGCCTCATTTTGTTAGACTCTGAGTTTACTTTTCGCCAGTCTGATGGGTTCCGCGGCCAGCGGAAGCCACGCAGCGGCACCGTGAGGGAGAAAAGGGCCTTGGAAGAGATGTGGACTATCCGGCGCGGAATTGGGGTGTGGATTCTGATCGTATTTGCGGCGGTGGCAGCAATCGCGATGTTTTGGAGGCTGGATGGCGCACCGCTGTGGCGCGATGAGGGCACTACGTCCGTTTGGGCGAAGACAATGGTGGCGCAGCGCAGCCTCGTACCCAACGTCTTTGACGGTAAGACGCTGGCCGCCCAGGGTTTTGATGCCCATGACTTCAACAACAGCCTCACCCCTGGCATGCAGGGATGGCTGCAATTTTATGTCACCGCCGCCTCATTTCAACTCTTCGGCGTTAGCACGCTCACCGCAAGACTTCCTTTTGCAATCGCCGGGTTCCTGTGCGTAGGCGTCATGTGGCTGATTGGTCGTAAACTCTACGGAAACTCACTCCTCGCGCTCCTGTTTCCTGCCCTTGCTTTAGGGTCTGTCTGGTATCTCACCATCTTCCGGCAGAGCCGATACTATGGACTTGTTTATTTGTTCAGTGCGCTCTTGTTTTATGAGTTTGTGCGCTATCTGAAAGATCGGAAACTGGCAGGTACGATCAACTGGTATCTGCGTATTTCATTCTGGTCAGCTGGTGTTTATTTAGCCCATTATCTTGGTTTTGCGGCACTTTATACAGCGCTTTGCCTCTATGTATTGCTGCTGGGCGACCGTCTCCTGTTGCGTCGATGGGTGATCATGACCGCCATCCTCGCTGTCATTTTTGGCACCGAGTTCTTCTCCTTCCATGTGGACTTCGCCTCCTCGTGGGGCGCGGCTCGTCAACCCTGGGAAAGTGCCAGCATCACGCTGCTTGACCGCATTGATGTCGCTCGCCGGCTGCACCATGAGGAACTCCTTCGCATGCTGCCATTGATCTTTCTCATTCCCGGCATCTTCTATGTGCTGTATCGCAAACAAGGCACCGCCGTCCCCAACGGCATTCCGCTAGCACCAGGTATCGTCTGCTTCGCCCTGGGAACAATCATTGTAGTGACTCGCGGCTCAGAGTATTTCTGGGTGCTGGCTTCCCTAACGCTGTTCGCTATCGCCGCAATGGGTTTACGTTTCTTTCGCGCCCGGCGGCAGGACACCCCGGCATCCCGTGCGCTGGCGGAGCGCCTGCAATGGCTGCTTCCAGTTCTGCTGGGCACCGCTCTGGTGATGGGCTTTGCCATCAGTCATACCCCTACCAACACGCTACTCTTCGTGTTTTCCGAGCTACTGGCTGCCGGGCTTTTTGTGCTGGCGGTTGTTCGGCTTCGCCCCAAGCATGGCGAAGAGCTCACCCCGCTTCGCGGAGTGCTGTTGTTGGGCATTCTGGTGATGGTAGTGTCCATTGGGGTTGTGGTTGGCCTGGGTATTGACAAGGGCTTGCCGCGCTACTATTACCAGGTCCCCATGGCCGCCAGCATCCTGGCCGCTGTTATTTCCGCGGAATTGCTGCACTGGCGCCGCTCAGCCGGCTGGCTGTTTATTGCTGGATTGGCCATCTGGCCGAACCTCACATACAACGTCTACGCCAACTTCGCCGTCATGGAGCGCCAGATCACCATGAACCGAAGTGTTGATGTGCCCGTGATTGAGTTCTTTCAGCGCCACGGACAGCCCGGTGATCGCTATGTGGTGTATCGCAACGTGCAGGGCATGATGTTGCATTTCTATTTGCCAGACATGCACTGGGTTGGACAGTTGGACGCCAACAACCCTGCCGCCGCGCGATTCCGTGACCGCCTTCCAGACACCGCTTACGACACTGTGCAGGACGTCACATGGTATGCCGTTTGGAACAACTACAACGTGATCCCTAAAGGTCTGGATGACAGATACGAGCGAGTGTGGACCTACGATTACGCTTATCCCACTTCCCTTTGGGATTGGTCACGTGGTAGCCGAGATGCGCGCAGCTGGACAATTTACAAACGCAAGGGAGTGGACCGTGGTGTAACCGCACTGGGCGTCCAGACCAAGCCGTAGCCACGCTCCGCGACCTATCCTTGCATCACCTGTTGCAGTTGAAAGAACTGCACTGCCATTGCCCCCGGCAATGCAGAAGGCATCATTGCGTCTGCTACCGCTGGGAATCGGCTTTTCAGCCGCTCCGCCGCTTCGTCGTTGAGCTGCAACACCGTGCCCATCTTGCTGGCCTGCGCGGCCAAGCTGATGCCTTGCTGCAAGCCATCGCTGGATGCGGGACCTGCGTCAGCCAAATGGACACCGCCTGATACTTGGATTCGCCCAATCACATTCGCATGCGCAGGCAACTGCTCTAGCGCGATGGCCATGTCGCTGGCGGCGCTACACACCCGCTCCAGCAGGTCTGCCGCGCCCGGCCCCCCTCGCTCATCCGCGTCCAGAATCACCAGGTCGCCAGCAAATCGGACGGACGTCAATCGTTCACGCCGCAGAATCTCGGTTACCTGATCGCGGCATAGCGCCAAGGCCGCATCGAGCTTTCCAGGATCAGCCTGACCTGCCACCTTCGCGAACCCGTTCATCGTGAGCACCACCGTAAAGTGCGATGGTGGAATCAGAGTGGTGGCAATCGTAGCGTCATCATGAAAAGGAGCCATGCCGCCCGCACCCGGCGCACCGGGCCACTCGAAGACAATCTGCGTGTTGCCCACTTCAATGCGGTCGCCCGGTTTGAGGCGCATCGGACCCTGAATCTTATTGCCATTCAGAAACGTGCCATTGCGGCTGCCGGCATCCGAAAGGATGAATTCCGTCTCCCTGGCCTCCACACTGGCATGGTGCCGCGAGACCTCCGCGTCCTGCACCACCACTTCATTGGCGAGGCTCCTGCCAATCTGGCAAAGCCTTCCGGCGGAGAGGTGAAACTTCTGGTCAGCGCCATAGCGCAGGTAAGCTTGATTCGGGTTTCCCACAATGGGATTCTAACCTGTTTTGGAAAATTCCGCGCAACCCGTGCGCACCGACATACTGGCCGTCACCCAGCAAGTGCCCAAAAGTGGCGAGGCTGGGGGCTTCGTTCAACTGACGAAATCACCAGTTGGCCAGGGTCCCATCAGGAAGATACATCGCGATATCACGCCAGGTTGCCCCTTCTTTGGCAGCCCGCTCTACCTCGGCCCAGTCAACGGAGATCCCTAATCCCGGATCTTCCGGTACCTCGATATGAGCGGAATCATCCGTATCGAACATCGGCCAGGTGCTTTCCGTCAGGTAGCGCAACCAGGGGTCCACATCGCCGGCCGCGCCGTGCGCGTTGTAGTGGATTCCCTTGCTCCACTCCATGATCCAGCCCGCTGGACTCTGCGCCACCACGTGTAGAGAGGCCGCGAACGCAATGGGCGACAATGGACAATGTGGCGCTAGCGCAATGCCGTTGGCGGTTGCCAGCGCGGCTACTTCGGCGGTAGCCGCGATGCCCCCCACATGCACCAGGTCTGGCTGCAAAATGTGGGCGCCTTTCGCCGCTACGACATCAGAGAACTCCGCCACTGTACACATGCGCTCACCGGTGGCAATGGGAATGTGTGTAATTGCGGCAATCTCCGGTAGCCATCGGTTATAGTCTGGCCGCACCGGCTCCTCGTAAAACATAGGGTCAACCAGTTCCAGTTCACGGGCCAACCGCCGCGCCATGGGGACATTGCATCTCCCGTGGAAATCAAAGCCCAGGTCAACTGCCTCGCCCACCGCTGCGCGAACGGCCATCGCCCGCTCTACTGCGGTGCGCACCCCCCCGTAGGTATCGATGGCCGCCAGCGGAGGACACGCATTCAGCTTCAGCGCAAGCGCGCCTTCCTCCACCACCCTGGCTGCTTCTTCAGCCGCCTCGGAGGCGTCGTTGTTGTTGCCACCGGCCCAGCGGTAGACTTTCACCTTGTCACGGATCTTGCCCCCCAACATCCGGTGTACAGGCAATCCGCAGGCTTTCCCTGCAAGGTCCCAGAGCGCCATCTCAATCCCAGCCAGTGCGCTGGCGAAGTGTGGCCCCGCATGGTAGAAGTGCAGGTCATAAAAGCCTCGGCAAAGCCGCCGGAAATCCCGCGCGTCCTTTCCAATGAGGTGCTCTCCGAAGTGCCTCACCATCGCCTCAGTGGCTTCCAGTTGGCCCTCCAGTGAGAACTCGCCGTAGCCTTCCAGCCCGTCTCGCGTCAGGATGCGTAGCAGACCCCACCGCGGAGGAACGATCGCGGTTTCAATTTGATCAATGATGAGTTTAGGAGTGCTTAACGGCGCAGCGTCTAATTCCATGGCAATGTGGATTAGTGTATCTGTTCA
This sequence comes from Bryobacteraceae bacterium, assembly GCA_036821995.1. Taxonomy (GTDB): domain Bacteria; phylum Acidobacteriota; class Terriglobia; order Bryobacterales; family Bryobacteraceae; genus JACTMJ01. Next base: position 57,261 of record DAISIM010000009.1, read on the forward strand.
AACTGGGAAGGGCCACCCGAATCGCAAGGATTTCGGGTGATTTCTTTTGCTGGAGGAGTCCTATCAATACCAAGGCTTTCAGGATAAACCCGGCTTCCCTGACCGCACGCTAGGCACCCCGGAGCAAGCGGCTTACGGTACTAAGAACTGCTTCCAAACGAAGTGGCTTCTGCATTACCTCGTGCGCACCCAAATGCTTGGCAATCCGCAGGTAGTCTGAACCGTAGGCCCCGGAAATCGCAATGATCTTCACTTCCGGATACCGCCGGTGGAAGGTCTGAATCGTCTCGATGCCCTCTTGCTCGGGCATGATCAGGTCAGTGATCACCAGATCAAAAGGGCGGTTGCCGATCACTTCAAGCGCTTCCCGGCCGTGACCCGCCTCGCCCACCTCATAGCCATCCGGTTCTAGCATTCGCCGCAACACCAGACGTACATCCGGATCGTCATCCACAATCAGGATGCGCGCGGGCCGGGTGGGCATCACCATGCCACCGGCTATGAGTTCGGTTGCCAACCTTACTGCCTCGCTCGTACTGCAATATTCGCGGGGCAACTCACTTCACCCCGCCACTACCGGACGAAGCCCGCCATTAGGGCGACCCCGCCATGCTCTCAAGTGCTTCCAGTTCGCGTCCAGCCTCTGCCCACTTGCCTTCCGAAACCAATTGGCGATACCGCCGCAACCGGCTTCGCACTTCCTGACGGATACGAGTGCCACCATCCGCGCTTCCACTCATCGTGGACTCCGATGGAGGGCTGACGCTTGAGATCGCCCCCGTTGGAGCGGTCTCACCCTCCATGGTATCCGAGGCGCTACCCGATTGGAAACCGCTACCTTCTTGCCGTTGCGAAAGCTCCTGTAGTGCTTCACGATAGGTGTCTCGATAGATAAGGTCATTGCCGACCGCGATCACAACCTTCCGCAGCTGGGGCATGCGCGCTTCCGACGCCTGGATATAGATTGGCTCCACGTAAGCCACGCTGTTGCCAATGGGCAGTGTCAGAATTTGCCCCCGAAGCACGCGAGAACCCTGCTGGTTCCAAAGACTGAGGTCCTTGGCGATGTTCTGGTCCTGATTGATGCGTGCCTCTATCTGCATGGGGCCAAACACCAGTTCCTGCTTCGACAGCCGCAGATACACCAGTTCTCCCAGGTGCTCTCCGTCACATCGTGCCAGCATCATCCCTATCAGGTTGTCCTTGTTTCGAGGCGTGAAGGGCAACACTAACAGGAACTCTGGCTCGTCGCTACCCGGCAGGCTGGCCACGATGTAGACAGGGCTAAGCGTCTGCGGTGAATCTGTTTGCCCCTGCACATTGCGCGCAATATCCCAAGCGTCTTCCTTGTTGTAAAACGCTTGCGCATCGCGCATGTGGTAAGTGCGATAGATTTCCGCCTGGATGCGGAAAAAAGTCTCAGGGTAGCGTGCGTGTGACCGCAGGTCAGCGGGCATCTCACTTGCGCTCCGGAACAGCTTGGGGAACAACTTCCAGTAGGCCTGAATCACCGGGTCCTCGGGCTGAAATACATACAGGATTGTCTCGCCGGTATAGGCATCCACCGTTGCCTTCACCGCATTGCGGACGTAGTTCACCGTGCCCATCTGCGTCAGGCGCAGGCTCTTGGAGTAGGGGTGGGCGGCCGAAGTGGAATAGCCGTCTACCGTCCATACCAGCCGGCCCTCTTCGGTCAGCACAAGGTAAGGGTCAGCATCCCAGGAAACGAAGTTCGCCAACGCGCGAACCCGATTGCCCACGTTGCGCCGAATCATCATCCGCGTCTCGCTGGTAATCAGGCTGGTGAGCAGGATGTTGTAATCCGCGTGATACACCGCTGCCGCCAATCGCATGAGCGGATGGGAAACCGGGATGCCGCCATCGCCCGCATAGCGCGAGAAGACATTGTCCTGCCCGGAGGGATAGCTGAACTCCTCCTGCCCGCTACGCACGAAGACCGGCTCATGCACCACCTCGCCGTAGTAGATCTCCGGCCGTGTGAGTTGCAGGCTCTTGCTGCGCACTTGCGCAGGGGCATCCTGCACGAACAATACCGGTTGACCGTCCGCTGTGATCTCGTTGGCTTCCGCCATCACCATCCCGAAGCCGTGCGTGTAAATGAAGTGCGGGTTCACCCAGCGGCTCTGCGCGTCGCGCAACTGGGTAATATCGAGTTCCCTGGGTGTCAAAAGAACCTGCCGCAGTCGACCGTCAATCATGTAGCGGTCCACATCGGTATCAGGGAAGGTGTAGTAAGGCCGCAGGGTTTGGATCTGCGTAACCGTGTCGTGAAAGGCCCGCCAATCCCACAGCCGCACATTGGACAGTGTCGCCTGATGATCTTCCACCCTGAATCTGTTCTCCATGCTGGCTTCAAACTCGATGGCCTGCGTCCTCTGGCTAAGGTAGTAAGCGTCCCGGGTTGCCTCCAGATGCCGCTGGATGTAAGGCCGTTCAATCGCGATCTCGTTCGGCCGCACGTACACCGCACCCACAATGCCAGGAATCGCCGCTTGCAGCACAAATACTAAGGGCACGGCCAGAGCCCACTTCAGCCTGCCTGATGCCACCGCGGCCGCGGCCACCATGCATACCCCAACCGTAATCCAGGCAAGCGGCAGACGGACATGGATGTCCACCCAGTTCATGCCCACCATGAATTCATGGTCAGTCCAGAGCATCTGGTAACGGCCCAAGTAAGCATTGATTGCCAGGCCCACCAGAACCAACGCGCCCAAGGCTCTCAAGAACCGGCTCTCTAGCGCCCCAGAGAACTCAAAAAGTTCATCCAGAACGATCGCCTCGCCGTTGCGTGGGGCGTTGGCCAGCACTTGCCACACCCGTGCCGTGAACCAGAACACCAACCCGCTCAGTACAAGTAGGGCAAACAGGAAGTTGCGCAGGCTCAACAAAAAGGGAAGTGAGAACAGATAGTAGGACAGCGGCTGCTGATACACCGGATCCAGCCATTCGGCTGCGCGGTCCAGTTGGAGGCTACCGAAAAACCGGACTACCGTCCAGGAGTCAATCGTCGCCGCCGCAAGAAGTGTTGCCAGCGCCAACAGCACGACGGAAGAAATCAGCCCATATGCACGATGCCGCCGCAATCCGGTTCCCGCATACTTCAGCGCCCGCGCGTGCACCATCCACAGAATCACAAACGCGACCAGCGACGCACCCACCACAGGCAGCGTGCCATAGGCCAGCATGGACATGTAGGTATCCAACTGGCCCAGTTCCGTCCACCACGCCCACTCAATCACAAAGCCCGCAATTCCCCGTGCAGACAGCAGCACCGCAAACAGCACTGCCACCACCAACGGGCCCCAATTCACGCGGCGGGCACGACGGCCTCCAAACGATACCACCTTGTCCACCACAACAATCCTTCCTTCGGTTGCCGCAACTCTTGTGCGAACAGCAGTTCTCACACACTAACTGGACGTTGCGCCATTAGAGGCGCTCGTCTTGGACTACCCAGCCATCGTCACGAACCCTAAGCCTGCCAGGCGATGGCCCCATCTACCATGGTGGTTAGCACCCGGCCCTGGAAATACCTTCCGTGGAAAGGAGAATTCCGGCTCTTGGAATGACTCTGGTTAACATCGTACTGCCACCAGCGATTCACGTCGATCAGGGTGATGTCTGCCGCCGCGCCTTCAGATAGCGTCCCGCATGAGAGCCCCAGCACCTTCGCCGGACCAATCGTAAACAGCTCCAACAGTTGTGGCAGTGTGACAAGCTGGCGGTGGTAAAGCGTTTCCAGCGTCAACGCAAAAGACGTCTCAAAGCCCAGTATCCCGAACGGGCACTGGTCAAATTCCTGCATCTTTTCGCTGCCTGGATGCGGCTGATGGTCAGTGGCGATAGCGGCGATCACCCCCTCCTGGATCCCCGCGCACAGAGCCTCGACGTCCGCGGTCGACCGCAGCGGCGGCTTTATCTTATAGTTGCCGTCGTACTGTACATGCTCGTCGCTCAACGCCAAGTGATGTGCACACACTTCGCAACTCACGCGGATTCCCTCTTGTTGCGCTCGTCGCACGAAGTCCAGGCTCTTGGCCGTGGATAAGTGCGCAATATGGAGACGGACTCCGGTTGTACGCGCCAGCTCGATATCGCGGAAGGTCATCAAGTCCTCCGCCAGAGCGGGAATACCGCGCAGGCCCATCCGCAAGGACGTTAACCCCTCATGCATCACGCCACCCCGAGCCAGGTTCTCGTCCTCGCAGTCTGTGATCACGGGCATGTCGAAGTCCGCGGCAAGTTCCATCGCACGCCGCATCAGGCGCGCATTCATTACCGGCGCGCCATCGTCGCTGATGGCCACCGCGCCTGCTTCGCGCATGCTGCCGATGGCCGCGACATCCTCCCCTGCCATCCCTTTCGAAATGGCTCCAATTGGCCGTACACGCACCGCTGCCGCCCGCGCCCGCTCAAGTATGTAGCGCGTAACCGCTGCATTGTCGTTGACTGGCTTCGTGTCGGGCAGGCAGCATACCGTGGTGAATCCGCCCGCCGCCGCGGCCATACCCCCGCTTTCGATGGATTCGGCATGGTCATAGCCAGGCTCCCGTAAATGCGCATGCAGGTCCACAAAGCCCGGCGCCACCACTAGCCCATTGGCATCCACCACTTCTGCATCCGTTGGAAACCCTTCAGGCTCCGTTCCCACTCCCGCAATCCTGCCATCCCGGATGTACACGGTTGCCGTTTGGTCAAGCCCTGACGCCGGGCAGATCACCCGGCCGTTTTCAATTCGCGTTGCGGACATGCCCATCACTTCCTTTTCCAAACCGGGGAATCAAACCACACCCACGGCGGGGATCTCAGCGCGCGTATCGCTCCAGCACTGCCATACGCACCGCAATGCCGTTCTCCACCTGGTTCAAAATCACTGACCGGTTACTGTCCGCCACCTCGGACGCAATCTCCCGGCCCCGGTTAATGGGCCCCGGGTGCATCACCAGCACATTGTCGCCAGCCAGTTTCAAGTGTTCCAGGCGCAACCCGAAGAACTGGAAATACTCAGTAGCAGAGAAGTTCGATTCGTGCTGCCGTTCCAGTTGAACGCGCAGCATCATAATCACATCCGCGCCCTGAATCGCCCGCGGCACATTCCTCTCAATACGCACACCCGGCGCCAGTTCCGTCATCCCGGCCGGCAGCAGCGGACTTGGGCCGCATAGGACAATCTCCGCGCCGAACTTGGACAACAAATGAATGTTCGATCGCGCCACCCTGCTGTGCGCCAAGTCGCCGATGATCACCACCTTCAGCTGTTCCAGGCTCTCTCTGTGGTCCAAGATGGTGCGGGCGTCCAAAAGCGCCTGCGTAGGATGCTCATGCTGCCCATCCCCGGCATTGATGATGGGGGTGGGCAGGTGCCGCGCAAGAAAGTGCGGCGCCCCTGACGCTTGATGACGCATTACAATCGCGTGCGGCCGCATCGCTCCCAACGTGTTCAATGTATCCACGAGGCTCTCGCCCTTGCTCACGCTCGAGCCCGATGCGGTAATCGAAACCACATCCGCACCCAGCCGTTTGGCGGCAATCTCAAAGCTCACCCGCGTTCGCGTGGACGGTTCGAAAAAGACATTCACCACCAGCTTTCCGCGCAGAGAATCACTACGTGGCGATGGCTCATTGGCGGGGGTTTGAAAGTCGCGCGATCGGTGAAGAATCTGCTCCACCTCCTGGCGGCTGAGGGGCGCGATTCCAAGCAGACCTGTCATTGTTGGGCTCCCGAACTTGCATTCATGTGGATGTCGAATCGGGCCGGGTTACCAGCATCACCTTCTCTGAGCCATCCACTTCCTGAAATTTCACTTCCACAATCTGGCGCGAAGTGGTGGTTAACTTGCGCCCCACATAGCCCGCCTCAATGGGGATCTCCCTATGTCCACGATCAATCAACACCAGTAGTTGCACCTTCGCCGGACGCCCCAGGCTGAATAGCGCATCCATCGCCGCGCGAATCGTCCTGCCTGTGTACAGTACATCGTCCACCAGCACCACGTTACGCCCAGCCACATCCACGCCGATCTCAGTCCGGTTTAGTACCGGTTGGTCGCCCACCTGAGTGAGGTCATCGCGATACAGAGTGATGTCCAGCGCGCCTACTGGCACCTCGAGCCGTTCCAAATCCCTGATCTTCGCTGCGAGCCGCTCTGCCAGGGGTACGCCCCTCCGCCGGATGCCCACAAAGGTAAGCCGCGGAAGGTCCTGATTGCGTTCGAGAATCTCGTGCGCCAAACGCACAATCGTGCGGTCCACTTCCGAGGCGCTCATCAATTGCAGGGGTTCAGCCGTCATGGAAATCGCTGGCCAAGGTGGCCGGCGGACCCTTCAGGGTTGTGCGCTCGAGCCATCGCCAAAAGCCAGCGTATCACGCCCATCGGCGCGGGCATATCCCTTTCGTACGCGCTGTGTATTGCCGGATGCGGAAACGACCGCTCCCCGACAGCGAAGCGGATAGTACTCACGCGTGAACCTATGCCTTTTCCTACGGGAGTGATGGCGCGCGCCGGGTTGCAGCCAACTCCGCTCCTCCAGCCGGGACGTCACAGGGAACGGGCCTAGCCACTGGCCCCCCGTCACCCGCCGCATGCTTCTGCTGCAGCCGCGCTGGCGGGGCGATTTCCAGCAGCCAGCAGCCCGGCTTTGCCTGCGTCTCTAAGTCTGTCCCGTTCCAGCTGATCTTCACGGGCGCCCACGATTCTGAAATTCGAAGCATGGCCGTTTTCACCCCGCGCGAGACCACCAGCACCTCCCGGGTAGCCTCCAGATACTCCGCGAGAATCCGCGCTGTCTCGCTTTCGTCCCGCTTCGGAATCACGATCCGCGTCTCAATGCGCATGTTCTTGCCGCTGCGCCGCAGAATGATCCCCACGTCCCGGCTCTCCTGCTGGGTCTCCATGATCTCCGCATAGTGCGCCGCGTCCTGCACCATCTTGCCCGCGATAGACACAATGCAATCTTCCAGCTTCAGCGGCCCCTTGTAGTTGGGCGGCAGCCACTTGACGGGAACCCCCGGGCCTTGGCCCTCAGGGTCGTAGCCAAAGCCCCCGAGCCGCAGAAACGCTCCCGTTCCAGGATCCACTCTAGTACTCGCCAGCACATCGTTTCGCTGCGCGAAATCGAACTCGCGAATCTCCACCCAGTGAGCCTGCGGATACTCCAGTGACCCCGTTTCATAATCCACCGTGGAAGGCAAAGCAGCCCGCCGGTGCTGGCTTAGCCATTCCACCGCCTGCTCAGCTCGAAACTCGTTGGCGGGTTGAAAATGGCCCGTCAGCCCTGCGTACTGCATCCGCCGGATGGCACCCCGCAAAACGGGCTCGCGGGTTTCCTCATACAGCCACAGCAAGGGAATGTGCGCGATGTTGCCCGCGTAGATCCGGTTCGTATCAATGGCCCGGTTGGCATCGCCTCCAATTGCGAGCGCCGCACCCCACACGGCGGGAAGCCTCGAAAGCACCGCGAACACCCCCGGCGCTCCGTCGCCATACCCGGCCAGATACACTCGCTGGGCGTCCACACGGTGCCGCCGGGCGTAGTCCCTTAGCACCGCTCGCACGGCACGTACCCCTTCTTCAGAGTGAAAGCCGAACTGCCCTTGCGCCCACGGCAGCACGACGTGCCAGCCCTGCCGCGCCACGGCGCTGCTCCACTGCTGCACATACATCTGCATGGTCGCTTCGCTGGCCTGTTCCTCACCATGCAGGAACACCAGCAGCGGCGCCGGGCCATCCCCTTCCGGAGCCACGAAGAAGTAATGCCGCTTGCCCTCCGGCGTCTCCACCTCGCGCGTCAGGCCTTGGCCCAGACACAGCATCGCCGTCAGGGCCATCGCCCCGATTACCAGCAACCACTGCCGTAGCACCATCATGCCGCGTCCTGTCACTTCCGCACCAGGAAACCCCAAGTCATCTGTTTCAATCGTCCCTACTGCTTGAAACGATTCTTCAGCTGCTTCGACCGCTTCTCCAAGTGTTCCATTTTCCTCAAACTCCCCAGCGAAAACACGTGCCCTGTGTTGGCTTCCAGCTCCTCCAGCAATTCCCCGGAGAGCTTCTGAATCTCGCGCAGATCTTCCAGGTTCTTCTTATGCTCGTGCTCCACGATGGCGTCGCGTTGCAACTTTCCACTGGGTAGCCGCACACCCTCATCTTCGTCCGGTTTGTTGATCTTCGGACGGGGCAACTGGTTTGCCGGGGCATCTTCTACCCATTCCGTCCCCGGCCAAGCCATCAGGGGCAACGCCGTCACGCCCCACGCGAATACCGCCACGGCCCACACAAACACCGGCACGCTTAGACCCAAAACCATTCGCCGCCTGACATTCATCAAAGCCTCTCCAGGGTTGCAATTGCTATCATAGCCAAATATGGATTCGCTCAATGTTGGCTTGGTGGGCATGGGTAATGTTGGCTCTGGTACCCTTCAGATCTTGTTGGAAAATCAGGACCAACTGGCCCAGAAGCTGGGCATCCCCGTGCGGGTCCGCGCCGTCTGCAGCCGCTCCATCGCCAGCCGCACGCTGCCGCCTGCCGCCGCCAACGTGGAACGCTTCACTGACTGGCGCGATGTTGTCCACCATCCGGATATCCATGTTGTCGCCGAACTCATCGGGGGGGGCGAACCTGCCCGCGAGGTCATCCAGACTGCCCTTGCCCAAGGCAAAGCCGTGGTCACCGCGAACAAGGAACTCATGGCCCGGGATGGCCTCCGCCTTTGGCAGGCAGCCTCCCAGGCGCAACGTCCGCTTGCCATGGAGGCAAGCGCCGCGGGCGGCATCCCCATTCACAGCGTCCTCCGCGAAGGCATTGCCGGCGATCGCATCGTAGCGATGGCCGGCATCCTCAACGGCACCTGTAACTTCATACTTACCGAGATGGAAAAAGCCGGCCGTGGGTTCCAAGATGTGCTGGCCGAAGCCCAGCAATTGGGCTACGCCGAGGCTGACCCCAGCGCCGATGTTGATGGCTTCGACGCTCGATCGAAGCTGGCAATCCTCGCCACCATCGCGTTTGGCTGTGGCGTTCCCCCTGATGACATCCTCGTAGAGGGCATTCGCCGCGTGAGTGACGTCGATTTCAACTACGCTGCCCAGCTCCGCCACACTATCCGCCTGCTTTGCGTAGCACGGATGGGTGATGATGGCCTTTCACTCTCGGTGCGCCCAACCCTGCTGCCAAAGGAAGCCATTCTGGCCAGCGTGGCCGGCTCCTACAACGCCATCTGGGTGCAGGGCGCTTATGGGCAGGACACCTTCTACTACGGTCGCGGCGCTGGTCCCCTGCCAACTGGAGTGGCCGTGGTTAGCGACATCCTGCATGCCGGACGAGAACTGCTGAGCGGCCGCGAAAACCGGGTATCTCCCTACAGTTTCAAGCAGTTAACCACTTACCGCCCAGCGCCCCCGGAAACCTTCCGCCAGCCCTACTACCTTCGCTTCCGCGTCGAGAACCGCTTCGGCATCATCGCTGACTTGGCGGCTATCCTCCGTGACCACAATATTGGAATCGATGCTGTCGGCCAGTTGCCCATCACCAACTGGCGCGACCTTCCCTTCGTCATCACTGTAGAGCCCGCCACCGAAGGAGAGATCCGTGCTGCGGTGCACACCATGTCGCAACTTGATTACCTGCTGGAGCCGCCGCTCGTGATGCCGATGTTTGCCGGTTTCTAGCTGACGAACATACAGTCGCCGTACGAAAAGAACCGGTAGCGCCGCTCCACGGCGTGCCCGTACGCGTTCAGGACAAACTCCCTACCCGCAAACGCCGAAACCAGCATAAGCAGGCTGCTTTCTGGCAGATGGAAGTTCGTCAACATCGCGTCCACCATCTGGAAGCGATAACCCGGATAGATGAACAAATTGGTATCGCCGTCGCCTGGATACACTCTTCCCTCGCGAGCCGCGCTCTCCAACGTCCGCACGCTGGTGGTACCCACCGCAACGCGCCGCTGGGCTTGGTTGATGGCCTCCGCCGCGGCTTCTCCGACGTGGTATCGCTCCGCGTGCAGCCGGTTGGCTTCCACCTGCTGTTCCCGCAGCGGCTGGAAAGTCCCCAAGCCCACGTGCAGCGTAACCTCAGCCACCGTAGCGCCTGCATCCCGGCACCGTCCCAGCAATTCCGGCGTGAAGTGAAGTCCGGCTGTGGGCGCCGCTACAGAACCCGCTTCCTCCAGCCGCCCTGGGCATGGTGCCCCCGTCTGGCCGCCAATTGAACTTCTAGCGAACACCGTCTGGTATCGCTCTCTGTCCCCCGGGGAGTCTGTCCGGCGGATGTAGGGTGGCAAGGGCACGTGCCCGTACTGCTCCAACAGCGGCATCAAGTCCTCAGCCGCGCACAAAAAGCGCACCGTGCGTTCACCAAACTCCCCGCGCCCGGTTATCTCTGCCCCAAAGCCCTCAGCGAACCACACCAACTCACCAACCGGCAGCTTCCGCCCCGGCCTCACCAGCGCCTCCCAAGCCAGCGGATCTTCCCCGACTCGTTTTGTAAGAAAAACTTCCACTTCCCCAGATAAGTTCCCGAATCGTTTGGGGTTATTCTTCCCCAGCGCGATTGCGCGAACGCCCTGCCGCCGTCCTAGCAATCGACTGGGAAACACCCTGGTATTGTTCAGCACCAGACAGTCTCCGGGCTTCAGTAGATCCGGGAGGTTGCGCACCATGCCATCGCCAAACGTGCCCCTCACACGATCGAGAACCAACATCCTGGCTCCATCCCGTTCTGACAAGGGAGATTGCGCGATCAACTCCTCCGGCAGGTGATAGTGGAAGTCTGAGAGCTGCATGGGCAGGCGCAAGGTCAATCGGTGGGCGGCTATCTGCGCAACCGGTTTGGCTGCGCGCTCGCTACGGGTATGACGTCAGGTGAAGCTGCACTTTCATTTGCAACTGGTACAGCGAGCCCTGCCAGACGTTCGGACTGGCCGTCTGTGCGATACAGCGGATTCACCCGTCTCCAACTGGTGAAGGCATGGCTACACTCCAGGCAACGATGGCTTCGCCCGCCGAACACTCGCTTCAGGTAGTCAATTGATGAGTTCCTCATCAGCATGGGGCTCCACCGCTGCAGATACCCCGAGAGGCATCGCGGGCAATGCGCGAAACGGAAGTCGCTGACCGGCCATAAGCGCTCCAATTGCTTATGGTTACAGCGTACACAACGATAGCGGACTAACCCAAAAACACTGCGCAGGTCGTCCAGCAAACCCAGCGACGTAGGCACCAAAGACTTGTTGCCGCAGCGGGCACAATGCATGGTATTACTGTATCGCAGGTAAACTGAAATCAAGCCGGATTTCTCAGTACAAATTGAAAGCTTCTACAACATTCCAGCCAGCCACTGTTCCAGAAGTGGAACACCGCATCCTGGGTATCGAAACTTCGTGTGACGAAACCGCTGCCGCCGTGGTGTCCCGCTCCGGCAATATCCGATCGCAGATCGTTGCGTCCCAGTTGGACGTCCACCAGCGCTACGGCGGCGTTGTACCCGAACTGGCCTCCCGAGAGCACCTCCGCTCCATCGTTCCTGTCGTCCGCGCAGCCATGAACGAGGCGGGGATTCAATACTCCCAACTGGCAGCTGTTGCTGTCACTGCAGGTCCCGGACTGATGGGAGCCCTCCTGGTGGGCGTTACATACGCGAAGGGAATCGCGTACGCCGCCCGCATCCCCCTCATCGGTGTCAATCACCTCGAAGGCCATATCCATGCTGTCCTTCTCGAAGCGCGCCAGCAGCACCAGGAAATTGCCTTCCCTGCGCTGGCGCTGATTGTCAGCGGCGGCCATACCCATCTATTTCATGCGGAGGACCCCACCCGCTACCGTTTGCTGGGCCGCACCCGCGACGACGCCATCGGCGAGGCTTACGACAAGATCGCCGTGAGCCTCGGTTTCTGCTATCCCGGCGGTCCGCTGCTTGATCAACTGGCTGCCCACGGCCGCCCGCGCGCTGAGCTGTTCACTGTGCCTTCCATGAAGGGCAATCCCCTTGACTTCAGCTTCAGCGGCTTTAAGACGGCAGTCCGGCGCTGGCGCGAGTCACAATCCGGAATGGAGGCTGAGGTCGCCGCCCGGCGCGCCCTTTCCGTCGCCCAGCCACCGGCCTCACTGGTGGATTGGCTGGACGTTACGCCTGCCTCCACCCGCGACATGATCGCCTCTTTCCAACACACCGCCCTTGCCCACTTGGAGGCCAACTGCCGCCGGGCGCTGCTAGAAACCGATGCACGCAGCCTTATCGTATCCGGCGGCGTCGCCAGCAACCGCGGCCTTCGTGCCCGCTTTCTCGCCCCGGACTTCCCGGTTCCCTGCTACTTCCCCACCCCAGCCCTCTCCACCGACAATGCCGTCATGATCGCCAGCGCCGCTTTCCCCCGCCTCGCCCGAGGTCAGGTGGATTCCTTGGATCTCAGTCCCCAAGCTGCCATGCGCCTCGATGTTCCATTGGAATCACTTCCGTAGCCCCCGGCATCTCAATGAGGGGCAGTGCGACTGCAGGCGGCCCCTTTGCACCAGCACCGCCGATCTCCCCGTACAATAAGGATTCACCACCTACCATGCCCATCACCCCAAACTCTGCCCCCAACCCTACCCAGAAGATCCCTGGGATCGCGCGCATCCTGGCTGTCGGTTCAGGAAAGGGAGGAGTGGGCAAGACCACGGTTGCCGCCAATCTCGCCCTATCCCTGGTGGCTCTCGGCCATCGGGTAGGCCTGATGGATGCCGACGTCTACGGGCCCAACATCCCCCTCATGATGGGAATCAGTGACCGGCCAACCGCTGTCGGCGACCGCATCCAGCCCCTGGAGCAATACAACCTAAAGCTGATGTCCATGGGATTCGTCAGCCCCGGCGACAAGCCACTTGTGTGGCGAGGACCCATGCTGCATGGGGTCATCCAGCAGTTTCTCCGGCAAGTGGAGTGGGGCGAACTGGACTATCTCGTCATTGACCTTCCCCCTGGCACCGGCGACGTGCAGCTCACCCTGATGCAAACGGCCCCCATAACCGGCGCTGTCGTCGTCACGACACCCTCTGATGTGTCCCTGGAGGACGCCCGCAAGGCTGTCAATATGTTCCGCCAAGTGAACGTACCCCTTTTCGGGCTGGTGGAGAACATGAGCTACCTGGTGGTTCCTGGGACCGACCAACGCATCGATGTGTTCGGCACCGGTGGTGGCAAGCGTACCGCTGAGGCCATGCAAGTGCCGTTCCTGGGAGAGATTCCGCTTGACCCTGAAATCCGCAAGGGCGGTGATTCTGGCCGGCCCGTGGGAATCTACGGCGATGCTGACCCTCGCGCAGCCGCGTTCATGAGCATTGCCCGCCACCTGGTGGCCACCGCTGATGCGCAGGGTGAGCAGAAGTCCCCCAGTTTCAGCATCGGGGAGTAGGCAGTTTCGCCTCTCGCGTGACGCCACCACGCACGAAGGGTCATCATGGAAACTGAGCGGTTGTATCACTACGACGCCACCCTCCGCGAATTCGACGCGGTCCTTACGGGCTGGGCGGAGGATGGCGCGGCCTTGCTGAACCGCACTGCCTTCTATCCAGAATCCGGCGGACAGGATTGCGATACTGGTCTGCTTGGGCACACTGCAACCGGTGTCCTTGGAGCTTTTCGCGTCACTGGGGTCGAGGATCGCGACGGCCTCATCGCCCATCGATTGGAGGGTGACGCTCGCGCCAGCTTCAGCCTCGGACAAACGGTGCACGGTCAAATCCACTGGCCGCGGCGCTATTCCCTGATGCAGCACCATACCGGGCAGCACCTACTGTCCGCGGTCGCACTACAACTGCATGGATGGGAAACAGTGAGCGTGCATATCGGCATACACAACGCCACCGTGGAGTTCGCCATCCCCACAGCGGAGTCCGCCGCACTGGCCGTACTTGAGCAACGTGTAAACGAGGAGATTGTTGCCGCTCACCCAGTGCATGCCGCCGTTTACGCCCCTGGAGAAGCCCCCACCTTGCGCAAAGCAGTCGCGCGCGAAGGTCCTCTGCGGGTGGTCACGATTGAGACTCTAGACCAAAGCGCTTGCGGCGGCACCCACGTTGCGTCTTCCGCCCACATAGGCTGCCTCTTGCTTGGCGCTACAGAGCGGATTCGCAAGAACCTGCGGGTGGAGTTCGCGTGCGGGCTACGCGCTGTGGAACGCGCCTCCACGCAGCGGGACCTGCTGATGCGAGCCGCTAGCGTACTGCAGTGCCACCCATCGCAACTGCCCGCCTTACTGGCCCAACAGCGTGACGAACTCCTCCGGATTGGCAAGCGCGAAACAATCCTTACCCGGCAACTGGCCACTTGGCAGGGACGCGATTCCCGTGCCGCCCTTTCCCTGGACGCGGATGGCTACTGTGTTGCGGTAAGTTGGATCGCGGAAAACCCTGCGGATGCCCAGCGCGCCTTTGCCGCCGCTTTCTGTGAAGCTCCCGGCGGCGTGCTGTTGCTGGCCAATCGTTCCAGCGGATCCTTCCTGCTGGCCACCAACCCCGAAAGCGGTATCCAGGCCAATGTCTGGCTTAACGGCGTTGCCGCGGGCCTGGGCGCGAGGGGTGGCGGTTCGTCCACGATGGTGAGCGGTCGCATTCCGAATCTGGAAGCCCTGGACGCCCTCGCGGCCACACTGCCCGGCGGAAACCCCCACTGGCTCACCCTCGCCAGTTAGTACCCTGCATCCCGGGTTTGTCCCTTACATGCCGGGCGCGAACACCGGGGCAAGGCTCACCAGCGTCAATCCGCAAATAAACAGCAGAAACATGATCGCTAGCAGATAGTTCGCCTTCGGGCTGCCATCGGCGAACTCCTTCCACACAAAGACGCCCCAGAGCGCGCTAATCATGGTGGCACCCTGTCCCAAGGCATAGCTGATGGCCGGCCCCACCTGCACCTCTGGCGGCGCGCTGGCTGCAACAAAATTGCTCACCCCGCCAATGGCCCAAACCACCCCGCCCAATACTCCCCAGAGGTGATACACCTTTGGCGCGCGAAAGTATTGCTTAGGGCCAATCGGCTCACCTTCAATCGGAAGATTCATGAAGTAGATGTTGAAGATGAATGTGGACAGAAACACGCCAATTCCGAAGAAAAAGGCCACCGTATAAGGGCCCAGTCCGCCTGCTTTCGATAGCTCCACAATCGGATAGAAGAAGCCCATCAATACGCCTGCCACGGCACTTACAACAATTCCCTTCCAGCCGCTCCGTACCCGCGTCGATCTCGCTTTGCCCTCGGAAATCTGTCGGATTGACCTTACCCGCGCCAGTTCCTGGTAGGCCAGTGAACACAAAACAATTGCCGCGCACACCAGCGCCACGCCGCCAAACAGGAATCCCGCGTTCCCCTGAGGGTTCAGCAGGTAACTCAATACCACGCCCAGCACAAAGGCAATGCCGATGCCCACGGGAAATGCAACAGCCATGCCCGCGATCACAATCGCCGCCACCAGCAGCATATTGGCAATGTTGAATACCACCCCTGCCGCGAAGGCAAACGCCATGCTGCGCTTGGGCGCCACCATCAAATCATCGGTGAACAGCAGCCCGTCAAACCCGAACAGGCCCAGTGTGAGGGCCGCCACCGTGGTGGTGAGCACTAGTCCAATCGCATAGTCGAAGCAGAACAACTCAAAGCGAAAGTCGCCGGTAAGCTTCTTTGTGTTCGCCCAACTGCCCCAGCAAATCATCGAGAGGATGGCCAGCAGCAACGCCTGGAGATAGGTATCAGGGAGGACCATAGAAATTGCCTTTGCAGGATAGGGAAATAGACGAGTCCATCGGAAAGCTTATCACGAGGCTCGTCGATCTTCGCCCCGAAAGGCGCGCTTAGGCGCCTGGTGAGGTACCGGAACTGCAGCCCCACCACGAAGAGTCTCCCGGCGGACTCGCGCGGGCTACTTCGCCTTCAGATGCCTCCATGCCAACAGTAGCCCCGCTACGGTCTTGCCATCGGTTAACCGGCCCTTGTCCAGCCAGCGCTCCAATTCCTCCCGTGGGAACCAACGCGCCGTGATTTCCTCGTCGCCCTCTGGAGAGGCGTCCCCCTGTGTTAGTCCCGTGGCCAGGAATATCTCCATGCCCTCTGCCACATACCCAGGGCTGGGATGCAACAGGCAAACCCGCTTCCAGCGACTGGCCCGCAATCCCGTCTCCTCGGCAAGTTCCCGCTTGGCAGCCTGCAGCGGAGTCTCACCGTCATCCACTCGGCCCGCCGGCAGTTCCCAGATTGGCCCCCGCAGCGGAGCCCGCCACTGCCGCACCAGCAGCACGTCGCCCTGTGCATTCATCGGAATCACCACCGCTGAACCCTGGTGCGTCACCACCATCCTCCGGAAGCGCTTACCTTTCGCGTTCTCCACGACCAGCGCATCCACTCCAAAGATGGGGTTCTTCAGTTTCGTCTTGCAGGAAATCAGTAGCATCCCCTCAGCATCGCATGCGCTCAACTACCAGCCACCCCCTTGGCCTTCAGCGCGTTAGCGCATACAATAGCGGGCAACCATCTCGCACCCGCGTCAGGAGGTCCCATATGCGAACAGGCTCTACCATACTCACTCGCCGCGGCATGCTGGCCGCTTCACTCGCTTGGCCCGCTCTGCTGCAGGCACGCGCTCAGGTTAAGGTGGGCGTCTGCGACTGGAACCTCAAGAAGGCCGCCGATATCAGTGCGATCGCGATGGCCACAGAGATCGGCTTTGAGGGCCTCGAAGTAAGCCTCGGCCGCCGGGTGGCAGACGGAAAATTGCCCTTGGATTCCGCCGTTCTTCAATCCCGTTACGTAACCGATGCCCGTGAACACAAGCTCACCCTCACCAGCACTTGCCTCGATGTCCTTCACGTCCACTACATGAAGCTGGACCCCCTTGGCGCCAAGTTCACCTCTGACGGAATCCGCATCTCTCGCGCTATGGGAATCCCCCTCATGCTGCTGCCTTACTTTGGCAAGGGCGCCCTCACCAATCGGGAAGACATGGCCCGCGTCGCCGACATCCTGAAAGAACTCATCGGCGAGGCGGAGCGTGCTCGCGTCGTACTCGCGCTGGAAAACACCATCTCCGCTGAAGACAACGCGTTCATGATAGACCGCGTGGGTTCTGACTACCTGAAGGTCTATTACGATGTCGCCAACTCCCACTACAACGGCTTTGATGTACCAAAGGAAATCCGCTGGCTGGGCACCACCCGCATCGGCCAGGTCCACTTCAAGGAGCGCGGCTACCTGGGTTCCGGCGCGGTCCCACTGGCGGAATCCGCAGCCGCGTTGCACGAAATCGGCTACCAGGGTTTCATCAACCTGGAACTGCCTTCGCCATCCGGCGACATCGCCGCCGATATGCGCCGGAATCTTGAGTACACCCGAAAACTGATGGCAGCCTGAGCAGAAACCAAAATCAGATGGCCTTGGAAAGCGAAATCCTGCTCGATTACATTCGCTATGCCCGCTGGGCAGCCGCATCCACCCTCGAGGCATGCGCGGAGCTCACAACCGATGAGCTACGCACAGATATGCACACCACTTATCCCAGCGTGTGGGCCACTCTGGTGCACATCTACCAGGCGGATGCTACCTGGTGGAGCCGCTTCCGCAACCAGCAGGTTTCTTCCCTATCCACCTTCGACCCGGGTTCCGATCTTGCAGCGCTCAGCGAACGCTGGCTAAACGTACTGGATGAGCTGGAGGCGTTTGCGGCATCCAGAAGCCCTGAGGATTGGCAGTCCACCCTGCACTACCAGACAGGGCGCGGCGGAATCTTCGCACAGCCACTGTGGCAGGCATTTCTCCACATGGTGAATCACAGCACGCTGCATCGCGGCCAGGTGCTGGTGATGTTCCGGCAACTGAATCGTGTGCCCACCAGCGTGGATCTCATCCACTATTACCGCCGGCCCCGGACCGGGAACGGTTAGCCGCAAGCGAATGGAGGCTGTTGGAGGCCCCAGCTCCCGTCCATCGCAACTCAAACAACTCCCGCATGGCGCACGCAAAGCCTGCATGGTCAAAGCGGATGGCTGTCCACGTCTGTCGGGTCGCCAGCGGATCCGGCAGCGCCAGAATCCCTTGCCGCCCGTCAAAGAGCGCGAGCTTCATTGGCAATTCCGGCAATTCGCGGATCTCCACCCCTGCGTCGAGATACTCCAGCAACCTCTCCCGGTAATGCTCAGTTTGCCGCTGCTGCTGCTCCATGTCTGGCTGATGCGGCTCAATGAGCAAACGGATCCGCACCCCACGCTCACATGCCTGGCGCACCAACATCTCATCCAACGGATCCACCGCATAAGGCGGTCGCGCAAACTCCAGGTACTCTTCCCGTGAGGATTCCAGCATTTCGCGGAAGTGGCTGGCTGTCTGGGAAGCCTCATTGATGATGCGGAGGTAGTCAAGGTTCGCACGCTCCGCAATACCTTGCGCGCAAAGCGTTTCCAGCGCCCTTACCACTTTGGTCGCCTGCCGCTGCTGCTCCTCCACCTGTTCCGCTAGTTCGCGTTGCTTCCGAGCCAGGTAAGCGGGAATCGCAACCCCCGGCTCAACTGCCGAGAACGACTTCGTTTTTTCCTGCAGCACCTCCGCAAAGCCCTTTTCATAGAGGCTGTCCAGCACCTCGTAGATCTTCTGCCGCGGAACGTTTGCCCGCGCTGCCGCCTCCATCGCCTTGAAGCGTGGATGCCCCAGCAGCACCACATAAGTGCGTGCCTCATAAGCGTTCAGCCCCAACTGCTGCAATCGAGGCCACAGACGTTCGAAATCGGGCACCGTGGATTCCCCCGTGAATGTCCTTGGGACATGCCAGTCAAACTCCCTGCCATCGTAGCACTCCGCGGTTCGTGCTATTTCCACAACTTGAAACTACCCGTGCTGGATTCACCGCCCCATCACACTTCATGCAAATTGCTGCCCCCTATGCCCTTCTTCGGTCATCCCTACAACTACAAACCGGGGCGCTCCGGGGGCATTGTGCAGAAGTTCAGACCTTCTGTGCCGCCGTCCGGCGCCGCCGCCGTGAGAGGGATACCTTAGCCATGAATACCTGGGATCTTCCACACACCTTAGGCGCCCTGCGCCGTGATGCGCGCTTTGCGGAGGACCGTCTCGCTCACCGCAGCATCAAGGACGAACTTCGCGCCAACCTGATCGCTCGTCTCCGCACCGGCGAGCAACTCTTCCCGGGCGTCCATGGCTACGAGGACACCGTCGTGCCACAGATCGTCAACGCGCTGCTCTCCCGCCACAATTTCATCTTGCTGGGATTGCGCGGCCAGGCCAAGACCAAGCTCATCCGGATGCTTACCACGTTACTGGACGCCGCCATCCCCTATATCGCCGGCAGTGAAATCCGCGATAACCCCTACACCCCCGTCAGCCGATACGCCAAAAACCTGATCGAGGATCACGGCGAGGAAACCCCCATCGCCTGGCTCACCCCTGAACAGCGCTACGTCGAGAAACTGGCTACTCCAGACGTCACCGTCGCCGATATGATTGG
The DNA here is from genome assembly GCA_036821995.1 of Bryobacteraceae bacterium. Lineage (GTDB taxonomy): Bacteria > Acidobacteriota > Terriglobia > Bryobacterales > Bryobacteraceae > JACTMJ01. Next base: position 76,767 of record DAISIM010000009.1, read on the forward strand.
TGATATTGACCCCATCAAGGCCGCCCGCCAAGGCATCAACCTGGCTGACGAACTTACCGTTCACTACGGTCTGCTACCTCGCGCCAACCGCTCCATTTTCGCCATCAACGAACTGCCCGACCTCGCCGGTCGTATTCAGGTTAGCCTTTTCAACATCATGCAGGAGGGTGACGTGCAGATAAAGGGCTACCCGGTACGGTTGCCTCTCGACGTCCTACTGGTCTTCACCGCCAATCCCGAGGACTACACTGCTCGCGGCAAGATCATCACTCCCCTGAAGGACCGCATCGGCAGTGAGATCCGCACCCACTATCCGCTTACGGTAGACCACGGCGTGGCCATTACACTGCAGGAGGCCTGGAGCCAGCGTTCGGAGGCCGGCCATGTTCACTTACCGCCTTTCATGGCGCAGCTGGTTGAGCAAATCGCCTTCGTCGCCCGCGAGGACCGCCGCGTGGACAAGCGCTCCGGAGTCAGCCAACGCATGGCCATCACCACCTTGGAGAACGTGATCTCCAACGCTGAGCGTCGCGCGCTGGTAAACGACGAAAGCACCATCGTGCCGCGTGTCAGCGATGTTTACGCGGCTCTGCCCGCCATCACCGGCAAGATTGAACTGGAGTACGAAGGCGAGCTGAAGGGTGGAGACGCCGTCGCACGCGAGATCATCCGCAATGCCATCGGCCGGGTCTTCAAGGCATGTATGGAGGACGCCAACCTCGGCCCCGCCGTCAAATGGTTCGACCGCGGCGGCAGCGTGAAGCTGGATGAAACCATGGATTCAGCCGCTCTGCTGTCCCAACTCCAGCAGGTGGAGGGACTGCTGGAAAAGGTGAAATATCTCGGCTTGGGGCCGAATGAGTCCGACGCCCTACGTGCTTCCGCAGGCGAGTTCATTCTGGAAGGCCTCTACGCCTTGCGCCGCATCAGCCGTGACGAAGAAGTAGGCTTCCGCGGCGAATCCCGCCATGAGTCCCGCGCTGAAGGCCGCCCCACCGGACTTGAGGAGGAGGCCCAGGAAATCGACCCTCTTGAAATCCGCCGCAAGCGCGACCGCCGGAAGTTCAACTGAACAGCGGACGAGACAAAGCCAGTTTGCGGTTCGCAACTGGTCGCCGGGCCGAGTATGATAGGAGGATCCCATCGTTCAAAGTCCGCCGCGCGTGCCATTGCGCGGAATGCCCTGGAGGTTCTGATGCGCCAGCTTTCAATGAGCCTTCCTGTGTGTCTCGCTACGCTGCTGGTTGCCTCCTGTTTGGCAGGCACTGCGTTTGCACAAACCTCCAGCGCTGCTAACCCCAACGTCCTCTCCCCAGCGGAAGTCGCTCAAGGTTGGCGTCTCCTCCTCGATGGCCAATCCCTTGATGGTTGGCGCAGTTTCCGCAAAGCTACCGTAATCGCTGACCGCTGGAGCGTTGAGAACTTTTGCCTTCACCTCTATCCTCGGAGCAGCGAACGCCGGATCGGCGGCGACCTCATGTCCAGGGAGATGTTCGGCAACTTCGAGTTCGTCTTCGAATGGAAGGCAGCCCCCGGAATAAACAGCGGCGTCAAGTATCTCGTTGATGAGTACCTCGCCCCCAACCCCAACCCCGTCTCCTTCGAGTACCAGATCCAGTTAGAAGAAGATCCCGCCAAACCGCGCCGAAAACCTGTTCACAGCACCGGCGCACTCTACGACATGCTTCCCCCGCGGGGCGGCATCATCCGCCCGGAAGGCTCATTCAATGAGTCCCGGATCGTCGTCCAGGGTGCCCGCGTTGAGCACTGGCTGAATGGCGAGAAGCTTTTGGAATTCGACCGCCAGGCGCCTGACTTCCGTGACTTGGTGGCGCGCAGCAAGTTCGCCAAGTGGTCTGGATTCGGCCTGAATGGACGGGGCCACATCACCCTGCAGGACCATGGCGGCGAGATCTACTTCCGCCGCCTGCGCGTACGGGCACTGCCCGGCGACTCGGAGGCCCCCGCGCTCTCCGCGCTCAGCCGGGAATAGATATGGAACCTGGCATATCCACCTCGCTGCTTATTTGCGGCCACCTTCCGCGCGTCCTCGAACTTACGGCTCTCGCCGGGTGGAATCAAACACTTTCTGACCTTGAACGCATGCTCGCAATCGCGCCAGATAGCGCCTTCGGCCTGTTTCGCGACGGCCAACTGGTATCCACTGCCATGGCCTTTCCGTATGGCGCGGAGCTCGGCTGGGTCGCGATGGTGCTCACTCACCCGGATGCACGCGGCCACGGCTTCGCCACCATCCTCACGCGCCAGGCGATTGAATGGCTTCAGCAACACCAGACCGCATGGATCAAGCTGGATGCCTCCGCATTTGGCCAGCCGGTCTATGAACGCTTGGGATTCATCGCGGAAAGCCGCATGGAACGGCATCTACTTCCCTCCACTGCGCACAGGCCCAGCGCGGATGACCACCGAGATGACCCGTCCATCGGCCCGGCTGAACTCCCCATCCACCTTGACCGTGCCGCCTTCGGTGCGGATCGAAGCCGGCTGCTGCACTTGCTGTTGCGCATCCCCGGCATTCGTCACGCCGTTCTTCCCGGTGGCGAGGGCTACGCCATGCTGCGGCCCGGCGCCAAAGCCCTCCAACTTGGCCCCATGGTCAGCCGTTCCTTCGAGGGCGCTCAGCGTCTCCTCCACTGGGCGTTGCGCTGCTCCGCGGGGAACCCCCTCCAGTGGGACCTCAACACCGATAACGCGGCAGCCGTTGCCCTGGCCACCAACTACGGCTTCACGCCCCAGCGGGTCCTTTCCCGGATGACCCTCGCCGGCAGGCCGGCACCGCCCCCATTTGAGGCAGAGGCAAATCACGTCTATGCTATTGCCGGCTTTGACTTCGGCTGAGGTGCGCGCAACCATCACTGCCGCGCGCGCGTCCCTGAGGCCGTGCAGGCGGTGCCGTGAGACGCGCGGGCATCGGTCATCGCCCGACTTGTTAAACTAAGGCGGTGGATTCCTACGCATGCCGCGCAGGATCCTGCTGGCTCATCAAGCCAATTGCTGCGCTGTCCCCCGTGGCCAGTGCGGTGCGCATGATCCCATGCGGCGCGCATTTTCGCTTAGGACTTAATAGATGCTTCTCTTCTTCCGCGGGCTGCTCGCCTCCGCTCTTGTTCTTCTATTCTGTGGCGTTGCTTCGGCACAGGTTTCTGGCCCCTACGCTTTGCGATTTGGGGCCAATCTCGATGAAGAAGTCCAATCCTTCTGTGTCGATGCCGGCGGTAGCTATGTCACCGCGTTCACTTTCCGCGGAACCCTTACCTTTCCCGGGGGCACCAACCCCAGCCGCAGCATCACCAGCCTTGGCCAGCGGGACAATGGCCTTGTCCGCTATGACTTTCTGGGCAATCTGCAGTGGGCGATCCGCTGGGGCAACGCCTCAGATACTGACCGCCCGGTGGCGATGGCTTGCGGTCGCGACGGTGCCATCTACGTGATGGGCGTCTTTGAAGGCACCATCAACCTGAACCCCGGTGCCGGCGTCGCGCAGAACGTCACCAGCAAGGGAGGCACCGACGTTTACCTTTTGAAGCTGGGCAGCAACGGCAGCCTGATTTGGGCTCGCACCTTCGGGGGCAGCGGAAACGACATGGCGCGCAGCCTCACCGTCGCGACAGATGGGCAACTGGCGCTGGCCTTAACCTACAGCGGAGTGATTGACGCTGATCCTAGCCCCACCGTCACCAAGGAATTGGGTTCGCAGGGTGGGCTGGATATCCTGATGGTGCGCCTGAACCCCGCCGGAGAGCTCGTCTGGGCCAGTTCCATTGGCGGACCTCAGGATGACGGCACCGCTGGAATTTCCATCGCCATGGACGACGGGGGCAGCGTCCTGATCGCCGGCACCTTCACCGGTAGCATTGGTCTTGTGCCGGGCTCCCCCACCAGCAGTTTCACCAGCCAGGGCAACCACGACGTATTCGTAGCCACCTACGATCTCTTCGGAAAGTTTGTCACCTCCCGAGCCCTCCAAGGTGTCGGCGATATCCGCCTTCGTCCCACGTCACTGGCAGTGGATTCGGCCGACAACATCTACATCGCCGGCAACTTTCGCCAGAGCTTCGATATTGATCCTTCCTTCAGCTCACAGCGCATCCTGAACGCGCGCAGCGCTAATTCCGACTTCTTCCTGGCTAGTTTCACTTCCGCCTACACCTTGCGTTGGGCAAACCATCTGGGGCTCTTTGGTGAAGACGTTGTTGCCAGCATGCAGCTTGACCGCAATGGTTCCATTGTTTTGGGTGGCCAGTTCAGCAGCCAGCTCAACCTCAACGCCGCTGACACCAACCCCCGCTTCATTTCTCCCACGGGCCTCGCGGGTGCCACCGACGGGTTCGTAGCCAAGTACCGCGCAGCTGATGGCAGATTTGTTTCCGGATGGGGCTTGGGTACGCCAAGCTCAGGACCTACATTTCAAAACGCCGTCGCAACCGTCGGCCTGGACACGATGGGCAATCTGGTGGTGGCGGGAAACCTCTTTGGACCCGACATGAACTTCGCCAAGACCGGCTCGCCGGTTCTGCTGTCCACCGCCGGCGGCATCGACATGTTCCTGGCGTCCTACAACTGGCGTGGCGAACTGCGCGTGCCAACAGCGGAATTGGGTGCGCCCATCCTTCGCGCCACCACCAATGCCGCATCCTTCAAGCCTGGCCCCGTTGTGCCCGGCAGCCTTGCCAGCATCTTCGGCCTGAACATCACCACCCGTACCGCCGGTTTCATTACCCCGGATATTGCGCGCTCACTCCCCATCGGGACCAAGCTATGCAACACGGAGGTGATTTTCCGTAGCATGACCACCGCCGATGAGTGGAAGGCCCCCATCCTCTTCTGCAGCGAGTCGCAGATCAACTATCAGGTACCCTCCGGCCTTCCCCCGAATAGCTACGTCACCATGCAACTAAGCGTTGACGGCCAGCAGAGCAATGATTTGGAAGCCCTTGTCCAGAACGACGAAATCGGGGTCTTCATGGATGACGTGGCCGCCAGGAATCCAGCCATGACCTTTGCCTTCGGCGTGCGCACCGGCCAGAAGGTGAGCCTCAACAACCCGGTAAATGCCTGCGACATTGTGGAAGCATACGCCACTGGGCTGGGCCCCACACAGACCGGCTTCCCCGACGATGGCAGTCCCGCCGGTGGTGCGATCCGCGCGCAAGGCGATGCCAAGCTTGTGCTTTTCGATGACGGCAAGCAGGGCCGGCTGCCCGGCTTTGAGGGCGCGCCCCGCTTTGTGGAGTACACGCGCGCCAACGGAGCGATCCTGTATACCGGCCTGTCCCCGGAGTTCGTCGGGCTCTACCAGATCAACGTACGCTTCCCCAACCCGGGCGCCAGCGTGACACCGCCCGCCTTGCGCCTGAACCAAGGCACCTACCCGGCCTATCTGGAATACCGGGGTCGGCGCTCGCAGGAGTTCCTCATCCGTATCCAGTACACGCTAGCCACCAGCCCTTGCCAGGGTGGCTTCCAGCCTTTGCCTTAACCAGCCAACTCTCCGAAAGGCGTTGGGTCAACAGCCAGCCGCATTAAGGGGCTGGCGTGCCCACCGCCTCCAGGATGAGGGCTTCTACTTGACTGCTGAAGGCTGACCGTGGCATCACCCGCGCACAACCCGCGGCCAGCGCCTGTTGCCGCAAGCCTTCCTGCACATGGGGCAGATAGCCCAGGGTGGCAAGACCGGCATACTCCGGTTGTCGCAAGGCGTGCAGTAGTTCCAGGGGCTCCATCGCCTGGCAAGTGAGGTCAAACACAATCAGCGCGGGCTTGTCGGCCACCCTCGCCCAGAAGGCTTCGGGAGTTTTCGCCATCACCAGCCGCGCCCCGGCCTTCTTGGCCGCCTCACTGATCTTGATTCCAAAGAATAGATCCTCCAGGACCGCGAGAATCAACGGTTGGGTGCCTGGCTGCACATTCGCTTCATGGGTTGTCTGCACCCCTATGTGGATGCCGTTCCCAGGCCCCATGTACCGGAAATCCGTACACCGGTGCAGTGCTTTGCGGTGCGGGTTTGCGCAGAGGGAATTTCAGACTGCCCATGCTACCGTTGAGCTATGCCCTCTGAAAACCCCTTTGGCGAGGTGCTGGAAGATGTGCGCAGCGTCCCACCCAGCGTCCTGGTAATCTTTGGCGCTAGCGGCGACCTCACCCGCCGTAAGCTGATTCCCGCACTCTACCGGCTCTTCCACGAAGGCAGGCTGCCAGCTTCGTTCTATGTGATCGGAAACTCCCGGACCGCCTTCAGCGACGAGGCCTACCGCCAGCGCCAGTACGAAGACCTGCAGCGCTTCCTGAAGGACACCCCCCTTGAAGACGAAGAGTGGCGACGCTTCGCCAAGCGCCTTTTCTACATTCCCGGCGACATGAAGGACCCATCGCTGTACCAGCAGATTGGGGCCAAGATTGACAGCCTTAGCGGCGACACACCTCACGAGGTGGTTTTCTACCTCAGCACCCAGCCCAGCTTCTATCCGCTGGCCGTGGATATGCTTCGCGAAAGCGGTATCCACCGGGGCAATGCCAGCCGCCGTGTGGTGGTGGAGAAGCCAATCGGGCACGATCTCGATTCCGCCAACCAGTTGGAGCAGCACCTCGCCGCCGCCTTCGACGAATCCGATACCTACCGGATTGACCACTATCTTGGCAAGGAGACCGTCCAGAACATCCTGGCCTTCCGCTTCGCCAACGGCATCTTTGAACCCCTGTGGAACCGGCGATACATTGACCATATTCAGATCACCGCCGCCGAAAGCATCGGCGTGGAGGGCCGTGGCGCGTATTACCAGGAGGCAGGCGCGCTGCGCGACATGGTACAGAACCACCTGCTGCAGGTGATGGCCACCGTGATGATGGAACCCTACACGCGCTTCGCCCCTGGGCCGGTCCGCGATGAGCGCGCCAAGCTGTTGCGATCAATCCGCATCTACAAGCCGGACGAAGTGCTCACGCATAGCGTTTCCGGCCAGTATGGCCATGCGCGGGTGGGCGGCGAGGACGTCCCCGGTTTCCGGGAGGAAGAGGGCGTCCACGCCGCCGCGCAAACCGATACCTACGCCGCCGTCAAGCTCTTCGTGGATAACTGGCGCTGGTCGGGAGTGCCGGTGTACATTCGCACTGGCAAGCGGCTCCCCAAGCGAGTCACGGACGTTGCCATCCAGTTCCGAGCCGCCCCCAAGAACATGTTTGGTGGACGTGGTGACCACGACGTGGCCCCCAACCTCATGATCTTGCGCATTCAGCCCGACGAAGGCATTTCCCTGCGCTTCCAATCGAAGCGGCCCGGCAGCGGAATGCGGCTTCGCCCCGTCGGCATGGACTTCAACTATGGCAGCAGCTTCGGCACTCGAACCCCTGAAGCCTACGAAACCCTGCTGCTGGACGCTCTTGCCGGCGACCCCACGCTATACATCCGCCAGGACATGGTAGAGGCAAGCTGGCAGGTGGTCATGCCCATTCTGGAAGTGTGGCGCAACACTCGGTTTGACTTCCCCAACTACGCGGCAGGCACGTGGGGCCCTGCCTCCAGTGACTCCATGCTGGCCGAGGCCGGACACGCCTGGAGGCGGCCATGACCACCGAGACCCGCACCAGTGTGCAGCCATCAGCGCTGCTGCGGGAGTTGGACGAACTGTGGGCTAACTTCAGCCACAACGCTGAAGAGGCAGCTGACTCCGCTGTCGTGCGCGCCTGCTCACTCACCTGGATCACCATTGTTGAGGGCGACAGCCGTACCGTCCAGGACTGCGATGAGATGCTGGCTGGCGTGATGCGCGTTCACCCCAGCCGGGCCATTGTGGTGCTGTTGCGCGAAGGCGGTGAGCGCAGCATGAAGGCATCAGTCTCTGCCCAGTGCTGGCGTCCTTTTGGCAGCAAGCAGCAGGTCTGCATTGAGCGCATTCTGCTGGAAACGACGCGGGCAGGCGCCTGTGACTTGGCCGCGGTGGTCCGCGCCCTGCTGGTGGCTGACCTCCCCGTGGTGCTGTTCTGCCGGAACGCCAACCTACTGCAGCTTGAAGGCATCAGGGAAACCAGCCAGATGGCTGACCGCGTAGTGGTGGACATCGCCTTCCAGGACACCGTGTGCGCCAAGCTCTGGCCGCAGCTGCCCGGCCTTGGCCGGTTTGTCTCTGACCTTGCCTGGGACCGCGTGATCAGCTTCCGTCGAGCAATTGCCAGCCACTTTCAGTCCCCTGCCCACCGTGCCTTTCTGGACGAGTTCCAGCAGGTAGCGGTCTACACCCGCCCCGGTTGCCCCACTCCCGAGGCAGCCTATCTGCTGAGTTGGACCCTTGGCACGTTGGGCTTCGCCATGGACGGCCCTCAGTGGAGGCGAGGCGACCGCCTCGTGGAGGCCGGCTTCGTAGCAGATGAGAGTGCCCGCCATGCCATTGCGGGCATTGAGTTCCGCTCTCCCAACTTCACCCTTCGCTTTGTGGAAGGCGTAGACAACGGCTCCGCTTCGGGACGAATGGTGATTCCAGCGGGCGACACCCCCGGCGACACCGCCCTGCTATCTGATGAAATGGTAGTGGAGTACCGTCGCCGTACCTTTGAGCAGTTCCTGCCCGCAACCGTCCATCTCTTCGAGGAGCCTCACTACCTTGCTCACGAATAGTCATTTCCACATCGCCGGAGACATCCAGCAGGCTGCTGCCACCTGCGCCGCCCTCATTGTTGAGCGGCTGCGAGGCGCCATTTCCGCGCGCGGCCAAGCAACCCTCGCCCTATCGGGCGGCAGCACCCCCGCCCGCATGTTTCCCCTATTGGCTGAGGCTGACCTTGACTGGTCGCGGGTCCACGTATTCTTTGTCGATGAGCGCATGGTACCCCCCACCCATGACGACAGCAACTTTCACCTGGCACAAAGCCTTTTCCTGGCTCTGCCGCCCGTACCGGCCAATAACATCCATCGGATCCGCGGCGAGGATGATCCCGAGGAGGCAGCGGCAAACTACGAAGCCACCATTGCCCAAGTCTTCAGCCTGGATGAAGAGGAAGAGGAGATCCCCGTATTCGACGTCATCCACCTGGGCATGGGAGACGATGCGCACACCGCAAGCCTCTTTCCGGGCGAAGCAGCCATCGACGATCTGGACGGCCTTGCCGGCGCGGTGTACGTGCCGAAGCTCTCCGCCTGGAGGGTGACCCTGCTGCCCGCAGTGCTGCAGGCGGCACGCTGCACGGTCTTCCTGCTCTCTGGGGTAGGCAAAGCAGCACCCCTCGACAAGGTGCTGGTGGAACCCTATAATCCCAAACAATACCCAGCACAACTCGTCCGGCACAACCTGGAGGTCCACTGGTTCCTTGACGACGCAGCCAAGCCCTCCGATGAAGGAATGACCCATGGGCGTGCGTGACATCCTGCTGCTGGGCAACCCCCTGTTACACCAGCCTTGCGCGGTAGTGCAGCCGGATGAGTTCCCTGCCCTGCGCGCCGTCGCGGATGACCTTCACGACACCTTGCTGCACTTCCGGGCTACCAACGGCGTCGGTCGCGGCATTGCCGCCCCACAGATTGGCGTGCTGCAACGCCTGGTGGTGCTGGACCTCCAACAGGGACGCGTTGACCTGGTGAACCCGGGCTTCGTTGCCCTCAGCGCCGAGACCTTCGCAATCTGGGACGACTGCATGAGCTTTCCTAACCTGCTGGTGCGCGTGCTGCGCCACTGCCAATGCACGGTCCAGTATCAGGACCTAACGGGCGTCTCCCACACCTGGTGCGTTGAACAGGAGGATATCGCCGAACTGCTACAGCACGAGTTGGATCATCTGGACGGAGTACTGGCCCTGTCGCGGGCAATCGACGCAAAGAGCTTTGCCCTCCGTAGCCAAGCCGCCCTGCTACCGGGCCGCCTGATCCGCCAGGAAGCCTGAGCACAGGGGCGAAGCCCACAGGGCGACGACGCTTAGCCCGCATGGGTTTGCCGCTTGGCCACCACCAGCACTTCCCCGCAGTAGCGCTTCAGAAAGGGAGCCACGCGGAGAAGCACCCTATCCGCAGCTTCCAGCGTGGTCAGAAGCGCGCGCACCCATGCTGCTTGGTACCGGCCCCGCAACGGCCGCTTGGCCATCGCCAACAAATGCATGGGATACAGATCCACACCCGCAAAGCTCTTCAGCAGGATCGCCACGTGGCCATCGTCGAAAATGACGTCCTCGCCCTGCTCAGCCGGCAATCCGCTGCGCCGCCAGTTCCAGCGCCGCAGTGCATTCAATAGGGGGTTGTTGCCGTATGTCTCGGTTAATACCAGCGCGCCATCTGGCTTCAGCACCCTCAGAAGCTCGCACAGGGCGCCCTCATACTTCAGCGTATGGTGGAGGCTTGCACAGCCGTAGACCAAGTCGAAGTACCCGTCGGGAAAACAGCCCAGGTCCGCTGCATCGCGTGCCTCGCCGTGGCACAGGTGCTCTACCGAGCTGGCTTCCGCCCGCCGCAGACATACCGCTACAGCATTACCGGAGAGGTCAAGAAAGGTCACCCTGGCCCCTTCCGCGGTCGCCATCCAGAGCCCAAAGTCACCGGTGCCACAGCCGTAGTCCAGCACCTGTTTACCAGCCAGATCCATTCTGCCCAGCGCAGCCAGCGTAGCGGCATACAGGGCGCGCCGCTCATATACTTCCTTGGAAGGGTCACCCAGATCCTTCAGAAAGCCCCCGGGCGTAAAGCGCATGTCCCCCTCCGGTAAGTCCAGGAAGTGGGCATACTGGCGTTCGTAGTAGGCCTTTTCGTCCGCGGCGGTCAATGCCATAGGATTTCCAAATTGCCTGCGTCAACTTCGTGGGCCGGGCGGGCCACACCACCGGTCCAGGTGGACCTCGTCTTAGTCCAATGCACCGTCCATAAAGGCATAGGCGATCATATGCAGCATCATCATGTGAGCATCCTCAATGCGGCCCATATGCGGGTTGGCCACGTGTAGGTTGAGGTCCCCCAGGGGCGCCAGCTTTCCACCGTCGCGGCCCGTCATCGCAATGGTGCGGCAGGGCACCGTGCGGGCATACTCAAGGGCTTTCACCACGTTGGGCGAATTGCCGCTGCCACTAACGGCCACAATCAGATCACCCGGCTTGGCGAAGTTACGCAGCGGTTCCACAAACACCTCGCTATAACCCACGTCATTGGCGTAGGCGGTGATGGTGGCCAGGTTGTCAGTAAGCGCCATCACACGGAACTTTCGTTGGTGCTGGTAGCTACAGCCCTTCACAATGTCGCAGGCGATGTGCGAGACGCTGGCCGCACTGCCTCCATTGCCGCAAAGGTAGATGGTGCCCCCAGCGTCCCGGGTCTCCCGGAACCACTGGATCGCCTGCTCCACCTTGCCTAAATCCAAACTCGCCAACGTGGCCTGCACATCCGCCACATACGATGCCACGAAACCCATTTACTTCTCCAATTCGTCCACCAGGGCTAAGGCCCCATACAAAACGCTGTCGTCAGCCAGGCAGGCCGTTACCACGTCAATGCGAGCACCACTCCAACTTGTAATCTGCTGGCGTAGTTCCGCCTTCAATGGCTCAATCAACCGCTTACCGGCCTTGCTGATCCCGCCACCCACCACAATGCGGGCCGGGTTCAGGAACAGGATGCAGGCTTTCAGCCCCAACGCGAGATCCACAACGTACTTCTGCACGAAACGGTGATCCTGCAGCAGTTCCTTCGGCGGTTTGCCGTAGTCCTTCTCAATCCACAGGCCTGAGCACATTCGCTCCAGGCAGCCGTTGGATCCACAGAGGCACTTGGGGCCATCGGGTCTGATCGTGATGTGGCCAATCTCGCCAGCAAAGGAATCCGCACCCCGAAACAGCGCGCCGTTTACAATCAGCCCGCCACCGATCCCCGTGGAGAGGGTGATATAGAACATCGGGTCAGCATGGGCACCGGCCCCAAAGCTGTACTCCCCAAGCGCACCGACGTTTGCGTCATTATCGATGATTGCCGGGATACCGAGTTCGGCGTGCACAAAGCCGGGAAGGTCAAAGTCATTCCAGCCGCCCACATGCGTGCTCTTATCCACCCGCTGCTTGGCGTAGTTTACCGGGCCACCAAAGCCAATGCCGCAACGGTCCAGCGGAAGGCGCGCGCTCCAACTTTTGGCTATGCCGGTAATTTTCTCCAGCATCCAGTCACGGCCACCCTCGCGGTCAGTCAAGTGGGTCTCGCGCAAAATCATGCGGCCGTCCTCAAAAACCGCCATGGTGAGCTTCGTGCCGCCAACATCAATGGCTAATACATTCATGAAACCATCCGCTCCGCGGCCCGTAGAATCTCGTCCGGTGATGCCGTGCCCGTGCCCTTCTTCATGATCGTAACGGAGGCCACGGCATTTCCAAAGCGTGCCGCCAGCACCGGATCCCTGGACACGCGCAGAGCCATGGCGGCTCCCGCTGAAAAACTATCACCCGCACCGCAGATATCCACCGGCTCTTCAATTGCCGTGGTGTGTACCCGCTGGCGTCCTTTGGCATGGATCACCTCGACCCCATCTCCACCAAAAGTCACCATGAGAACCGGGGCCTGGACATGCTGCCGTAACTGTTCAAGATCCTGGCCGTACCCAAGGCGCGCACAGGCGCCAGCCCCCTCTTCCTGGTTCATTTTCAAGATCACATTGCGAAAGTGCTCACCCCGCATCCGGGAGTCTACCCAGATGACCGCATCGGGCATTGCTGCGCCAAGCTCCGCTAGCGCCACCCGTACCGCTGGTGTCACTACACCGCCTTGCTCCGTCTCCGCCTGATCCGAAACCAGAATCACATCATATTGGGGGGCAGCGGCGCGGAGGTTCCGGATGACCTTCTGCTCAGTGGCAGCGCTGAAGTCGCGGACGTTTACGAAATCAGTCCGGGGCAAGTCCTCATGGGTGGAGGTCACGTTCAGATACTTTGTGTAGGTGAAGGTTTGGGCTTCCGGGTCAGTAACCATCCACATCCCATCGATACGCCTTGCCGCCAGCGCCTTGCCGAGTTCGTAGGCTGGGCCATCGTCGCCCTGCACCCCCAGCACACTTACTTGCTTCACGCCCATGGCCACGAGATTGTTTGCGACGGTACCGCCAGCCCCGGGGGTAGCCTCATAGCCAATCACTCCAATCCGTGGGATCCCAGTCTCTCGCGAGGGCTCGGCCAACGCCGGGTCATAGATGCACCACCGGTCAAGGCAGATATCTCCAACCACCAACGCCCGCTTGTTTGCTATCCGTTCCAGGATCTCGTTTACGTGCATGCTGCTCTCTCAACGCGCGATAGCATTCCGTGGCGGATGCGCCACTGCATCCATCCGGTCACTCGGGTATCGCCTCAGGGCATCGAACGAGCCCCGGGACGCATCCGGTAGCCGTAATGCGATTCCGGCCACGGGGACCCCGCCCTGGCTCGCCCTATTCGAACAGCGCTCCAAACAGCTCGTCCAGTCCAAGGTAATTCGGCACAATGTAATCCGCACCCACCTTGATCAGCCGCTCACGCTTCCACTCGTCTACCTTCAGGCAATCCGGCTCGTCAGAAGCCACACCCACCGTTACCCCACCTACCTGATGCACATTCTCAATCTCTACATACCCGTCACCAAAGCCCAGGAACTGCTCACCAGCAAACTCGGCCCGCTGGATGATCTGCTCAATGAGGATCTTCTTGGAAAAGCTCTTGTAGTCGTCTAGCGCACCGAACACCCCGCCGTCGAAGTATTGGCTGAAGTCCAGCAGATTGGCTTCGTGGCGCATGTAGTCCTGGTCAGTTCCGCTGGCCAGGTACATCTTGAAGCCACGCTGCTTCAGCCCCTCCAGCAATGCGCGCGAGCCAGGCACCGCGTAGTCATCCGGCGCGGCCTTGCCGCTCTCCAGCGCCTCCAGCCGGTGCTGAATCCGCTGTTGCAGCAGCTCCAGATAGCGCTTCTTATAGACGATGGGATCCTCTGGAGTGCCACCTCGCTTAGAGATCTCTTCCGTCAAGGCGATCATCTGGTAGATGGTCTGCTTGCCCGTCAGCAATCCCACGAAATCCCGCACAACGGCGGTGATCGATTCTTCGGATTCACCGCTGTTGGTGGCAATCAAAGCCTCCACCATCATGGGCACCATGACATCCACCCAACCGGCCCGGATCGACGACAGGGTCCCGTCAAAGTCAAAGAGAGCGACGCGGGTGTGGCGTGCGCTTCTGGCGTTAATAATTTCAAGCACTGCCCGATATTGTCTCATGCAGCAGGGTTGCGTGCAGGACGCTGCGGCAAGGTCGCGCGGTGTGGGGTGGTTCAGCGCCAGCCATGCTTCAAAGCAAAAAGGCCCGGCCACCTTTCGGCAGCCGGGCGCTCCATGGGATACGTATGAAGTCGGGTTAGTACGCGGCGGGCATCCGCAAATCGGACTTCGCCAAACTACGGTCGAGCAGAACAACTGCCTTCACTTCATCCAAACTCTTGGCGACGCTCACCTCGGCCACCAGCATTTGCCGGGCCTTTTCCAGCATCTTCTTCTCACGGAATGAGAGGGGTTTGTCGGCCTGCAACTTCACCAAAGCCTTGAAGACCTCCGCGATATCTCCCAATCGGCCGGTACGCATTCGCACCGAGTTTTCCTTGAAGCGATTCTTCCAATCGCTGTTGCAAGGGCAGTCTCCGCAGGCAAGGAACTCGAGGACCCGGTCCACTTCCTGCAGTTTGGTGATTGGCCGCAGCCCCACGTTACCCACGTGGCTAAACGGAACCATCACGGTCATCGTGCTGTACATCAGCCGGAGCAAGTAAAAACGCTCGAAGCTTGAGCCAAACGAGCGGGAGGAGATGTTCTCCACCGTAGCTACCCCATGATTTGGATAAACTACTTTTTCACCAACCCGAAACATCATCATAGGTTGTCACCGCCTGCGCATTAAGGTTTTGGATTACCTACATCAAAATTATTGTTTCGGTTGGCACGCTGTCAACCGGAATCGGATGGATTTTTTTGAAACCCGCTACAGCTTGAGCCGATTCTGTCCGATATGTCGCTTTTTGTCAGTAACTTACTGAAGGTCTAAAGGTACCTGGAACGCTTAGCATTTTTTCGCGTCCTTACCGCTTTCATAACAAAAAACAATCAGACACCACAACGACGTGGTGGAGCGTGGCTGCTCATCGATTCCCGCGCGGAACTCGACCGAATACAAGCCTTGGTGCCCTGCGGATAAGCCACATGGGTGTGATTCGGCACCCAGAATCCGTCGCATCGGAGGTCTGGTGCCCACGATTTCGCTCAGAACCTAACTGGGATGGCCCTGCTCGCGGAGTCGCGTTCGCGATTGCTCATGGCTAATCGTCATTGCTGCTGCCGCTGTCGCAGCTGCTATCACTGGAGTCACAAGAATCCGATGACGTATCTGAACCCGAGGAACTCCAATCGCTCTGGCTGGAATCCATTCCCACATCGCTGGTGGTGCGCCGGTCATAGTCGGTGTTTCTGTCGTGTCCGTCCTTACGAAAGAGACTGACTGCAAAGACGAACAGCACCAGGATTCCGAACACTACCCACATTTGCGTATCCATGGACGCACTTCCTCCGCTCACGTAACATCTCGATGGGGCCGGACGATAGCCCAGAACTGCCGTATTCTTTCATAACGGCCGTCAACAGCGAAACCGAAAGCTGGTGGACCCGCGTTCGTGTCCCCGTGCCACGATTAGCCGCGATCACGGTGAGGCGGCGGCGACAGCCAGACTGTGGCGATGGTGCCCCGGGCCTAGTTGGCCTGTTCTTCGGTTTCGATGGTTTCAGAAACCTCGGCCCATTCCTGGGTAGCTTCGTCCAGCCGGGCGCGGAGGGTTTCCAGATGACGAGTCTGGCGGAGGGTTTCGTCGGTGTTGACGAAGCTGGCTAACGCGGCTTCCGTCTCGAGGATGTTCTGCTCAAGCTTGGCGGTTTCAGCTTCCAGGGCGTCGCGCAGGTCTTTGAGTTGTTGGAGCTTGATGGGATTCAATCGGCGAGCTTTGCGCGCACCGTTGTCAGTGCTGGCAGTGGAATCCACGCTATTCTCGCTGGTCCTTAGTCCAGCACCGTTTTCGCGCCCGCTAGCACCCGTTGCATTCCCTTCGGCTGCCCGCGTGGCCATCCTGGACTTGTGATCAAGAAACTCAGCGAAAGTGCCTGGGTAATCCAGCAATTGGCCGTCACGGACCTCGAAGATGCGCGTGGCTAGGTTTTCGATGAAGTACCGGTCATGGGAGACGAACACGAGCGAGCCAGTGTAGTTGCGGAGGGCGTTCAGCAGGACATCCTTGGCTCGCATATCGAGGTGGTTGGTGGGCTCGTCAAGCAGAAGAAAGTTGGAAGGATACAGCAGCAAGCGGGCAAGGGCGTAGCGGTTACGTTCGCCGCCACTGAGGACACCAATCTGTTTGAAGACATCATCGTCAGAAAAGAGGAAGCAGCCCAGCAGCGTGCGAAGCTCGGTCTGATTGCGGCCTGCCCCAAGCTGGCTGAGGTCATCAAGAATGCGAGCGTTGGGGTCTAGCGACTTGTACTGGTCCTGGGCGAAGTAGTCGACATCCACATTGTGGCCAAGGCGGCACTCGCCGCGCGTGGGTGCTTCCAGGCCGGCCAGTAGTTTGATGAGGGTTGACTTCCCCGCACCGTTGGGTCCTACCAGCGCAATGCGGTCACCCCGCTGGATGAGGAACTCAAAGCCGCTGAAGACGTGCTTTTCACCGTAGCTCTTGCTGAGTCCCTCGGCCTCCATGACGGTGCGGCCGCTGGCGCGGGGCTGGGGAAAGCGGAAGTGGATGGTTTGCTCTTCGGGAGGGATCTCCACCTTGGGGAGGCGCTCGAGTTCCTTAATCTTGCTTTGCACCTGCTTGGCTTTGGTGGCTTGCGCACGGAAGCGGTTGATGAATGCCTCGAGTTGCTCAGCGCGTTCGGCGGTGGACTTCTGGAGTGCAGCCAGTTGGAGGCGGCGGCCCTCCTTCTGCTGGAGGAACTTGGTGTAGTTGCCTGAATAGACCCAGGCTTGTTTATTCCAGAGTTCGATGACGCGGTTGATGGTTTGGTCAAGAAAATAGCGGTCGTGGGAGATGAGAACGACAGCAAACGGGTATTGGTTAAGGTAGTCTTCCAGCCAGTCGCGGCTTTCAAGATCCAGGTGATTGGTGGGTTCGTCCAGCAGGAGGAGGTTGGGGCGCTCGAGAAGAAGCTTGGCAAGGGCAATGCGCATTTGCCAGCCTCCAGAGAACTCCTCAACGCGGCGTGGCCAATCGTCCTTGCTGAAGCCCAAGCCGTTGAGAATCATGCCGGCGCGCGATTCTAGGGAATAGCCATCGGCTGCGTGGAACTCGGCTTCCAGGCGGTGATAGATATCGGCGAGCTCGTGATAGGCGGGTGAGTCCGGCGCAAGTTCGCTCATCTCCCCCATGAGCAGTTCGAGACGATGCTCTATCTGACGGATATTGTCAAAGACGCTGAGACATTCCTGCATGACCGTACGCCCGGAGAGACGAAGGCCGTCTTGTGGCAGGTAACCGAAGTTGAGGCCGCGGGCGGATTCCAGGACGCCGTCATCCAGGGACTCAATGCCCGCAAGGATACGCAGGAGTGTAGTCTTGCCGGTGCCGTTCGCGCCGATGAGACCAACGCGGTCACCCGGATTGATCTGGAAGCTGACGCCGTCAAAGAGGAGCTTGGGGCCGAATCGCTTGCCGGCTTGCAGGAGTTGGATCATGTCAGCGGACTAGCCCTGGGTGGCGGCCACCGCAGGATTGGGCTGAGGCGCGGGCATTCCCTTTAGGCGGCGGATGGCGCGGGCGAGATAAGCCTTCATGTCGTGACGGCTGACCACCGCATCCAGGAAGCCGTGGGCTAGCAGAAATTCAGAGCGCTGGAAGCCTTCAGGGAGTTTCTGGCGAATGGTCTGCTCAATCACGCGCGGGCCGGCAAAGCCAATCAGCGCTTTGGGCTCAGCGATGTTGAGGTCGCCAAGCATAGCAAAACTGGCGGTCACGCCACCGGTGGTAGGGTTGGTGAGGACGCTGAGATAAGGGATGCGCTGCTCTTCCAGAGTGACCAGGGCGCTGCTTATCTTGGCTAGCTGCATGAGGCTCACCATCCCCTCCTGCATGCGCGCTCCCCCCGATGCGGAGACGACAACCAGGCTGCTGCGGGCAGCGGCGGCGCGCTCCACCGCGCGCGTAATCTTCTCTCCAACCACTGAGCCCATACTGCCCCCGATAAATTGCAGCTCAATGGCAGCCACTTCCGCCGGGATACCGTGCATGGTGCCGGAAGCGCAGATCACGGCATCCTTGAGGCCGGTCTTATCACGCATGGCAGTGAGACGGACCGCGTACGGTTTGCTGTCGTTGAACCCCAGAGGATCAGTGGAAACAAGGTCAGCGTCATGTTCCCTCCAGCCTTCGTCCAGGAGCAGTTCAACACGGCGGCGGGCGGAAACCTGGTAGTGATGCCCGCACTTGGGGCAAACGTTGAGGTTCTCCTCGAAGTTCTTCTTCCAAATGATTTCTCCGCACTCTTCGCACTTAAACCAAAGCCCTTCGGTGCGGACGTGGCGTGCCTCCTGCTCTGCAGGGGGGGTCTGAATCTTTCGTTTTGACCGGGTAAACCAGGACATGAAATTGATGGCGGAAGCGGGCTTTCACCAGGCTTCCGCCCCTCTATTGTAACTACCGTTCGCGATCAGGTTAGATCCGCTAAAAATGCCTCGATGCGATCGAGACCTTTTTCGATGTCGGCCATGGATGCGGCGTAGGAGATGCGGAGGTAGTCCTCCGCGCCAAAGGCCCCGCCGGGCACCGCGGCGACAAGCGCCTTTTCAAGCAACTGCTCAGAGAAATCCAACGAGTTGGCGATGCCCCTCTTGCCGTAGTAGGCACTCACGTTGGGAAAGGCGTAGAAGGCTCCCTTGGGGTTGGCGCAGCTGATACCAGGCATAGCGCGGAGGCGGCCGACGATGTAGTCGCGACGAGTACGATATTCCGCCAGCATGGCGGCAATGGATTCCTGGGGGCCAACCAGCGCTTCAACAGCAGCCTTCTGCGCCACGGATGTAGGGTTTGAAGTGGACTGGCTCTGGAGCGTACCCATCGCCTTGGCGATCGCGGCAGGTGCGAGGGTAAAGCCCATGCGCCAACCGGTCATGGAGTAGTTCTTCGAAAGCGATCCAGAGACGATAACGGTATTCTTGGCATTAGCAAAAGCGGCGGCGGAGTAAGGCGTGCCGTCGTAGACAAGCTGGCTATAGCATTCGTCGGTGAGGACGTAGATGCCACGAGCATGGGCCATGGCAACCACCTTTTCAAACTCTCCGCGAGCCATTACCGCGCCGGTGGGGTTGTTAGGAGAATTCACGAAGATGAGCTTGGTTCGTGGGGTGATGGCGCTTTCCAGCATCTCAGCGCGAAGCTCAAACTCGTCACACTCATGCGTTTCGACGAAAATCGCTTTGCCCTGCGAATAGGACACGACGTCGGCATAGGTTACCCAGTAGGGGATGGGGATGATGACCTCATCGCCTGGATCGATAAGGATCTGCATGAGGTTGAAAATGGAGTGTTTGCCTCCGACGCTCACGCAGCATTCCGACGGCGCATAGCCAGTGCCAAAATCAAGGCGGTGACGCTCGCAGATGGCCTTCTTCAGCTCCAGGGTTCCAGAAGCCGCGGTGTACTTGGTGAAGTCTTCTTCAATGGCGCGAATGGCGGCCCGCTTGATGTTGTCGGGAGTGGGAAAATCGGGTTCGCCGGCGCCAAAGGCGACCACATCGTGGCCCTCGGCCTTCAGGCGGTCGGCGGCCGCAGAAACTCGCATGGTGGGGCTTTCACTGATCCACGACATTCTCTCGGCAAGGGAAATGGTTGCAGGCATGCTAACTTACGATGACCTCGGGGGTAGTTGGGATAGTTCGGTCTGGGTGCGCTGAAACTTGTCGCGCAGGCGGCGCTCTGTGTTCGGTGGCACCAGGCCACTGACGTCCCCGCCCAGGCTGAAGGCTTCCTTCACCATGCGGGAACTCACAAAGCTGTAAGCCTCGCCGGCCATGAGGAACACGGTCTCAAGTTCCGGGCGGAGGCGGCGGTTCATAAGCGCCATCTGGAGCTCGTACTCATAGTCGGAGATAGCGCGGATGCCACGAATTAGCACAGTCGCGCGTTTCTGGGCGGCATAGTTCACCAACAGGCCCTGAAAGCTGTCCACCTCGACGTTCGGATGATGGGCAGCAACCTCCTGGAGCATCTCCATGCGTTCAGCCACGCTGAATAGCGGGCTCTTGGCGGGATTGTGGACTACGGCCAGAATGAGGTTATCGAACAGCCTGGCGGCGCGCTGGATGAGGTCGATGTGCCCGCTGGTGAGGGGATCGAACGAGCCAGGGTAGATGGCGATTGCTTTTTGGTGGCGATTGTTTTCCACAGCGTTGTTTGGCTACGCCACAGGCGCTAACCCGCCCGGTGACGCATACCCTATCCAGTGTAGCGTGAGGACGACCGGAGAGTACGCTGTTCCCGCGGCGCTAACCGCACTCGCTGCCGTGTAGCTTCGGCGGCCTGACAGTGCAGTTGGAGGTCCGGGAGCTATACTCGTAAGCAGATGGACGTCTACGAAGAGCTGGTGCGGCTGCGGCAAGCAGGCCAAAAATGTGCGCTGGCAACCATCATTGAGGTGCGCGGTTCCATTCCCAGCCACGAGAACGCGAAGATGCTCATCCGGCAGGATGGCAGCTTTGTCGGTACCGTGGGAGGTGGCTGCGTGGAAGCCGAAGTGTGGGACGCAGCGCGCGAAGCCATGGAAACTGAGCGTCCACGCAAGCTGAACTTCTCGCTTGGACACGACGCCAGCTATGAGAACGGCCTGATCTGCGGAGGCCAACTGGAGATCTACGTGGAACCGGTGCTGCCCCAGCCGAAGCTGCTGCTGTTTGGTGGCGGGCACGTCTCGAAGAGTATTTCTCGCATCGCTACGATGGCGGGATTTTCCGCCACTGTCGTGGATGACCGGGAAGCCTTCGCCAACCAGGGTCGCTTCCCTGAGGCAGCCGCCAC
Source organism: Bryobacteraceae bacterium (assembly GCA_036821995.1). Lineage (GTDB taxonomy): Bacteria > Acidobacteriota > Terriglobia > Bryobacterales > Bryobacteraceae > JACTMJ01. The sequence goes on from DAISIM010000009.1 coordinate 97,798, forward strand.
GATCGCCGGCGAGTATGAAGAGGTATTTCCGCAGCTGCCGGTGAGCGAAACCACCTATATTGTGATTGTTACGCGGGGGCATCGCGATGACATGCGTGTGCTGCGGTGGGCAGTTACCACTCCAGCGCGCTATGTGGCGATGGTAGGCAGCAAACGCAAGGTGATCTCTACCGTGAAGGAACTGGAGAAGGAAGGGATGCCAAGGAGCTTGTTTGAGCGCATCCAAGCACCGATGGGGCTGGAGATTGGCGCCATCAGCCCGGAAGAGATTGCGATTTCGGTGGTTGCGGAGATGATTGCCGTCCGGCGCGACCCCGAGGGCGTGTGGCGGCAGGTGGCGAAGTCAGTGTTCGCACATGAAAACCTGAAGGCGCTGCTGAAGTAGCGCGTTTGCACCAGAAGACCCACTCTTACACCAGAAAACAACCGTGCCGGAACCCGCGCAGAACCATAGCTCGCGTTTTGCAATCTTGCTTGCCGCTGGAGCCTCCACGCGCATGGGAGCTGTCAAGGCACTGCTTCCAATCGAAGGACAGCCCGCCGTCAGGCATCTGGCCAGACACTTGCTGAGCCTCTGCGAGGTATGCGTGGTCGTAACCGGACATCACGGACAGGCAGTGAGGGAGGCTGTGGACGGGATGGAGGGCGTTCGCGTGGTGAGTAATCACTGCCCGGAACTGGGGCAGCTATCGTCCTTGCAGACGGGCTTGCGCTCGCTGCCGCAATCCGAATCCGGGTGGTTCCTGTTTGCTCCGGTGGATTCCTTCGGCATCGGGCCGCAAGTCTTGCAGCCGCTGGGTGAGGGCTTACTGAATGCCTCTGCCGAAACGCTTCTGGTTATCCCTCAATGGCAACAGCAACGGCGTGGGCATCCTGTTGCTGCAAGGCGGTCTCTGGCATTGGAATTTCTGGCCCTTCCCGCGACGGCCACGGCGCGTACCGTGATTCATGCCCACCGCGACGCCACTACGTTCGTGGAGGTGACGGATCCCCTGTTCCTCCTGAACGTTGACCAGCCGGCCGACTATGCCGCCTTCCTGGCTGCCTGTCAATCGGAGACCCGTCATGCTTAGACGGCGACGTCGCCATCTTGTCTGGCTCGCCCTTGCGCTAGTGGCTGGTGCGCTGCTGGGAATTCCGCATCTTTCGGCGGAGCGCTTCGCCAACGCGTTGCGCGAAGACCTGCACGCGATGTTGGGCCGCCCGGTGGAAATGGGTGAGGTGCGCTTCACGCTTTGGCGAGGACCCGGCTTTTTGGTGCGAGATCTCGTGATTGCTGACCAGGCGGACATGCCTGCCGAGCCCTTTGCGTATGTGCAGGAAGCGACGCTGCACGTGGCTCTATCCAGCATCTGGATGCGGGAGCTGCGCTTCTCCAGCATTACGCTTAGCCAGCCTAGCCTGAACCTCGCCCCTACACCCGATGGAGTGTGGAACTACCAGCGCTTGCTGCCCGGGCAATTGCACGATGCCCTGATGCGCGATGCGCTAGACACCCGCACTGAGCTGCCTGAGGTACGCATCGAGGGCGGTCGGATTAACTTTCGCCAAGGCTTGCGCAAAAGCGAGTACTATCTCCGTAATGCTGACTTCCGGCTTAGGGAAGAGGGCATTGGCTCAGATGCATGGCTGCTGGATTTTCGCGCTGAGCCAGCTCGAACTGACAGTTTTGCACCACGTTTCGGCACAATTCGCGGCAACGGCCGATGGCGGGCGACCGCTGGTCCGCATGGGGAGTTGGATATTGATGTTGAAGTGGAGCGTAGCCCGCTGGCAGAGCTGTCGGCGCTGCTGGGGCTCTCGCGAGTGGGGATGAGTGGTTATCTCAGCGCGCGCGCTCACCTAAGCGGTCCCGCATCGGCGCTGCAGTTGCGCGGCAGTCTGGATTTGCGCGATTCCAATTCGTGGTCTCTGCTGGCGGGGCCCTCGGCGAATCGCAGCTTAGCGCTTGCGGGCAATGTCGACCTGGTTTCGCGACGGGTGCAAGTGAGCACCGTTGAGTTGCCAGATGCGCCGCTGCCCTATGCGGCAACCGTTCAAGTGAGCCCACCGGAGGCTCCCAGACACTGGCTGGCGACACTCGAGCTTAAACAGATCCCAGTGCGAAGTCTGCAGGATCTGATGGCTGCGGTTGAACAGTCAATGCCCGCCTACGATGCAGTGGAAGGACACGTGAACGGCCAACTGACCTACCGCAGCGACGCTGGGTTGCAGGGCTCGCTGGAAGCCACGCGGCTAGATTGGAAGCCTGAAGCGCAGACACCGTTTTCCTTACGGGATGTGAAAGTTGCTCTAGGTGGCGGCTCTGTTCACGGTTCAGCATGGATGGACGCGCCCGCGAGCCCGCTGGCGGCTGAGGCCGATGCAGGTGTTGAGGCTGCTGACCAAGGCCCGGTTTCGCGGCAGAAGCCCGACGCGATCGCGACACCCCCTCCTCAGATGCCTTCATCCACAGTCACACCCCCGCGCACAACAAACAATGTGCAGTGGGGATTCCAGGTGAATACCAGCACGGGGGAAGCGTCGTTCCGCTTGCAGGGCCAGGACATCCGGCCAGCCCACCTCCAGGCTCAGGCTCTGCTGGTACCCGGCGCACCTCTGGAGTTGCCGCCGCTCCAGGGAGACGGTTGGGTGGCTCAGGGACAGCTGCAGTATGGGCAATTGTCTTTCCGCGATGCCGGCGCTTGGCAGGGACAGCTTGCGGTTCGCGACTTCCAACTTAACGTCCAGGGCTTGATGCTGCCTGTTGCCATACAGAGAGGTGCTCTGGAGGTCCGAGGAGGCACATGGCAAGTCCGCAACGCCCAAGGAAGCGCCGGAGGCATCCCGTTTCGCGTGGAGATCAGTAAGTCCCCAGCGGCGGCGCGGCCGTATCGCGGCGAGCTTCGATTTGCTGACCTAGACCTGGAAGACCTTAGTCGCGTTCTGCCGATGAGCCCACCCGATGCTCCAGGATTTCTGCAGCGCGCCTTTCGCCGTACTAGTTCTGGCGCTGGTAACCTAGCGACGGCAGAAGCCTTCCATACAAGAATTTACGCACGCTCAGTACTGATAAATGGATCTAAGTACTCGAATTTCCGTGCGGACGTTTTCGGCCATGGGCGAAAGGTGGGATTTGAAAACATTTCGTTTTCCTCCCGTTTCGGAGACTTCCGAGGTCAGGCGGAGCTTGACCTTAGCAGCCGCATCCCCGCCTGGTGGTGCAGCCTCTCCGGGCAACTAGCGAACTGGCAGGACGGCGACTTGGAGGTTCAATTGGAGCGTAATGCCCGGGGAGGGTTGAATGCACTCTTTGGAGCTGCCGCCGGCAGCGCGCACCTTGTATGGCGAGGCCCTCAGCAGCCAGAAGGTGCGGAGCCCACCACACTTCGGGCATTCCTGGAGTGGCGCGATGGCAAGTGGGAGCCGGAGATCTGCGAGTACTGTGTAGAACTAAGGAATGCCAATGGGGTCTGGCTAGGGTCCTGTAACCAAAGTAATGGTACGGACTACCGATGCACGCTGCAAGACCCGCGCACTCAGCAGCAACTGGAATTGGAACTGCCGATAAGCATGGTTGGCGTACAGGCAAAGTAGTGGTAAGTAAGACAAGGGAGTTATTTCTCCCGGGACGGTTGCGCACCGCTGTCTTTGCATCAAGCAACCGGCGCCCCAATCCGCCGCCACCATCCAGGTGGTGGGACGGGTAATGCCGGAAGCGTCAACGAAAATTTGGCGCGACGGTAGTGTACCGGACTTACAGGAAGAGCGGACGCAGAGGAAGAGAGGCGGGTAGCAATGAGCACAGCGCCATCGAATTTCGGTGAACGACACGAGGACACGTTGAGCAAGCAGCTGCTGGAACGGGAATCCGCCATTAAGGAGCGCTTGCAGGCTGCTTGGCAATTGCATATCGCCCGGGTACAGGAAGAACTGGAATCGGGCTGGCAGAGCCACATTGGCATGGCCGTGGAAGGCGTGCTGGTGAACCTGCAGGATTCGTTGCGGGCTGAGATGCAGGAATCCGCACGCAAGATGGCGGACTCGCAAGCCGAGGATCTGCGGCATTCCTTAGCAATTGAAGCCGATTCACGCGTACAGGAAGCACTGGAGCAAGAGCGCGAGGCGATGGAGCAGGAGCGCCAAGCGGTTGAGCAGGAACGCCAATCACTGCTGCAAGCTCACCTGGATGAGGTCGCCTCGCTGCGTGCTGAGCTGGAAAAGGCGCGCGAAGAAGCGGTCGCCCGGCTGGAAGAACTCCGCCAGGAGGACACTGCCCGTTTGCTTCAGGAGCGCGAGGACGAAGTGGCGCGGCTACAGCGGGAGCGGGAGGAGGCGGAGGCAAGACTCACCGAAGAGCACACCGCCGCCATGGCGCAGGCTGATGAAGAGCGCCTTAATGAGATGATCCGCCTGGAAGAGACACAGCGAGTGCAATTGCAGGGTTTGCACAAGGCAGTCCGCCGCTGCGAACAGGCTGAGAATCGCGAGGACGTAGTGGCCGCCGTGTTGGACGGTGTGGTGCCTTATGCCTCACGCGCCGTCCTTCTGCAACTAGAAGGCGACATGATTACCGGCTTCCATAGCACCGAGCATCTAGCCCAAGGCGCTGAGCCCATTGCGCTGGAAATTCCGGTGGAACAGGCTCCCGCGCTGCACAACGCCAAGCAATCGGGTGAGCCTCTGGTGGCGATGCGGCTGGAGAGCGAGTTCAGCCGCGAGTTGCTTGAGCAAGTGGGCGCAGCGCTGGACGAGAAGATCCGTGTATTCCCACTCGTTAGCCGAAACACGGTGCGCGCACTGCTGCTGGTGGAGGCGGGCGACATGCCCTTCCAGGCCAGCGCTGTGGAGATCCTCACCATCACCGCGGGCCACAAGTGGACCGTTGGCAAAGATAGTGCGGAACCCGCTCAATTGATTACGATTCAGGGCTCCGGCACACCGGAAACGAAGAGTAAGGAGCCGAGCCAGAACTGGTTCCAGCTTTCGCCGCAAGAGCAGGAGATCCACCTGCGGGCGCAACGGTATGCGCGCGTGCAGGTGGCTGAACTGCGCTTGTACCAGAGTGAGCGGGTACGGCAGGCGCGCAAGGACCACAACATTTATGGGGTGTTCCGACAGGAAATCGATCAGGTCCGGACGGATTTCAAGACCCAATTCGTTGATACTTGCCCTTCGATGCTGGACTATTATCATATGGAGTTAGTCCGTATCCTGGCCAATGAGAACGAAAAGGTCCTGGGCCCTGACTATCCGGGTCCCCTCGTTTAGGGTGTTAAGCCCCACAGCGCTTCTAGTGCTGGCCGCTTTGGTGGCGATGCCGTTGTGGTGCGCCCAAAGCGGCTCAACGCAGGCGCTGGAACGGCTGGCGGCCAGCTACCGCCAAAGCCCCAACGTGAAAGACCGCGCGGCGCTGCTGCACTTCGCCGCCGCCCACACCCGGGTTGTGGATGGAGCGCTTGCACGGTTGGCGATCGCCCGTGGCGAACTCAGTCAGGGTCGCGTGCAACAATCGCTTGGGCATTTGGATAGTGCGGCGCCCCGCTTGGCAGAACTCAGTGACTACGTGATGTACCTAAGGGGACTGGCCCTGGCGGGCGATCAGCAGCACGCCAAGGCGAGTGAGGCGTTTGCGCAAGTGATTGGCGCTGCTCCACCCTCCCCCCTTCGAACCGATGCCGCAATCCAGACAGCCAAGAGTTTCCTGGAGCTAGCGAAGCCGGATGAGGCTATCCGCACATTGCGCGACCCTGGCCTGAAGGAACGGCAGCCCGAGTTTGGATTTCTGTTGGGCAAGGCATATCTGGCTCGCGACGATCTGGCGATGGCCGCCACCCACCTTCAGCAGGTGTATACCGAATTCCCTGCCCGCAAGGAAGCACAGGACGCTGAGATCCTGCTGGGCCAGTTGCGACAGCGCATGGGCGATGGCTACCCTCCCCTTACCGGGCGTGACCTGCTGCTGCGTGGAGAGGCCCTGCGTTCCGCCGGCCAACACGCGACTGCGCGCGCTGCCCTGGAAGCCGCCGTTCCTCAGTTGATGGGCGAGGAGAAGGAACGCGCGCAAGTGCTGATGGCAGCCGCGGACTACGATCGTATGCAAACCTCCGCGGCGCGCAGCCAACTGGACGCTTTGCGCCCTCAATCCCCCGAGGCGGATGCCCACCGGCTGTATCTGTTGGTGCAGTGTGCAAGGCGGCTGAAGCAAGTGGACGACATGCTACGCCATGCGAAGCAATTGCGGCAGCGCTATCCGCGATCAGAGTGGACCATGGAGGCTCATCGGTGGGCGGGCAATTTCTTTCTGTTGGACGACGATTCCGCACGATTTGTCCCCTTGTTCGAGGCCTGCGCCGATGCACAACCGAAGCACCCTGAAGGTGCCTACTGCCACTGGAAAGTTGCGTGGCAAGCCTACCGCGAGCGTAAGCCGGACGCGCACCTCCTGATGGCCGCACACCTTGAGCGCTATCCGTTCTCTGAAAAGTATGCCGCCGCGCTGCTCTTCTTGGGACGATTGGCTGAACGCGACCGGCGGCTGGCCGCGGCTCGCACCTACTATGAGGAACTGGCCACCGTGGAGCCGATGTCCTATTACGCGGAGCTGGCCAAGGATAGTTTGGGCGGCCGGTTGTTGCAGGGAATCACTGCGGATGCCGAGTTAGCGAGAATTCTGGCAAGCTTCCGTGGCAGGCCCTTACGAGAGAGCTTTCGCGACTTGAAGCCCGCACCGGAAACCCAACGACATCTCGCTCGCGCGGCATTGCTGGCTCGGGTGCACTTTATGGACTGGGTGGAGTTGGAGGTGCGCTCCTACGGTGCCGATGCCAACCAGCGGCAACTGCTCGCAGTGGGTCTGGCAAACACCTATGCAGGGCGGGGCGACCACTTCCGCGCTTTGCGCACGATGAAAAGCATGGCGCCGGGATACTTTCGACTGCAGCCCGCGCAGGCACCACAGAATTTCTGGGAACTGCTGTTCCCGATGCCCTACGCGCAGAGTTTGGCCAGCTACAGCAGGCAGCGCGGGCTTGACCCCTACCTGGTTGCAGGCCTCATCCGGCAGGAATCTGAGTACAAGGCCGATGCCGTATCGCGCGCTAAGGCCTATGGTCTGATGCAGGTATTGCCCAGCACTGGCCGGTCATTAGCGCGCACACTGCGCTTGGGTACCTTCAACATTCGCATGCTGACACGTCCCGAAACAAACGTGAATCTTGGGACGTTCTATCTGGCCCAGCTGGCCGAGAGCTTCGATGGCCGCCTGGAGTATGTGCTGGCGTCGTACAACGCAGGTAAGTCGCGCGCTGACCGTTGGAAGACCTGGGGCGAGTTCGCTGAACCTATTGAGTTCATCGAGACCATCCCGTTCACGGAAACCCGTGAGTACGTGCTCAGTGTGTATCGAAATGCAATGGTGTATCGCGCGGTGTATCCGGATTTGGCGAAGGCACCCGTCCGTATCCAACCGGCCGCCGCAACAGCCCCCACGGACGAGCCAGCGGCGAAATCAACAGCCGTCCGCAAGCCCGCACCAAAAGCGAAGCCCAGACGTTCCACCGCCAGGAAGCCCTAGATCTCGAAAGCAGGAATTCCCATGGAAGCCCAAGCCTCATCAGCCCAGACAGCCAATGCTCAGCCGACTTCAGCATCGACGGCAGCGGAGGCAGTAGCGCCCTCGCCCAGTGCATCGTTAGCCACGGCAGCCGGAGCATTTCTGGCGGAAGACGGCCCGATCGAGGGCAACGGTGAGTCGCCACTGTTGGATCTGGGGTCGCTTGCGGGCAAGGCCTTAGGTGTGGTTTTGGGCATCCAAGCCAGCGTGGAGCAGCAAAGCCTGGAAGTCACCGTCTGGGGCTCCGCGGACGGCGAGACCTGGGCTTCGGCGCCCTTGCTCCACTTCCCCCAAAAGTTCTACGCGGGCGTATCGGAACTGCTGCTGGATATGAGCGGGCACCCGGATGTCCGCTACCTCAAGGCTAAGTGGACGGCAAACCGCTGGGGCCGGGGATCCACGAAGGCAGACTTCCGCGCCTATCTCTTCGTGCGGCCCGCCTAAGGGCTGTCGTCTGCGTTGCAAACGGTTGGCACCCTACCCAGCCCCATGGCTTTTTTCGTGTGATTGGCCGTGATACCCTCGGGGCGCGATGACGAATCCCGCCTTCCTCACCGGCAAGTTAGGCGTCCTTTTCTTCAGCCGTGGACGTGGGTTGGGCCACGCCGTACCTGACCTGGAAATCGCCGCTGCCCTGCTTGCCCTGCGGCCGGATGTTGACCTTCGCTTCGTTTCGTACGCAACCGGCGCCAACGCGATCTCAGCCGCCCATTGGCCGCTATTTCACCTTGATCTGCCGGAACAGAACCCCCTTACCCTCACGCTGGTGTTGGCTGCGAAACTCATCGGCCACCTCCGCCCTGCGTTGGTGATTTCGCATGAGGAGTTCCCTGCCCTACCCGCCGCCAGGATTTTTGACAGGCCTGTAGTTTGCCTAACTGACTGGTTTTTGAACGACGAGCATTACAGCACGCAGACCATGCAATTCGCCGACAGTATCTTGTTCCTTGACGATGCTGGCAGCTACCCGGAACCACCCAGCCTGTGGGGAAGAGTGGAATACCTGGGATGCTTCGCGCGCCAATTCACCTACAATCGAACTGACGTCACCCGCGCCCGCCAGGAACTGGACCTGCCCCATGATGCCTTCGTGGTGTTAGCACTTCCGGGAGCCTTCGCCACCGAAGCTCGCGCACCCCTGGCGGACCTGCTTCTCCCCGCGTTCCACCTATTGGATCCCCAAAATAAGCGGCTGCTGTGGATTGCTGGCACTGACGCAGCCACGCTGCAGGCGCGCACCGCGGACGACCCCCTCATTCACGTGATGGAGTATGAACCCGTAATTGACCGTCTGATGGTAGCCTGCGACGTTGCCATCACCAAAGGCAACCGCAAGACGGTGCTGGAACTTGAGCGGCTGGGTGTCCCCCAGATTGCCGTGTGCTACGGGCAGAATCCCATTGACGAGCAGCGCCTGCAGCGGGTGCACGGCGTCACCATCCTCCAGGCGCAGAACACGTCATCGCAACACGTGGCACGCCTCTTGATGGAGAGCCAGACTGCCACTTTGCAACCGCCACGCGCTGCGAAGGGGCTGCACGGCGCAACGGCTTCCAGCGTGGCGGCTCACATTGCCAAGCACCTGCCTCAGCCTGGTGCGGCTTCCAAAAGCGGGTGACATGCTGTCAAGCCTCGGTTAGCACTGAATCAGGATGGAAGGGCTATTGAGCGTCATCGTGCACGGAACGGTTGCGCCCGCCTCGTAGCCTAGCCGCCACTCCTCCTCCTCGCCTTTAGGATCAATACACCCTTTCACATGAAAGGTAAGTGACGTACCCACCGGCATCGTTTGTGGCTCATCCAGAAACTGGTAGCTTCCTTCAATGGGCATCAGGACTCGTTCGGCCTGGTCTCTCGGTACGAATTGGATGGTCGTCATCGGCCATCCGTCCTGTGCACCTTCGGGCGGGGGATCGTGCGACACGACGATACGCCCTCCCTCGTCAGTTTTCTGCATCGAGTCAGAACTCGCTGACCGGTTCAGCCTCCAGTTGTTGCCATCAAGGCTGCCGGAAAGCGACGTATGAATGCGAAACTCAGGAACTAAGGGATCGGACATGGACGCCTCCTGTGAATGGAAAATGCAGGTATCCGTGGGTGCGCCTGCCTGCTGAAGAGCGCATGCTCTAGCTGGCTTTGGCGAGGGTGGGAAACTCGGGGTCCTTCAGCAGTGGCTGCAGCCAAAGGAAACTCTGGAAGCGATGCACCTCATAACCCGCCGACACGGCGTTGCGCGCCCAGTATAGAGCCTCTTTGCGCAAGTCCAGCCTGGCGTGAATGGTGGCGATTCTGGCTTGTTCTTCCGCAGTCAGCTTTCCGCGCCGAATCGTGCGCCCAAGCCAGCGCCGCGCTTCTGCATCATCGCGAGCTCCCGCATGGTACATGGCCAGAAAGCTATAGAGATCCTCCCGTTTAGGGTTCAACTTAACCTCCTGCGCCACCAGGCGGGCGGCCTTCCGGTAGGTATCCTGCTCGCGCGGGTCGTTCATCCAACCAAAGGTTGACGCCAGTCCACCCACCAGCTTGAAGTCGTTCGGCTTCAACTGCACTGCCTGTTCGTAGTATGCGGCGGCGCGTGCGTAATCCTGCCTCTCGCCAAAGCAGTAACCCATGTTGCCCAATGCCGCAGCATTGGTGGGGTCAATTTCGATGGCCCTCCGCAGGATGGGAATGGCATCTTCAAAGCGATCCTGCTTCATCAGTACTGCCGCGCTGTTGGTGTAGCCCTTGGGATTGTCGGGCATCATGGCGATCACGTTCTGGTAACTCCGAAAGGCATCTTGCAGGTTGTCGCGCTTGAAGTGAAAGTTACCCAGCCATAGATAGAACTCCGCGTCGGCGGGCCGTAGTTCCAGGGCGCGGTGATAGGTCGCGATGGCTTCCTTGTCGCGCCCGCCCATGTAGGTGTAGGTATCGGCCTTGCCCTTAAAGGCGTCGCCGTTGCGCGGATTATGACGGAGTACCTCGTCGAACTCCGCAATGGATTCTTCGTACTTGCCAGTGCCACGCAGGATCATCCCCAGCGTAATGCGGGCCTCCGGGAGAGTGCGATCTAGGGCCAATGCCCTTCGGCAGTGAGCGATGGCTCTGTTCATCCACTCCGGGTCACGTCCCTGCTCCCACAAGCGGAAGGCCGCTTCACCTAACCCCGCGTGCGCGGATGCGTAGCGAGGGTCTGCCTCGGAGGACTGTTGGAACAGCCGGTAGGCAGTCTCCAGGTCGCCAATCACGGCAGTGCGTTGCAAATAGCTGACGCCCTGCAAATACCAGACCTCCGCGCCGGGTACCGGTTCGCGCAGTTGCGCTGTAGCCTCAACCGGGTATTGCAGGCCCATCATACCGGCGAGACTCTGTACTGAGCCTCGGCGCAGTTCCGTCCATTGCCCGGCGCTGCCAATCACCTCCGTCGTTCCCATCTGGCGCAGATTCTCGCCGTCCACCACGGTAAGGATCAGCTGCAAGTTCTCCTCGCCCACCTCCAGCGTGCCCTCAATACAGCGGTTAGCGCCCAGCATTTTGAACGCAGACGCTGCATCGCGTACACCCGCACGGCGTACCTCGCTGGCCGGGATTACGGACAACCGCTGATTTACGCCCTCGTACTGCGAAAGTCCTTTCGTGATCACGTCGGTTAGCCCGGCGGCTACTTCCCGCATGGCTTCCGTTCCGCCCATCGTGTCGAAGGGCAGCACCGCCACCCGCTCGAACTCAGCACCCCCAAGTGGAGATCTGGCCGTGTCGTTCCAGAAGGCCGGCTTCGCGCCAGACCACAGCGCCCAGCTCAGCACCACCCCCAGCAACGACAGCAGCGCCACGGCTGCCAGCAGGGTTGGCGAAAACGCAGTACGCGACAATGGGCGCAGCCCGGCCCGCCGCCGGTAGAGCCGCTTCCACGCCCACCTCTCTCCATGCAGCGCACTGGCTTCCAGCGTGTCCGCTACTTCCTGCGCGCTCGATGGCCTCTTGGCTGGGTCCACATCCAAGCATTGCAGCACCACCGCGTCCCACGCCGAAGGCAACCCGGCAGCCAGCCGCGAAGGTGCCTCCGGCTGCAGCGTGGATTTCTGGATTGCATTCTCTCCCACTCCTTCCGCGGGAAATGGCAACTGGCCGGTGAGCATCTCATACAGAAGCAAACCCAATGCGTAGATGTCGGCTGCTGGAGTCACATGGCCGCTGGTCAACTGCTCCGGAGCCATGTACCGCGGAGTCCCCACGATGTCGCGCGTGTTGGTGACGCCGGAACGTGTCTGGTCAGGGCTTGCCACGCGGCGCGCCAGTCCGAAATCCGTAATCTTCACCAGCCGTGGCTCGGGCTCGGCCACCACCTCCGCCACCCCATTGGCCTTCCCGTTGCCATTCCGGCGCGCCTGAGCAAGGATGATGTTGCCTGGCTTCAGGTCCCGATGCACAATGCCTTCGCGATGCAGGGCCTCCAGCCCGCCGCACATCTGGCGCACGAGGGGAAGTGCGCTGGCGGGGCTTAGCTTCCCTTGCTGCGCGAGATATTGGGCAAGCGTGGGACCCTCCACCAGTTCCATCGTAAAGGCGACACGATCAGGGTGGGCACTGTCATCCAGCAGATCGTGGATACGGCAGATGTTCGGATGTGCCACCTGCCGTGCAAGTTGCATCTCGCGGCGAAACCGTTCCCGAAAGCGCCGGTCCGCAACAAACTCCGGGTGCACCGCCTTGATGGCCACCGCTTCGCCCAGCTTGCGGTCGTGGGCGCGATAGACCTCGCCCATACCGCCGCTGCCGATGAGGCCCTCAATCAAGAAGCGGTCGGCCAGCAGGTCGCCAGCCTGAAACACGGTAACTTCCCCATGATCGGTGTCGTCCACGGGTGGGGCATCCGCATCCACCCGCAGCATGCGGTCCACTTCCAGGCGTAGGCCACGGTCCGCACCGCAAAGCCGTCTCAATGCTTCGTCGCGCTCCTCCAGCGGCAGGTCAGCGATCTGGCCGAATATTCGTTTCACGCGCTGCCATCGATTTGGCTGCATGGGGCACCTCCCTTAGCCTGCAGCTCATTCATCAGCCACGCTCTGGCACTTCGCCACTCCCGCTTCACGGTGCGCGCGGAAGCGCCCAGCACCTGGGCGGTCTGCTCCACGGAAAGGCCACCAAAAAAACGCAGTTCCACCACCTCGTGCGCCCGCGGATCCATGGCAGCAAGACGCTCCAACGCATCGTGCAACTCCAGCATCGCCTCAGGGTCCGTCACGTCTCCAAGCCGTGCTTCCTCAAGCGGGAGGAAAACGAATCCCCCCCCGCGCTTGCCCGTCAGCCTCGCGCGAGCGTTATCAGTAATTACCTGCCGCATGGCTCTTGCGGCCACGCGAAAAAAGTGTGCCCGGTCCTGCCACTGTGGCGCTTCTGCCCCCGCCAGTTTCAAGTAGGCTTCGTTCACCAATGCGGTTGGCTGAAGGGTGCCATCCCGGGCAGTCCGCCGCAGATTCATGCGTGCCAGGCGCTTCAACTCGCCGTACACCTGCGTGATGAGTTCGGCCTCCACGGCCTTGTCGCCAGCGCAGTAGCGTTGCAGCAGAAGAGTAACGGCGCCAGGCATCAGCGACACCTCGCAACAATTCAGTGTTTTCGCTCTGATAATACGCTTCTTGTAGACAAAATGGAATGCAAATCGGCAACGGCACTTCCACTGTCATTAACGCTGCGGCGTGGCCCCATTCGCGTCCGCTTCCCGTTGTTTAGGGCAAGAAGCCGGAACGCCAACCGAAACACACTGGCGGCCCGGCAGTAGTGGAAGGAGAATTCATCATGAAACGCGCACTTACTACTCTTACGCTCCTGTTCGCGCTGGCCGCACTGCCGGTCTTTGCCAGCGGACAGGATCTGGCCGCAACCATTCCATTTGACTTCACCCTGAAGGGTAAGGTCTTCGATGCGGGCAAGTACGAACTGGCCCGTCTGTCCAACGTCGGCGCTTGGGCAATCAGCGATGGGGAAAGGAACTTGCAACTCGTGTTCCAGACCGTCATGGAGGATTACCCGCGACACGCACAACCGAAGATGGTGTTCCATCGCTATGGCAAACACTACTTCCTGACGCAACTCTGGACCGCGTCGCTGGGGGTATCCATTCCCCAATCCCGCGAAGAGGCGCAAATTCGCGCCAGCAAGGGCCGTCCTGTGGTTGTTGCCCTGCTCATGAAGCGTTAACGTCACCTGCCGCCTCACACGCTCTTCGCCCTCAATGAAGGCAGCGAAAAGCCCCTACCATCAAAAGGAAACGCCGCCCAGCAACCACCGGGCGGCGTTTCGTGTTTACGAGATCTGAGAGGCCCTAGGCCCCTATGACGTAGCCCCTTGGGCAGCCGGAAGCGATCCAGGCTCCTCCGCTGGCGCCTTCGGTGGGCTGGCCGAGGAGTTTCTCGGAAGCAGTCCAATAGCAATCGCGCCGATGAACGCCGTCGCAAATACCGCCATCATGGCCATCGTATAATTGCCTCCCACTGCCGTCCGAATACTGGATACCAGGTAGGGAAACCAGAACTGGGCAATGGTGTCCGTGGGCAGAATGGCCGACATCGCCCTCGGCAGCGACGCCAATCCGAACTGGTCAGCCGCCATCAGGGGAATCAGCATGTAGTCAGCCCCCATGGCAAAGCCGAAGATTAACGCGAAGAAGTAAACAAAGCCGATGCTTCCTGGCGTCACCAGGAACAGCGAAGGGATGGCAGCCGCCACAATCAAATAGGTGACCAGCATCACGTACTTGCGGGAATACTTGTCGGCCAGATAGCCGGCCAGCAACCTCCCCGCAATGCTCGACCACAACACCCAGATAGAGGCAGTGCTCCAAATCGCATTGCGCGCCGCCTGATCCGCAAAGCCCTGATACTCAAACACAAACTTCATGTGGAAGTTTACGGCGGCGATAGATCCGATGGATGCCGCACTGCCCACCAGCAGCAGCCAGAACGACGACCGCTTTGTGAGTTCCGTAAAGGTCATGGAGGCCTGCGGCACTCTGTCCGCCGCCCTTGCCGCCGCCGCGGCCGCGGCAGCCTCCACGGATTGTCCAGGTACCGCCGCGGGTTCTTCATCCGGGTCAATCCCATCAGGATGCTGGCCGATATCCGATGGACGGTCTTTCAGCATAAAGATGGCAATGGGCCAGGCTAGCAGCAACAGGAAGCCCATATACTTCAGGGCGTCCGTATAGGGCAATTGACTGGCCAGCCATGGCCCCAACTTGTTGCCGAATGAGCCCACTACCGCCACCCCCACATAGGTGATGCCCATCGCCCGCCCGCGCTTCTTCTTGAACCAGTTGGAAATGATGATCTGGTGCGGAATGGGACCAGCCAGGAAGTAGCCAAGCATGTAAAGGCACCAGGCCGCGTAATACTCAAATTGGTTGCCGCTCAGGCGCGCCATCCACTGGAATGCGACGAACGTGAGGCCGGTTCCAATGATGATCAGCAGCCTCGGACTCACCCGGGGCACAATCATCGGCCCTGTCCAGATTGTCAGCAACACCGCCACCGGTGCCCCCAGAGTCACGAAACTGATTGGCCAGCTATGGTCGTCGCGAAAATAGTCAAAGAAGAAAGCAATGTTGTAGTAAGGAAATCCCGTGGAGATGCCGAACGTGAGAAAGCACGCGGCCACAATCCACCAGCCATAAAACGGCTTCTTTTCTTTCATCAGCGGAACCTCGTTTCCCAAGGGTGCGGGATGCCCACCCACGATTGAAACGTCTATGTTATCGAATCCGCGGCTGGCCTGCCTGCGGAATGCGTTGCCGTGGCTGCCAACGATTCGAGGAACCACTCCGGATGCGTCTTCAACTCAGGAAGACAACGCTGACAACCGCTCAAACCACCTGATTGGCATTCCCAGGCGCACAGACTTGCCGTTCAACGAACGAAGTTGGGGAAAGGGTGCACGAAAAATCGGAAAGAGAATTAAATTTCTTTAATTTCTATAAATTAGTGGCACTCCCCACTTGAGATTGTCGGCCTAAGTAGCTATTCTTCCAACATCCTTGGTTGATTTCGAACAAACGAGACACCATTCGAATGCGGACCGGAGCTAATAGGGATGACAACCAAATCATTGAAACTGCTAGTGTTATCGGCACTGGTGATGTTTCTTGCCGTGTCCCCGGCGTTCAGCCAGCAGTTGGGTAGATTGCTGGGAACCACCGTAGACCAGACAGGAAGCGCGATACCCGGCGCAACCGTAAATCTTTACATTGCGGGTGGCAATTCACCCATTGGCACAACGACAACCAACGCCGACGGCGCGTTCTCGTTCCCTGGCGTTCAACCTGTACTTTACGATGTTGCAGTGGAGGCATCGGGCTTCAGTCGCTACGTGCTGCGCGGGGCCAAGGTTAACCCTGGTCAGGACTTGAATCTCGGACAGGTGACCCTCGAAGTGGGTACTCTGGCCGAATCCGTTGAAGTAACCGCGGAATCCGCCACCCTGCAAACGACATCCGCCGAGGTTGCCACCACCGTCACCAACGCACAAATTTCGCGACTGCCGCAGTTGAACCGCAGCCCCCTCGCGCTATTGCGTACGCAGGCCGGGGTGGGTACCAATGGACGCAGCAGCACCACAATCAATGGCTTGCGCCCCACCTACAACAACGTCACCATCGACGGTATCAATATCCAGGACAACTTCCTCCGCACAAATGCACTCGACTTCCTGCCCAACCAACTGCTGCTTGACCAGATTGCAGAGGTAAGTGTCTCCACTTCGAATGCATCGAATTCGTCCGGTGGCGGTGCTTCACAAGTTACCTTTTCAACGCCAAGCGGCACCAACACTCTTCATGGCAACCTTTACTGGTTTAACCGCAACAACGTGGCTGCGGCAAACGGATTCTTCCGCAATCGTGATGGTTTGGAACTGCCGTTCCTGAACCAGAATCAGGTGGGAGCCAGCATCGGCGGTCCCATCAAGAAGGACAAGTTGTTCTACTACGGCAACTACGAGGCCTTCCGTCTCAGGCAGCAAAGCCTTCAGAATCGCACCGTCCTCACCGACAGCGCTCGGCAGGGCATCTTCACGTACGAGGATACTGGTGGTGTCGTGCGGCAAGCCAACGTTTTGCAGCTCATGGGAGTGAGTATCGATCCCGTCGTTCAAGGTCTTCTGGGCCGGGTGCCTGCTGGCGCCCAGATAAACAATTTCCGTCTTGGAGATAGCCGGGCTGACCTGCTTCGCAATACTGGCGGTTATTCGCTCAATATGCGGCAAAATCGGGATCGAGATAATGCATTGGTAAAGCTTGATTATTACTTGACTGACAACCACGCCTTCGCGGGCACCTACAGTTGGAACCGCGATATCAACGACCGTCCAGATCAGTCAAACAATTTCGATGCTGTTTCGCCGGTGGCTAACGACTCAGACCGGCATCTACTTTCGGTAAGATGGCGCTGGGTGGCAAGCCCGACCGTTGTCAACAGCCTTGTCGGTGGTTTCAACTTAGCACCGGCTTTGTTTGCTACATCGAACGACGCTCCTCAATTCTTTGTGGGCAATCTGCTCTTTAGCAATCCAGAAAACACGTTTATGCAGCAGGGGCGAAACACAAATACGTTCAACTTAAACAACACCACATCGTGGGTGAAGGGTAAGCACAACGTATCCTTCGGTTACCAGGGACAGTTCATGCGGATAAATCCCTTTAATGACGCTGGTATCATCCCTACGATCAATGTCGGCATTGGAACGGGGCAGAAAGGGCTGGTAAGCAGCCAGCTTCCCGGTATCCGTGCGGTTGACCTTACGGCAGCTAACCGGTTGCTCTCTACGCTTGCCGGTTTGCAAAACACACGCGCTCAAACCTTCAATGTCACCTCGCGCGACTCAGGCTTTGTAGCCGGCGCGGGAGATAACCGTAACTACGACTTTGATATGCATGGCTTTTTCATCCAAGATACTTGGAAGATCAGGTCTAATATCACCATCAATGCTGGCCTCCGCTATGACTATTTCACGGTTGTGGATGAAAGAGATGCGCTTGCACTGATGCCCATGGTGCAAGGTGGAAATTACATTAGTACAATGCTCGGAAATTACACCCTTGATTTTGCAGGGGGTGCAGTTAACCGGCCCTTCTATAATCCTGACCGCAACAACTTTTCACCGAATCTTGGGTTCGCGTGGAATGTTTTTGGAGATTCTGACAGGCTAGTTCTCCGTGCCGGCTTCAGCATGAATTACGTGAACGACAACCATGTCCAGAGTGTCCGCAACAACGTGAACACGAACGCTGGGCTGAATCAGGTCTCCCAACAACAGGCGCTCACTGGCACGCTGGGTGGCGCACTTGCACCGCAGATCACCCCTGCCTTTCTCGTGCCCCGTACCGCTCAGAATAACTTTGCGGTAAATCGTAACCAAGCCGCGGGAATCTCGAACCCTGATCTTGTCACTCCCTATGTGCAGCAGTGGAATGTTGGTGCTCAAACCAAGCTTTGGGGTGGTGTGCTGGAAGTGCGCTATTTGGGGAACAAGGTGACGCAGGGCTTCCGCGCGTTTGACTACAACCAAATTGACATCAACAACAATGGCTTCCTGGCAGACTTCCAGAGGGGCCAGCAGAACGGATTCCTAGCCCAAGCAACTGGTGCCGCTTTCAACCCTGACTATAACCCAAACATCGCGGGTAGCCAGCCGCTCACGATCATTTCTGCCCTCCCGGGTGGCGGAAACCTGGCAAACGCGACTGTTCGTAACCATTTCCAATTGGGCCAAGCTGGTGAATTGGGGGCCTTTTATGTGGCAAACAATGTCGCCGGAAACTTTCCCTTCTATCCGAATTCCTTGGCACTGGCCGCCAACGTAGTGAATAACTTCAGCAATGCCAGCTATCACTCGGGACAGATTGACTACACCCGTAGATTCAAGACTGGGCTAACCTGGCAAGCCAACTACGTTTACGGCAAGGTAATGAGCGATGCGGCTGGTGACGGCCAGAACAGTTTTGAAGCATTCCTGGACTTCAACAATACGGCACTGGAACGCGCCCGGACCCCATTCGACGTTACTCATGCCTTCAAGTCAAACTTCGTCTACGACCTGCCTTTCGGGGAGGGCCAACGCTGGCTGAGTGGCAATGCCTTTGCTCGGAAGGCCTTCGGGGGTTGGAGTGTGAGCGGTATCTTCAACTGGCAGACGGGTAACCCCTTCTCTGTTTTGAGTGGGCGCGGTACGCTGAATCGCAATGCCCGTTCTTCGGGACAGAATGGCAACACCGCCTCCACTCTGGTGGATAAAGCAACTCTAGACTCACTAATCGCTGTTCGAGTAACTGGCGACGGTCCGTTCTACTTCGCGCCCAGCGTGACCGGGCAAGATCGCCGTGCCGCCCAGCCGGATGGACAGGGCTTCTTCCAGGGTCAGGTCTTCTTCAACCCGGGGGCTGGCCAATTGGGTGGGTTGCAACGTCGCATGTTCTCAGGCCCAGCCTGGTACAACATGGACATGGGCATCATCAAGACCACCCAGATTACGGAACGGCAGAGTCTGGAGTTCCGCGGCGAGGCATTGAACGCGTTCAATACGGTGGCTTGGTACATCGGCGACCAGAACATCAACAGCGTGAACTTTGGCCGCATCACCAGCACGCAAACCACCGCGCGCCGGATTCAGTTTGGCCTTTACTACCGCTTCTAGGCGGCGGCCCGTTCATCAACCAAGAACAGCCCGGATCCGCCGTGTTGGCGAATCCGGGCTTTGTTTTCGTTCATGCGGCCGAAGATCAGCTCCGGCCCTCCCATTGCGTTACATGTAGTCATCAAGAAAACGGAGTTGCCACTGCGCATGGAAGCTATCATGCAACAGTGCGTTCCAGGCTTCCCCTACCGTCCGGCCCTCCTCCCCTACGCAAACGCCGTCGTCGTTGTACCAGCGGAAGAAGGTGTCATCCTCCTTTACAAGCCTCAGATGGATGTCACTGCGCGAACCGTCGAAGATGATGGCGTGGCCATAGATCACCTCACAGGGTGTCATTGTCCCAGCCCTCCTCGGCACTGCTGCTCTCATTTCTTCACAGCGGCGCGGCAAAGGCAAGCCCCCACCGCTACTCCTGGCCGTCAGGACGCCGCCGGCGGTCCCGGTGCCTGCCCGAAGGATTGCAGCGCCAGGTAGTTCGGCCCAAACTTCCGGATGTTCTCCATCTGCTGGTCAAAGATGTCGAAATGGCTCTCTTCGTCGTTTACTAGCTGCTCAAAGATCTGCTTGGTGGTCGCATCGGCGTTCGCGCTGCAGGCTAGCGCCATTTGGTTGTAGTCCTTCGCGCTTTGCTCCTCCATTTGGGCGGCTTTGGATAGCATGGCTTGGGGTTCGCAAATCTGCTCCACTGGCCCGGCCAGTTTCATCTCCACGTCACCGCCAAGGAAGAGAATGCGTTCGGCCAGGTGCTCCACGTGGCCCATTTCCTGTATCGAGATCCGCTTGAATAGCGATGCCAGCGGTCCCAATCCCTAGTCGTCTAAATGGAAGTGAAAGTACATGTACTGGTGAACGGCCTGCAATTCATCAGCCACCGCGTCGTTAAACATCGCAATACTCTTGGCTTTGTCCATACAGCGTGCTCCTTCGGCGGTCGCGGAGTGGCAACCGCATCAATGTCTACCCTTTCAGATGTACCACTCTGAATTCCATCTTGGGAAGCCCTCGGCATGCCGTTACAATAGAGGATGGCTGCTGGCCTGCACCGTCATCCTGAACGATCCATGAAACCCCACCACCTTCCCTGGAACCAACTGCGCGTCTTTCCTCTGGAACAGCGCAACAGCCTCACCTCCGTCGATGATGTCTTGATTGAACCCGCCGCCACACCTCCGCCCGTGGAAGAGCCTCTCCGCCAGGCCATTGCAGACTGCGCCACACGCATCCGCGAAGCCCGGCAGCGTGGCGCTGGAGTCATCCTCATGTACGGCGCACACCTGTTGCGCAATGGCGCGCCCTTACTGCTGGCCCGGTTGATGGAGCGTGGCTGGCTCACCCACCTGGCCACCAATGGGGCCGGCACCATTCATGACTGGGAATATTCATGGCTGGGACGCTCCACCGAAAGCGTCCGCGAAAATGTCGCCACGGGTACCTTTGGCGCATGGGACGAAACGGGCCGCAATCTCCACCTTGCTCTGCTGGCCGGTGCGCTGCAAGGCGATGGCTACGGTGTGTCCCTTGGCCGCTTCATCGCCCAGGATGGCGTTGACCTACCCACCCCCGGCGAATTGCGTGCAGCTATCGCCGATGACCCCAGCCACCCCCTCACCGGACCCCGCGCTGACCTGCTGCGCGCCTCGGAGACCCACGGCATACCGGCGGGCCGTTGTGCAGTTACCCATCGTTGGAAGCAGGCTTCTATTCTCGCCACCGCCTACCGTTTGGACGTGCCCCTCACCGTCCACCCTGGCATCGGTTACGACATCATCGCCAATCACCCCATGTTCAATGGCGCCGTCATTGGACGTGCCGCTGAGCTGGATTTCCGCCTCTTTGGCGATTCCGTCGAAACGCTGGAAGGGGGCGTCCTGCTGTCTGTGGGATCTGCCATTATGGCTCCGCAGGTGTTTGAGAAGAGCCTCAGTTGCGTGAACAATCTGCGCCTTGGCGCCGGGCGAGATATTGTCCGCAATCACAGCCTGTATGTGGTGGATCTGCAGGATGGCGGCGGCTGGGATTGGACCCACGGTGAGCCACCAAAAACGAATCCCGCCTACTATCTTCGCTTCAACAAGAGCTTCGCTCGCATGGGCGGGGAATTGCACTACCTGCAGTGTGACAACCGCACCTTCGTGCATCATCTATTGCACTTGCTGGATGGCCCAAGCGCCTAGCCCGGTATCTGTGTCTAGCGCAGTACAGCCACCAGGTGCGAAGCCATCCACTGCAAGTCTTCCCGCGACGTCACCAGCGGCGGTGCAATGCGGATGACGAAGTCGTGCGTCTCCTTGCACAGCATTCCAAGGTGCATCAGTTGCTCGCAATAGGGCCGCGCCTTCTCGCGCAACTCAATACCCACCAGCAGGCCGCGCCCTCGCACTTCGCGCACACGTCCACCCTCCAAGGGCTTCAGCATCTCCAGCACTTCAGCCCCCAGGGCAGCGGAACGCTCAATCGACTGCTCCTCTTCCAGCACGCGCAGCGCAGCCCGCGCCACCGCGCAACCCAGCGGATTCCCCCCGTAGGTGCTGCCGTGGCTGCCAGGCGTGAATAGCTCCATCACGTCGCGCCGGCCCACCACCGCCGACACTGGATACACCCCGCCCGAAAGCGCCTTACCAAGGATATATATGTCTGGCGTCACCATCTCGTGATGACAGGCAAACCACGCCCCCGTGCGGCCCAGCCCAGTCTGGATCTCATCGGCCAGAAACAAAACGTTGTGCTGGTGACAGAGTGCCGCGGCCGCCGCTAGGTAGCCAGGCGGTGGCAACAGGATGCCGGCCTCACACTGGATAGGCTCCACCAGAAAGGCGCAGGTATGCGGGGTAATGGCATGGCGCAACGCATCCAAGTCGCCGAAAGGAACCGTAACGAAACCTGGAGTGAATGGTCCAAAGTGCCGCTGGTAGCCGGTTTCAGACGAGAAGCCCACGATGGTAGTCGTGCGTCCGTGGAAGTTGCCATCGCAGACGATGATCTCTGCCTGTCCATCGGGAATCCCCTTGCGCCCATAGCCCCAGCGGCGCGCCGCTTTAATCGCGGTCTCCACCGCTTCAGCGCCAGAATTCATCGGCAGCACGACATCCAAGCCCGTAAGCGTCGCCAAATCCCGGCAGAACAGCGGCAATTGGTCGTTGTGGAAAGCACGCGAGGTAAGCGTCACCCGCTGCGCCTGCTCCATGAACGCAGCCAGGATCTTCGGGTGCGCGTGTCCCTGGTTCAGTGCGGAATAGGCACTCAGGCAATCCAGATACCGGCGGCCCTCGGTATCCACCACCCAGGCGCCCTGCGCGCGCTCCACCACAATCGGAAGCGGATGATAATTGTGCGCACCATACTGGTCTTCGATCGCCAACAGTTCGTCGGATCGCCTTCCGTGCGCAGCGCTCTCCGCGGCGTTGCCTACGATGCCGGCTTCAATGCTCATTCCGCCACTCCCGCAGCTTCATCTCCCAGCCGAAGATTGGGCGACAGGTAGTTCACGACGTAATCACGCACGGCGTCGGCCAGCGGCGTGAGCGGCTCACCGTAACCTGCCCCCCGCAACTTGTCGATGCTCGCGCACGTGCGGTATTGGTACTTCGCGCGCAAATGTTCCGGCATGGGGATGAATTGGATATCGGGTTCCATTTCCAGCGCCGCGAAGATCGCCCTGCCCAGTTCAAGCCAGGTATGCGCCACGCCTGAGCCCAGGTTGAACAACCCGTTCGCTTCGCGATTCCGCGCCAGGTGCACCGTCATCTTCACGGCGTCCTTCACGTAAAGGAAATCGCGCTGCTGGCACCCATGCTCAAAGTCAGCGCGATGACTCTGAAACAGTTCCAACTTTCCCGTATCGCGGATCTGGTGGAAAGCCTTATGGACCACGCTGCGCATGTCGCCCTTGTGATCTTCATTGGGTCCGAAGACGTTGAAGTATTTCAGTCCCACGATATAGTTCAGCAACCCGCTGCCGGCGGCGTACTGGTCAAAGAGGTGCTTTGAGTAGCCATACATGTTCAGGGGACGTAGGCTATCAAGAGGCAGATCCTCGCGGAAATCGTCCTCACGCGCACCGTAAGTCGCCGCCGACGAAGCGTACACAAAGCGGACATCGGTAGCGACAGCCCACTGCGCCAGTATCTTGGTGAACTCGAAATTGTTCCGCATCAGGAAGTCAGAATCTGTTTCCGTTGTGGCGGAGCAGGCGCCTAGGTGGTAGACGGCATCAAGGTCAGAGAGCAAATCCGGCGAAAACTGGATGCGGTCCAGCAGATCGTTGCCATCGATGTAGTCCTCGAACCGGAGGGGCACCAGATTGCGCCACTTCTCGCTGCGATCCATCCGATCGGCAATCAGCACGCGGTCGTAACCCATGCGGT
Source organism: Bryobacteraceae bacterium (assembly GCA_036821995.1). GTDB lineage: Bacteria > Acidobacteriota > Terriglobia > Bryobacterales > Bryobacteraceae > JACTMJ01. The sequence goes on from DAISIM010000009.1 coordinate 121,423, forward strand.
TGAGTTGCCACACCATCGCGCTGCCAATCAGGCCCGCGCCGCCGGTCACAAGAATCCGGCCGCTTTCTTTTTTCGCCATTCCTTCAGGGTAGCGGTCCAACCTGCGCATGGGCAAACGATCCACCAGAGCCAAACTGCGCGCTTCGACGCCGCCTCGCCGGAAAGCGCCCCCAGTTTCGCGCTTCCCTACCCTTCCTTGGCCGCAGCCTTACGGCGGATAAGTTCCGCGCCATCCTCCTTAACCGCTTGGCGGGCGCGGCCGAACGCGAGGGCGTTCGACGGCACGTCGTGCGTGATGACGCTGCCTGCGGCTACGTAGCTGTGCTCCCCAATCGAAAGCGGCGCCACCAGCGTTGAGTTGCTACCGATGAAGCAGCCACCCTCGATCTTAGTGTGGTGCTTATGGATGCCGTCGTAGTTGCAGGTAATGGTCCCCGCACCGATGTTGGTCTTCGCGCCAATCGCGCTATCGCCCAGATAGGCCAGATGATTGGCCTTGGCTCCGTCGGCCATGGTGGTGTTTTTCAATTCCACAAAGTTGCCTACATGCACATGCGCTCCCAGGTGATTGCCGCCTCGCATGCGCGCAAAGGGTCCAATGCGCACCCCTTCCCCGGCAGCGGTATCCTCAAGCACACAGTAAGGCTGCACATGGCAGCCATCGGCCAACGTCACATTGCGGAGCACTGCACCCGCGCCAACGCGGCAGTTGGCGCCAATGCGGGTGACCCCGCGAAGTTGGACGAAGGGCTCAACGACCGAATCCGCACCCACTTCCACATCGGCATCCACCGTCACCGTGAAGGGCTTTTCCACCGTAACGCCGTTCAGCATCAGGGCTGTGACGGTACGCTCGCGTAGAATGGCATCGGCAGCCGCAAGTTCCACTCGGTTGTTCACGCCCAGCACTTCGCTGGGGTCAGCCACCACGGAAGGCAGCAGCTTACGGCCTTCGCCATGAAGAATTCCCACCACATCCGTGAGGTAGTATTCGTGCGCCGGATTGTCTGGCCTCACTTGCGCCAGCGCGGGCCAGAAGGTCTCCGCACGAAAGCAATAGATGCCGGTGTTAATCTCGCGGATCAGCTTCTGTTTCGGGTTTGCCGCTTTCTCCTCCACGATCGCCAGCAGCGCATCGCGATCGTCGCGCACAATGCGCCCATAGCCCGTGGCGTCGTCAAGCACCGTGGTAAGGATGGCACCCGCCACCCCAGCTGGCGAAGCGGCATCCAACAACGCCTGTAGCGTCTCCGCGCGCAGCAAGGGACAATCCCCATTGATGATCAGCAGTTGCCCCGGCTCGTGCTCAAGAAAGTCGCGGGTGCACAGCACCGCGTGGCCGGTACCCTTCTGCTCTGTCTGTAGCGCAAACTGCACGCCGTACGGCGACAACACACGCTGCACCTCTTCCGCCTGATGGCCCACAATCACTCGGATCCGCTCCGGCGTCACCAGCCGCAGTGTCTGCCTGACGATCAGTTCAGCCATCGTCAGTCCACCGGCCTCATGCAGCACCTTGGCTTTCGTGGATCGCATGCGAGTGCCAAGACCCGCGGCCATGACAACTACCTGTATGGGTTCACTCACCGTGGAAGCTCCTTTGCCTGAAATCTACTGGCTTCCATTTGTCGGTCTCGCGCCCCACGGCAGACTCCTGGGCAAGGTCAACCAGCACGGCGGCCAGGATATCCGGCTGGTGACGGATCTTTTCGGATTGGCCCAGCAGATCGTGGGCGATCACACACATACCCATATCCTCTAGGGCATCAGCATCCTGCAGCACTGGCTCTGCCTCCTGTTCCAGATAGCGGTCTCGCAGAGTCTGGGATGCCGTTCCGGTGTTTACTAGCACCGTGTCAAACACACGTCGGCCCGCGTGGCGAAACAGCGCTTCGACATGCTGGCTGGCGCTAAAGCGCATCGTCTCGCCCGGCTGCCACATCAGGTTGCTCACGTACACCTTGCGCGCCTTCGAGGCCGCAATCGCCTCAGGAATTCCCATCACCAGTAGGTTGGGCACAATGCTGGTGAACAGTGATCCCGGTCCAAACGTGATGAGATCCGCGCTGGCGATGGCCTCCAGCGCCTCCGGCAAGGGCTCGCAGCGATTGGGCACCAGGTGCACGCGCGCAATCGGGCTGCGCGATGCGCTTATATTCGTTTCGCCAAAGACGGCTGATCCATCCTCCAACTGTGCAGCCAATTGCACGTTCTCCGCGGTGGACGGGTAGATGCGTCCCGCAATCGCCAGCACTTCTGAGCAAAGACTCACCGCATGGCTGAAGTCACCAGTGATCTGGCACAGCGCGCTCAAAAAGAGGTTGCCGAAACTGTGCCCCTTCAGCCCCTCGCCCGCGTCGAAGCGATACTGAAACAGACGCGACAGCAGGTCTTCGTCCTCCGAAAGCGCCACGAGGCAACTGCGAATGTCGCCCGGTGGCGGCATGTGCAGCTCCCGGCGCAATCGCCCCGAAGATCCCCCGTCATCAGTCACCGTAACGATCGCCGAAATCTCAGCAAGCGGGGCATCCACCAGGCAGACCCGTGGCTGTTGGGAAATCGTGTACTTTTTCAAGCCGCGCAAGAGAGTGGAAAGCCCTGTTCCCCCTCCAATAGATACGATGCGCAACGGCTCCGTCCGGCCCGTGGTCCGGTGCGTATTCGGCATGCTCCATCTATTGTGGCGTTTCGCCTCCCGGATTGCCAGTCCCTTTGGGCCCCTGCCATCAACTGGAACCCTCGCCGTGGGCTCTGATCAGCGGCGCCAATAGCTTCTGGTGAATAGCAGCATGATCGTAAAAAACTCGAGTCGGCCTCCAAGCATGCAAGCCATCAGCGTTAACTTGGCCGCTGGCGGTAGTCCCGAAAAGTTTCCCACTGGTCCTACTTCGCCCCAGCCTGGTCCCACGCCAAACATTGTCGCAGCGGGCGCTGAAAGGCTTGTCAGCAAATCGCAGCCGGTCACCGCAAGTACAATCGCACTTGCCGCGTAGATGGTGAAGACCACGGGAATGAGGCGCAACGCCGAGGTGACCGCTTCGTCAGAAACAGAACTTCCATTCAAACGCAGAGAGATCACCGCGCGCCGTTCGATCATCAGGCGCATGTGGCGTGCTGCGTCTTTAAGGGCCAGTACAATGCGAAACGATTTCAGGCCGCCCGAAGTGCTACCCGCATTGCCGCCGAAGAACATGAGGATAAGCATCAGAATCTGCGTGCCAATCGGCCAGTAATTGTAGTCATCCACCGCGAAGCCGGTAGTTGAGCCAATGGAAACCACCATGAAGAGCGATTTCCGGAAGGATTCCTCAAGCCCGTAGGTTCCTGCCTGCAGCAATTGGACCGTACAGAAAACAGTGGACGCGGCCAACACTAGAATGAAGAAGCGGACTTCGCTGGAGCGAAGGAAGGTGCGAACATCCCGCGTCCGCCCGAACTCAAAGTGATGGGCAAAGTTGATGCTGGCCACCACCATAAAAAACACAATGATGTAGTCCACTGCCGGGCTCTGAAATGCGGCTACACTTGCGTTTCGCGGGGAAAACCCCCCCGTGCCAACAGTGGCGAACGTATGGCAGGCAGCATCGAACCAGTCAAGTCCCGCCAGCCGAAGGGCAACATACTGCAGAAAGCTCATCGAAACATACACAAACCACAGGGCACGTGCGGCCTCAGCGACTCTGGGCTGTAGACGTTCTGACTTCATCATCCCGCCCTGTGCCCGGTAAATCTGATGACCGCTGCCACCCAGCATAGGCAGGATTGCAACCCCCAGCATCACGATCCCCACTCCGCCCAGCCAATGAGAAAAGCAACGCCAGAAATTGATGCTCCTGGGCAATACCTCGATATCCCGCAGAATGGATGATCCGGTCGTCGTAAAGCCGGACGTGGATTCGAAAAGCGCGTCCAAGGGACTGAAGTATTGGGGCACCAGAGCGAAGGGCAGCGCACCAAACGCGCAGATGGCCACCCACAGCGTCACCACCAGGAGAATAGCCTCCCGCGCGTTCAGGTCGCGACTCCTGGAGGCGGGCAGCCAGCGCAATAGCACTGCACCCGGCACTCCTGTCACCGCCATCGAGACCAAAAACGGCAACAGTGCTTCATCCCCGTAGTACAGGGAAACGGCCACAGGAAGTAGCATGCTTGCCGCGAGCAGAAGCAGGAACAACGCACTCACACGGCCAAGCGCAAAGAGTTGAAACAAGGTAGGCCACCGATCCTGTCTGGCCAAACGCTAGTATCGGTGATTCCACGAAGCCGTGCAAAAAGCCGAGGTAGGCAGGAACGGAACCCGCCACACCGGACGGGTTCCTGGGGCCAACCGCTGATCTGCCCAGCGCATGCAGCGCTTACTGGGCTGACGCGGAACGCCACCACTTGTGATACTCGGTGTCCAGCACCTCGGGCGATGGGAAATGGTAGTACTTCATCCCCGTCTGATCGCCAATAAAGAAGCCCCGCCGGATGAGCCGGTAGAAACCGTCCATCGAGGGTGTGCGATTCACCGTCTTGGTGGCCTTGCGTCCTGATTCGTGCTCCACTTCCCGCACGCAATCGGCAATGTGTAGTGGCTCATTGTACGGCAGGAATCGCGCCAATCTGCCATCTGGCTCGCGGTCAAGGCGCAAGTCAGCAAAGAAGATGCGGGGGGCGCTCACCGGGTTCGCCGGATCAGTAAGGGACTTCACGAAAGCGCCAGGCGCAAGGTTCGCCACCACCAGAGGAGAGAATGGACACAACTCCTGATACAGTCCAGGACCCGGATCGTCCAACTCAGGAGGATGATTCTCCGCCGCATCCAAGCCAAGCACCCTCCCGTCCTGTGTAACCAGGTAGAGCTTCTGGTACAGGTCAAGCGGGATGTGCTCCATCACCCGGTAAACGCTCACATACTTGCTACGCTTGGGGCTCCCATCTTCATGCGGCGCACAACGTTGCTCAATGTCATCCAGCTTGAAAGCGCTCGTCTTCTTCGCCAGGTCCGGGTCAATCTCGAAGAAAATTACCCGGCCGCTGGAATTTTTCTTGGTGCCCACCGCCATATAGACGCCGAAGTCTTCTGGCTCAAGATGGGATGCCACTAGGGCCTCGAAGCGTGCGCACAGCAAGTAATACCGAATCTGCATGTAAGCCTCCACGTCGATAATCGCCGCACAGCCACGGGCGGCTCGGGATGGAGACGATACCAAACACGGCTTTCGGCTCCGAAACCCTTTTCTGCTAAGAAAGTGTACCGCTTTCGCAAGGAAGGCGGCAAGCCGGTGCAAGGCGCCGCTTGCGCCCCGCACTGCCCGGCAGGCCTGCCGCCTGCGTTGCGAAGTCAGCAACCCGCTACACGCTCACCACCGGGCACGGGCTGTCGCGGATGATCTCATAGGCGTGCGCGCGCATTCGGCCAAAGATGCCCGATGCGGTTCCGCGCCCAATGACAATCAGGTCTGCATTTCTCTGCCGGGCGACCTCACAGATTGTATCGGCCGGGTCACCGCCTTCAATCAGGAGCTCCGCTTCCGGCGCATGCGTCTGCAGCACTTTCTCCATATCTACGCGCACGGTTTTGCGGACCTGCACTTCCCAATCGCGCTCGAAGTACTCGCCCGGCATCCGCTCAAGGCTAGGCACCACGTGAATTGCGGTGAGTTTCGCTGCCACCTCGCGGGCAGCATTGCCTGCCCAGTGGGCCACCCGTTCGCTGGCTTCGCCAAGGTCAATGGCGCACAAGATATTCTCGATGCGGTTCTGGTCTACCGCCTCGGCAATGTGCACTCCGGTCCACACCGGCACGTCCGCATCGTGTAGCACCTTGGCGGTGGTGGAGCCCAGGATAAAGCGCCTGAATGGACCGTATCCATGCGTGGGCATCAGGATGGCATTGACGTTCGCTTCATGTGCCTTTTGCACAATCCGGGTGGCGGGATCACCCTCCATCAGCACCACTTCCAGGTTAACTCCCGCTAGATTCTCCGCTGCGAATTCTCTCAGTTGGTTTTCAGCCTGCTTCTTACGCTCTACCACCAGCTCGTGCAGCGCCACCCCGCTGAATTCCATGCTGGCAAATTCATACGGAACGTCTTCCAACACGTGCAACAGAATGATCTTCGCATTGGCCTTTGAAGCCAGAAAGCGCGCATAATCCGCGCTCGCTTTACATTTGTCAGAGAAATTAATCGGCAACAAGACGGATTCGATGGCGAACATGGCAGCCTCCTTCCATGGGGTTCCCCGGCGAGGTCTCCTGTTGGGTAACCTCGTTACACTTCCAGCTTACTATAAAAAAAGTCTATCGGGTCCACAAATCGTAGGAATAGCGGAGAAAGAAGAAGCAGATCCAATCGACATTGGCAGGCCACGCGATCTCACCCCATTCCCGGCTTGCCGCGCTGAAACAGTTTTTGTTCGGAATGTTCTAAAGCAGGCATTCCGGCGACCCTCCCACACCCACCCTGACGCGGATCCGCTTGGAAATCAGCGAATTACGGATGAAGTCCAGCAATATCAATACCTTATGCTAAAATTAAGGGAGTGCGCGCGTGGGCCCAGGAAACCCACTACCCCGTGCCCGCCGCAGTGCAAAGGAGTTTCCCTTGGCAGATCAAGACCTTCCCGGTGGCCCCGACCAACCGCAGCAACCCGCAACGCCTGGAAGTCCCGGCGGCGACGGCATGCTACCCCTTGGCGATCCCCTCGCCAGCCTGCACATCCCGGTAAATATCGAAGAAGAGATGCGGCGCAGCTACCTCGATTACGCCATGAGCGTGATCATCGGCCGCGCCCTGCCTGACGTCCGCGACGGGTTGAAGCCCGTGCACCGGCGCATCCTCTACGGGATGAGTGAAATGGGCCTCACCTTCAATCGGCCTACGCGCAAGTGCGCCAAGATTGTGGGCGAGGTGTTGGGCAAGTACCACCCTCATGGCGACGGTGCCGTGTATGATTCGCTCGTCCGCATGGCGCAGCCATTCTCCCTTCGCTATCCGCTGATTGATGGCCAGGGCAACTTCGGCAGCGTGGATGGCGATCCGCCGGCAGCCATGCGGTACACTGAGGCCCGCCTGGCGCGCATCGCCGCCAGTCTGCTGGAAGACATCGACAAGGAAACGGTGGACTTCCGCTCAAACTACGACGATAGTGAGCAGGAGCCCGAAGTTCTCCCCACCCGCGTTCCGAACCTTCTCATCAATGGTTCTGAAGGCATCGCGGTGGGAATGGCCACCAAGATTCCCCCGCACAACCTCACTGAGATCATCGATGCCACAGTGATGTTGATCCGGCAGCCCCAGACCCCCATTACCGAACTGATGAAGTTCGTCCAGGGGCCCGACTTCCCAACGGGCGGATTCATCCTGGGCCGCAGCGGCATCTGGGACGCGTTTACCACAGGACGCGGAAGCATCAAGCTGCGCGCCAAGTCCCACTTTGAAGATATCGGCAAGGATCGCCAGGCGATCATTGTCACTGAGATTCCCTTCCAGGTAAACAAGGCCCGGCTGATTGAAGCCACCGCCGCTCTGGTGAACGAAAAGAAGATCGAGGGCATCAGCGAGATTCGCGACGAAAGCGACCGCAAGGGGATGCGCATCGTATTTGAGCTGAAGCGTGGTGAGAACGCGGAGGTGATCCTCAATAACCTTCACAAGCACACCCAACTGCAGACCAGCTTCGGCGTCATCATGCTCTCCATCGTCAACGGCCAGCCGCGAGAGCTTGGCCTGGTTGACTGCATCAAGCGTTTCATTGAGCATCGCGTGGAAGTCGTCCGCCGGCGCACGGAGTTTGAACTTCGCAAGGCCCGCGACCGCGAACACATCTTGCTGGGTTTCCAGAAGGCCTTGGATAACCTGGACGAAGTCATCGAACGCATTCGACGTTCTGGTAGCCCCAAGGAAGCGAAGGCCAGCCTGGTAGAGCGCTTCGAATTCACTGAGCGGCAGGCACAGGCCATCATTGAACTCCAATTGCAGCGCCTCACCGGCATGGAGCAGCAGAAGATCCTCGACGAGCTGGCCGACATCCAACGCCGTATTAACCGGTACCTGGAAATCCTCGGCTCTGAGGAAGTCCTGCGCGGCGTTATCGTCGAAGAGCTTGAAGAGATCAAGGCCAAGTTTGGCGATGCCCGCCGTACTGAGATTATCGACGACCCGGGCGACATCAACATTGAAGACCTCATCGCCGACGAGAACGTGGTGGTCACCGTGAGCCGCTCCGGCTACGTAAAGCGCGTCTCGCTGGATACCTACCGCCGGCAGCGGCGAGGCGGAGTAGGCCGTATGGGCATGGGCACCAGGGCGGAGGATCTGGTGGAGCAGTTGATTGTCGCCTCCACGCACACCAGCCTGATGTGCTTCACCAACCTCGGGCGTGTGTACATCGTCAAGATTTACGAAGTGCCCGACGCCGGCCCCACCAGCAAGGGCAAGCACGTCAGCAACCTGCTGAACTTGATGACCGGCGAAACCGTGCAGGCCTTCCTGCCTGTGCGCGAACTGGGCGACAGACAGAACATCGTGATGGTCACGCGCAACGGCGTCATCAAGAAGACTGAGCTTTCGGCCTTCGCCAACATCAACGCCCGTGGCATCATCGCCATCGGCCTCGATGAGGGGGACGAGCTGATCTCAGCGCGCCTTACCAACGGCGACGCCTATGTGTTCCTGGCCTCTCGCGATGGCAAGGCGATCCTGTTCAAGGAAAGCGAAGTGCGCGCGATGGGACGCCCCGCCCGTGGCGTGCGCGGCATGATGCTTGGCAAGAACGATTACATCGTGTCGATGGCCGTGCCTACCGATCCCGAAACCCCCATGCTGGCCATCAGCGAGCGTGGCTTCGGCAAACGCACCCCGGTGAGCGCGTACCGCGAGACTAAGCGCGGCGCGATGGGTGTCATCAACATGAAGACCACCGGCAAGACAGGCAAGGTGGTAAGCACCCTGCAGCTTCCCGGCGACGAAGTAGAACTGATGATCATCACCCGCAACGGACAGATCATCCGCACCGCCTCGGATGAAATCCGCAAGGCAGGCCGCGCCTCACAAGGCGTCACGCTGGTGCGGCTAGATGAGGGCGATCTGGTGGCGTCGGCGGCTGTCATTCCGGATGAGCCGGAGAACGGCGGTATCGATTCCATCGACAACGGACAGGGCACATTGCCGCTGCAGTAAACGCTGCAACGGCGGTTCTGCCGTGAGAGGCGGCGTCGCCGCAAGGAGGGCCACATGGCCACAGGCACACTTCCTGAGCGTTTCCCCGCTTTGCTGCTGAAACGCTATGGGGAATCCGTCAGCGCAGCCATCGAAGAACTGGCCATGTCGGATCTGCCGGATTATCCCGTGCTCGTCAAGGTTCAGTACACGGGCATCAACTACAAAGATGCCCTGGCGGTCACCAACATGGGCAAGATTGTGCGGAGCTTCCCCATGGTCCCGGGCGTGGATCTTGCTGGTACGGTGGTGGCCTGTGAGGGCAATGCTTTTCGCGAGGGTGACGCCGTGCTGGCCACTGGCTGCGGCATCGGCGAGGAATACTGGGGCGGCATGGCGGGCTACGCTCGGCTGAAGCCGGAATGGGTAATCCCCATGCCCCATGGCTTCACCGCACGGCATGCCATGTCCCTGGGCACCGCGGGTTTCACTGCCATGCTGTGCGTAGAGGCCCTGGAAGCACACGGCGTCCGCCCCGGCGATGGCGATGTACTGGTTACAGGAGCGACGGGTGGCGTGGGTATCATTAGCGTGATGCTGTTGGCGAAACTCGGCTTTCGGGTAGCTGCCGTTACCGGCAAACCCGATGCAGCCGAAACCCTGAAGAGCATGGGCGCGGCGGAGGTGCTGCCCCGTGAGCAGCAAAGTGCCCCATCGAAAGCCCTGGAAACGGCCCGCTGGGCTGGTGTGATTGACACTGTAGGAGGGGCTACCCTTGTTCGCGCCATCGCCGAAACCAAACTCTACGGCTGCGTGGCCGCCTGTGGTAACGCCGGTGGCGCCAGGCTTGAGGCTACCGTGTTCCCGTTCATCCTCCGCGGCGTTACGCTTGCGGGCATCAGTAGTGTCAATCAGCCTCGCGAACGCCGGCTTCCCGTCTGGCAGCGTCTTGCCTCCCTACTTCCCGCTGGAAGCATGGACTCCATGGTAAACGAGGTATCCCTCTCCGCAGTGGAAGCTACTGCTGCCGCCATGCTGCGTGGAGCTCATCGTGGACGCAATATCGTAAACATCGGTTGACCTCACTTTGTCATCGATACAAACAGGGCCGTTGCTACAATGGGTTTTGCCTCGGGTTAAGTTTTCCCAGCAACCCGCATAGGCCCAGCGAAGGAGAAGCAATGAAGGGCGATCCCAAAGTTATTGAACACCTGAACCTCTGCCTGAAGCGGGAGCTCACCGCCATCAACCAGTATTTCCTGCACGCCAAGATGTGTGAAAACTGGGGATACACCAAGCTCGCGGCTTATATGAAGAAGGAGTCCGTTGAGGAGATGATGCATGCTGACCTTCTCATGCAGCGCATCCTCTTTTTGGAGGGCGTACCCAACATGGTGGACATGTTCCCCATCCATGTCGGCAAGACCGTAAAGGAACAACTGGAGAACGACTTCAAGCTGGAAGAAGCCGCCATCCCTGCGTTGAATGAGGCCATTGCCTATTCGTCCTCGGTCGGCGACAACGGCTCCCGCGAGTTGTTTAAGCAAATCCTGCTGGACGAGGAACACCATTACGACTGGCTGGAAGCCCAGTTCGGCCTGATGGAAGAGGTAGGCATGCAGAACTACCTCGCCAGTTGGCTTGGACAGCCGGAATCCTAGTCCAGGTAACCATTCACCTGGCAATTAGGGCGGGTGAGGGAGCCTGACGTGCTCCCACCCGCCCCTTCTGTTTGCATCCGAGTCCCATGCCGTTGCCGCCGCATCAGCCTTCTCCACCCCACGACGACCCGCCTCCGTTTCTGGGTTCATGGCGTCGTGTCTATACTGCTGTAGCTCTCTATCTGCTGTCACTCATTGTGCTGTTCTCCCTGTTCCGCTGGGTGTTTGAACGATGACGACACTTGACTGGATTGTGCTGATCGTTACTCTGGGCGGCATCGTCGTCTACGGCCTCTACAAGAGTCGCAACGCCAACACGGTAGAGAACTACCTGCGCGCGGGGCGTCAGATGCCCTGGTACGCCATGGCCCTCTCCATCATGGCCACCCAGGCCAGCGCCATCACCTTCATCTCCACCACTGGCCAGGGTTATGTGGATGGCATGCGCTTCGTGCAGTTCTATTTTGGACTGCCCATCGCCATGATCCTGCTGTCTGCCACCGCCGTTCCCATCTTTCATCGCGCCAATGTCTACACCGCCTACGAGTATCTTGAGCAGCGTTTCGACGGCAAGACCCGCAGCCTGGTGAGTCTCCTCTTCCTTGTGTCGCGCGGCTTGGGCGTAGGTGTCGCTCTCTCTGCCCCAGCCATCGTACTTGCCATCATCTTTGGATGGAGCGATGCCGTCACCTCAATCGTGGTGGGCACGGTTGTTGTCGCCTACACCGCCATCGGCGGAGTCCAGGCCGTCACCTGGACTGACTTTCAGCAGATGCTCATCATGTTCGCCGGCATCGTCTTCGCCTTCTTCCTTGTCGTGTGGTTGATGCCTTCTGATGTTTCCCTGTTCGATGCCCTCACTCTGGCGGGCGCGGCAGGCCGCTTGAACGCCGTCACCACCACGGTGGATTGGAACGACCGCTACAATCTCTGGAGTGGATTACTGGGCGGCATGTTCCTTGCCCTAGCCTACTTCGGAACTGACCAAAGCCAGGTCCAGCGCTATCTGCAGGGCAAGAACATCACCCACAGCCGCATCAGCCTGTTGTTCAACGGCGTGGTGAAGATTCCCTTCCAGTTCGTCATCCTGCTGGTAGGCGCACTCGTCTTCATCTTCTTCACCTTTGAGAAGCCACCGCTGCTTTTCCAGCCGGTGGCCATGAAGGCGATTGAAAGCCCGGCCCTTGCGGACCGCTACGCCCCCATTCGCGACCGCTACGAGCAGGCACACGCCGGGCGTCAACAGGCGGCCCGCGCCTTGCTGGACGCCTCGCGCTCTGGCGACGAAACCCGCGAAGCCGCTGAGCGAAGCCGTTATCAGCAGGCGGTGGGCGAAGTGATGGCTGTCCGGCGCGATGCAAGCACGCTTGCCGCCGAAGCCACCGGCGACGCCAATAGCGTCAACGACACCAACTACATTTTTCTGCACTTTGTCACGCGCTATATGCCCGCGGGAATCGTTGGTTTGTTGATGGCCGCAATCCTTGCCGCTGCCATGTCCACCATCTCCGCTGAGGTGAACTCGCTGGCCACCGTCACCGTGGTGGACGTCTACCGCCGCATCAAGACCAACGGCAGCGATGGCCACTACCTTTGGGCCTCCCGCATCTTTACGCTTTTCTGGGGGGCCTACGCGGTGGTGATCGCCCAATACGCCACCAACATGGGTGCCCTGATTGAGGTGGTGAACCGCCTGGGAAGCCTCTTCTACGGCGGCATGCTGGGCGTGTTTGTGCTCGCATTCTACATGCGCAGCATCGGCTCCAACGCTGCCTTTTGCGGTGTTCTCCTTGGCGAAGCCGCCATCTTCTACTGCTTCTTCTTCACTAGCATCAGCTTCCTTTGGTATAACGTCGTCGGCTGCCTGGTGGTGGTAGGAAGCGCGTGGCTGCTGAAGGGCCTTGACCGCAAACCAATTCAAGCAATCTAGGGCGCGATCGGTAACGGGTGGCCGATGCAGGCGAACCCGGGTGAGTAGAGTGGCGGCCGAGCCTAAAGGCTGAGCCGAACACCGCGGCTGGCCCGATTGACAGCCGCGGAAGCCTTGTCCTTCCCAAATCAGCACTGAGCGGGCTTAGCGCATCGCCAACCTCACCGCAATTCCGGCAGGCGCAGGTCCTCAGAATGTCGTTGCCTTCGACACCGGCCCCGGCAACATGGTGATGGATAGCCTCCTGCGTCGCGCCACCAACGGTCAGGTGACCTTCGACGATGGCGGTATCCGCGCCCGCCATGGCCGCCCTCTCTTGCCCTTTGTTGAAGCGGAACTGGCCCAACCCTACTACGCCGCGCCCCCGCCCAAGAGCACCGGCCGCGAGGACTACGGGGAAGCCTTCCTGCAGCGCCTCGAAGCTACCGGAGCCACCCACCCCGTCATCCTAGGCAAACTCACCCGCTAACCACGGAAGA
>DAISIM010000010.1:0-25363 GCA_036821995.1 Bryobacteraceae bacterium
TCCAAGAAGGCAGCATGCCATCGCCGCGTAGACCACGCGGGCACACCTCAGCCGTCGCCGTTAACCACAGGGGGAAAGGAATTCGTACGAACGGGGGATTGGCTCCTCAGGTAGGACTCGAACCTACAACCCTTCGGTTAACAGCCGAATGCTCTACCATTGAGCTACTGAGGAACAGGGTTCGTTTTCGGGTTGCGGGTGCAACCCAACTTTCAGATTACAACAAATTTTGGGATTCTGTGTCAATGGAATCTGTAGAATTTTGCCAGGGTCGCTGAGGGGACTTAGGCCTCTGGGGTCCTGGGCTCGTGCGGTCCAAGGCAATCACTGGTCGGGGTTTGGGTGGAGATCGGTAGTTGGGACGGAAACTTTCAACGGAAAGCTTGTACCGGGTTCGTGCTTGTGGGTGTGCGCGGCATTAGTGGGTGGCTTAGCGGCGGAAGGCTTTCTTGATGTCTGGGAGGAACTCGCGCACCAGGTGGTTGCAGAACTGGAAGCCAATCTGGGAGGACCCGCGAGTGAGGATACTGTCCCAGTGCTGACGACGCTCCGGTTGCCAACGGCTGCTAACAACGCTGGCTGCGTAGGCTCCAGCAAATGTGCCGTAAGCGGGTGCCCAGCGGCCGTTGTCGCGGCGGGTGGCCCAGGTTTGCTTGAAGGCGCTCTTGACACGGCTCCAGTTGCCACGGTCTTCCGCCAGGAAGTAGCGAGGGTCTTCACCCAACAGCATTGCGCCCACGGTGAACTGGACTTGCTTGAACACCAGGCGCTGGCCAATGCGATCAGCCACTCGCCACTGATAGGCCTCGACATTCTGTGGCCATTCGCGAGGGCTATCGCGCCATGTAGCCAAGCCGGAGGTGATCGCGACGCGTGCGAGCGTTTCGGTTTGAAAGGTGCTTAGCAACTGGAGACGAGCCTTCTGTTTGAGGGTGAGCGGTTGGTAGGGCTCACCGGGTTTGACGGTCCGGCGGAGCCGCTCACTCGCGGGTGCAACAACGGGCAGTATCCCCGAAGGAACCACAGCTGGTGCCAGAGGAAGCACGGCATCGTCGGAGGCAGTCGCTGCTGGCTTGGCTGAATCACTAGATCCCTCCACCAGATAGGCAGGCAAGTGGCGCTCAGCCGCGGACACGGATGCGGCGACGCACCAATACAGGCAAACGATGGGTAGGGTACGCAGACGAAACAGCTTTAGCATAGCGATGGAAGGCCGATTTGACAGAGATCCATTCTTCGTTAATGCGCGGAACAAGTTGCGCCGGACTACCCAGCGTGGCCCGGTTGACCAAGCATAGCCCAGTGGCACGGCGGATTCAATCCGGATACGTCCGGCATTGGGGGAGAAACGACCAAATCTGGCGCCGCCCAGCATTCAGCAAGCAAGGGCCATCTTGATAATGCCCAAGAGCGAACGGTGGACTTGTTTGCGGCGCGTGGTGCGAACCGCTGAGGCTATGGATCGACAACCGAGGGTACGCGGGAAGGGCCGCATGCTACCCTGATCGTCATGCCTCCCCCGCAAATTGACCAGGATCTGGTGGATGCGCTGGTGCGGAGATTGGGCGATGGAGACCGTCCGTCGCTGGACCGGCTGATCGAACTGGTATATCGCGATTTGCACCGGATGGCCGACCGCTTGCTGCGCGATGAGCCGGAGGCGAACCGGACCAGACCCACCTCGTTAGTGCATGATCTGTATGTTGAGCTTCAGCGACAGGAGGTGATTGAGGCGGACGGAGCCAATCACTTCTTTCACATTGCGGGCTACCTGATGCGGCAGATTCTGGTGAGCCGCGCGCGAAGGCGTGCGACCCAGCGGCGCGGATCGGGCATTGCTGACCTTCCCCTCATGGAGCAAGCGCAGAACCGGTCAGTATGGGACGCACAGCCGGAGACATTGCTGGCGCTGGATACCGCGCTGGACCGGCTGGAGGCGATTGAGCCGGTGAAGGCGCGGATTGTGGAGATGCGCTACTTTGGTGATCTATCGGTTGAGGAAACCGCGCGCGCGTTGGGAGTGTCAACGGCTACGGTGAAACGGCACTGGGCGGTGGCTCGACTATGGCTCTATGACCATTTGCAGAACCGGGCAGGGTGAGCGATGGCGCAGGAAGGAACCGACTCCAGGAAGCAGGCGAACAGTGGACCGTGGGAGCGGCTGGACGCCGTTTTAGCGGATGCGCTTGAGCTTGCCGCAGAGGATCGCGACAAATGGTTGCGACACCACTTGGCTGAGGAGCCAGAGTTGCTGGCCGAGGCTGAGCGTCTGTTGCGGCAAGCCGATGAGGCCGAAGCCTTCTTTGAGCGGTTGACGGTGACCGGCTTGCGGCCAGGGGCACGATTGGGCACCTGGACGCTGGAACGAGAACTGGGCCGGGGTGGGGCGGGTGTAGTGTGGCTGGCGCACCGCAGGGAGGGACAAACGCTGATGCATGCAGCCATCAAGCTGCTGCATTCCCCATTTGCTGGAAAGGCAATGCTGGAGCGCTTTGGACGCGAGAAGCAGATCCTGGCAACTTTACAGCATCCGCACATTGCGCACCTGCTGGATGCGGGCATTGGGCTGGAAGATCTGCCGAACTTCGTCCTTGAATACATAGACGGCAAGCCCTTGCCCGAGTATTGCCTGCAAAAGCAACTGAACCTCACCCAGCGGATTCGGATGGCGCGGCAGTTGCTGGATGGCCTGCAATACGCGCACTCGAAACTGGTGGTGCACAGGGACCTGAAACCAGCCAACATCTTTTGCACCGAAGCCGGCATACCGAAGATCCTCGATTTTGGCATCGCCCGGCTACTGGACGAACAGGAGGCGCAACCTTTAACGGAGACGATCTACCGTGCGCTAAGCGTAGACTATGCCAGCCCTGAGCAGTTGCGAGGCGAGCCAGTTTCCACGTTGAGCGACATCTACTCAATGGGGCTGGTGCTGTACGAGACATTCACGGGAGAGCGTGCCCGCCGTTGGGGATATCGAACGATTGCAGAAGTTGTGCGGGACTGCGATCAATTTCGTCTGCCGCCGCACCCGTCACTGCCGCCTGATCTGCGGGCGATTCTCTGGAAGGCAACTGAGGCCGACGTAGGGAGACGCTATGAGAGCGCGAGCGAGTTTCGGGCGGATTTAGGACGGTTCCTGGATGGTCTGCCGGTGGTGGCCAGACCGGCAAGCCTCATGTACGTGACGCAGCGCTACCTGCAGCGGCACGCCATGGTGGCGGTTGCGGCCAGTGTGGCTTTGGCGGCGGTGTTCGCGGGCTTGGTAGGGGCCATATATCAGGCTCGGGAGGCAGGGCGGCAGCAGGAACTGGCGGTGACACGCCGGGCGGAGGCCGAAGCTGCGGCAGCTGAAGCCGTTGAAGCTCGCGCCCGGACGCAGGAGGCTCTGGCGCGTGCCGAAGAGTTGCGGCGGCTTTCTGAGGAGCGGCGGGAGGACCTGCTGCGTATGAGCTACACGTTTGTGGGGGAGATCTATCGGGAAATGGCAGCACTCCCGGGCTCCACTCCCGTACGTGCGCAGGTGCTGGAGAGGACCTTGGTTCAACTGGACCGGTTGGAAGAGAACTCGCCTGAGGATACAAGTTTGTTGTTGGTCTTGATTGACGCGCAAGGTAACCTCGCGGAGACATACTCCAGCAGGAACTCGAACTTGGGCGAGGTTGGTAAGGCAATTGCTCTTCTGGAGCGACGCGGCGTTCTGATTGAGCGCCTGGAGGCTTTGAAGCCCGGCGACCTCACTGTAGAGCGCTTGCGTCTGGACAATATGCTCCGACAGATCACACTGAGAGATGGCGGCAACAAGGCGACGCGAGTAGACCGGGTGGCGGGATTGGAGCAAAGGGTGCAACGCCTGTTCGCCGCCGCACCGCCGTCTCGTGAGCTTTACCGGTTCGGCGTCGCGTATTACTTTGATCGCGCTTCGAGCCTCGAACGATCTGGAGACCGCATACGCTACTTCCGGCGAGTCTTGGAACTGGCACTGGCCGACGAGCGAGCCTATGGTGGCGATGAGGTGTGCTGGCGATCCGCGGCGTTGGCCCACAAGTATATCGCCGGTTCCATTGATTCCCGCGAAGCCGCGTTTATGAACCATGCTCAGTCCGCCGTGGCTTACGACCAGAAGCGGGTAATCGCGCAACCAATGAATGCGATGGCGAAGATGGACCTGAGTTTCTCACGCAGCATGTTGGCAACCGGCCTTGAATCTAAGGGCGATCTCCCCAATGCTGCCAGACTATACGCGGAAGTTTACCAGTTGCGGCGGAGTCTGCTAGCGGTGGATCCAACCAACGAGTGGTACCAGAGCAGCTTGTGGTATCCGATGGTCCGGCGAGCGAAGCTAGAGTTGCTGGCCGGAAAGCTGGCTTCATGGAGGGATCTGTTATCGGAGTTGCAGCGGCTTTCGGCAACGCATGAGCCACCGCCCTATGCGAAGGCTACCATCGCGATGTTGGAGGCGGAACACCTAAGGATGGATGAGCCCGCAAGGGCCTGCAGCGCCTTTGTGGACGTAAATTCCATGCAAGCCGCTATGACAGAGTCAGAGCGTTCACGTTTTTATTTCGGGGAACAACTGGCGGAACGGCTGAAAGAGTGCAGCCGGGAGCCTTCGCAGTAGTGAGAACGAATCCTTAGCCAGAGATGGCCTCAGGCTTGGGCCGCGCTGTTGCGTTTGCCTGCGCGAACGGCTTCGTACGCGCTTAGCAGCCGCTGGCGGGTGGACGGGTCAAGCGGGGCTGGCTTCTCTGCGGAGCCAAGATTCTTACAGAGACTCACCGTGGCTTCCAGGCTTTGGATGAACTCCAAGCAGGGTGGGCAACCCTGCAATTGCTGGCGCATCTCCTCCAGTTCGCTGGAGGAAAGCGAGAATGACAGCTCAGGTGCAGGGCGATTGGGAACTGAATCGGGTTCTTGCGGCATGGGTATTCCCCTCTAGTGACGGCGAATGTTCGGGCACTTAGCGAGAAAGGCTAGTGGAGGCTTCCAGCAAGTGCCGGTCCAGCTTCTGACGTATTGCCAGCCTCGCGCGGTGAAGGCGCGTTTTCACTACGTCCAGGCTGACGTCCAGAATCTGCGCGGTTTCCTCCGTGCTGAGTTCCTCCACGTCTCTCAACAGCAGAGTGGAGCGGTAGATGTCTGGCAGTTCGCGGATCGCCTTGGCAAGGATTTCCTTAAGTTCAGACTGAAGTAGTTGATTGTCGGGGACCATACTCCAATCCGCAATCTGCATGCGTAGTGAGCCCTGGGACTCCTCCAGTTGCGGCAGATAGTCCTCCAGGCTCAATTCTGACTTCGGCGCAAAAACGCTCTTGCGGCGCTTCAGCAAGCAGGCGTTCTTGGCAATGCGGAAGACCCAGGCCCGCACGTTCCGGGGATCCTGCAATTGGCTGAAGTTTTCAAACACCTTGAGGAGGGTGTCCTGGGCAACCTCCTCGGCATCATCGCGTTGTCCGCAGTTCATCAGGCTGTACTGGAAGATCTTCGCCCGGAAGATTTCCACAAATTCATCGAAAGCGCTAAGGTCGCCTTGCATCAGCGCTTCCGCGAGCTCGAACTCTCTTAACTTTGCTGTTTCCGTGTTCATTCGAATGGTGGGTTCCAATGAGACCGGGAAAGACGATACTGCCCGGAACCCCCATTCTAACGGATGCTACACCGCAACCGTAATATCCGTTTCAGGCACCGGTGAAGCAGTTTCCACCACTGTGCGGATGGACGGAGTGTGAGTGAGGGTGGCGTGGATGATGCACTTCTCTACGGTCTTGAGCAGTGCCTCCCGATGAGACTCATCCACTCCAGGTGCCTGTACCTGAATGACGAATTCGTCGAGTCTGGCCGGACTCTTCGCCTTCTCCGCGGTCACCTTTACTTCCAGTCCATCCGTGGACAGTTTGTTGAAGTTCAGATAGTAGGCCGCGTAAAAGGCGGCGCAGGTTCCTAGAGAAGCCAGCATCAGTTCCGGTGGGGTCATGCCCTCATCGGTGCCCTTTGAGTCGAGGGGTTGGTCGGAGATCACTTTGTGTCCGCGGCACTCAGCCTCGAACTTCACGCCTCCCAGGTAACGAACGGTAGATTGCATGATTGCGTCCTCTCCTTTAGTGAGATGCAGGCGGCGGGCGGAAGTGACAGACAGCGAGTATGCGGCTCTAAGGGCACCCAGCGAGGGGAGGTGGCTATTCAAAAAAGGGCTCGCCCGGCTTACGGTACTTCTCAGCAACCGCCTCGTTCAATTGAATGCCCAAGCCAGGGAGCGGACGAATGGCGATGCTACCATCGGCGATCAACGGGCCACCCAGTAGCAGATCTTCATAAAAGGGAACGCTGGCGCCATGCCACTCGAGCACCAGGCAATTGGGGATTGAGGCCGCCGTATGGGCTGCTGCCATCAGTCCTACTGGACCGCTAATGTTGTGCAGTGCTACCGGAAGGGCGTGGAACTCAGCCAGTTTCCCGACATCGCGGGTGTGCTGGAGGCCGATCTTCTGTGCGTCGGGGCAGAGGATGCGTACCTGCCCATAGCGAATGAGCGCGAGAAAATCAGCCAATAGGAAGTGATTCTCGCCGGTGGCGATTGGGGTGTTGGTTGATTGCTGCACTTGCGCCAGGGCAGTGATGGCGTCGGGCGGGATGGGGTCCTCCACCCACAGTAAGTCCAGGGGATCGAGGGCTTGAATCAAACGGCAGGCATCAGCCACGTTGTAGTTCCAGTGGCAGTCGACGGCCAGCGCAATGTTTGGGCCAATCGCCCGGCGGACGGCGGCCATGCGCTCCACCACGTATTCGATTTCCTCGCGCGAAAGACTGCGGTTGTATTCGTCAGAAGCGAAAGGCGTGGGGATGTCAGCGTCAAACTTTAGCGTGCGGAAGCCGCGCGCAACCATCTCGGCGGCACGGGTTTGGTACGCGTCCACTGAGGGAAGGGCCGCTTCGGTTTTGTCCCAGCCATGGTGTTTGATACTCGTGATTTCCGACAGCGAGGCATGCGATGGATCGGCCGGTGGTAGGGAGTTGCGCATCCAGAAGGGCTGGCGTGGAAGCAAGAGGGGGCTCAGCGACTCCAGTGCCTCACCGGCATGGCAGTCCGCGTAGAGGGGGACGTGATGCCGGACCATTCCGCCCAGCAGGTCAGCGACAGGCAGTCCCGTGTGCTTACCCAGAAGGTCGTAGCAGGCGGTTTCAATGCCGCTGATGGCATGCCAGACAACACCGGGAGAGGCGAAGATCGTGTGTGCTCGCAGGCGGCGGACGAGGATGTCGGGCCTCGTTGCGTCCATACCCACTACCAACGTGGCAAGTTCCCTCAAAATGGCAGTAACGCCAGGACCCATATAGGCCTCGCCGATACCGGAAAGACCGTTGGAGGTGTCCAGACGGACCAGCACCCAATCGTAGTTGGCTTCAATGACAGCGGTGGAAAGGCGGGTAATGTGCATAGGCAGTTGGCGGACTCCCGCCTGGCGCTCTCTTGACAGAATTATATCGGGTAGTTTTCACTTCGGCGGCGAGCATGATGTATAGGAGTTGCGGCGTCGCAGCGCGTGTTGGAAAGAGGGACAGGCGAAACCTGAACGCGTCCACGTCAGCCACGCGAAAGCCGCCCCCGTGCGCGATAATGCAGGAAGCATTCTTCGCGCTGCCGGTGATCCTGCATCTGAGATGCCGTAGCTCCGCTTGCGCCCAGCCTTTTTTACTTTCTTATGCATCGTGAATACGTGAAATGGTTTAGTTCGCGCCTCCACCGCGATATGGAGATTTTGGTGTTTGGCCATGCTGGACCACCTGTGCTGGTGTTTCCCACCTCGCAGGGACGTTTCTACGAGTGGGAAGACCATGGAATGGTTGGCGCCCTCTACGAGAAGCTAGAGCAAGGCAACCTACAGCTCTTCTGCGTAGACAGCATTGATGCGGAAAGCTGGTATGCGCGCTGGAAGCATCCGGCCGATCGGGTGTGGAAACATCAGGAATACGATGAATACCTCTGCCAGGAAGTAACACCATTTATCCGCTCCCGGAACCAGCATCCTCGATTCACTTCTACCGGTGCAAGTTTGGGAGCTTACCACGCTGTCAACTTCGCGCTGCGCCATCCAGATATCGTCCGTTACACGGTAACCATGAGTGGTGCTTATTCCGTACCTCAGGTGTTTCTGGATGGTTACTATGATGAGAATGCCTATTTTCATGCGCCATTGGATAACCTGTTAGGCTTAAGTGATCCCTGGTTTCTTCAACAATTGCGGCAGAACTTCTTCCTGATTATTTCTGGGCGTGACGACCGGTTTATGGGTGAGAATTGGGAACTAGCGCACAAACTGGGGGCGAAGAGCATCCCCAACCGGGTGGAAGTATGGGACGGGTGGTGTCATGACTGGCCCTATTGGCAACCCATGGGGCGGATGTTTCTTTAGTTCGTAGCGATGGTTTGCGGGCGGAGGCAAAGATGAATCGCATTGGCGTGCTATATGGAATGGAGGAGTCCTTTCCTCCCGCGCTTGTGGAGCGGGTTAACCAGTTAGTGGCTGAGCGGGACCTGCCAGACTTACGCGCCGAGAGTCTGAAGGTGGGTGCTGTTCGCATGGCTGAATCCAGCGGCTATCGCGTGATTGTCGATCGCATCTCCCACGATGTACCCTTCTACCGCGCCTTTCTGAAGAACGCGGCGTTAAGCGGCTGTACGGTGTTGAACAATCCCTTCTGGTGGAGTGCTGACGACAAGTTTTTCAACTATGCACTGGCATCCCGATTGGGCGTCGCTACACCGCGGACGGTGCTGCTACCACATAAGCAGCATCCACCGGATACTACCGTGCGTTCGATGCGCAATATGATCTATCCGCTGGATTGGGATGGCTTGTTCGCGTACGTCGGATTCCCCGCCTTTCTCAAGCCCCATGCGGGCGGCGGATGGAAGAGCGTATACAAGGTGGACAGCCCGGAAGAGTTCTTTCGCGCCTATGATGAGACGGGCGTCCTTTGTATGACCCTGCAGGAGGGCATTGAGTTTGATGACTATTACCGCTGCTATGTAATCGGCCAGGAGCAGGTGCACATTATGCGCTATGATCCCCTGCAACCCCACCATTTGCGCTACGTCGCGGGCAACCCTCCGCCACCCCCGGCATTGGCTGAGCGTATTGAGGCCGATTGCCGAACATTGTGCACAGCGCTTGGATATGACATCAATACCGTAGAGTTTGCTGTGAGGGATGGCGTCCCCTACGCCATTGACTTTCTGAATCCGGCACCGGATGCAGCCCGCGAAAGCGTGGGCGAGGAAAACTTTGCCTGGGTGGTAGATGCGGTTGCCGAACTGGCTATCCGTAGGGCTTTGCAGCCGATTGCGGCACAGGATTACCGCTGGCAGCGGATCCTGGAAGGCTGATCGTTGAAGTGATCTCGTGAACTGGAAACAGGAGTCGACGCAATGAGCGCGAAGCCGGATTTGAACATCGGGATCGAAGAAGAGTACCAGGTGATTGACCCGGAAACCAGAGACCTGCGATCGCATATTCAGGCAGAGATTGTTGCCAAGAGCCGCACGCTGCTGGCGGAAGCGGTGAAGCCAGAGTTGCACCAGAGTGTGATTGAGATTGGTACAGGCGTCTGCAAGACGATTAAGGACGCCCGTCGTGAGATTCGGGACATTCGCCGAAAGCTAATCGGGTTAGCGCGAGAGAACAACCTCCGGCTGGCGGCGGGTGGCACGCACCCCTTCGCGCACTGGCAGAGCCAGGAGATCTACCCGGACGCGCGCTATGCCACCATCGTGGAGGATATGAAGACCGTGGCGCGTGGCAACCTGATCTTCGGGCTGCACGTTCACATTGGCGTAGCCGATAAGGAAACCTGCATTCAATTAATGAATGGCGCCCGGTATTTTCTACCTCATATTCTGGCGCTCTCAGCAAACTCACCATTTTGGGAAGGATATGATACCGGTTTGAAGAGCTACCGGTGCAAGGTCTTTGACAGATTCCCCAGGACGAATATCCCGGATATTTATCAAAGTTGGAGCGAGTTTCAGGACTTCGTAAACCTGTTGGTGAAAACCAATTGTATTGACAATGCAAAGAAGATCTGGTGGGATATCCGTCCGCATCCGAATTTTCCCACGTTGGAGTTCCGGATTTGTGATATGCCCATGCGGCTGGAGGAAACGCTGGCCCTTGCGGCGCTGTGTCAGGCGGTGATGGCGAAGCTCTATAAGCTACACCGGGATAACCTGAGTTTCCGTCACTACCGGCGTTCTCTGCTGATGGAAAACAAGTGGCGCGCGTCGAGGTATGGCCTCAACGGCAAGTTGATTGACTTCGGGCGCGAGATGGAAGTACCTTGCCGGGAACTCATTACCGAGATTCTGGAGTTTGTGGATGATGTGCTGGACGAATTGGACAGCCGCGAGGAGGTGCAGTACATCCACCAGATTATGCGGGACGGAACCGGGGCTGACCGCCAGTTGCAAGTGTTTCACGAAACCGGTGATCTGAAACAGGTAGTGGATTACATGATTGCCGAGACTGAAGCTGGCGTCATGGACGCGGCGGTGTCTGCTGGTTAGGACGAGATGACGGAACAGTTAGCAACAATTGCCTTTGACCCGGAGTTGAGCATCGGGGCGCGCAACGCCATTGAGACCTGCCTGTGCGTGCAGCCCCAGGAAAAGACTACGCTCATCACCGATAGGCGAAGCTTGGAGATTGCGGCCAGCCTGGCCAAGGAACTGAGGGTAAGAGCGCCGCGGTTTCGTGCCTGGGTGCTTGAGGACATCGCAGAGCGGCCACTCGTTGAGATGCCGACGCCGGTTTTGCAGGACATGGAAACCAGCGATGTGAGCATCTTCGCGGTGTACGCGCAGCAGGGGGAGTTGCGCAGCCGGATGCAGATGACTGACGTGGTGAACCGTCGTCTGATGCGGCACGCCCACATGGTGAACATCGAGAAGCGCATCATGTTGGAGGGCATGCGAGCTGACTTCGTTGAGGTGGACCGTATCAGCCAGCGGGTGTGGGAGCTGGCCAGGAATGCGCGAGAGATTCGTGCCACAACAGCTGCTGGCACATCGATTGAGGCTACCTTCACGCCGGAGTACAAGTGGCTGAAGACCAGCGGCCTGATTAGCCCCAACAAGTGGGGAAATCTTCCGGGTGGCGAGACCTTCACTACTCCCTGGAACGTGAATGGGCGCTTTGTGATTGATGGTGTCGTGGGCGATTACCTCTGCGCGCGCTATGGTGACCTGCGGGAGACGCCACTCACGATTGTGGTGGAGGACAGCAGGCTGAAGAGTGCCGAATGCCTGAACGAAGCGCTACGCCGGGAGTTTTGGGACTACTGTCATACCGACGAGAACAGCGATCGCGTGGGTGAGTTCGCCATTGGAACCAACATCGGCGTGCGCGATGTGATTGGCAACATCCTGCAGGACGAGAAGATTCCTGGCATCCACATCGCGTTCGGAAACCCGTATGGCGCGCATACGGGCGCGCCCTGGACTTCCAGCACTCATATCGACGTCGTGGGGCGGGAGTTCAACATCTGGATTGACGGCCACCAAATCATGGAACGGGGAGAGTTCGTGCTTGATTCCCTGGCTACGTAATCGCTTCAATGCGGAATTCCGCCAAGTGAACCACGAGCGTTTTCTGGCGTTGCTGGAGGAACGCACCGGACTGCCACCCCTGTTCCGCCACAACGAGACGCCGGTGTTTTTGCCCGTCAATCTGGTGGAAGTGATGGAGCAGGCAGGCAGAGAGATCGTGGACGGGCTGCTGGCCACGCCTGGCTATGTGGAAGCAGCGAGAGCACGGATTCCGGCGGCCTATCTCACGCCCGGCGAGACACACGCACCGCTGTTCGTGCAGGCGGATTTCGGACTTGTGGGTGGCGCCGATGGTGGTTGGGTGCCCCAGTTAGTTGAGATTCAGGGCTTTCCGTCGTTGTATGCCTATCAGCCGGTGCTGGCCGAGTGTTATCGCGATGCGTATCCTTGGCTGGCGGACTGGCCCACACTGCCATGCGGGCAAACCAGGGAGCAGTATTTCAGCCGCCTGGCGCGTGTGATCCGCGGCAACCATGACCCCGCCGAGGTGGTGCTGCTGGAGATTGATCCCGACAACCAGAAAACCCGCGCGGACTTTGTATTGACCGAACGCGAGTGCGGTGTGGCGACGGTGGACATCCGTGCTGTCCGCAAGCGGGGCAGCCGATTGTTCTACCTGCGTCAGGGCAGGGAAGTGCCCATCCGGCGCATCTACAACCGGGTAATTGTGGATGAGTTGGAGCGGCGTGGCGATGAGATCCCGTTCTCCTGGAATGAGGCACTGGATGTGGAATGGGCCGGGCACCCAAACTGGTTCTTCCTGCTTAGCAAGTTCTCGCTGCCGTGGATGCGGCATCCCTGCGTGCCTGAAACCTACTTCCTGGACCAGGCACCCTTGGCAGACGACCCGGAAGAGTGGGTGTTAAAGCCGCTCTACTCCTTCGCGGGCCTGGGTGTAGTGGTTGGTCCCAGCGCTGAGCAACTGGCAGCTGTGCCCCCAACGCAGCGGCACAACTACATCCTGCAGCGGAGAATGCGCTTCCAGCCGACGGTGGATACCCCCCACGGTACAACCCAAGTAGAGATTAGGGTGATGTACCTTTGGGAGCCTGGCGGGATGCAGATGGTGAACCTGATTCTGCGCACGGGGCGAGGGCGAATGATGGGTGTTGACCACAATAAGGGGCTGGATTGGGTAGGTGCCTCGGCAGGGTTCCTGGTGAAGGAAGCGCGGTTCGGCGGGATGTAGGCGCGGACAGGCCATGGTGGGCCTGCCCGCACCTTTCCCTTCTAAGTGCAATCAGCCAGCGCCAGGTTCGGCGGGCGGCGAGTGCACCTTCCTGGTGACGCAGCTTAGGCTACGTCGAAGCGGTCAAGGTTCATCACCTTCGTCCACGCAGCGACGAAGTCCTGCACGAAGCGCTCCTGGGAGTCGCTGCAGGCGTATACTTCGGCCACGGCGCGAAGCTGGGAGTTGGAGCCGAATACAAGGTCCACAACGGTTCCGGTCCACTTGAGTTCCCCGGTCTTGCGGTCGCGGCCTTCCAGCACATTCGCGTCGGCTGCGGAGCGCTGCCACTTCGTCCCCATATCCAGCAGGTTTACGAAGAAGTCGTTGGTGAGCGTTTCGGGCCGGTGTGTGAAGACGCCATGCTGGGCTTGGCCAACGTTGGCATTCAGGGCGCGCATGCCGCCCACCAGCACCGTCATTTCAGGAGCGGTGAGCGTGAGCAACTGGGCCTTATCCACCAGTAACTCCGCAGCGTGCTTTTCGTTGCCCTTGCGGAGATAATTGCGGAAGCCATCGGCGATGGGCTCAAGCACTGAGAATGAGTCCACGTCGGTTTGGTCTTGAGAGGCGTCGGTACGGCCAGGGGTGAATGGCACGGTGATGCTGTGGCCGGCCTTCTTTGCCGCCGCTTCAATCGCAGCGCAACCACCCAGGACAATGACATCTGCCAGCGAAACCATTTTTCCGCTGCTCTGCGCGGCGTTGAAGCTCTGTTGAATCGCCTCCAGCGCGGAGAGTATATTGGCGAGTTCCTCAGGCTGGTTGGCTTCCCAACTACTCTGAGGCGCAAGACGAATCCGTGCCCCATTAGCGCCACCCCTCATGTCGCTGCCACGGAAAGTGGAGGCAGATGCCCAGGCGGTATTCACCAACTGAGAGATAGAAAGTCCGGAGGCCAGAATCTGCGCCTTGAGGGCGGCAACGTCCTGGTCGCCAATCAACTCATGATCGGCGGCCGGAAGCGGGTCCTGCCAAATTAGCGGCTCAGTCGGAACCAGTGGGCCGAGGTATCGGGAAACCGGGCCCATGTCACGGTGGGTGAGCTTGAACCAAGCCTTGGCGAAGGCCTCGGCAAACTCGTCGGGATGAGCCAGGAAGTGGCGCGAGATCTTCTCATACGCGGGGTCCAGCCGCAGAGAAAGGTCCGTGGTGAACATGATGGGGGCGTGGCGCTTGCTGGAGTCGTGCGCGTCGGGAACCGTGTCCGCGCCCGCACCGTTCTTGGGTGTCCACTGGTGCGCGCCGGCAGGGCTCTTGGTGAGCTCCCACTCATAGTTGAACAGGTTCTCAAAGTAGTTCATGTCCCACTTGATGGGGTTGGTGGTCCATGCGCCTTCCAGGCCGCTGGTGATGGCATCCGGCCCAGCGCCGGTACCAAGGGAGTTCTTCCAACCGAAACCCTGCTCTTCGATATCAGCAGCTTCCGGCTCAGGGCCGACATACTTGCCTGGGTCGCCCGCGCCGTGTGCTTTGCCGAAGGTATGTCCGCCGGCGATCAGTGCCACCGTCTCATAGTCGTCCATAGCCATGCGGGCGAAGGTCTCGCGGATGTCACGGGCTGCGGCCACCGGGTCGGGGTTGCCGTTGGGGCCTTCCGGATTCACATAGATGAGGCCCATCTGGACAGCCCCCAACGGGTTATCGAGTTCGCGGTCGCCTTTGTACCGCTCGTCCCCCAGCCACTTGGCTTCAGGACCCCAATAGATGTCTTCCTCGGGCTCCCAGATGTCAGGACGTCCGCCGCCGAAGCCGTAGGTCTTCAGGCCCATGGAGTCAATGGCCACATTCCCGGACAGGATCAATAGGTCGGCCCACGAGAGCTTGCGGCCGTACTTCTGCTTGATGGGCCACAGGAGGCGGCGAGCCTTGTCGAGGCTGACGTTGTCGGGCCAGCTGTTGAGGGGGGCGAAGCGCTGGGCACCGGTGCCTCCGCCTCCGCGGCCATCCGCGATGCGGTAGGTGCCAGCTGCGTGCCAGGTCATGCGCACAAACAGGGGTCCATAGTGGCCGTAGTCAGCGGGCCACCAATCCTGAGAGGTAGTCATCAGGGCTTCAAGGTCCTTCACCACGGCTTGTAGGTCAAGAGTCTTGAATGCTTCGCGGTAGTTGAAGTCCTCACCCATGGGGTCAGACTTGGAGGAATGCTGGTGCAGGATCTTCAGGTTGAGCTGGTCAGGCCACCAATCGGCATTGGTCCAGGCCCCCATCTTCGCTTGTATCCGGGAGCCGCCTGAAAAGGGGCATTTCGCTTCTGTGGTTTGTGCGTTTTCCATTGGGTGATCGTCCTTCGAATCGGTAAAAAGGCTGTTGCAAGTACGGGGCCCGGCTGGGCCTTCACGCAAAAACATGCGGGGTGAGCAATAAGCCGCTCAGGCCACATGCTTCCAAATGTGTTCCGCGGGAGCAAGCGGATCTGGCGAGTGGGACAACCTCAACCAGTGGGCCTGCGCTTCGCACAATTCATGCAAAGCCCCCGGAATATCAGTTCGCAGTTCCGAAATACACGCCTGCCGAGCGCGGCCCCGGCAGGCTTGGGCACGTCATACCAGTCAAGGTCTTCGACCGTGCCGCATTGGTCGCAGATGAAATGGTGATGCCGCGTATGGATCGCTTCAAATCGGGCTCCGCGTCCCTCCATGGCAACCTCGCGGACCAAACCGGCTTGTACTAGGTCGCGGAGATTGTTGTACGTGGTTGCCCTGGAACAACGCGGATCCACACGGTTCACCGCTTCAAAGATCTCTGCTGCCGTGGGATGGTTGTTGCGCTCCATTAGAAAAGCCATCACGGCATAGCGCTGCGGTGTGCAGCGCAGGCCACTGGATTCCAGTGACTGTCGGATGGCTTCGGCGTCCATGCTTTTTAGAATATATCTAATTTAAGACTTTTTCAAGAGCTTGGTGGCATTTCTTGCAGGAATGCGTGCCCCCGCGTGGGCTCATTGGCAATCGGCGTGCTACTTGCGAATGGCATCGGATTCCCGAATGCCAAAGTGAACGCCATAGCGATCGAACACCGCAACACGGGTGGTATCGCCGGAGGGGAAATCCGTGGCGCCAGAGGGGCTGGTGTGTGTGTCGCGGTGACGCATCCAGATAACCGCGGAGGGGTAGTAATAACGAATATGACGCCAGGTAACCAGGCTATCGGTGATGAGGACGGTAGCTGGCCCGCTTTTCTCCATTTCGCGAATCGTATCCAGCGCGGCATTCACCTGGCGGCTGACGCCACTAATGACGTGATAGCTGGTGGCGCGCGCGGCTCCCCGTAAGGGACTGAAGAAGATTTCTGCACAAAGAACGCAGGCCAGCACCGTACCGGCCCAGGCCGATCTGCCGGGAAGGCGGTCGAGAGCAAGCCCTCCCAGGAAGCAGACGGCGGTGATGGAGGCAAGGGTGTGGCAGGGGTCTGCTGCGTGGCCCAGAATCTGAAACGAGATTCCTGGTAGCATCCATACCGTCACGAACAGGCCCATACCCAAAGGCGGGGCGAGGGCCGCACGAGGCTGCTGTCGCCACCAGTAGGCCCACACAAAGGGCAATAGCGCCGTTAAGTGCATCGCGCTTACCCATTCGATTGACTTGAAGACGACACTCCAGGGGCTGGTGGCACTGCCCGCCGCAAACACCCGCTGCTCATTGGAGTAACCCCGCATCAACGCAATGTAGGCTTCCAGCCCTCCAGATGCATCCAGTAACACCCAGCCCCAGATGGCAATGGGAACTGCGCCTGCCAGGGTGGCCAGCAGGATCGTGCTTGCGCGAGGACGGCCCATCCAGATTGCCCATAGCATCAACGGGGTGAGCATGAGAGTCTCAACTGGACGGAATCCGGCAAGGGTGCCCAGAAACGCTGCGGCCCCAATCAGCCATCCGGGATGCGCTGCCGTTCGCGCTGCACGCCAGCAAAGCCAGGCCGTACCCGCGCTGGCGACGGCGCTGTAACCGCGACTCTGGTTGGTGAGTGAATTGAACCAGAACACCGGAGTGAACGAGAAGAGGATGGCGGCCAGGAGTCCGGCGCGAGGACGTCCAATATCGACGGCAAATCGCCAAAGCATCCAGCCGGTGAGGATGCCGGCGAGGATTCCGCTCCATAGGAACGTGTGCTCCACGGAGACACCTAAAGCGTGAATGCCGCGGCACAAGCCAACAAATAGTGGATAGCCGGGGGGCTGGGGTCTATGCTCAGGAGGGCTGAAGTGCTCCAGGGCATAGGCCATGTTGACGGAGTCAAAGTAAAAGAGATACTTCGGAGCCAGCGGCCAACGGGTAAGGCAAAGCACGAGCGCCAGCCCGGCCAGAATCGCAAGGTCGCGTCTCCGCATGAAGCCCCAATTGTAGCGCGGAGATGGAGTTCAACGTGCAGGCTCAGGATGTGCCATCACGGTGTGGTTGCCCCAGGGGCGCTGGGGATGAGAATCAGTTTGCCGTCATTGACTTCTACTGACCGGATGCGGCGAAGTGCACGGCTGAGATCGTCATCCTCCTCATACACGTTACGGAGGAGATTCTCCTGGTGAAAGCGCTCCCGCAAGGAGTCGGGCAGATAGCGATCGCCCACGCGGAGATCCTGCAGAAACGCGGCAACCCTGCCGTTCACAATGCCTACCCCGACGACGGCTTTACCGTTCAGGAAGCGTCCTTCTAGGGATGGCGAGATTGAGCTGGCAGGAACGCTGAACTCTCCTTCCAGCTGGTCCGCCACGATGCGTACGACCACGCCACTGCCGGGTTCTTTGAACTTGGCGTGCCGCTGGATCAGCGCGTTGATTTCGGTCTCCGAAAGAATGAGGGGATCCGTGCTGCCATCTCCCTCAATGGCTTCA
Organism: Bryobacteraceae bacterium; assembly: GCA_036821995.1. Lineage (GTDB taxonomy): Bacteria > Acidobacteriota > Terriglobia > Bryobacterales > Bryobacteraceae > JACTMJ01. The sequence goes on from DAISIM010000010.1 coordinate 17,662, forward strand.
GAGAAGGCGCCGACTCGCCGTTCCAACGCTTCATACTCGGCATCTGGAAGATGAACCTGAGGGATTGCCAAAGGCCGCTCAGTGGTGAAGGTGACAAGGAGTTGGTCAACGGCAGTCCAGAAAAGGAAGTAGGCGAGTAGTCCACCCACCAGTGCTACCACCACGAGGCTTCCACAGCCGATCATCAAATACTTGGGGACCTTGGAGGGCGGAGGCATCGGGGCGCGCGGGGACGGGTGCGGAGTTGGCTGGAACGTCATGGGAGTCTCCTGCGGGTTATCTGGCGGTGGAGCCGCGTCAAGGGAGGATACGATGCTTGGCCCCTTTGGGTTCGGAAAATCGGATTCCTACCTGACTGGATGACGCTAATAGACTAACAGTGATTGGGTCTGTGCTGGAGGAAGTGGACAAAGTCCACGGTGAGGAATGCCAGGGCTCAGGCTTTCCGGTTGAGTTGGCGCGATAGACTCGCCGGACGGAGGCTGCGGACGGATCAGGCTAGCAGTGCCAGGGTGCAAGCCCCCAATGCGGTACCGATGACGGCGCCCGCGAGAACATCACTCAGGAAGTGCATGCCCAGAACGACACGGGAGGCTGCAACGCTAAATGCACAAAATAGCAAGGGCAGGGTAAGCGGCGGATACACCAGCATTAACGGGACGCTAACGGCGAACGCGGTGATGGTGTGGCCGGAGGGAAAGGAGAACCGATCAGGGGGCAGCAGGTTTGCCCAACAGTGGGGACGAATATGACAAGGGCGCGTTCTGTTACAGATTCGCTTAAGAATGATAAACACCGCAATTCCGGCGCTGGCTGCCAAAAACGCTGAGCCTACAGCCAGGAACCGTGGATCCCCTCCTAAAACGAGGAGTGCGGCACATAGGGAAAACCACAGCCAGCCATCGCCTCCTCGAGTGGAGGCCACCATCCATAACCGGATCCAGTGTGGCGCTGGCCACGTGTGCACGCGATGCATTAGTCGATGATCGCCATGCTCGATGAAGTTCAGAACAACCTGACCAACTGACACGAACTACCTCGATCCGCCGCTGTCTGGAAGGACAACATCGACCTTCTGTTTCCAGTTATACGGGATGACTGCTACAGCCATGTTACTTCCACAACAAAGTTTGATGAAAACGTTGCATTCGCCCCTCGGGAACGCTAGGTTGATGAGGAAGCATCTGCTTGGTTGCCGAAATGGCCAAAATCAATCTACTTTTCTTCGATGCAGGCGGTGGCCACCGGAGTGCGGCTACCGCCCTACAGCTGGCATGCGCGCAAAGCCATCCAGAGTGGCGGGTGGAGGCGGTGAACATCGGCAAACTGCTGGAGCCGCTGGATTTCTTCCACAAGTATGCGGGCATTGCCGGGGAAGACATCTATAACAAGATTCTACAGCACGGGCTCACTCTAGGCGCGGTGGGCATGCTACGGGCCACCCAGAAGATCGTTCGGCTGAACGAACGGGGAATTCGCCGCTTGATGGGTGAGTATTGGCAAGCAACCAAGCCTGACCTGGTCGTATCCTTGATTCCCAACTTCAATCGACCACTTTTCCAGGCGCTCAACGCGGTGCGTCCAGACGCTCCGTATATGACGGTAATGACGGACATTGCCGACTTCCCGCCGAACTTCTGGATCGAACGGCAACCGCAGTACCTGGTCTGCGGCAGTGAGTGGGCAGTGGCCCAGGCGCGACAAACCGGGTATGCGGAGGCTCAGATTCGACGGGCGTCAGGGATGATCCTGCAGCCGCGCTTCTATGAGCAGGAAAGGGTGGACGTAGCCGCCGCGCGCGCGGAATTGGGCCTGGACCCCCATTTGGCCACGGCTTTGGTACTGTTCGGCGGTCATGGCGCGCAGGTGATGGAAGACATCTACCAGAAACTGCAATCTGCGCGGCTTCCGGTGCAGGGAATATTCATTTGCGGAAAGAATGAACGGCTAGTCAAGGACCTTGCCAATCGCAAAGGGGCCATGCCGCTTCATGTAGTGGGATTCACACGTGAGGTACCCCGCTACATGCGGTTAGCTGACTTCTTTATCGGCAAGCCAGGACCTGGCAGCCTTAGCGAGGCCATCCACATGAACCTGCCCGTGATTGTGCAGCGCAATGCATGGACGCTACCACAGGAGCGCTACAACACAGACTGGGTGGAGGAGCACCAGGTTGGGATCGTAATTAGGGGCTTCCGGGAGGTTTCGCACGCGGTGGCGCAGCTGTTGCAGGGGCAGCGGCTGGAGCAACTGCGGGCCAATGCCAAGGCGATCTGCAACCGCGCTGTGTTTGAAGTTCCAGAATTCATGAGCGACGTGATGGCGCTGGGGCCGGCACGGAATCAACTGCCTCCTGATGGTTCGGCCCCGCCGCGTTGAACCGCGCGAAGGGCAGCGGATGCCTGCTGGCTGCGCCGCCCATCGATGACATTCAGTAGGCTGTTACAGTGAGAGTTACGACGAGCAGTGCTGAGGAGGCAAGGGAATGAGCGAGATCATGGCAAGCAGTAGCGTTGCGCCATCGATTCCAGGGGTGCTTGCGCCTCCAGCGCGCCTGCTGATGGGCCCGGGCCCCACAATGGTGGAGCCGCGGGTGTACCAGGCTATGGCAACGCCAATCGTGAGTCATGTGGATGCCTACTTCTTTGAGGTGGCGGAGGACATTCGGCGGATGCTGCAGTGGGTGTTCGGCACCAGCAACCCCTTTACCATGGCGATCTCCGGCACTGGCAGTGCGGGTATGGAAGCCGCTGTGGCCAACCTCACTGAGCCGGGCATGCGATTTGCCGTGTTTGCCAACGGCTATTTCTCTGATCGGATGACCGAAATGGCCACCCGGCAAGGTGCCGAGGTGGTGCGGCTTGAAAAGCCCTGGGGAGAGGTGTTCAGTGATGAGGAAGCGGACGCCTTTATTCGTAAGGTCCAACCCCATGTAGTGGGCTACGTGCAGGCGGAGACATCCACCGGTGCCTACCAGAACGGGCGCGCGATTGCGCGGGCAGCGCGGGATGTCGACGCGCTGGTAATTGCCGATTGCGTCACCAGCCTCGCTGGCATGCCGGTGCTGGTGGACGAGACGGGAATCGATGTCGCGTACTCTGGGACACAGAAGGCGCTGAGTTGCCCGCCGGGGCTTAGCCCGCTCACCTTGAATGAGCGGGCGCTGGAACGGGTGCGGTCACGTACGTCCAGGCTGGCGACGTGGTATCTGGATCTGAAGTTACTGGACAGCTACTACGGGGATGCGAAGCGCTACCACCATACGGCTCCCATCCCTTTGTTCTACGCGCTGCGTGAGGCTTTGCTCTTGGTGATGGAAGAGGGTCTGGCTTCGCGTTGGGAGCGGCACTGGCAGAATCATGTGGCCTTTGTGGAGGCAATGAAGGCGCTAGGAATGCGGATGCATGTGGAAGCCGAGCATCAGTTGTGGACGCTGCATACGCCTGTGCTACCAGAAGGCGTTAGTGATGTCGCGCTTCGTAAGCATTTGTTGGAGCATGGCGGAATTGAAGTGCTGGGCGGCTTTGGTCCGCTGCAAGGAAAGGTGCTGCGCATTGGCTTGATGGGGGCCTCTTCGACGAAGACGCACATCGAAACACTCCTGCACCATCTGCGCGAAGGATTAGCGGCTCAAGGCCATGCGGTGGTGGCGGATCCCATAGAGACCGCGCGCGCTGCGTGGGCCAATCCCACGGCGATGCCCGCAGTCTAACGGAAAGGGGTAGGGGACTTCGAAACTGCCTTTGCCCAGGGGTTTCAGCAGGACCAGCGCCACAGACTGGCGCCTGTTGTGAAGCCTGCTCCCACGGCTGCGAACAGCACCAGGTCTCCCTTTTGTAGGCGGCCATCGGCCACCGCATCGCGGGTTGCCAGTGGAATGGTGGCGCCCGTCGTATTGCCATAGTTCTGAATGTTGATGACCACCTGTTCCGGCGACAGCCCCAGACGCTCCGCCGTGGCGTTGATGATGCGCATGTTGGCTTGGTGTGGGACAAGGACCTTTAACTGTGAAGTGGAAGTACCGGTGCGTTCCAGCAAGGTTGACGCGACCTCATACATTCGCCGCACGGCGAACTTAAACACCGCTTGGCCTTCCTGGTGGACGAAGTGCAACTTATCGTCGATGGTCTGGTGGCTGGCCGGTAGGCGGCTACCGCCGGCGGGCATCTTCAGCGCATCGCCGCCAGAGCCGTCAATTTCGTGGACATAGTCGATAATGCCCTCGTCTGGGTTATCGGTGGCCTCCACCAGCATTGCTCCCGCACCATCGCCAAACAGGATGCACGTAGCGCGGTCAGTGTAGTCAATGATTCGGGACATCGTATCCGCACCAATCACAAGCACCTTTTCGTGCGATCCTGAGCGGACAAGATCAGCGGCAAGGTCAAGTCCGTAGAGAAAACTGCAACAGGCTGCGATCAAGTCAAAGCCCCAAACCTCCCGGGCGCCAAGCCGGTGCTGCACAAGGCACGCTGTCGCGGGGAAGAGCATATCCGGGGTGACGGTGCAGATGAGGATCGCGTCCAAGTCGGATGGATCGATTCCGCGTGCACTCAGGGCGATCCGAGCTGCTTCGGTCGCCAGGTCCGAGGTGGCCACGTCGGGGGCGGCGATATGGCGCTCGCGAATGCCGGTACGTTCCAAAATCCAATCGTTAGTTGTATCTACCATGCTCTCCAGGTCGTAGTTGGTGAGTACCTTCGGGGGTACGTAACAGCCTAGAGCGCTGATTTTTGCTCCGCGCACAGATCCTCCATTCACGTCCAGGTGAAAGTGATTCCCAAACTTGCTATGTTACCCTATGAAGGCCCGTCGTGCATCAACTGCAACTCTTTGAAAGTACGAAAGATATTTATGCACGTGTGTTCCGTCGCCTGTGTCCGCGTGCAGAGATGCCAGACATCGAGATCATCTTCCGGAACTACCGGAATGCAAACTGTTACATCCGCTGGAGAAACCATCGGTTAGAGGTGCGGCACGCAGATCTGCTGATGGACGCGCCACCAGCCGTAACGGAATCGATTGCCTTTATCCTCCTTGCCCGGCTTTACCGAAAGCGAATTCCGCAGGAGCACCTGGATGTGTACCGAAGCTTCATGAATGAGGGAAGTACCCGGGAACAGGTGGAGGCGGTGCGGCGGCAGCGTGGACGTAAGCGAATGGCACCTGCGGCCGGTCACCACTACGACCTCGAGAAGATCTTTGACGAGGTGAATCGAGAGTTCTTTGATGGACTGATTCCGAAGCCGACCCTAGGCTGGGCGATGAATGCGTCACGCCGCACTCTGGGGCACTACGATCCAGTGCATCATGCGATCGTTTTATCGCGGTTTCTCGACACTGCGGAAGCTGGTTTGGATCTGGTGCGATACGTGATGTTTCACGAGATCCTGCACATCAAGTATCCGATCACTTTTCGGGATGGAAAACGTGTGATTCACAGCCGGGCCTTCCAGCAGGAAGAGCGCCGATACCCTGGGTTTGAACATCTGAGGGAGCATCTACGGGTGTTGTGTCATGCGCCCGACCCCGTGTCCCGCACACGGCGCCGAAAGGGACGGGGACGGTAGTTGCGAATCGGCCCTGTGCTACGAAACGAACCCAATTGGCAGATCGCGCTGAGATGTGTGAAAGGGGAGTGGGGACCCCCATATACATGTAAAGGAACCGCCGAATCCACGGAGGTTCCGCCACACTAAAATCCAAGAAACCAATCGGTAGTGCAGTAACTCAGTTCCCGGCTACTACGGGCTGCTGAACGAGTTCAGTCACGTCGCCAGCCAGAGACCCCATCTTGCGCATGGCGTCCATCAGCGGCTCGCAGGAGACAGAACCGATGCCAATGACGTAGAGCCGCAAGCGAATCTGGGTGACGAGGATGGAGCGATAAAAGATCCAGCGTTGCCGAATCAGGGTGGCCGCCACATCAGGATCGTCAATCTCCGCCGTCACCAGATACTGCTGAAGGAGAGTATAGAGGCGGTGGAAGTCGCGAGACATCATCGCGAGATAAGCAGAGAAGATTCGCACCCGTTTCGCGCGTAACTCTCGAAGAATCTTACGGTTAGCACCCTGCTGACTCTTGATGAACCGGAAGTCCTCGTCGTCAAGCAATCGCTCCATCGGCGCATACGCAGAAAGCGAAAATGATTGAGCCCATTCAACAGTGACAGGGGCGTCGCTCGCCTTCTTGAGGCGATAGAGTGCGGTAAACAGCGCAACAATCAGGCCAAGGCCGGTTAGCCCCAACGCTACTAGAGAATAGATCATTGACATAACCCTTTGGTGGTATACCTAAACAATACGGTACTGCGGCACGATGCGCAATGGAAAAGTCACATGGGATCGCTGGATCTAGTACTATTGGGGCCAAAACCTGATCCTGACACCCCCATCGGGGGGTAGGAGGCACCCCCAATGGAGGGATCGCGGCTGGAAAAACAACACCCAAGGGCTTCGAAAGACAATGCCGCTCAGACAATCCGCGAATCTGGCGACCCGGCTACAGCCACTTACGGGAGCTTCCCATCGAGTCGTTGATTGACTGCAGCTTCTCAAGAAGAAGCGCGGCCTGCTCACCAGAGACGCCTGGACGGAGATGCGTGGATGTGTCTTCACCTGCCGGGTTGAGGGCAAAGAGCCACGCCAGGCTAGCCATCACTCCCACAAGAGCCGCAACCATGTTGACGAGCGGAATCACGTCTCTTCCCTGCAGGTTCATCGTGAGGATGGAAACCGAATAGAACAGGAAACTCCCAGAGAAGACAACAATATGGATGATGCTGTTCCGGCTGAGCTTCACCGGAAATATGGTGATGAAGGACACTAGCAGAACGATGAATACGAGGAGACTGGTGTAGATCCCTCGACGGAGAACGTTCACCAGCAGGAACTGTGAATCGCTGGCGGCTGCATTGAACTGCAGGTCTGGAAAAATGCTTAGGACAGAAACGGTGGATGCGATCACCATCGCCAGAAGCAACACTCGCCGGCACGTTGTTCGTAGGCCCGGGTAGCGTGCCAAGGCTAACGAATAGAGCTCAAACACAGCCAGCGTGTACGCGATAACGACAATTGGCTCAGCAACTAGCCACGTTCGGAGGCTCCAGACCACGTTTCCGGCGAGAAGCTCCATCGCAAAACTGTGCAATGCCAATAACCCAATCAGGCAGACGAAAGCGGGGAACGTGGCAACAAGTCCACTCCAGATGAAACGGGCCACAAGAACCACAAGGAGGCCAGTGTGCAGCCACCACAGTACCTCCCCAATATGGCTCATATCCATAATCTATCGTCCCACATGATGCCAATACCTACAACGCTTGTGAGTGGCTCAGCAGCTTCTGGACCAAGCATATAGTGTTCACAGGCAGCGTTCGCAAGGCAACATGCAAAGCAATCGGTGGCAGGAATGCGATAGAAGCTAGACGAACCGTCGACACTAGACTTTCGAACGTTCCTCGGGCCAGCAACGCTTGTCACCCGGCCAGCAGGTAGGGGTCTGGGTAGGAGCTACAGCCACTTCAAGGTTGCGTGCGCCTTCGGGCCAGCAACGCTTGTCATCCGGCCAGCAGGTGGGAGTGTGGGTAGGAGCTACCGCGACTTCGAGGTTACGTGCGCCCTCAGGCCAGCAACGCTTGTCATCCGGCCAGCAGGTGGGAGTGTGGGTAGGAGCTACCGCGACTTCGAGGTTACGTGCGCC
>DAISIM010000010.1:25463-124238 GCA_036821995.1 Bryobacteraceae bacterium
GCCAGCAGGTGGGAGTGTGGGTAGGAGCTACCGCGACTTCGAGGTTACGTGCGCCTTCGGGCCAGCAACGCTTGTCATCCGGCCAGCAGGTAGGGGTCTGGGTGGGAGCTACCGCGACTTCGAGGTTACGTGCGCCTTCGGGCCAGCAACGCTTGTCACCCGGCCAGCAGGTAGGGGTCTGGGTGGGCGTTACAGACTGAGGCTGAAACAAAGTGTTCCCATCTTGTAGAACTTCAGAAACTGCAGTAACATTGGTTACGTTGGGGTAACCTTCCGCCGAACGGGCGGAGGACCAGCCACACAGGGCGAGCGTGGCTGTCATCAGTAGAACTAGTACGTGTAAGCGTTTCATGGATTTGGACCGTATTACTCGTAGGACCTTTCGCCCTCTATGTGGGCTTGTACTGAGGTTAAAACTCCGGCAAAGTGGAAGTAGTCGAGTCTAAAGAGATTTTCGGTTAATGGAACGAATCTCCGGGCGAGGTGCGTGCACTCTCCGAGGGAGGGGCAATGGTCTATTGGACTAGCCATTGTGTTCCATAGCCGGCTACTTCGACGGCATTGCGTAAATGCGGCCAGGACCGGAAAGAAATGAACACCCTGCGGCAGAACGACTTAAGGACTCTGACAACAGAGTTGCGACGCGATCTGCTTTCGTCCATGCACACGGTGTACGGGCGTCTGGTGTTTCTATCCGGGTTGCGCGACTGCAATAGCGGCGTCTATGAGCACTTTGAGGTGTCCTCAAGTCTAGGTGAAGATCTCTGCCATCGGGTCCTGGAGGCGGAACATATCCACTGCTACCGGGAATGGCTAGCGATGAACCTGGAGCAGCAGCGGGCTGACCTGATGCTGTATCTGGTCAACGTCGGGCTGAATCGGCGGCAGGTTCTGCAGACTTGGCTGGTGACAGCTCCCTACCGCTCTCTTGTACCATTGCACACGCAGCCTGTGGAGCAGGAGGTATTCTTCTCTGACATGACCGCACTCCTTGCGGTTCTCATGAACGAGTACGGAATTGCCGGACCTGAGGGCGCTGCATAGTCACGCCGATCACCTCTCCCACCAGTTCAATCTCTGAAGGATAGCGATAGCGTTGCGGAGTCTGGTTGGATGACGGATGTGGAATGGCAACCAGATCCTCCCCATCCAGAGTGCACCATCTGCACAGATAACCATCCCTCGTTTCCAGAAAGTAAATCGGCCGATCCAGCTCGGAACGCCATCCAGACTTCGCGATCCGCTTGCGGGTGTCGTCGATCATAACCACGGAGCCTGGCGGGAGAATTGGGGCCATCGAATGGTCCTTTTCTCCAATCATTCCCAAGCGAAGGGGCCGCTTGCGCGATTTTCCCATGATGGAATCAGCCACCCAGTTTAGATTGCTGCCGTCTTGGGTACGGGTGGCGGGTACCATAGTCTTTAGCGGATTTTCGCGCTGCCTGAGGTTAGAGCGTTCTTTGGCAGCAGAGTGCCCGGATGGGGTTGGGCCATGGGGCAGAATGTGAGTGGTAGGTTGTTTGCACATCAGCGCGTCCTCGGCCAAGCTGGACGTGGGGACGCCATACCAAGTAAGTACTTCCGAAATTTCCAGGCGGTAGATGGCGCAGAGGCTGTACAGCCGGGCGATGGAGGGCTGGGTCCCCTTGTTCTCAATATCAGCAAGCCGGCTGAGCGCAATGGTAAACTCTTCGTTTCCATGGCGTCTTGCTATCTCCTTGCTTGCGGCTTCCACATCACGAAAGCGCAAACCCAGGCGAAGTCTGGTTTCTTTCAGTCGACTTCCCGCAGCCGTCATTGCCAACTCCCAGTTCTGGAGAACTTCGGAATAACTTGTCGGAAACGTGTCGGGCAAGGCAAAGGAGGGCAGATGCACTGTCGCTCCACGGCACTTGACCGAATTGTTCCGATATCAGAACAGAATACAAGAAAGTGTAACTAATGCGAGTTGTTCTAGCAATCACGGGCGCAAGCGGCTCAATTTACGGAGTGCGCCTGGCGCAGGTGCTTTCAGGTATGGAAGCCGTGGAACTGCATGTGATCCTTAGCCGTGCGGGTGAGCGGACGTTGTTTGAAGAAACGGGTATGCTGGGCAAGGAAGTGCGGGCATTGGCCGCGTTCAGCTATTCTTTTGAGGATATTGGATGCCGGTTGGCAAGTGGCTCGTTTGTCACGGATGCAATGGTCGTGGCGCCATGCTCAATCCAGACCATGTCGGCAATCGCCCATGGAATTTCCTCTAACCTGATCGTTCGGGCAGCGGATGTGAGCCTTAAGGAGCGCCGAAAGCTGGTGCTGATGGTGCGCGAGTCTCCGTTTCACTTGGGGCACTTGCGATCCATGGCCTCCCTTTGTGAGATGGGGGCCATCATTGCTCCGCCCGTTCCCGGCTTTTACCACAAACCGCAGACGGTGATGGACTTGGTGGACCATAGCGTTGACAGGGTGCTCGACTTGATCGGATGTCCGAATACGATGGCGCGGAGGTGGGACCGGGGAGGAGTGGCGGCAACGCTTCCCGTGGCGCGGGAGGAATCCGCCGGGGACGGTACACCCGCATCCTCCGCGGCCGGTGACGGCGGGGTTGCGCATGCTGAGCCGGCGCAAGAAGGAGATAGCTACTCATGAGAATGCAGACGCAGCGGATGGTGCAACGGGCTGGGTTTCAAGGGGAACTTGGGGCGTTTAGCCAACAAGCCGCGGAGAAGCTATTGGGAACTGCGGCTGAGGCGGTGCCGTTCCCCAGTTTCACCGCCGTCTTCGATGCACTGCAGGCCGGGGAGATCCAGTACGCCGTGATCCCGATGGAAAACACGCTTCATGGATCTGTCCACGAGAATTACGACCATCTGCTGCGTTACGGATGCCGGATTCATGCCGAGACAACAATTCGGATCAATCACAACCTGATGGCGCCGCCGGGGGTGAAGTTGAAGATGGTGCGGCGTGTGTATTCGCACCCGGTCGCGCTCAACCAGTGTCTTGACTTCTTTCGCTCAAATCCAGGGCTGGAAAAGGCGCCTTTTTACGACACGGCTGGCAGCGCGCGCATGATCATGGCGGAGTTGCCGTCCGATGGGGCTGCCATCGCCTCTGCACGGGCAGCGGACATTTACGGAGCAAAGATCCTGAAGCGTTCCATTGAGGACGACCGCCAGAACTTCACTCGATTCTTCCTGCTGGTTGATGAGCGGGCGGCGCTGCCGGCGGAGACTCCCCATGCGAAGGGAGTTGTCTGGAAAACGTCCCTGGTGTTCAGCGTTCCCAACACCCCGGGGAGTTTGTTTCGTTGTATGAGCGCATTTGCACTTCGGGACCTCAGCTTGACGAAGGTGGAATCGAGACCATTGCGGGGAAAGCCGTTCAACTATTTGTTCTACCTGGATTTTCTGGGTAAGGTTGGGGAAAACGCCACTGATAATGCCCTGCGCCATTTGGCAGAGTTGGCGGATATGATGAAAGTGCTAGGGAGCTACCCGCGTGGCGACAGGTAGCTTGGGGAGTGCCCGCCAACGCAAGTGTGGGTGGCCTTAGCAGGGGTGATTCCTGGCTGCTACGGTCTGAATCAAAGGGAGTGGTCATGCGGATAGTTTCCTTATTGCCGAGTGGCACGGAAGTGGTGGCTGCACTAGGTCTCTCGGACCGGATGGTGGCGCGATCCCATGCCTGTGACTATCCCAAGGACATCGTCCATCTACCGCCATGCACGATTCCAGCAAGAGGAGTAAGCGGCGTCGACCTAAGGTCAAACGGCCCTGAAGCGAGCAAGCAGCAGCGGGCGCTATCCGTGTTTCAAGTGGACTGGCAGTTGTTGCTGGCGTTGAAGCCGACCCATGTGATCACCCAAACCGTGTGTCGCCAATGCGCGGTAAGTGCCGATGAAGTGCGGGAGGCGCTTCGGGAGGAACTCCGTGCAGGTGTGGAATTGATTTCCTTCGAAGCGTTGGACCTAGACGGCGTGATTGGGGAGATCGAGGGCGCAGGTGAGAAATTGGGGTGCCACGGGGCAGCCACTGAGCTAGCGGAACGGATGCGGGCGCGGTTCCGGGCCTCGAGGGAGAGGGAATCGGCAAAGACTGACGACGAGAAGCCGCTTGTTGCCTGCCTGGACTGGCTGGAGCCGCTGATGATGGCTGGGAACTGGATGCCAGCCATCGTGCGTCTGGCAGGAGGGCGTCCCGCCGGTGGCGGCGACGGTGTGCATTCGGGTTGGATGCAGCGGGACGAGCTGGAAGCAGCTGATCCTGACGTCATTGTGGCTATCCCCTGCGGCTATACCCTTGAACAGGCGCGGGATGGATTACGGAGGGTCTCGCGGCGTCCGCAGTGGCAGGAATTGCGGGCTGTCCGTGAGGGTAACGTGTATGCGGCGGATGGCTCCCAATTCTTCAACCGGCCAGGACCGCGCCTTGTGGACTCGCTCGAGATCCTGGAGGAGATCCTGGGAACCAGCGGCCAAAGCGTGCGGCACCAGGGGATTCACTGGCTGCGGATGCCCCCTGCCTAGGACTAGCAAAACAGCAGATTTCCTCACGCTTTTCCATTTGTAGCCGAAGAGAGTCCAAGCGGGGGCTGTAACTCCGCCCCGATAGCCGTCGGCTTGGAGAATCTTATGGAACGAATGGTGGTGGATGAGGTGATCCGGGAACAGCGAATGGCCAGTGCGATTGAGGAGCTGAAGCCGGAGACCGTGGCGGTGCAGAACAGTGAACTGGTGCAGGCAGTGCGAGCGGTAAACGCGACCGAACTGTTCGGCGAAGAAAGCGAATTGACCTTTGTGATTGACCGGCGCACGAAGATGGCGCTGGTGCGCGTGATCGACAAAGAGTCCGGCGAAGTGGTGCGGCAATTTCCCCCGGAATATGTCCTGGCGCTAAGTGAAGAACTCAGAAGGCTCATGAACGGAGAGGATTCCGCCGATCTGTCCATTGAAGATCCATTCTAGCGGCGATCTCCTGCAATTGCGGCTCCGCAATGGTCTGCGACGCTTCTGGAGTGGATCTGTGCAGACGGCAGACTTCGGGTACTGAACCCGCCACGAAAGGTTTCCGGGATGGCCTTGCAGCACGAAGATGCATATCTGGAGAGCCGCGTGTATGCGGCAACGCCGGCGGAGTTGATTCAACTCCTTTACGAAACCGCACTGGATGCGGTGAGGGAAGCCATGCAAGCGGAGGACGCTTCGCAATTACCGTTGAGGGCGCGCGCGATCAGCAGGGCAAGCAGTTGTGTGATGGAGTTGACAGGCAGCTTGAACCTGGAAGTAGGCGGTGACCTGGGACAGCGGCTATCGGCGCTGTACGAGTACCTTCTGCATGAACTGCTGGAGGCCAGTGCGCGACGGCACGACCACTCGCTGCCTAGCTGTGAGCGCGTGTTGGGGTCGCTGTTGGAAGGCTGGAACCACGCCATGGCGCGGATGGGCGAAAGCGGCGCGCTCCCGGAAAGTCTGGCTCATACGTCCGCGCAAATGGACCCTGGATCGCAGTATCCTCCGCTCGGAATCGGCCCTTCCGATGAAGCTCAACCGGACGAGAACCTCGTCGGGCACCGCGCTTCATGGTGTGCCTAGCCAGAGTTGGAAGGTTTGGCGCCAAGGGCAAACGAGGAACGCGAGGCCAACGCAACGTTAGGGTCGGCCCTGCCCGAGTGGGGCTGGAGCCTCTAAAGCTGGGGCGGCTGACTCAGGGCTTGGGCCGGGAGGCTCCGCTGGCGTTGCCCCCAAGGCCTTTGCGACGGCGCGCATGGCTCTTCCCAAGGCAGTTCCGGTTGCATCCTTGCCGGTCTTTAGCGCCTTGCCGCTATGTCTGCCTCCGATCGCTACGCCATCCAGCGTTTCCCCGCCCGCCAATATAGTGGCGCGCACTGGAGGCAGCGCGCGGTTCACCGCCACAATCTTGCCCGGCGCGGTGGATTCCATCTGCGCGACCGTCGCAGGAGTGAACAGCGGCTTCATCTTGGAGGCGAGTGGCCATTCCTTTGCGGCGATCCACGTTGCCCCGTGCAAAGGGCGACCGGGTTCGCCCAGGTTTAGCACCCGGGGAACCGCTAAGGGCCGCATGTCCGGGCAGGTATCGCCGCCACATCCCAGGCGGCAACGCTCAAGAGCTAGGTAAGACGCGTGTTTTCCCGTGGATATCCAGACATCTGGTCCGCCAAATTCCGCCACCAACGTGTCGGCGCGGGCGGCATGGCTCACATCGCAAACGGTGCCTTGATGGCCAGCCGCAAACCAGTAAAGTGCTTTCCAGCGCCAGACGGGCTGAGTCGCAACTGTCTCCACGGAGACCGGCTGTCCAGATGCGTCGTCAGAGTGGGGAACAAACTCCACGAGGCCGGCTACCTGTTCAACGTCCAGAGCGTGTGAGAATCTGCCGCAATCCTTGCCCCACAGGTGGAAGTAGCGAAGTTCCACGCGGAGGACGCCTGGATGCGTACGCGACAGAGATGCCTGCCCGTAGATGGTGCCATCCCGGGCCATCACACGTGGTTCGGATTCACCCGGAGCGAAGGACGAGGGCATCAGGTCACAGTCAGTACCGCTTACGTGAAACTGGGGCAAAAAGCGCTCCAGCAGGGCCTGCTCCAAGGTGTCGGGTAGGCCATCTCCGTCGGCATCTGAAGGGGAGTCCTGGATAGTTTTGGAGCTGGGTATTGCATTGGGCAGCGGCTGTTGGGCGCAAAGGACAAGCGCCAGCAGAACCACCATGCAGAAAAGCGGCATTGCCTTATAGTAGCGTGGCTGGCCACGGTTGGCTGTCCCTGGCCCGCTATCGGGCGGTGGAGTAGGTGAAGTCGCTTACCTGGACGTTGCCCTTGCCGCGATCAAGTCCGCGGACGAAAACCGCCGGTTTCATGGCGCTGAAGCCGCCATGTGGGTTCCCATGAAGGGCAGAGACATCAAGAGAACGCTCATGCTTGGTCCACCGTATTCCATCCTCGCTCCAGAACATACTGAGGGTATCGTTCTGCAAGAGGATCTTCCAGTACTCGCAACGCGGGCAGGCGAACTGATGTCGTGTGTTGGCTTCCGCGGCAGAGAAGAGCGCTCCGTCAGCTCTCGTGCGGCCGATGCCCACAAAGGACTGCGGGCGGTAATAGAGGATAAGGCCCGTTTCTACATTGCCCGTGGGACGCAAGCGGACGGTCATCTCAAAGTCTCTGTCGGAGCCCTGCGCGTAGAGCACTGCTGTTTTGCCTTGTTGTGCAGGCAAAGTGAGCGCACCCTGCTCCAGAAGGAATTCCGGCGCGAACTGGCTTCCATCCAGTTGCCATTGCAGGTGCAACTCGGAGGACGAGAAGTCGTCGTTGCTGATCTCATGATTGCGGATAACGCGGGCTTGGAATTGCTCTCCAACTGGTTCGCTGGGGTGAACCCAGCCATCCGCGGTCCAGGTGACGGGTTCCAGCAGCACCTGGCGTCCGCGCTGGCGCTGGCCGTTCTGGAAGGCATGGTAGACGGCATACCATTGGTTACTGGCGTCGGCAAACAGGGTTGCGTGGCCCTTTGACCACCACGCCTCGCTGGCGGACTTCGTGCGGACAATCGGGTTGTGCGGGCTGTTCTCCCAAGGACCCAGCGGGGTGGTGGATCGTGCGGATACTGCCATGTGGCTGGTCGCGGGGCCCGCTGTACCACCCTGGGCCGAAATCAAGTGGTAGTAGCCCTGATGAAAGAACAGCTTAGGAGATTCCAGGCAGAAGCACTCTGTTGCCCACTCACTGGGATAAGTCCAGCCCTCGTACACTGATGCCGGCTCGCCCAGGACGCGCAGGCCATCCGGGGCGAGTTCCACTGCTTTTCCGGCGCTGAGGTGAAGGTATCGCTTACCATCCTGCGAGGCGATATGGCCAGGATCGATGCCACCCACCTTGAGGTCAACCGGCGCGCTCCAGGGGCCGGCGGGAGTTTGCGCGGTCATCACCCAGTTGGTGCCTGCCGCGGGGAAATAGATGTAGAAGAGGCCATCGTGCTTGATGAGTTCAGGCGCCCATACGTTCCCCACGTAGGTACGGAGGGCACGCGTAATCATCTTCCATTCGCGCAGGTTACGAGAGTGCCAGACGGGCAGACCGGGCACAGCGTGGAAGGAGGAGTGGGTGAGGTAATAGTCGTCGCCGTCACGGAGAATGGTTGGGTCAGGAAAGTCACCGTTGAGGATCACCGCGGGCAGATCCTTCTCCAATGCGGTGGGTGGTGGCGGTGGGGGTGCCTGAGTGCATGCGCTTAATCCTAGAAGAATGCCCGCTACCAGCAGGGACGCCCAAGTGAGCAATTCCGCGCGGAGACCCAAACGCATCCGTAGCTATCCTTTCGAGACAGGTCCGGGCCTCCAGCGTCGAAGGGCAATCGGACAGAGTGAGTTCGCGCGACGACGCCGGATCGCCGCCTGCATCATATCACCGGCACTGGTGCTGCTGGACAGCCAATATTGGATTGGCCTGCGGGTGAGACTTTCCGGGGGGCGCGGGCAGTGCGTTCTATAGGGATTCAGCTGTCGAGTTTTGGCTGGTATCCGAGTTCAGTGATCTTTTCGAGGATGTTGCTGAGTGAAAGCTTATCCGTGCGGAAGGTAACCACTGCGGACTTCTGCTCTAAGTCCACCACCACTTCGTCCGCGCCCATCTTCCGTAAGCTGCTGGTGATGGTTGCGGCGCAGCCCTCGCAGCTCATTCCAAGGACGGTGATGGTCGCTTGGACGGTGGCAGGTCCTCCAGGCGTTCGGGACGGGGTGACTACCTGAAGGGAGGCAGGCGTGGGGTGGGATAACCCCCACCAGACTGAGCCTACCGTCAGAATGGCAACGCTCAGGCCCAGGGCAATCACAAGACCCTTGCTTTGGGCGGAGTTCAATCGAGAAGCGGTTTCGGGCATGGGCGTTGGGTCTCCTACTGGATGTTGCGCAACAGCGACTACGCTTTCGCTTTGCAGATGCGCAAGGACGCATTTGGGCCGCAAAGAAGGTATCGCTCTGATGCTATTGTCGCAAAGCGGGAAGGGTGGCGGGATGGAATTGCCCGGCTATGGGTCCAGCATGCTTCGGGCGGCGGAACGTTGGCGTCTGCTCAAGCGTGCGTGGAGGGCTTCTGCCAAGGGCCGGGCCAGTGGGTAACCATTGCGCGCGGAACGTTCCGCCCACACGTAGCTGCGCACGGGACTTTCTGGTGCGCTTACCCCATGCATATAGTGTCGCGCCAGGTGGAACTGAGCTTCCGCGTCGCCTGCAGCGGCGCGACCTTGGATGTTGCGAAAGGCCTTGTCGCTAATCGGGGCTGGGGGGTGCTTCCAGGACAGAAGTGGTGGTCGCTGTGTGGGTGGTTCGGGAATTGTGGCATCGGTAGGAGCGGAGTCGGGTGGCGGCGTGGGTATGGTCTTCTTGACCACGACAGATTCCGATGGATGAGCGCGAAAGGCGGACTCCAGCAGCCGTTGCGCGCGCAGGTTTCCGGCAGTGGCTGCCATGCCCAGCCATCGTGCCGCTTGGCCGGAATCCGCCGGCCCACCCTGCCCCTGCGCATACATCAGTCCCAACGCAAGTTGCGCATCACTCACCCCTTGCTTAGCAGCCTTAAGGTACCAGAAGCGCGCTAACGTGTCGTCCTGCCGCACGCCGTCACCCCGGCTGTTGAGCACGCCGAGGTTAAACTGCGCATCGGCAAGACCCTGGAGAGCGGCGGACTCAAAGTAGTTTGCGGCAATTGCGGAGTTGCGATCTACGCCCCGGCCTTCGTAGTACAGCAATGCGAGGCTATGCTGGGCGGGGGCAACTCCCTGTTCGGCGGCAAGCTGTAGCCAGTGGACGGCTTGTGCAAGATCCTCAACCACACCATGCCCGCGCAGATACATGAAGCCGAGGCTTACCTGGGCGGTACTGTTGCCATTCTCCGCGGCGGTGCGGAACTCCTGGATGGCGACAGCGAAATTCCCCGCGCGGTAAGCGGCGAGGCCCTCCTCCACGCCCGCGTGTAGAGATAGGGCCGCCACAAATGCGAATATGCAGGCGCGCACAACGGCTGGGACAGCAACATCCCTCCGCGCGAAGGGTTGTCGCGGCGGCCGGTCGTATAAACAAGAACGACTCATTGTGTTTCTCAATTTTGCCAGTAGCGGAGCTTCGGATCAATGGTCTGGAAACCGGGCCAGCCGCGTACCGGTTCGCAGAAGTGGACTAGCGGAGTTGGGGTTTGAGATTCCTGAAGTGACGCAGACTGGGATTAAGGGTGGGTGTCGGGCTGCCGCGCCGGGCAACGTTCTTTGCTGGATTGCGCCGTATAATGAAGGTTTTAAGTACGGGAGCATCACTTGTCGCTTGAAACTGAGCTGCTACGGCAGCGACTGCAGAAGATTTCCGAGATTGAGGCATTAGGTTTTCGTGCGTACGGAAACCGATTTGACGCCTCGCATTCCGTCCCGGAAGTCTTGGGTGCTTATCAGGAATCCAGCGGAGAAGTGCTGGAGGAACAGAAACCCGCAGTGCGAGTGTGCGGCCGTATCGTGGGGCTGCGCCGCATGGGCAAGGCATCGTTTCTGCACCTCATGCAGGATGGGCAGCGGCTGCAGATTTACATTCGCAAGAACGATGTAAGCGAGACCGTTTACCAGTTGTTTGAGCTGCTGGAAACTGGAGACATCATCGGCGCGGACGGCTTCCTGTTTCGCACCCGCACTGGAGAGCTTACCGTCCATGTGGAACGATTGGAGTTCCTGTCGAAGATCCTGCTATCGCTGCCTGAGAAGTGGCATGGACTGGAAGACGTAGAGACGCGTTACCGCCAGCGCTACCTTGACCTGATTGCTAATCCCGAGAGCCGCGAAACCTTCGTGACGCGCTCGCGGATTATCGCGTCGCTGCGCCGGCAGTTGGAAGCACGGGGTTTCCTGGAAGTAGAAACTCCCATGATGCAGCCAGTGTATGGAGGGGCGGCGGCAAGGCCTTTCGTCACTCATCACAATACGCTGGACGTGGACCTTTATCTGCGCATCGCGCCGGAGCTTTACCTGAAGCGGCTGGTAGTGGGCGGACTGGATCGCGTTTACGAGATCAACCGCAATTTTCGCAACGAGGGTATCTCTACCCAGCACAACCCTGAGTTCACCATGCTGGAGTTCTATCAGGCATACACGGATTATCAAGGACTGATGGACCTGAGCGAGGAACTGCTGCGTCAAGTGTCGATTGACGCCACCGGGGGCACCGTGGTGGAATTCTGCGGCCACACGCTGGACTTTTCCAGTCTGCGCCGCCTCACCATGCGTGAGGCTGTCATCGAGTACTGGCCAGACGCGCAAAAGCCCTCGCTTGACGACGTAAGTAGCCCTGCATGGCTGGCAGGGCATTCCGACAAGGCGAGCCCGGGCGAGGCATTGGGGGATATCTTCGAGCGGGTGGCGGAGCGGCATCTCATCCAACCAACCATCATTTACGAGTATCCGGTGGAACTTTCGCCGCTCTCAAAGCGGAGTGTGGATAACCCCTCCATGGTGGATCGTTTCGAGATTTATGCCGCGGGCATGGAGATCGGCAACGCTTACACTGAGCTGAATGACCCGCAGGAACAGCGCCGGCGCTTTGAGATGCAGTTGGAGATGAAACAGCGTGGCGATGAGGAGGCGCACCAGATGGACGAGGACTATGTGCGCGCGCTCTGTTACGCCATGCCTCCCACCGGTGGGGAAGGCATTGGCATTGATCGCCTCACCATGCTGCTTACGGGCAACCGTTCCATCCGGGACGTGATCCTGTTCCCGCAACTTCGCCCCGAAGGACCCATCGGGTTAGCGCGAACGCTGCGCGAGTTGGAAGCTGAGCCGGCTGGGCAGGCGGACTCCTCGCCCGGGCTGGAAGGCTAGGCGCCGTGAGCCCTGCGTCGTTTGAGTTCTTCGTCGCCCGGCGTTACCTGCGCGCCAAGCGCAAGAATGCAGCCATATCGCTAATCACCGTAATCTCCATCATCGGTGTGGCCGCTGGAGTCATGGCATTGGTGATCGCGCTGGCCATCAACAATGGCTTTCGTAACAATTTGCAGGAAAGCCTTCTTGGCGCGACGGCGCACATCAATCTTGTGGAGAAGATTCCCGGTGAGGGCATTTCCGATTGGCAGCAGTACGCCGAGCGGCTGCGTGCGCTGCCGGGTGTTACTGAGGCATCCGGCGCCCTCTACGGGACGGTAATCCTTACGGGTCCGCAGCTAACGGAAAGCGGTGTGCTGAAGGGCTTGGATGTCACAGACGGCGCGGCAATGGCGCGTCTTCAGGAGTCTGTAAAACAGGGCGATGCGCAGCGCATGGCGGAACGGGAGCCCCTGCCTGCCATCCTGTTGGGGGCAAAGCTTGCGGAGCGCACAGGCATGGTGCGAAATAGCGTGGTGAACATCATCAACCCCGCGGGTGAGCTTACTCCTTTCGGCCCGCGTCCGCTTTCGGTGCGATTTCGCGTCGTGGGCATCGTAGAAACGGGATTCTACGACATCGACGCCAACTGGGCCTTTACCTCGCTGGAAAATGCGCGACGCATTCTGGGTATGGGTGACGTGGTGAACTCCATTGAACTCAGGCTTGACGACATCTATACCGCGCCCACCGTTTCCGCGCAGGCTGCGGAGGTGACCGGTGAATCATTGGTGGCGCAAACGTGGATGGAGTCAAACCGGCAGATCCTGAATGCGCTACGCCTGGAAAAGGTGGTTACTGTCATCACCATCAGCCTCATCCAGATGGTAGCGGCGCTAAACATCTTCATCGTATTGGTGATGTTGGTGATGGAGAAGCATCGCGACATCGCACTGTTGATGTCAATGGGCGCGAAGTCCTCCCAGGTGAGGCGTATCTTCATCCTGCAAGGACTTCTGATTGCGGTGGTGGGAGTGGTGGTGGGGCTCGCAGCCGGCTATACACTAAGCTTTCTGGCCAATGAGTATCGTTGGATTTCGCTGGATGCGGAGGTCTATGCGCTCAGCTATGTACCCTTCGCTCCGCGCTGGGTGGACGCACTGTGGATCTCTGGCGTCACGCTGCTGGTGAGCTTTTTGGCCACCTTGCACCCCGCGGGCCGGGCAGCAATGATTCCACCGGCGGAGGCGCTGCGCTATGAGTAGTGCCGCTATAGACTCGCATGGAACCTAGGAATGGCTACACTAGCGGCGCCACCCAATCCGTTTTCCTTGCGTGAGCGCGTGCTGTACCTTCTTTATGCACGCCCGGAATGGGTAGTGTTGTTGTTTGCGCTAGCGGTGTTCGGAGCAGGCATGGCCAGCCCGCCCTACCTGATGGACGATGTGGATTCCGTCCAGGCTGTCATCGCCCGCAATATGCTGCGCAGTGGCGATTGGATTACGCCCCACATCAACGGCATCGCCTACCTGGAGAAGCCTCCCCTCAAGTACTGGCTGATGGCGACCAGCTTCGGTGTTTTCGGTGTGCATGACTGGAGCGCTCGCTTGCCCACTGCCCTGGCAGCGATGCTGCTTTGCTTTGCCACCGCACGGTTGGCGCGCTGGGCATTTGACGCCAAGGTGGGACTGTATGCAGGCCTGGTGCTAAGCACGTGTGTCGGAATGTTCCTGTTCACGCGCGTGATGATCTCTGATGGCATGCTGGCATTGAGTATCTTGGCGGTGCTGTGGTGCTTTCTGGCCTTGATTGAACCCGGCGAGGGCAACCCGCGCCGCTGGGCGATGGTGATGGGCCTTTGCTTCGGATTGGGCGCCCTCATCAAGGGGCTGCTTGCGTTCGTTATTCCTGTGGGCGCCATCGCGCTGTATCTGCTGGCGACGCGAGAGCTTTTCCGTTGGGAAACGTGGCGTCGCCTGCACCTTCCGGAAATGACAGGAGTCACTCTGTTGGTGGCGGCTCCATGGCACTTGCTGGCGGCAATCGCCAATCCGCCGCTGCTAGCTTTCAGCATGGAGGCGGGGCCGGGGCAGTATCGCGGTTTCTTCTGGTTCTACTTCTTCAATGAACACCTGCTGCGCTTCCTGAACCTTCGTTACCCGCGTGACTACAATACGGTGCCCCGCTTGCAGTTCTGGCTCTATCACCTGCTATGGGTTTTCCCATGGACAGCATGGTTGCCGGGGGTGGCTCGTCTGCGCTTCCACCAAGGGAACCGTGCTGCGCGCACTCGTCTGCTTTGCCTGTGCGTGATTGTCTTTGTGTTGTGTTTCTTCACCCTTTCTACCACGCAGGAGTACTACACGATGCCTGCCTATGCCGCGTTCGCTATTCTGGTGGGTTCCGCGCTCGCGCGGGAGGGTCGAATGGATGGTGTCGCTCGCAAGGTGACCGGCGGGGTGTTCGCCCTGGGCTTGGCTGCCGTTCTCTACCTGTTGCTGCGTGTTTGGGGTTTGCCCGCTGACGGCGATATTGCTGCGGCGCTGACGTCCAATCCGGAAGCCTACACGCTTGCGCTGGGCCATCTGGAGGACCTGACGCTAGATGCCTTTGCCTACCTCCGCCTGCCGCTGCTGATGGCAGGCATGGCGATGTTGGTAGGAATCCTGGGCTGTTACTTCTTTCGTAGCTATCGCGCGGCGCTCATCCTTGGTTTGGCCATGGTGATGTTCTTCACAGCCGCCCGCCAGGCGATGGTCGTCTTTGACCCCTACCTTTCCACCCAGCCACTGGCGATGACCCTCCGCGCTTCGCCGCCCGGAGTGCTTGTCCTGGACGACCAATTTTATGCCTTCAGTTCCGTGCCCTATTACGCTGACCGCGAAGTGCTGCTGTTGAATGGGCGCGTCAACAACCTGGAGTACGGCAGCTACGCACCGGGAGCTCCGGATGTGTTTCTGGACGATAGGCGCTTCATTTCACGATGGCGCGGGGACGAGCGGCACTACCTTGTGATTGCCGGTCCGCAGGTGCCGCGGGTGCGTGCCTTGGCGGGTGAGGATCGTTGGTTTCAGGTGGCTGCCAGCGGTGGCAAATTCCTGGTTACTAGCCTGCCCCTTTCG
This sequence comes from Bryobacteraceae bacterium, assembly GCA_036821995.1. Taxonomy (GTDB): domain Bacteria; phylum Acidobacteriota; class Terriglobia; order Bryobacterales; family Bryobacteraceae; genus JACTMJ01. The sequence goes on from DAISIM010000010.1 coordinate 40,416, forward strand.
GATGATGATCGATAGCGTCGCCAAAGTAGCCACGGATCCAGACGAGACGCGCTGAGGATATTCAAAGCTTTTCCACAGGTAAGTCAGCGTAAAATATTGATAAAAAACGAGAAAAGATCTGTGGAAAAGTAGGCCGTGAATTCGCCCAAAGGGTTCTCTCTACTCACAGCGGGTGCCACAATAGAAGGACAAAGCTGGACGCGACTTCGGGGGCCGTCTCGGGGGAGATATCCTTGGACTCGCGTCCTTTTCCTTTTGGTGTGCGGGGCTAGGTGATCCGATGACCGTGGCACCGCGTCTTAGCGGAACAGCAGCAACGTGGAGAGCACGGTGGTGGCGATGACAAAGGCCTCGAACACCGGCTGCGGAATGTGCAGGAAAAGCCATCTGCCGGTGAATGCGCCAATCAGCACCGCGGGAATAAGCAGGACATCGAAGGCGAGTGACTTCCACGTGAACAAGTCGTGATAGGTATACACCGGTACCTTCATCAGGTTGATGATGGCGAAGAACCAGACCGTATTGCCCATGAACTGTTCCTTGGTGAGCTTCATGGAGAGCAGGTAGATGTTCATCACCGGCCCCGCGGCGTTGGCGACTGTGGTGGAGAACCCGCCGGCGATGCCATAAAGTTCAGGACGCAACGAGCCACTAAGCAGGTCTGGACGGAAGCGCCGGACGGTGTAGATGCCCAGCATCACCAGGATGATGGCCGCAATCAGCGGGCGCATCGCGCGCTCCTCCAGTGAGAGGGCAAAAGCTCCCGCCAGCAGGCCCACTAACACCCAGGGCGCCAGGCGCAGTAGCAGCTTCAAATTGGCGTGCCGCCGCCAGAAAAGCAGGGCCATCAGGTCAGCCATCACCAGCAGTGGCAGCAGCCAGGCGATGCTGGCGCGGGCGTCGCCCACAGCCAGAATCATCAGGGGTACGGCCACCATACCAAGGCCAGGAACACCGCTCTTAGCCACCCCCACAAGGAAGGCGCACAAGGCACCCAGCGCCCACTGCCACCACAATAGCTCAGGCAATGGGCTTCCCCCGGCGGGACGGTAGCAGTTGGCGCAATGGCCAAGCCAGGAAGTCATTGTTTGGGTAGGGATACAAGCTGTGAGGATACCATGGCGGCTGGCGAATCCTGCGGCTGGGTAGGGATTGCCAGACCGCTGAGAGCGCGGGAATCGCCGTCGCGTTAACATCAAAGATTGTTGTCCTGTTCACCATGAAGAAGGAACCTGTTGCTGTGTCCGAAACACTGAAGCTTTGGGGCGGACGATTCGCCGGCGGACCTTCCGCGTTGTTTGAGCAGTTCTCACGCTCGTTACACTTTGACTCGCGTTTGCTGGCCGCCGACATCCGCGGCTCAAAAGCATTTGCCAATGCCCTCTTGCGAGTGGGCATTCTGGACGACGAAGAGCATCGTGCCATCTTTGCCGCTCTGCAGAGGATCGATGAGGAATCAGCGGACCTGCCAAAGCTGTTGGCCGGTGCTAAGGAAGAGGATGTTCACTCCCTGGTGATCCGCAAGATTCAGGAGTACGCGGGCAAGGCGGCGGAAAAGATCCACACCGGCCGCAGCCGCAATGAACAGGTGTCTCTGGACGTGCGCCTATGGCTGCGTGAGGAGATTGATCACGTTCGCCACGGGCTCTGCGATCTGCTTGAGGCTCTGTTGGGGCTGGCGGACAGGTATCCGGACGCAGTGATTCCGGGCTACACCCACCTAAGGCGCGCCCAAGCGGTCCTGTGGCCCCATTACCTGCTGGCCTACTGCGATATGTTTCGCCGCGACTGGCAGCGGATGTCGGAAGTGCGCGTGCGCGTGAATGTGTTGCCGCTGGGATCCGGTGCGCTGGCTGGAAGCGGATTCCCTCTGGATCGCGACCAGATTGCGTACGAACTGGAGTTCGATGGCGTCACCACGAACAGCATGGACGTCTCAGCTGACCGCGACTTTGTCATGGACTTCCTGCACGCCGCAAGCATGGTGGCGCTGCATCTGTCACGGCTTGCCGAGGACTGGATCCTCTATTCCAGCGACGAGTTCGGCTGGATGGAGTTGAGCGACGCGGTAGCTAGCGGATCCAGCCTGATGCCGCAGAAGAAGAATCCGGATTCACTGGAGTTGATTCGCGGCAAGTGTGGAAGGGTACATGGGAGCTACGCGTCCCTGTTTGTCACGATGAAGGGCCTGCCGATGACTTACAACCGCGACATGCAGGAGGACAAAGAGCCGCTGTTTGACGCCGTGGATACCGTGCAGCAGTCACTGGCGATGGCCACCGAAGTGGCCAAAGGATTAAGCTTGCGCCCGGCAGTGGCGGAGCAGGCTGCCGAAGAGGGATGGCTGGTAGCTACTGACCTCGCTGAGGCTCTGGCCCGTGAAGGCTATCCCTTCCACGCCGGGCATCAACTGGTGGGCAAGCTTGTGCTGGAAAGCGTACGGATGGGCAGGAAGCCTACGGATTGGACAGCCGAAGAACTGAAGAGCTTCGCCCCTGAGTTCCACGAAGGCCTTGCAAAGTTCCTGCACCCGCGGGAGGGGATGAAGACCAGGGAAGCTCCAGGCGGTACCGGCCCGGGCGCGGTGGCCAAGGCGCTTGAGGCTACAAAAGCGGCGCTTAGCTCAATGAGGAAAAGCACCCCAGTGTGGTAACGTAACGCGGAGGCGGTTGGGGCCCGTGGCGCCGGCGCTCGATCATCCAAAGACCGCCAGCAGGCCCGATGCGCTGGTACCCAATCTAGGGGAAGGCATTCTATGAAGTCGTTTCGGCATGGACAGATTCTGAAGATCATCCAGAGCCAGCAAATCCATACACAGGAAGAACTGGCCCGGGAGCTTGCAACCCTGGGTGTAGACGCCACCCAGGTGACGCTTTCCCGCGACATTCGAGAACTGGGTCTGGTGAAGACCAAGAACGGCTACACCCAGCTTGCGGAGACGGGCGAGCGGAAATCACAGGTAGACCTCGCGGTACATGAGTATCTGCTGGATATCCGCCCCGCTCAACAGATGCTGGTGCTGAAAACGCCGCCAGCCTTTGCCAGTTCACTGGCAATCGCCATCGACAAAGCAGTGTGGACAGAGATCGCGGGAACCATTGCCGGCGATGACACTGTGTTGGTGGTGTGCGGAGACTCTAACGCCGCCGCTGCTGTGCACGAGCGGCTACTGGCCATCTTGCGGGGAGCTGAATAGCAAGTAGGCTCCGCCAGATGTGCCTGCAGTGACCTTCGGATTTGGGTCGCCCTGGTTGGGGTGGTTTTGGGAATCCGACCAGGTAATGCGCTTCTGCTGGCCGAGGATATCCTCGCTGGGGTGGACGTCCCTGAGTACAGAGAAGTGCAGCGGCTGCCTCTTGCGGTATGCTGATGCGGCATAGGGAGGACTTTGCGATGCTGAGTGCATTTCGTTTTGCTGGCCGAGTGCTGCTTTTTGTATGTGCTGCTTCCTTGGCGCTTGCCCAGCCGGGCGTTTTCTCAAAGGAAGAACTCATTAAGTACAGCCCGGAGTGGCAGGGCGAACGCATGTCGGACGGCCGTCCCCGCGTTCCTGATTCCATACTTGAGCGGATGAAGGCGGTCACCCTGGAAGAAGCTTGGGCCGTGCTGCGCAATGAGGGTTATCGCTTTCAGTATGAGGACGGCTGGATGCAGATCCATCCACAGAAGACGTTGGTGGGCCGGGCGCTCACTGTAATGTGGATGCCCGGCCGGCCGGATATTCACAAGGTGATTGACGAGCAGGGCAAGCGGGATGGCCGCATCGGTGCGCACAACGCCTGGCCCGTGGATATGCTGCAACCTGGCGACGTCTATGTGGGCGACCACTTCGGACTCAAGCAGGATGGACCTTCCATCGGGGACAACGTGGCCAATTCCATCTATGCCCGCAGTGGTAACGGAATCATCTACGACGGAGCAATCCGGGACATCGAAGGTCTGGAGGCATTGGAGAACTTCACCTCCTTCGTGCGGCACTATCACCCCTCGCACCACACCAGCAGCCTGGGGCCGAGACTGAATTCGACACTCATCGGCATCAACACGCCGGTGCGCATCGGCATGGCTACCGTGATGCCTGGTGACGTGGTGTTGGGCAAGAAGGGTGGTGTGGTGTTCATTCCCGCTCATCTGGCTGAGAAGGTGGTGAAGACCTCTGAGGTGGTGCGCTTGCGGGACATGTTCGGTCACCAGCGGCTAAAGGAAGGGAAGTACACTTCGGGCCAAATTGACACCCGATGGAGCGAAGCAATCGAGCGCGACTTCTCCCAGTGGCTGCGGGATCACGTGGACAAACTGCCCGTGCCTGCTGCGCAGATTCAGGAGATTCTGCGGGAACGCACCTGGTAGCCGTGTTCTCCCGTGTTTCCTGTGGCAGAGTGAGCAGCTGCGAGGTCTTCCCGCCTACACCATCTTCAGCGTGTCGCGTGCGTATGCGATGCTTCGCTCAATGTTGTCCATCTCAATCACCCGCAGGGCATCGGGTGAGATCCCCTGCTGGATGCTGAACTGCCGGTGGGGCTTGTGGGCGTTCACCAGGCGCAGCATACGGGCTAGTTCGATGGCTTTACGGTTGGGGAAAGTGTCCCAATAGCTATCGTGCAGACAGGGAATCTTCAGCGGATTGCGGGTGATGCACTCCAGCACAATTGGAAGCGAGGCGCTACGCTGGCGCAGCAACGCCAGGGTGCGGGGCAGATTCACCATGCCCTCACCCAAGGGAATGTCTCCCAACAGGAAGCCATCGGGGTATGCTTCCAGTGTGGCGTCCTTCAAGTGGGCAGCTACCGCCCAGGGGGAGAGCTTCTCCATTGCCTCCATAGGGTCTTCAAGCAGGGCCATGTTGTTTCCCGTATCCACGCAGCAGCCGAAGTAGGCAGACGAGTATTCCTGGTAGAGCGCCACCTGCTCATCGGCAGTGAAATCCTTGTGATTCTCTAGCCCGATGGCGATCTTCAATTCCTCCGCAATGGGAATGGCGGCACGCAGCCGTTGACGAACGGCAGCCACGTGGTCCTGGCGTTGGGAAAGGGTGCTGAAGTCCTCGTAGCGCCGCCCTCCAGAGGCCACGCGCAGGACGGCCGCTCCTGCCTCTTTAGCCAGCAGCGCCGTTTGGCGGAACTGCTCTGTATCGTTGATGGAGACGCTCACCATGAGGAAGAGTCCCAAGGCATCCAGGCGTCCGCGCACCTGTCGCGCGGTGTCTGCGTCCAGTGGCAGCAGGGGGCACTGCACTCCGCCCATGCCCCACTGTGCGCAAAGATCCAGGAAGTCCAGCGTGTGGATGCCTCGCCGGGATGGTGTTGAATCCGTCGCAATCCCCATGGCGGTGCGACGCGTCGCGGCATTTGCGGCGGACGCCGCGGCCAGTCCTGCCAGCACGCTGCGACGGCTGACGGCGGCCCCTGTAGAAACCGTTCGGTGGCTCATCTGGTTGCTCCTGGTCTTCGGCGCAGGGGGCTAGCTAAGCTTCAAACGCCTGATAACCTCATCCCACGGCTTGCGGTAGGGTTTCTCCAGCCACTTTGAGGCTTCAGGATCTCCGATGACATCCTCCTTCGCCGCATCCCACTGCAATTGCCGCCCCAACCGCATCGACATGTTGGCGAGGTGACAGGCAGTTGAAATTTCATGGCCCCATTCCACATCAGCCGCCGGAGTCTTGCGGCTTTTGACGCAATCCAGGAAGTTGCGCGAGTGCAAGTCCATAGGCTCCGCACTACTGCCAACCTTGCGAGCCTCCGTCCAAGGCACGGGCGTGAGGTCAGCCGGCAGCGGATGCCCCGGTGGCTTCGACCATGGTGGGATGGCGCTTTCCGGTGCGATCTTCTTATCGGGGAAAACCTCGTAGCCTCCCCGGCCAACCGTCATGGTGCCTTTGGTGCCGAAAAACTCCGTACCACCGCCATGACGCCGCCCGGCCGAGGCCTCGCGGATGGTCAGCGTGACTGTGAGTCCGGGATAGCTGAGGATTGCATCCTGTGTATCGGGCGTCTCGCCATTGTCGTTGGTGAGGGCGTAGCGTCCGCCCGTGCAGTAGACACGTTCCGGCGCCTTCAACCTCAGCAAATTGTGGACAAAATCAAGGTCGTGCGCGCCCAGATTCGTCATCTGCCCACCGGAGTAATCCCAGAACCAGCGGAAATGATAGAGGGCGCGATGCGGGTTGTAGGGCCGTTTGGGCGCGGGCCCCAGCCACATTTCGTAGTCAAGATCAGCAGGCGGCGTGCCATCTGGCGGTGCACCAAAACCTGGCATGATGTTTCGGAAAGTGCCGATGCGCACTGCATGGATCTTGCCAATCTCGCCGCTTTCCACTCGCTGGCGCACTTCCGGAACGTGGGGGCCACTGCGCCCTTGGGTGCCCACCTGAACCACTCGCTTGAAGCGGCGCGCGGCAGTGGTCATCCAGCGGCCTTCGCGGACGAACAAAGTCATCGGTTTCTCGACGTAAACGTCCTTGCCCGCTTCACAGGCCATGATCGTTTGCAGCGCGTGCCAGTGGTCAGGAGTTGCCACCACAACGGCGTCGATGTCCTTCTGCTCAAGCAACTGGCGGAAGTCCGCGTAGCCTCTGGCCTGAGGACCCATGTCTGCCTTGCCAGCTTCCACGCGCGGCTTGTACACATCCGAAACGGCAAGCCACTGCGCGTCAGCATGCTTCTTGAAGGTGTTGGTGTGGAACGCACCAATCAAGCCGTAGCCAATCAAGCCAAGGCCTATCCTCTCATTGGCGCCAAGGATCCGGCTGTAGGAAGCCGCCGCCACCGCCGTGGCCACGCCCTTCTGAAGAAAACCGCGTCGCGTCGCAGACATCAATCGTCGCCTCCAACCTGAATGCAAATTCCAGAACTTCCGCGGTGCCGCATCGCGGCAAACCGGCGCGTTGAGCGCCTCTCGCGGCAAGGGGTTTGCGAGAAATCATTTCCAAAAAGGGCGGTGATGTCAAGGGGTGCACTACCGCGGCATCACTGCAGACAATGAGGGCTAGGGGCCGGGTGTCACCCGCAGGTTGCGATACCAGGCAAGCGTTCCCGGTCCTATCCACAGGGCTAGGCCTCCTTCGCGATCACCCAGCTTCAGGTCGTTCACGATTAAGGCAGGCTGCTCAACGCCGTGCACAAACAGCTTGGCATGCAAGCCCTTCACTTCAATCTTCACGCTAGTCCACGCCCCCGGCTCCAGGTCAACATAACTCTCATAGCGGCTAGGAGTTTCCTTACGCAGCCGGTGCCATGGGTACTCAGGGAACGAGATGTACTGGGTGCTGTGGTTGCGCCGTTCCTGATCCTCAGCACGTCCATTCGTGGGGCGCAGGTAGATGCACTCGAAGCTGGACGCGTCACTGGCAACGCGGAAGGCCACGCCTACAAAACCGCGGGCGCCAGGGTTCGCGCCTGGCCCTGGACGCGATGCCAGTTCCACTTCGATGATTCCGTTATGGAATGGCACGCCGTCAAGGATGGCTAACTTATCCTCACTGGCATCGGCCTGTCCAGGCGCTTCGGCGATGTGCAGCGCAGGCGAACCTCCATAAGCCTGGGCTGTCACTGCAACTTTTCGAGTGACGATACCTTCCGCGCGCTCAATGGGGATGGGTCTCGTTTGTGATTGAGTCAAAGGCACTGCAAGCAGAAGCGCGGCTGCGAGCGTCAACCAGCGAGGTAAAAAAGTGGGGGTCGCCATGCCGTAAGGATAGCGGAATGGTTGGGGATAGGCGGGGGGGATGCCGGCTGGCACTGCAATAAAACGGGCCGGCTGGTCACGACGAAATGTCGCGCGCAGGCCGGCCCATTGGGAATTTGCCCAAGTTACGCGGGGTCAATCTGAAGGCCGAATTCCTTCCAGGTGACAATGCGCTTCTGATAGATTGCTTCACGTCCCATGATGGCGGTGAGGGCGCCAGAGCAGCCCACGCGCGCATCCGCAGGGTTCGCTCCGCCATTGCGGATGCACTCGTAGAAGCGGCGCTGGTGTGCCCAGTCGTCGCGCTTGATTCCCTCAGTAAGCTTCACCGGCTTGGCGTCTCGTCCGTGCGGATAGTAGGTGCCGGAGAGCAATTCCACCGCACCCTTTTCGCCATACACATTGAAGTATTGGCCGCCATTAGGCATGGATGCCGGGTGGAAGAAAACCTGAGAGTAGTTCATCTTCACGCCGTTGGCATACTCATAGTCCAATGAGTAGCCATCCATGGTGTTTCGTCCCGGGGGCACATCCTTATAGATCAGGTTGCCACCGACGCCGGCTGCCCGCGTGGGGTAAGCGCCAATCACCCAGTTGCAGACGTCCAGGTTGTGGACGCTCATCTCCACCAGCACGTCGCCAGACCGCCAGTTGTAGAAGAACCAGTCCGCGGAACTGCCTTGGGGATTCAGGTCAGTGGCCGCGTGACGTTGGGCACGTACCATGACCACCTGCCCGAGGTTTCCTTCGTGGATCCACTGGATGCCCTTCTGAAAGTCCTCATAGGACCGCATCTGCTGACCCACCGTGTAGACCTTATCGTAGGTCTTGGCGGCCCCATAAAGCCAGCCAAGGGAGTCGCCGGTGATTCCCACCGGCTTTTCGCAATAGATGTGTTTGCGGGCGTCCATCGCAGTGAGCGACATTTCCACGTGCGTGTCGCAGGGGGTATTGATGAATACTACGTCCAGGTCGGGGTGTAGCAGCATATCCCGCCAGTTGGAGTAAGTCTTCGGGTTGTGCGCGCGAGCGACGGTGGCCGCGCCATCCAGACGGTCTGGCTTGATGTCGCAAACAGCGCTAATCTGCACGCCGGGCAGGTTCATCACGCCCTTCATCACGTAGGTCCCACGATTGCCAACCCCAATGAAGCCGGTGTTCAGTTTGCTGTTGGCTGACTGGGCGCTTACCTTGGGGCTGGCCGCAGCCACGCCGGCAGCCAGGCTGCCCATCAGGAAATGTCTGCGTTGGATGATGCTCATTGATTGAAATTCCTCGCCACCTATCGTATCGAAAAACAGACTGAACTGGCTGCAATCGATGCAATCGATGCATGGTTGCCCGTGGGTGTTTTCTGACTGTGCCCCCTCAGCACTACCCGCTTATCCACTCGCGTCGGATATAATCCCGTTAACCTGAAGGGCTGGTTGCCTGCCTCGTGTGCCAACCCGCCTTATCAGCGAGGGAGGTTTGCCTTGTTTGATCTGCAGCGATCCGAATCCCCCGCGCGATTGAGCCGCCGCGGTTTCCTGGGGTTGGGAGTGTCAGCACCCGCCGCCTTGGCCTTTTCTACCGCTATGTCCACGGGTTGCCAGAAGCCCTCTCGCCGGCCGAACGTCATCCTGGTGATGACTGACGACCAGGGCTATGGCGACCTATCCGCCACGGGAAACCCCGCACTCCGCACGCCGCACATGGATAGCGTCGCCTCCGACGGCATGCGCTTTGAGAGCTTCCACGTGTGCCCTGTGTGCGCTCCCACGCGCGCCAGCCTGATGACAGGCCGCTACCACTTCCGAACCGGCGTGGTGGATACCTATAAGGGCCGCGCGATGATGCACTCTGATGAGATTACGATTGCTGAACTTCTCCGGGACAGCGGATATCGCACCGGCATTTTTGGAAAGTGGCATCTGGGCGACAATTTCCCCTTGCGTCCCCAGGATCAGGGTTTTCAGGAATCCTTGATTCACATGGGTGGTGGTATCGGCCAACCAGCTGACCCCGAGGGCAACACCTACACCAATCCGCAACTTCGTGAGAATGGCGAGTGGAAGCGCTTTGAGGGCTATTGCACTGATATCTTTTTTGATGCCGCCATCCGCTTCGTGGAAGCTCACCAGAGTGAGCCCTTCTTTTGCTATGTGGCCACCAACGCGCCGCACACGCCGCTGGAAGTACCAGAAGAATGGGCTCAGCCGTATCGCAGCCAGGGCCTTGACGACGACACCGCGCGCATCTACGCGATGGTGAAAAATGTTGACGATAACCTTGGAAAGATGCTGGCCCGCGTGGATAGCCTTGGCCTGCGCGAGGACACCGTGGTGATGTTCCTCACCGATAACGGGCCCCAACAGCGTGACCGTTACAACGCCGGAATGCGCGGACTCAAGGGCAGTGTCTATCAAGGGGGCATTCGAGTGCCACTGTTTGTGCGGTGGCCGGGGCGCGTAGCCGCCGGCGGCAGAACTGACCGCTTGACAGCTCACCTCGATATTCTTCCGACGATCTGTGAAATGGCAGGGGTTGCTCTACCTCGCGACCGCGAGATTGATGGACGCAGCCTCCTTCCATTGTTGGAGGGGCGTCAGGGCTCCTGGTCAGACCGGACCCTGTTTACACAGTGGCATCGGGGAGACGCCCCCATCGCCAGGGAGTCTGCCGCGGTACTCACCGGACGCTACAAACTGGTGCTGAAGCGGGACCTCAAGCCGGATGGGATGGAGCTCTTCGATCTTTTGGAGGACCCCGGCGAAACCACCAACGTGGCGGCCAGTGTTCCTCACATTGCACTGGAGCTCTCGCGCCGCTATGACCGCTGGCTGGAGCATGTCTCAGCCACACGTGGTTACGATCCGCCTCGCATCTGGATTGGAGATCGGAATGAGGACCCCACCACCCTTACCCGACAGGATTGGAGAGGGCCCCGCACAGGCTGGCTGGAAGACGACGTCCTCGGCTATTGGGAAGTGGATGTACGGCAAAGTGGGCGCTACCAGTTCGCCCTGCGAACGAAACCGTTGGACCGCGAAGCTACCGCCTGGTTGAGACTGAATGGAGCGGAAACGAGCGCTGTGCTACCCATTGGCGAAAGTCGCGTGGAACTCCCCGCTCTGCAGGTTTCAGCAGGACCGGGACGGCTGGAGGCTTGGCTTGACCTTGGCGAACAGACACGCGGGGTATGGTATGTGGACGCTGAGCACCTCGGCTAGCTCCGCCGAAGCACGCTAGCTCAAGCAGTACCTACATGCTTGAGCGATACCACTCCAGGGTGCGCCGCAACCCCTCCTCCAGGTCTACCTGAGGGCGGAATGTGAACGCGTTTCGCACGGCATTAATGTCTGCCTGGGAATCGCGTACGTCCCCGGCGCGGGATTCCACGTACACCGGTGGCAGTGTTACGCTGGCGATGCGCTGCAGCGTCTGCCAGACTTCGTTCAGGCTGTACCGATTTCCATTGCCTGCATTGAACAAACCGCCCTGCACCCGCTCTGCATGGGCCGCCTCCACGTTCAGCGCGGCAACATCTTCCACGTAGGTGAAGTCCCGCGTTTGCTGTCCATCTCCATAAATAGTAGGGGACTCCTTAGCGAGCAGACACTTCATAAAGACAGAGATGACCCCGCTGTAGGGGCTGCTGGGGTCCTGCCGGGGGCCGTAGACGTTGAAGTATCGCAACGACACGGTCTCCAGGCCGAAGCAATTCTGAAAAACCTGCATATAGTACTCGCCCAGCAGCTTCTGAACTGCGTAGGGAGACTTAGGCAGTGGCCGCATGGTTTCTACTTTCGGGAGCACTTCGGTATCGCCGTAAGCAGAGCTGGAGGCGGCATATACCACCCTCCGGACACCCGCGTCCTTGGCAGCCCGAAGCGCCGTAAAGCACCCATTCGCATTCACATCGTGCGACGGCACGGGGTCGCTGATGGATCGCGGTACTGATGGAATCGCCGCCAGGTGAAACACGACATCGGCGCCCCGGAAGTGCTTTACCATGTTCTCGTGATCGCGGATATCCGCCACCACCAGCGAAATGCGCTCCATCACGTCGGCGAGGTTCGCACGCTTGCCGGCGAGCAAATTGTCGATGGCCACTACTTCAGCGCCCGGTGTTTTGAGGAGTTCCCTTACGGTTGCTGAGCCGATGAAGCCCGCGCCGCCCGTTACCACGTACTTAGCCATAGCCGTTCCTTAATCGTCCAACCGCTCAATTTCCGCGCGCAGGTATTCAATGGATTCCCGTGCGATCGTCTCCGCCCCAGGCTTGAAGTCAAACGCCTCAAGGCTGACGAAGCCTTGGTAGCGTCTCCGCGCCAGCGCACGCAACACCGGCTTGAAGTCGTAGTCTCCCGCCCCGCAGTGCCGTCCGTCCATTTCATTGACATGCACGTGCTCAATGTAGGGCAAGTATTCCTCCACCAGGTCAGCGTGCGGGCGAAGCTCTTCCACCGCGTTGTGGGTATCGAACATCGTTCGCACCGCGGGGCGTCCAATCTGGTTTACGATGCTGACGGCCTCTTCAAGGGACAACACCACATCACATTGGTTGGAGGGTAGCGCCTCCACGAGGATCTTGACGCCGCGTTCGGCCGCATGCGGCGCAACTGCCGCCAGACCCTCTGTATAGTGTCGCGTGGCTTCCTGGCGGCTCAATCCGCCGGTGGTGGAGCGTTGCGCCGGAGACCCAAACACCATCACCCCATTCGGGCCAAGATCAGCACATAGGTCAACCAAATCAGAAATGTGCTGCCAACTCTTCGCGCGCAGGTCCGCATCCGGAGTGGTGACGTGTAGCCCCTTGGGGGCAACCATCAACCAGTGCAGCCCCACAAACGTAAGGCCCTCCTCACGGATGATGCGGGCGTATTCCTTCCGCGACTCAGCCGGAATCGACGCCGGCTGCTCCGCAAGCGTGAACGGAGCAATCTCGATGCCGTCATAGCCGAATCCGCGCATGGACTTACAGCTTTCCGCGAAGTCCCAGCCCTGGTACACCTCGTTGCATATTGCATGTCTGAATGTAAATGCCATTGTCAAAGTCCTTCGCCCGGCGCTTGGCAGCGATTCCGGTTACGAGCCAATCCGTGCGGTGGGAATCGCCGTGCTTTCTGACCCGGACGCCTGCCGGCCGCCGGTCTCATGCGCTTGCGCAACCACAATCAGTGACAGTCCTTTCCAGGGGAACAACCGGTCCAGCCGCTTCCACAGCCATACAGTCTTGTCAAACAACTTTAGGGTGACCTTGGGGATGAAGCGCCGGCGCAGGACCTTGCCATAGAGAAACCAGGATAGGGCACCGAAGCGATTGAAGTCCCGGTGCTGTACCACTGAGAATCCCGCCTCGGTGAGGTCTTTGGCGAGGTCCGGATAACTAAACCGGTGCAAATGCCCTAGTGGTTGATCCACCGTGCTCATTAGCTTGGGTTGGAAGGGAGCAAGTACCAGCAGCTTGCCGCCCGGTCGCAGCGCCTGGCGCGCAGCCGCCAGCGTCTTTCGAGGGTCCTGCTCAAACTCCAGAACGTTCACGCAAACCACGGAATCGAACTGTCCACCGAAGCCTTGATAGTGGGAAAGATTCGATGGGTCGACCCCCGCCACCTGGACGCTAGGCGTGCGCAGGAAGCGGTTCTCCAACGCGTGCAGCATCAAGGGATCTTTGTCTGATACCACGTATCGCAGACGCTTCGCCATCAGCTTCGCGCTTAGCGTGCCCGTTCCCGCGCGCAACTCCAGAACTGAGTCCCCCAGGTGTGGCCGCAGTTGGGAGGCAATCCAATCAATGTAGCGCGGCGTGCCGGAGAGGTTGTTCAACAACAGCCGCCCGTATGGCGCCGTATAGAGATCATCAATCAGCCAGAAATGCAGAATTGTGGTGAGCGCCTGAACGCCGTCCTTCCAATTGATTTTCTTGCCTTCCTCATAACTGCGGCCATGATAACTGATGGGCACTTCGTAGATGCGAAGCTTACGCTTGGCCGCCTTCATGGTGATCTCCGGCTCAAATCCAAAACGATCGCTGCGGATGGGAATGCTCTTCAGCAGATCCGTGCGAAACACCTTGTAGCATGTCTCCATGTCGGTGAGCGAAAGGTTAGAGAACATGTTAGAGATGGCGGTGAGGCTGCTGTTCATTAGCGAGTGCCAGAACGGTAAAATGCGTGCCTGTTCACTGCCGCGATATCGCGAGCCGAACACGGCATCGGCACGCCCATCCAGCAGCGGCTGCAGCAGCACGGGATACTCGTTTGGGTCATATTCCAGGTCAGCGTCTTGCACGAGGCAAAAATCGCCTGTCGCGTATCCCAAGGCCGTGCGAATGGCAGCCCCCTTCCCCTGGTTGCGCTGGTGCCGGTGCAACTGCATCAGGGGATTGCCTGCGCATACGCGCTGCAGGATGTCCCAGGTGCCATCTGTTGAGCAGTCGTCTACCAGAATCAGCTCCCGCTCCATGTGCTCTGGAAGGGGAGCAGCCAGTACGCGCGCGAGGCTTGCTTCCAGCACCGTGCGCTCGTTGTAGACCGGGATGAGGATCGAAAGCTTGAAAGACACGGGAAGCTCCCATTGTAGGACATCCCGGCAACCGCGTTCCGCTGTTCCAGCGGCTTTCTGTTAATCCCGCGTCCTCGGACCCGTACCGCCGCCTGCGCGCTACACTGAAAGTCGTGGGTTAGCGCCAATGCGCTCCGCTCTCTTCGTCATGCGTTTGAAAACATTCGTCCGCCTCACCACTTTCCTGCTTTCGGTTACCCTCCTCCTCCCTGCGGAAGAGGGCATGTGGCTTTTCAACAAGGTCCCGGATTCGTTACGCACTGAGCTGAAGCAGCGCTATCAGTTCGACCTGACGCCACAGTTCCTTGACCACTTACGCACCGGAAGTGTCCATTTCGGCGGCGGCTCCGGGTCATTTGTCTCTCCGGATGGTCTACTCTTCACGAATCATCATGTCGCTTCCGGGTGCATCCAGAGCCTGAGCTCCCAGGAAAATGACTACATGAAGAATGGCTTCCATGCCCGGACGCACGCGGAGGAAAAGCGCTGCCCAGGCACGCGCGTTCGTGTCCTGGCCGCGATCACCGACGTTACGGATCGCGTCCAAGGTGCCGGTGGCGCGGTCGCCGATGTGGCGGAAGCAAATCGCTTGCGTAAGGCCGAGATGTCGAAGATTGAGAACGAATGCTCCACAGATGGCGCTGACTGCCAGGTGGTGACTTTGTACGCTGGCGGACGCTATAACCTCTACCGGTACAAAGAGTATGACGACGTACGGCTGGTGTTCGCGCCTGAGTTCCTCAGCGCCTTCTTCGGGGGAGACCCCGACAACTTCAGCTATCCCCGATTCTGTCTCGACATCACCTTCCTGCGCGCTTACGAAGAAGGCAAGCCCGCCAAGCCGGAGAATTATCTACGCTGGAGCAAGCAGGGTGCCAAGGTGGGCGAACTGCAGTTCGTCTCCGGCCATCCTGGCACCACCGGCCGTTTGAATACGATGGCCCAGTTGGAGTTTAACCGGGATGTCTCCTATCCGCTGTTGCTTAGCCGCCTCTCCTCACTGATCGATGACGCCCAACGCTATGCGGATAAGGGCGAGGAGCAAAAGCGCGTGGCGTTGGAGGAGATCTTCGGATTTCAGAACAGCCAGAAAGCCTACATTGGCTTTCTGAGCGGCCTTCGCGACGAGGAACTGATGGCAGAGAAGCGTCAGCAGGAGATGAAGTTGCGGGCGGCGATATCGGCAAGCAAGGAGCTGGAACAGAAGTACGGCTCCGTTTGGGGTGACTTGGCCGACGCCATGGACCGGTACGCCAAGATTTACAAGCGATCGCTGTTGTTCGAGACCTTTGCCGGCCGCGGCTCTACCCTTTTTGCGTTTGGGAGGGTTTTCAATCGGTACGCCGAGGAGATTGGCAAGCCGAATGAAGACAGGCTACGGGGCTTCAACGATGCCGCCATTCCCCAAGTGAAGCGTCGCCTTACCCGGGAAGCACCCGTGTACCCGGAATTTGACGCCATCATGTTGGCCAACTCTCTCCGTGCGCTTCTGGAAGCTTTCCCCGGCGACGAAACTGTGATCACGATCCTAGGCGGAAAGAGCCCGGAGGAGGTCGCGACAGCGGCTGTGCAAGGAACGAGGCTGGCCGACAAGAAGTTTCGTGAGGAACTGGCCGAGGATCCGGAAAGGGTCCGTCAGTCCGATGATCCGATGCTGAAACTCGTCAGGCTGATGGAGCCTGAATCCCGCCGTCTGATCAAGGAGTATCAGGATGGCATCGAAGGTGCAATTACCGATGCGGAAACCAAGATCGCTCAGGCACGCTTCGGTGTTTATGGTGAGAATGACTATCCCGACGCAACCCTAACCTTGCGCCTTGGCTTTGGTCCCGTCCGCGGTTACACCGAGAAAGGTGGCCGAAAGATTCCGCCCTTCACCACCATTGGCCAAGCCTTCCAGAAAGCCACGGGAAAGGATCCCTACATTCTTCCCGAGTCCTGGCTTCGCAACCGCAAGAAACTGAATGCCCGTACGCCCTTCAACTACATCACCAGCGCCGACATTCACGGGGGAAACTCGGGCAGTCCGGCAGTGAACACGAAGGGGGAAGTCGTGGGCATCGTGTTTGACGGCAACATCCCCAGTCTGCCCAACCGTTTCGTGTACCAGGACCGCACCGCGCGTGCCGTGTTTGTGGCCTCCCAGGGAATCGTGGAAGCGCTGGAGAAGGTCTACGGAGCGAACGAGTTGCTGAAGGAATTGGGTGTGCGGTAGCCATCACAACCACCCACTGCATCAAGCGGGAAGTCATATCAGGTATGCAATTTGAGATTCACCCAAACGAAGTGAAAGCCCAACTGGATGCCGGCGCCAGCATCAAGCTGATTGATGTAAGAGAAGTGAAGGAGCATCAGATCTGTTCCATCGCCGGGGCTGAGCTCATTCCCATGGGAACCGTTCCCCAGCACCTCAGCCGCCTTGAGGATGAGGCTGAGGACGCCAAACTCGTCATATTTTGTCACCACGGTATGCGCAGCCTGAACGTGGTGGCCTGGCTACGCGAGAAAGGCTTATCCAACTGCGTAAGCATGTCTGGCGGCATTGATGCCTGGAGCTTGCTGGTGGATGCCAGTGTCCCGCGCTATTGACCTGCAATGTTCGCTGCATTTCCCATCTCGCGCATGCTTACGCTCCGCCTAATGCTTCTGGCGTGTGTGGCTCTCGGTGTGCTTTCCGCACAGGGCACGAAGGCCATGCGGGATGTCCGCGACTTCGGCGTAAGGGGTGATGGCTCTGCTGTGGAGACGGCGAAAATTCAGGGGGCCATTGATGCCTGTGCCGTGGATGGCGGATGTACGTTAGTATTTCCTGCTGGCCGGTATGTTTCCGGGACGTTGTTTCTGCGCGATGCCATCACGCTGCATCTGGCACCCGGCGCCGTGTTGGCCACCAGTCCGCATGTGGCTGACTATCCCGCCCCTGCACTGCTTTATGGCAAAGGACTGGACACGATAGCCATTACGGGTCCTGGCGAAGTGCAGGCTGGCCCGGTGCCCGCCCCTGACGAAACTACAATCCGCAATCCAGGCTCACGGCTGGTATCTCTGGTGCTACTGGAGAACTGCACGAACGTCCGAATTCGTGACGTTCGCTTCCGCCGATCCCCTGCCTACACCGTTTCGCTTCGTGTAGTGGATGGCGCCTGGATTGAGAATGTCGCCATCGACAATGCGTTGCTGGCGCCCGGCCTGAACGGAGTCGTGATTGATTCTTCATCCCGGGTGCAAGTGCGGGGTCTGCAGTACCGCGGCGGGGGTGATGGCATCGTCATTCAATCCAGCATGGTGGAGGGAGTTGCACCGCCCGCTGAGCATATTGCCATTAGTGACAGCACCATCGAAAGTGGCGGTATGGGATTGCGGGTGGGTACGCTCACCCACGGCCCCATCCGCAATGTTGTAGTGAACAATCTGGTGGTGCTGCGGTCGCAGGGTGGCATCGGAGTTTTTGTCCGTGATGGCGGTACGGTGGAGAATCTGCAGTTCACCAACACTGTCATTGAGACGCGCGCCGTGCAGCCCGGAATGGCGGAGTGGCCGCTGGTTCTTGACCTCAAACGGCGATCTGATGAGAGTGCATCCGGGTCACTGCGAAGTGTGCGCTTTCACAACACCCAAATCCGCACCGCGGGCAGGGTCCTCTTCAGTGGATTCACCGGCAACCCTATCCGCGACCTGCAGATTCAGGGTTTGGAGATCCGCTCCGCACTCCTTGCGGAGAGCCCCTCGCATAGCCAGCGCCCCTGGCGTTCGCCACTTGACCAAGTAGCAGGCGAAGACCAGATGGCTGCGGCGATCGTGGGTGGGTATTTGATGGGAGCCAGCCTGCGCGATGTGCGTATCCACTGGACAGCGACTGAGCTAGCTCCCGATGCGCATGCGCTCTTCCTGCATAGCGCGGATGGCGTGCAACTGGATGGCTGGCTGGCTCGTCAAGCGAAAATAGGTGGCACTCTGGCCGCAATGCACATCATGGGCGCACGCAACATCGCCATTCGGAATTCCACCGCGCCCGCGCAAACCGGAGTCTGGTTACAATTGCAGCGCATGAACAAGCAGGACGTTTTTCTCTCCGGCAATGCTACCGCCGCGGCCTATCGCGAGTTGATGGTTGCCAAGTAGGCTGGAAGCCGGTAGTCTGAGGCCAGGGTCGCCTCTCGAGTTTGGTCGAAGCGGGCTGATGCACAGTGAGTGAAGGAAGCAGGGCGCCGATGAACAGTGAATCAACGCCGAAGCAAGTCTTTCGCGTCACCATCTTCAACCAGAATCTCAGCATGACGTCCTCCACGTCCGCTGCGGAGTTTCACCACATCGCCAACCAAGTGGACGCGTTGATGGGAATGATCGCATCCAAGAGCGGAACTTCGGATGGTGCCCGCGTGGGCGTGCTGGCGGCCATGCACTTGGCCGACCGATTGCACATGGCGGAGCGCAGACTGGAGTCTGCCCTGAATGACGTGAAGGTGATTCAGGCTGGTGCTCAGGAAGCTGTTGGGCAGGCGCGCGCGTCCATCTCCGAACTCGAAGAACTGCGTGCCGATTTAGAGCAAACGAAGGGTACCGTCCAGTCCTTGACCGATCGCCTGAGCACCGCCGAGCATCAGCGATCGCTACTGGAAGCGGAACTGGCCTCGGCCCGCGGATCGCTGTCAGGAGCTCAGGCGGCGCTTTCTGCATCCGAAGCCGCGCTGTTTGCAACTCGGGCCGAACTGGATGCGGAACGCTCCCGGATCGGCCGCGATGCAGACCGGTTGCACAGCATATTGGAGAAGGCGTTAGAACCCGGATTAGCCGGAAGCACGCCGCGCTCAGGAGCAGTGACTCCTCCGCAGAAGCCAGGCCCTACCTCCAGCTCGGCGTCTTCATCGTCGCCCACTCCGCAGACGCGCGATCTGTTTTCGTACGACGACTCCGACATCGCGCGCGGCGCCACTGCTTGAGCCTTTGGAGTGGTTTAAGGCGGGGCGAGGTGTTCCTTCCTGCCTTTGGATACTTCTAAAGGCTTTTCCAGTTGTCGGGGATAGAAGAAGACTTGGTCCGCAGCCATCTGCTGATGCTGATAGTGCTCATGCAGAACTTCCACGTGTTCGGTTGCCGCTCAGAGTTTGTATCGGCGTTCTGGGTGCCAATCAGCCGCAACTGGCTGCTGATTGGCGGTGTTGCTGCGGCGCAAGGAATCCATCTGCTGGCGATCAATACCGCATTTGGGCAGTCGTTGCTGCAGGCTAGCCCGGTAGCTGCCGCAGAGTGGACGATTCTGCTTGGGATAGCGGCGGGCATCCTGGTGGGCATGGAACTGTTCAAGCTCATTCAGCACGGTGCGGCCATCGCTTGGCCAGGAAATGGGAGGTAGTAGTCCCGCAGCGGCGTTTGCCCAAGGCCATGAGTACCTTGGTCCAACGCTGGGTGAACCATATAGAATGCATCCATGGCCTCACCCTCCCTCACTCGCCGTGCCTTCGCGTCCGCGCTGACGGGGCTGTCGGCCCTACCCCCACTGCTGGGGCAGACGCCTCCAGCCGCGCGGCCGCCAAACGTCCTGTTCATTCTGGCGGACGACCTGGGTTACACAGCTGTGCGCAGCTATGGTGGACGACATGCGCGGACGCCGCATCTTGACCGTCTGGCCTCCCAAGGTGTTCGCTTTACGGATGCGTACGTCACGCCGCAATGCACGCCCACCCGGGCCAGCCTGCTCACCGGCCAACACACCGCCCGCAACCGCATGTGGCATGTCATCCCGCCCTACTACTATCCCAAGGCGCCGGTGATTGAGCCTCCCTATAAGGCCAACCTGGAGCGCGGTACACATACCATGGCAGCAGCCCTTCGCGATGCGGGCTACGCCACTGCCATCCTGGGTAAGTGGCACCTCACCGCCAACGAGGATGGCTACTACACCTTGCTGCAGCCGCAAGCCGCGACGCACTATGGCTTTGACTATTCCACGCCGCCCCAGCAGCCTCCTGAGTATCAGGCGCGCACCGACAAGGGCGTGGATATGCTCACCAATGAGGCTATTGGCTTCATTGAGCGGAATCGTGACCGGCCATGGTTTGCCTACCTCAGCCACCACACCATCCATGGCCCTGTGCTGGCGCCGCAGGAACTGACGACCGCTTACCGGCGGCGAGGTTATCACGAAACCGGCATCCACAATGCCACCTATCTGGCGGCTCTTGAGCACATGGACGCCTCCATCGGCCGCTTGCTGGCGCGCCTCGATGAACTGAAGCTGGCAGAGAATACGATCGTAGTCTTTCTCTCCGACAATGGCGGCGTGGATACCCTGTTCGACAATCATCCGCTGCGCCTGGGTAAGGGGTCACCCTACGAAGGCGGCATCCGTGTTCCCGCCATCGTCCGCTGGCCCGGGGTGACACCCTCCGGCATGGTCTCTGCGGAACCCGTCCACGTCGTGGATTGGTATCCCACTTTCCTGGAGGCTGCCGGTGCCACTCCCCCTCCCGCCACTGGGCATCGTGCCCATCCGCTGGATGGCGTCAGCCTCCTGCCTGCCTTGCGTGGAGGCAAACTTCCCCCGCGTTTCCTTTACTGGTACATGCCGCTCTATGACATCCAATGGGGAGCCACCCCCTGCGCTGTCATCCGCGAGGGGAACTACAAATTGATCGACTTCTTTGGCGATCACATTGATCCGGAACGCGACTATCAGCTTACCGTGGGGCCGCGCATCGAACTCTACAACCTACGCACCGATATCGGCGAGCAACAGGATCTGGCAAAGAAGGACCCTAAGCGCGCAGCCGCCATGCAGCGCAAGCTACGCACCTGGATGGCCTCACTGAACGCAGTCGCCCCTGGCGTCAATCCGAACTACGATCCGGCGGACCCTTTTTTCCGGCCTCCGCGGGCACGCTAGGGCCCTACGGCTCAGGATCGCTGCACATGAGTGCTGCGTCATCCCGGTCTGCCCCTTTGTGGTACAACTGAGCGCAAGGGCACTGGGTTCGTTTCGTAATGCAGCCATGACTCTTCGCACTTCCGCTCCAATTGTCTTTGTGATTGTCGTCCTGTGGTGTGGGCTCATTTCCGCACTCGCCGCGCCGCCAGTGGACTTCAACCGCGATGTGCGCCCCATCCTGTCGGACAAGTGCTACACCTGCCATGGCCCTGACGAAAGCAAGCGTGCCATGGGACTGCGGCTGGATACGCGTGAGGGCATGCTCACCAAACGGGCGAAGTATCAACTGGTTGTGCCCGGCGACCCCGCCAATAGCAAGCTGCTGGAGCGCGTTGCCCATCCCAAGCGCGCATTGGCAATGCCGCCGCCAGGCGCCGGAGACACCCTGACGCCAGCTCAGCTGGAAACCGTCACAGAGTGGATTCGGCAGGGTGCCAAGGTAGACCAGCATTGGTCCTTCACCACGCCCCAACGTCCCGCGCTGCCCGTGGTGAGTGACGAAGCGTGGGTGCGGAACGCAATTGACCGCTTCGTGCTTGCCCGGCTTGACCGGGAACAGCAAAGGCCTGCGCGTCAGGCAGATAAGCCAACGCTACTGCGTCGGCTCCACTTTGACCTCACCGGACTGCCGCCGTCGCCCGAGGAAATTGACCGTTTCCTGAAAGACTCCTCCCCGGACGCATACGAGAAGCGAGTGGATGAACTGCTGGCATCTCCCCGATATGGTGAGCGCATGGCCATGCAGTGGCTTGACCTTGCCCGCTATGCCGATACCCACGGGTTCCACATTGATAGCCACCGCGACATGTGGCTGTGGCGGGATTGGGTGATTGATGCCTTCAATCGCAACATGCCCTACGACCAGTTCAGCATCTGGCAACTGGCAGGTGACTTGTTGCCTGAGCGTACGCGCGAACAGCGTATTGCCAGCGGTTTCAATCGCAATCACATGATCAATTATGAGGGCGGTGCGATTCCAGAGGAGTATCAGACAGAGTATGTGGTGGATCGCGTGGATACCACAGCCACTGTATGGTTAGGGTTGACGATGGGCTGCGCCCGCTGTCATGACCACAAGTACGACCCCATCAAGCAGACTGATTTCTACCGCTTTTACGCCTTCTTCAATACCATCGACGAAGAGGGTCTTGATGGCAAGCGCGGCAATGCAACGCCCTACCTCCGCGTGTTCTCGAGCGACGCGCAGCAAAGGCAATGGCATCAAGCCCAGCAGCGGTTGCACGACGCCCGACTTGCCCTTAGCAACGACACGGTAGACTACCAGCTTCAGCAGTGGCAGGCGGGCCAGGCCAGCCAGTTGCCGGCGCCAACCTTCCGCGGACTGCACGCGCACTACTCCTTTGATCATCACCTCGAAACAGCCAACCCGGCACTACGGGCCAAGGTGCTGCGAGGTGAAGCCCGCTACCTGCCGGGGATGGTTGCGGATCGCCTGGAACTGGATGGCGAAACCACCATCGCCTTCGGAGATGCCTTCCCATTTGGCCGTGAGGATGCCTTCTCAATTGCGTTTTGGGTGCATAGCTCCAGCCAGAAGCCCATGGCCATCTTCCAACAGATTGACGACTCGCAAACCCGCCGTGGCATTGAGTTTGAGTTCGACGAGTCTTATCCCATCCCTGACGAGATTGATCGCGGTGTGCACCTTACCGTCAGGTTGGCGGCAAGCTATCCGAACGATGCGATTGAAGTTACTACCGTTGACCGGGTGCGACAGAAGGGCTACGCCCACATCACTGTGAACTATGATGGCAGCGGGCGGGCCGGGGGCTTGCAGGTATGGGTGAACGGCAGGCGGGCCAAGCTTAGTACGCAACACGATTCTCTGGTGGGTTCGTTTCGCAGCAGGGCGCCAATGCGTTTGGCTGACCCCGCATTGGGTTCCCCGTTCAATGGCAATGTCGATGATTTGCGGATCTACCGAAGAGCGCTTACTGCCTCAGAGATTCAACAGCTCTACATGCATGAACCCGCCCGGGCAACGCTATTGCTGCCGACGGAAAGCCGTTCCCGCGAACAGCGCGAGTGGATACGGCGCTACTACCTGGAGACGGCTGCCCCGCTGCCCCTTCGCAAGGCCTGGGATGAACTGCAGGCGGCCTCGCGTGCTGCCGATGCGCTCGCCCAAGCTATCCCCACCACGATGGTGATGGAGGAGATGGTCACCCCGCGCAAGACCCACCGCCTTGAGCGTGGAGACTACAGCATGCCCGCTGAGGAATTGCAGCCCGGCACCCCCGCGGTACTCCCGGCGCTGCCCGCCGATGCACCACTGAATCGCTTGACCCTTGCCCGCTGGCTGATGCAAAAGGATCATCCCCTCACCGCACGCGTGGCCGTGAACCGCTTCTGGCAGATGACCTTTGGCCAAGGCATCGTAAAGACCTCTGAGGATTTCGGTGCGCAGGGCGATGCGCCTACCCACCCGGAATTGCTTGACTGGCTGGCTACGGAGTTCACTTCTTCCGGCTGGGACGTGAAGCACCTGATGCGCACCATCGTCACCTCAGCCACTTACCGCATGGCGTCACAGGGTAACCCGGAGCTCCTTGAGTTGGATCCCGAGAACCGCCTGTTGGCGCGGGGGCCGCGCGTTCGATTGCAGGCGGAGATGATCCGCGATAGCGCCTTAGTCGCCAGCGGCCTGCTTCACGGGCCTGTCGGCGGCCCTTCCGTGTTCCCTTACCAACCCGATGGCGTCTGGGAAGACATGGCCTTCGGCGATGTGTACTCCATGCAGCGCTATCAGCAAAGCCATGGCAAGGACCTGTATCGCCGCACAATGTATACCTTCTGGAAACGCACTGCCCCACCGCCTTCTCTGGTGACCTTCGACGCGCCAGACCGTGAGAAGTGCACTGCGCGGCGCAGCCCCACCAACACTCCGCTGCAGGCATTGGTGTTGATGAACGACCCCACGTATGTGGAAGCCGCCCGCGCGCTTGCCCAGCGCGTACTGCGCGAGGCCGCGGCTGACCCTGGATCCCGAATCCGCCATGCATTTCGACTTGTAACCGCGCGCGAACCCAATCCCCGTGAATTGCAGGTGCTTCGAGACTTGGCCGAAACCCAGATCGCCCGTTATCGCCGCAATCCAGATGCTGCGCGGAATCTGCTGAGTGTGGGCGAGTCCGTGCATGACGCTACGCTTGACCCTCGCGAATTGGCTGGCTGGGCCACGGTTGCCAGCGTCATCCTCAATCTGGATGAGGCCATTACGAAGGAATAGGCCGCTGGCTTTACAACGCCCTGGCTGTTGCGAAACACTGGTGAGCATCTGGGTTCGTTTCGTTGTGTGAGTGCAAACCGTATGTCCTGGAAGGAAACCGTCAACATCCCCGTCAGCCGCCGGCTCTTCTTTTCAAGGAGTGCCGGAGGGGTAGGCGTGGCCGCGTTGGCTTCGCTGCTGGACCCTCAGTTGCTGCGGGGTAACCCTACGACGGCCGCCAGCTATGGCGGTCTGGACGCGCTTCCTCATTTTGCACCGAAAGCCAAGCGCGTCATCTACATGCACCAGTCCGGTGCGCCCTCGCAGATGGACCTCTTCGATTACAAGCCCGAACTCAATAAACACCATGGACAGGAGTTACCGGACAGCATCCGCATGGGGCAGCGCATCACCGGGATGACCTCTGGCCAAAGCGCCTTCCCCGTTGCCCGGTCGATCTTTTCCTTCAAGCAATATGGCCAGTCGGGCGCTTGGCTTAGTGAACTCATCCCGCACCACCGCAAGATTGTGGACGACATCTGCATCATCAAGACGATGCACACGGAGGCTATCAATCACGATCCCGCCATCACCTTCTTCCAGACCGGTTTCCAGCAGCCTGGCCGCCCCAGTATGGGTTCCTGGGTGAGCTATGGCCTTGGCAGTGAGAATCAGGATTTGCCTGGTTTCGTTGTGTTGGTGTCCCAGGCGAATGCCTTGAACACAGACCAGCCTTTGTTCAGCCGTCTTTGGGGCGCGGGCTTCCTGCCCTCGCGCTATCAGGGCGTGAAGTTTCGGTCTGGTAAAGACCCCGTCCTCCACATCCATAACCCACCGGGCATCGATTCCGAAGGCCGGCGCAACATGCTGGATAGTCTCAAGACGCTAAACGAAATCAAGAGACAGGATTACCCTGACCCTGAGATCGAAACGCGCATCGCACAGTACGAGATGGCGTATCGCATGCAGGCTTCAGTGCCCGATCTGGTGGATTTCTCCAGCGAACCCCAATCCACCTTCGACCTCTACGGAGAAGATGCCCGCCGCCCCGGCACGTATGCGGCCAACTGCCTGCTGGCCCGGCGTCTTGCTGAACGCGACGTTCGCTTTGTACAGCTTTATCATCGTGGCTGGGATCAGCACCGTGACCTGCCCCGAGACCTCGCCCTGCAATGCCAGGGGACTGACCAAGCCTCCGCCGCGCTTGTGCTGGATCTGAAACAGCGCGGCATGCTGGAGGATACCCTGGTGATTTGGGGCGGCGAATTCGGCCGCACCGCCTATTGCCAGGGTCCGTTGAGCGAAACGAACTACGGGCGCGATCACCATCCCCGCAATTTCGCAATCTGGATGGCGGGTGGTGGCATTAAGCCGGGCATGGTGGTTGGCGAGACAGACGACTACTGCTACAACGTGGTGAAGGATCCTGTTCATGTGCACGACATGCAAGCCACGGTATTGCATTGCCTGGGCATCGATCACAAGCGGCTAACGTATAAGTATCAGGGCCGGCACTTCCGTCTCACCGACGTGCACGGTAACGTCGTGAAGCAGATTCTAGCCTGACCGGCGTCCCCTCGTGGTAACAGCCTCAAGGTATAGGGAGGATAGGGGAATGGCCGTCACCAACTCCCGCAAACGCGCCGCCAGTGGCATCCAGGCTGCGTATGAAGCGCCGCTGCTCTTCGTAATCGCTCTCTGGATCTGTTTCGCTGCCACGGTGCTGTTGCCCTTCCTGAACCTGCGTGGCTGGGGCATTGTACCGCGAACCCTGGGCGGGCTTGTAGGCATCCTCTTCGCTCCCCTACTCCATGCAAATCTCTACCATATCGCCGCGAATACGGTTCCGATGTTCGTCTTGATGTTGCTGTTGGTTCTGCAGGCAGGCCGCAAGTGGGTACAGCCCTTCGCACTCATCTGGATGGGAACCGGCTTTGGCACATGGGTGATCGGCCGTGGTGGCTCAGTCCACTTAGGAGCCAGCGGTGTCTTGTACGGCCTTCTCACTTACCTCATCGCATCGGGGATCTACCACCGGCATTGGCGATCGATGTTGATCGCCGGCTTTGTGTTTCTCACCTATGGCGGCCTGTTGTGGCGCATTTTTCCTTACTCCTGGTTCGTGTCCTGGGAAAGCCACCTGTGTGGCGCCGTGGTGGGCGTGCTGGTAGCCTCCATGGGACGCCAGCGCTAGCGCTGCTTGGACGACGAAACAAACGAAGCAACAGGCCAGGACATGCGGCGCTGCTGGCGATATACTGCCACCAGGAGGCATCCATGCCCTTTCCCTCGCATCCCGCATCCAGCCCCGCACTGCAGGATTTCGTGTGGGAAACACAGCCCGATGCCGAGGGCTGGTTGCATCACGTCATTGAGGGGTTCCTCTCGCGGAACGTGTTCGCCGCTGACCTGGCGCGGCGGATGGCGAACGAGACCGCCACCCGCTTCTTTGATTGGATTGATCACATCCGGCTTCCGAAGTCAGAGGACACATCGGAGTTGCTACTCCGGCTTGGCTTCGCGCCGGATGCTCGTGTCTTCAGCCCCTGCTATCTGCATCCGGGCGCCGTATTTCCTCGTGTCGCGCTGAGTGAGTTGCCCGGCACTGCCGTTGCGCTGAAAGTGGACGCGGTGGCGGATTTTCTCCAGGCCCACCGGCTGATGACCACCATCGAAGGACGACTCTTTAATCCGCTTCGACGCGCTCTAGTGGCCCCAGCCCCAGACACCGAACTGTGGGTGGTTGAGCGCCATGGTTCCGTCAGCCTCACCGTCACTGAGCTTGACCAGGAACTGCGCCTTGCCAGCCAACGGCATCTGGAGGCCTTCCGCACCCGCCCTCGCGCCATGGAGGATCCGCTGGATGCCTTCGTTGCTGCAGAGCATCGCATCGAAGAGGCCATCGCGGAAATTGGACGCGATGCTGCCTGCGCCTGGTTCTTCCAGGCTGAGCGCGAATACTGGCAGCGGCGCTGCAAGGCGGGCGCAATTCAGAAAGCGCGTCAGGACCAGCTGGGGCTGGGCTGGGCCAATCATGACCACCACACTTACCGCTCATCTCGCGCGTGCTTTGTGCCGCTCATTCACGTCTTCGAATTGCTGGGCTTCCAACTCCGTGAGCGCTTTACGCCAGGACGCGAGGCGGGCTGGGGAGCGCAGGTGATTGAGCAGCCGAATGCAGGGATCACCATCTTTGCGGATGTCGACATGAGCCCCGAGGAACTGCTGGGCGACTTTGCCCATCAACCCATGCCGCACCGCCAGGAACTGGGCACGGTGGGACTTTGGTGCGCCCTGCATGGCGAAGCCTTTCTGGAGGCAGGCATGCATCACCTGGAGTGCCAGTTTGACTTCGCCTTGCTGCGCGACCAACTAGCCCAGGAAGGTGTGGGCATGATGAAGCCCTTCAGCGAATTTCCCTACCTGAAGCAGGCCTTCTCTCAGGGAGACATCTGGCCGGTTGCCGAACTGCGGCTTCGGAAGTTAGTGGCCAGCGGCCAAATCACGGCGCAGCAAGCGGCACAATTTCGCACGGAAGGGGCGCTTGGTGCGCACCTCGAAAATTTGGAACGTAACGAGGGCTTCAAGGGCTTCAACCAAACTGGCATCAACGAGATCATCGCGGGAACGGATCCTCGCTTGGCTGGGGCGGCTGGCTAGGCATTGTGGCGCTTTGGCTCAGGCCCTCATTTCCAGGCGCTTCAGTGCCTTCATGCACTCCATCATTGCGCGGCCGTTGTGATAGCCGGACTTCCAATTGTTCGCTTTGTCGCCGCTAGAGTTGCCGGCCTCATCGATGGTGGCGTGCCACTCGCCGCTGCGCCGGTCCACCATACGGGTAAGTACTAACTCCCAGGTCTTGGCGAAGACATCCAGAAAGCGCGCTTCGCCAGTCAGCTCATACATGGTAAGGGCGCTCACCAGCACCTCAGCCTGCACCCACCAGGACTTTTCGCGGCCGCTGGCCGGTTGACCAGGATTGCCCCAATAATAAAAGCCGCCATTTGCAGCATCGTAGCCATAGCGCAACGAGTAGCTCCATAGGCTTTGAAACAGGTCGCGTAGGGGGTAGCTTGCGTGGCCCAGCGCGCGGTTAGCGTCCACCAGCAGCCAAACGTTCTCAAGGTCGTGTCCATAGGAAACCCGGCCACTCTGGCCCTCCGTGATGGGCGTCCAGTCGCGCCGGTACTTGTCTGTACACGCGCCAAGATCTTTGCGTACCACCGCGCTCGATTGAATCTGGACAAGCTCCTCCAAACGCCGGCGCGCCAGTGGCGTCTCCCTCGCCTGGAGGTACGTGGTAAAAGCCTCCAGGAGGTGTAGATGCGTGTTCATCAATTTCCAGTGCGAAGGCCCCATATACCCTTGGGTGCCCTCCGGCGGCTTCGTCCAGTTGGCTTCGAAGTACTCCTCATAGCCTCCGTAGCGGGTGTCGTACGCACGCTGCTCCAGAACCTCCACCAGCCGGTCCGCCAGGCCGAGGGATTCTCGATCCTGGCTGGCCCGGTAGTATTCCGCAAGTCCGTAGAGGGCGAAGCTTTCGCCGTAAAGGTGTTTGCCCGGATGCGTCACCTTGTCTGCCGCGGGGTCCACGGTCCAGAAGAAGCCGCCATGCTGGTGGTCCCAAAGTTGGTCGCGCAAGCCTTCAAACCCATGGCGTGCGGCGGCCAGCAACGTCTCCCGAGAGGGTAATCCCTCGCCCTCGAAGTCGTTTCGTGAGGCCCGTGAGAACAGCCACAATGTCCGCGCCTGGGTGACGATGGCTTTCGTGTTCACTGCCTTCCGTGTGCCTGACGCGTCGAAGTGCATGAAGTAACCACCATGCTGTTTGTCGATACTCTTTTCCAGCCAGAAGTTCAGGATGTTGTCGCGCAGCACCTCGTTCAGTTGCGTCCGCCACTGGCGGCTGCGGACTTTGTCGAAGCCCGCCAGGCTTTGGCTGCTGAGTGCGCTATTGCCCAGCGCAAGCATTCCCCCAAGTCCTGTGCCGTACCGAAACCATTGTCTGCGTGTCACCATGGCCACCTCCCCCGACGGTGCTGGGACGGTTGCAGGATGCTGCCCGCACACAGCCGCAAAGCCACCACCGGATTTCCTGTGCCTAATGATACACTCATGCCTTATGCCGCCACGCAGCCTCTCCGCCGAATTGATTGCTGAACTTGTAGGCACCTTCATCCTGCTGCTTTTGGGGCAGGGCTCCGTGGCGATGGTGGTGCTTTTTGGCACAGGCACAGCCAATGAAGTGGTGAACGGCGGCTTTACCAATATCGTCATCGGCTGGGGCTTGGGCGTTACCTTCGGTATCTATGCCGCCGGCAAGATCACCGGGGCCCATCTCAATCCCGCAGTCACTCTTGCGCTTGCCTGCTTCCGCGGCTTCCCCTGGAAGAAAGTGCTGCCGTACTCGCTTGCACAGATCGCCGGCGCGTTTCTTGCCTCTGCCCTGGTTTACTGGAACTACCTTCCCGCCTTTCAGGCATTCGACCCCACGCTGGAGAAGACAGCGGGCGTCTTTACGACCTTCCCAGCCTTTCCCGCGCAACTATCCGCGGGATTTCTTGATCAAGTGTTAGGCACTGCGATTTTGCTGTTCATCATCTTCGCGCTAACGGATGCCCGCAACCAACCTTCGGGTATCCTTACCCCCATTCTGGTGGGTCTGGCTGTGGTTGCCATTGGCATCTCATTCGGCAAATTGCACGGCTACGCAATCAACCCCGCGCGCGATTTTGGCCCACGGCTTTTCGTCACACTCGCCGGCTTCCGCAACAACGGCCTGATGGACGGCACCCTCATCTTTCTGGTGCCTATCCTTGGGCCACTGCTGGGAGGGGTGCTGGGTGGCTGGCTGTACGACCGCGCCATTGGCCGTACGCTGATGGACACGGAATCCTAGCGCACCGTTACCTACATCAGTCGCCGAAGTCTTCCGGTTTCACGCTACACTACGGGTTTCCTCAACACTGGATGGATCCCCGCTATGGCATCTGTTACGTCGCTTCGACTTCCCTATCTCCGATACTTGCTTTGTCTGATGGCCCTGCTTTGTGCTGTGCTGGCCATACCCGCGCAGAATGCCTCCCAACTAGAACAGTCAGCGCCTTTTCGCCATGTCGTACGTTTTCCCCAAGCCCGGAATCATTACGTCCACGTGGAGAGCCAGTTTCCCACCAATGGCCAGGCCGAACTGGAAGTGTTCATGGCGGTGTGGACGCCAGGCAGCTACCTGGTGCGCGAGTACTCCCGGAACATCGACGCCGTGGAAGCCTTCAACCCTGCTGGAGCCCGGCTTGCCGTCACCAAGACGCGGAAGAACCGCTGGAAGGTAAGCGCCGGCGGTGCGGCCACAGTCACCCTTCGCTATGCCATCTATGCCCGTGAGATGAGCGTCCGCACCAACTTTGTTGACACAAGTTTTGCCATGCTGAACGCCGCCGCCACCTTTCTGACACCCGTCGGCCACCTCGACAAGGCGCACACCGTTCGCGTGGAGTTGCCGCTAGGCTGGGCGCAGGCCCTTAGCGGCCTTGACGTTCTTGGGCAAGAGGATCCTGTCACCTTCTACGCGCCAGACTACGACACGCTGCTGGATTGTCCCATCGTCGCGGGAAACCCCGATGTCCTGGAGTTTGACGTGGAGGGTAAGCCGCACTACATCGTTAATTTGCCCGCCAGTGACCATTGGGATGGCCCTCGCAGTGTCGCTGACGTCAAGCGCATCGTAGAACACTACGCCAAGATGTGGGGCGGACTGCCTTACACGAAGTACCTGTTCCTGAACATGCTGGTGGAGGCAGGTGGCGGGCTTGAGCACAAGAACTCCACCGTCCTGATGACCAGCGCGCTCACTACTCGCAACGAGGGGCGCTATCGTAGCTGGCTTGGTCTGGTAAGCCACGAATATCTCCATGTCTGGAACGTGAAGCGGCTGCGCCCCGCGGAACTGGGTCCCTTTGACTACGAGAACGAGAACTACACGGAAGGTTTATGGGTAGCTGAGGGTTTCACCAGCTACTTCGACGGACTGGTGCTGCACCGTGTTGGACTGCTTACCCAGGACCAGTACCTGGCGCGGCTATCGGGCACCATTGCCAGCTTGCAAGAAAAGCCCGGACGTCTGGTGCAGCCGGTGGCTGATTCCAGCTTCGATGCCTGGGTGAAGGGATACCGGCCCAATGAGAACTCCAACAACACCGGCATTAGCTACTACACCAAGGGCGCCGTGATCGGCTTTCTGCTGGACGCGCGCATTCGCAAGGCTACCAACAATGCACGCAGCCTGGACGACGTG
This sequence comes from Bryobacteraceae bacterium, assembly GCA_036821995.1. Lineage (GTDB taxonomy): Bacteria > Acidobacteriota > Terriglobia > Bryobacterales > Bryobacteraceae > JACTMJ01. The sequence goes on from DAISIM010000010.1 coordinate 72,099, forward strand.
ATGCGGCTTGCCTACCGGCGCTATAGCGGGGTGCGTGGCTTCACGCCCCAGCAGTTCAGTGACTGTGTCAGTGAAATTGCAGGTGCTGAAGTGGCGCGATGGATGGATCTCGCCTCGCGCTCAACAGAAGACTTTGACTACCGTGAGGAACTCAGCCATTACGGCCTACGCTTTGCACGCGGCGCGCAACAGGCTGCCGCTGGTAGCCCTGCCGGGCGAGGCTGGACTGGCGCGGATGTAAAGGCCAATGGACTGAGTATGGTGGTAAGCTCGGTTCTTCGCGAAACCCCCGCTTACGCTGCCGGGCTGAATGTAGATGACGAGATTCTGGCTATCGGCGACCGCCGCATCACGGCCGCGTTCTGGCCGCAGTTGGGTGACTACTTCCGCGCTGGCGAACAGGTGGAACTGCTTGTGGCCCGTCGCGGCAAACTCTTGAAGCTGCCCATGACGCTAGGCCTGCAACCCCGCCCGTCCTGGCGTCTTGAACTGGATCCCGTCGCAGCAGCTGCACGGCGGGCTTCGCTATCCAAGTGGCTTAGCGGCAACTAGGCCCACCGCTCACTACCGGTGCGCCTTCCAGTGTCGCTATGATGGATGCGATTGTCCGATTTCAGGAGGCATCCTCATGGCGAGTGATGGTTTTGGTCGCAGGGATTTCATCCGGGCGGCGGCAAGCGTAACTGGCGCAACTCCCCTGTTGCAGGCAGCGCAGAGTGGCGGTGCCGCCTCCGCGCAACTGGCGCAGGGCGTTGTCGCGGCGCAGGATGAACGGCCGGCATGGTTCCGCGCGGATGCGCCCGTGATGCGCTTCCGGCAGATTCACCTTGACTACCACACCAGTGAGAAGATCCTCGGCATTGGTGCTGACTTCGATCCCGAGGCTTTCGCCGCTACGCTTCAGAAGGCTCGCGTCAACTCCATTACCTGCTTTGGGCGCTGCCATCACGGCCTCATCTACTTCGACAGCAGCAAGCACCCTGAGCGCATTCACCCGCACATGAAGCAGAAGAGCCTGCTGAAGGATCAGATTGAGGCTTGCCACAAGCGCGACATCCGGGTACCCATCTATCTCACGGTCCAGTGGGATTACTTCACCGCTCAGCGCGAACCGCAATGGCTGACCGTGGACGAAAAAGGCGCGTCGCGGCAGGAGTTGTACGCCCCAGGCTTCTATGGCAATCTCTGCGTAAATACGCCGTACCGCGATTTCCTGAAGGCACACATCGCCGAACTGTTTGAGAAGGTTCCGGTCGATGGCCTGTTTCTGGACATTGTCCAGATTCGCGAATGCAGTTGCCCATGGTGCCGGCGCGCCATGCTGGCGAAGACTCTTGACCCTTCGAACGCTGTGCAGCGCCGCCAGTATGCTGGCGAGATGATCTACGATTACAAGCGGGAGATGACGGCCTTCATCCGTACACTTTCCAAGGACTGCACCATCTTTTACAACGCCGGGCACATCGGCCCGAAGCACCGCCCGGTCAAGGATGCCTACACACATTGGGAACTGGAAAGCCTCCCTAGCGGCGGTTGGGGTTACATGGATTTCCCCCTGAAAGCCCGCTACACGCGCGGCCTCGATATTGACACCCTGGGCATGACCGGGAAGTTCCACACCTCATGGGGTGACTTCCACAGCCTGAAAAATCAGGCGGCTCTGGAGTATGAATGCTTTCAGATGTTGGCCCTGAACGCCAAGTGCAGTGTGGGCGACCAACTGCATCCGCGCGGCGTGTTGGACTCCGCCGCCTACGACCTCATCGGCAAAGTCTACACGCAAGTAGAGGCTAAGGAGCCCTGGTGCGCGGGTGCGCGGGGCCTTGCCGACATTGGTGTGTTGACGCCCGAGGAGTTCCTTAGCAGCGAGGCGCGCCGCATCCCTGATTCCGCATTCGGCTTCGTACGCATGCTGACGGAACTCGCCGCGCAGTTTGACGTCATTGACTCGCAGTTTGACTTCAGCCGCTACAAGCTGATTGTGTTGCCGGACGAGATTCCCGTAAACGATGCGTTACGCGACAAGCTGGAAGCCTTCGTCGGCGCTGGCGGCAGTCTGATTGCATCGCACGAAAGCGGATTGAACCCAGGCAAGACGGCCTTCAACCTACCGTCGCTGGGTCTTGAATATGTCGGCCCCGCCGTGTTCAGTCCGGACTTTCTTGTCGTGCGCGATGGCGGCATGGCCCGAGGCTTCAGCCCAGCTGAGTACGTGATGTACCTCAAGGGTGCGGAGGTCAGGTTGCGCGGAGCACAGGAACTAGTGAAAACAAACGTTCCTTACTTCAATCGCACCTGGGAGCATTTCTGCAGCCATCGACACACGCCCTCGGAGTTCAAGTATGGCTATCCTGGAGTCACCCGCAGCGGCCGGGTAATCTACTTCATGCACCCGGTGTTTTCGCAATATCAACAGAACGCTCCACGCTGGGCCAAACAACTGGTGGGCAATGCCATCGACGCCCTGCTGCCCCAACCGCTGGTGCGTGTGAAGGCGCCGTCAACGGCAATGGTGGCACTGAATGAACAAGCCGCCGCGCGACGACTGGTGCTGCACCTGCTGCACTACATCCCGGAGCGCCGCGGGCAGGCATTCGACGTGATTGAGGACGTGATTCCCTTGAACAACGTGGAGGCATCCGTGCGCGTCGACGGCCCAGTGAAGGCAGTACGCCTTGTGCCACAAGGCACCGTGGTGCCTCACCGCGCGGAAGCCGGACGGGTGGCGTTCACCGTCTCCCATGTGAACGGGCACCAGATGGTGTGCATTGAGCGTGGCTAGCGTCGTCGCAGGCTATCAGCAAGAGGACCGAGGTCTATACGGCGCATGGACATCATGATCCATGGTGGTGGCAGACGTCCGACGCGGATCTTTCGCTGGGCGATCTAATGCGGGCGCATCCTAGCTTGCTTCCTCACCGTTACATCGCACTAACCTCCTGGGATTCCGGCATCTTCGATCTGGATGAACAATACACGAACGCGGGTTGGGTGGAGCGAGGTGGGATTGTGAGTAGCCCACTCCTCTTGCCTGGGGTTGTCAACCCGATCCTTGATTGGAATGAGGAGTGGCCCACGTTCTGCGAGCTCTACATCAGCAGGTCACCCTTGGATCTGGGAGCGCCGCGCTCTGTGTCGCTTCAGGAATTTGATCCCGCCAAAGGCAAATTCCTTAACTTTGTGAACTACTTTGCATTCGACCTAGGCAATCATGATTCATTCCTCAACCCACTGTTCTGGCAACAAATGGCCAAGGTCCAACCGGAATGCTACCTGGCGGAGAATAATGACCTCATCACCTTTGTTCACGAAGATAGGCATGTCTTTCAAGAGGCTACGGAATGGCTTTCTGGGAAACCACCCAGGTGATGACCTCAAAGGGGGCTAGCTACTCCGCCCCATCGTAGACCGTCACCCGGTAGCGCAGCGTTAGTGGCTTGCCGGGCTCTAGGGTGTGGCTGCCGGTGCCGGGGTAGTTTGCGCCGATGAAGCCGTATGGGCGCAGGCACCAACCCTGGGGGTGGCCGGGATTTCCGTCAAGCGACTCCACGCGGATGCCTGCTGGCTTGCCCTGATACTTCGCTTCCAACGCCGCCCAGACATGAGGCACCATGTCTTCGTCTTCCGCTATCGTGCCCTCGGGCGTTGTAATCCTCGTATCCGTGCGTGGTGCGAAGCGAAGGTTCATACCGCCGTATCCCTTAGTCTTGTCGGGCTGGCCACCAATAACAACGGGTTTGCCGACGGACTCAAGCGTCACCGCAATCTCCATCTGTCGCTCATTCGCCGTGGCAGGCTCCACCCTTAGGATGATGCTCTCTTTCACGATTTGGGTGTCGCCTACATACCAACCCTGCTCCGCTTCAAGCGCTGCTGAATCGCTTGCTGTGCTCACTTTGTGCTGCTGATGTTTCAACGCAATCCCCCGGCCCAGCGTCCAGATGTCATAAGACTTGCCCACGTATTCAATGACAGGCCAAGCCCAGAACAAGCCACGATGGTGCCAGTGGTCTTGAGGAAAATCATCCAGCGGACTTACGCCCGCGGGTGTGTACAGCGGGAAGATGTAGCCCTCGCGACGGCGATCTGCTGGAGCGTTGTTCGCCAACTGCGGCCCATGGTTGTAGCCCAGCACAGGGCGGCCACCTTCCATCAGCATCAAGCGCCCTGTAGTGGCAGAAGCTTCCCATCGGAAAGGACCGGATGCAGGATCCGCGCAAGCCGCAAGCGCAAGGAATAGGGCTAAGACTGCGTGCCAAATCAGATTCTGTGTGCGCATCGCCTACTCTCCATTTGATGTCAGTCTTGCCTGGTCTACATCCACGCCCAGGCCAACTCCCGCGGGCGGTATGGCATAGCCATCTTCCACGATGATAGGCTCCCGCAACAGGCTGCCCTTCAAGAATTGCTTGCCGTTCAGTGCCGCCGGATACTTCAGTCCGTAGGCTGCGTACAAGTGCAGGGAAGCGGCCAGCGAAACATCAGGGTCTGTCAGCCCGCTGCCCAGGAACAGCAGGCCCGCGTTCTCGAGGATCTCCACCTGCTTGCGCGCCTCCCACAGACCGGCTGTACGAGCAGGTTTCATGGCCACGCCATCCAGCAGATCCAGCCGGATGAACTCCATCAGATCCGCGCTGGACACAACGCCCTCGTCCATGAGGATAGGCAGCGCACCCAGTTTCTTCACATCGCGAAAGGCGCTCAGACGGTTGGCGGGTACGGGTTGTTCCAGGATATCCACGCCCGCATCCGCCAGCCTCGGGGTGACGCTTAATGCCGTGGTGGCGTCATAGCCACCATTTGCGTCGGCCCACAAAAAGGAATCCGGTGCCAGCTTTCGCACCAACTTTGCAAGCTCCACGTCAAAGCGCGGGTCAGGGGCAACCTTCAGGTTGAAGTGCTTGTAGCCCAGGGCCTTACCCTCTGCCACCAGCGGTTCAACTTCCGCCATTTGCCGGACGTTCACTGTCCAACTCAGCGCTACCCGCTCCAGCGGTTTGCGTCCCCACATCTCTGGAAGGCTCATGCGGGCCAGCCTGCCTGCAATGTCATGCAGTGCCAGATCAATGCCCGCCTTGGCGATAGGCATCCCGGTTGAGAAGCTGGGGGCAATCGCCCGGTTCATTCGCTGGTGCGCGCCTGCCAGGTCAAGTGGATCGGCGCCCATCAGTGCCGGCCCTAAGTAGGAGCGGATGGCACTCAGTGTGGACTCCGGCGTCTCATAGCTCCACGTGGGAATCGGCACACTCTGGCCCCAACCAACCGTTCCGTCTTCCAGCGTTACCTTCACCACTACGGTAGGGCGCTCGGGCTTGGGGAAAAACCGGAAATAGCTGGTGACGGCGTAGGGGGCAGGGAAGGCCTCAATGAGGGTGATGGCTGGTGTCGCGCTCCAGGCGATGCGAGAGGCCGCAAGCGGCGCTAATCCAAGCCGCAGCCATTGGCGGCGGGTCCAATCTCTGTCAGGTTGTGCCATCGCTTTGCCCTACAGCATGGCAGGGTCACTGGTGGCCGGGCAACTGCTCTGTACCCGCTTCCTCAGGGAGGGGATCGGTGACGTCTCCAATCAGGCTGCACTCAGTGTCCGGAAAGTCCTCCGATGCGCAGTGCCGCGTTCTCTCCCGGTCCGGGATGAAGTTGCCCGAATTGCGTGCAGTAGCGGCACCTTGTGTCGCATCATAGAAGTGGGTTCAGTTGCTAAGTCCCGCTGCCGCCAGTCACTCCTCGTTGTTTGGCGGGAAAGCTAGCTTCACACATGACTCGACCGCAAGCCATCCCGGAACTTGAGCACGAGCAGGAGGACGAGCTTACTCCGCTCTTTCACGTCGTTCTGCTCGACGACGACCATCACACGTACGATTACGTCATTGAGATGTTGCAGCGACTGTTCCTCGTCAGTGCCCAGCAGGCCTTCCGGCATGCCGAGGAAGTGGATAGCACCGGTCGAACGGTTGTGCTCACCTGCGACCTTCCCGCTGCTGATTACGCCCGCAGTCAGATCCAATCCTACGGTCCGGATTGGCGCATGCCGGAAAGTATGGGCTCGATGAGTGCGATCATCGAACCTGCTGGTGCTTCCAGGGAGTAGCGATGGGTTACTCTTGGCGGGCTCCGGCTGGTGGCAGCAGCATCGTCTCGTAAAGACCCGCCTCATTGCGGCGCCAGTGAACGTTTATTCCTGAAGCGCGCATGATGTCGAACATGGGCGCAGGCAGAAAGCCGCTGGTGAGCAGGAGAAAGCAGCCTGGCTGCAGCGCGGAGAGTTGTTTCCGGATCGCGCCTAACGGGTGTTGCCCCTTGGCCAGCATGGCATCCACATCGATACGGGTTCCCTCACGGCTCGCCCGGAGCCAGTCCGGTGCCTCCAGCGATTGAGGATCTGGCCCATTAAACACCTCCAGCGAGGCCCCGCCGTTGGAATCGGGCACACCAGCCTGGCTGGTATGTTCCCGCAAGAACAGCACCAGGTCTCTCACTGGAATGCCTCCCACGGCCGCTGCCTGTTCCAACGTGGCGATCTTTGCTACCGTTCGCCGCAACACTGGGTTGCGCAACTTGGCGAATGCGGGAACGTATGCGATCAGCTTGTCCTCAATGGCGGGGTATGCATCCAGAACGTCGCCAACCTTGGTGTATGGGTGAATCGCCAAATCCATTAGTTCACCGCCTGTCCTTGAAGTTGGTCGTACGCGAGCAGCCGCTGCTCGCCCTCCAACGCCCGGATTTGCGAAACATCCTGGGTCACCTCCAGCGTGCCCGCGTAGACGCCCGCATCGTCGCGAACGGCGAAATAGCGGATGTGCACGAAGCGGCCCTGGAAGTGAATCCAGAATTCCGCAACACTCTGCCTGCCGGCGCGGAAGTCCTCAAGAATCTGGTCCACGATATTCACGCTTTTCGGAGGGTGGCAGTGTTGCACCTTCCGGCCGAGTACGGCTCTGCTACGGGCAAACACGCGGTCAGGACCCTCTGAGAAGAACGCCACGCGGTCCTGCGCGTCCACGAAGGTCAAGTCCACCGGCAAGGTGGAGAAGATGGCGGTTAGCTGCTTCAGGTTCAGTGTGCCGGTGGGCAGGGCAATGTCGTCGGAAACGGGAATCTGCCTTCCTGCCCGCAGCATTTTCTCTGGTGGTTGATAGCCCTGTCCGGGCTCCACCAGACACCATCCATAGCGTGGGGACGCCAGCCAGATCTCCGCCCAGTCCTCTTCCGTGAACGTGGTCAGGCACATCGGGATGAGGATGTTCTCCTCCTTGTAGATCATCTCAGACACCGCATTCACCACTGCGCTGCCAAGAGTCTGCGCCACCAGTTTCCATTCCCCAGCGCGACCCTCCGTAACCGCCAGAGCTCGCCCGAGTTCCTTCAGCAGGTCGCGTACCTCATCGTCTTTGGCCCACATCACTTTGGAAGGCCCGGTAATGCCGTGCGCCTCCAGGCGGCTGAAGACGGCGTTCTCCTTGCGCTGGTAGTGCTTGTCGATATCCATCAGGTCGTTGTAGCTGTGTCTCCACTTCAGCAGCGCGCCTTTGGGAATCGCTTCGTCACTGAGCGTTTGAATTTCCGCCATCGCCATGCGCATATCACCAAGTACCCGCGTTAAAGCGGCATTCTCCTTGCGCATCGTGTCCGCCGGATGACCCGCGGGTAGTGCCGGCGGAGGTAGTTGTACCAGCACATCGCGCGTTACCTGAGAGTGAAGGTCGCACATGCTTTGGATCTCCTCCACAGGCATGCCCTCCGCCATCAACTCTTGTTCCATCGCTACGATCTCGGCGTAGTCCGTCTCCCCCACCAGCCGCTTCATCTGCTCCCGCACTTCATCGGGCGCCTGGCCGGCGTGAAGATGCCGGATGATGTGCTTCAACGTCTCAATGCGGTGCTGACGGTTGTTGAGGAGTTCGCTCATGGTATAGACTCCGGGACAAGAAATCTGGGTCCTAATCAAACATTGCTTGTCATGCCGGTTGCAGTCTGTGCCTTTGGTCACAGAGTGTGAGGCCTGATTCTGCCGTAATGGGATTGTCTATGGCGATTCAGAGTTACCTTGTTTACGCGAAGCCCGGCTATCGGGAAAGGGTTGCAGCGCGGCTTCGGGAGATTCCTCAATCCGATGTACGGCCCGCCGAAAAGCACGATGTCGTGATCTTGGTCACTGAGACAGAAGGCAAGGCCGCCACACAATTGCTGGAAGATCAACTGGCTGAGATCGCGGAAGCGGATGGCTTCGCTCTGGTGGCGGGGTACTCCGACGATTTGATTGCCGCCGAGGAGGAATAGCCCAATGACCCGCAGAGACCTGTTCCGGCAGATGGCGGCGGCCGCCGCAATAGCCGCCGCGCGCTCAGCGTTTCCCGACATCACGTTTGCGTCGCCAGATATCGATGTGCCTCTGGACAGCCTCACATGGAAGAAGGCTCCCTGTCGTTTCTGTGGCACCGGTTGCGGTTTGCTGATCGGGGTGAAAGACGGACGCGCAGCCGCCGTGAAAGGCGATCCCGCTTCACCGGTGAACCAGGGTCTTTGCTGCGTTAAAGGCTATCACTCCATCATGGCGCTCTATGGCGCTGACCGTCTCAAGTATGCGCTGGTGAAGAAGAACGGCAAGATGGTGAAGACGCCCATGAAGGAAGCCTTGGATCTTGTGGCTTCCAAAATGAAGGAGACCATTGCGGAACATGGCAAGAACTCGGTGGCGATCTATGGCTCCGGTCAGTGGACGATTCCCGATGGGTATGTTGCATCCAAACTCTTCAAGGGCGCCATCGGTACCAATAACGTTGAGGCCAATGCACGCCTTTGCATGGCGAGCGCCGTCACTGGCTTCACGACAACGTTTGGCCTGGACGAGCCAATGGGTTGCTATGAGGATATTGACCACGCGGATGTCTTCGTCCTTTGGGGCAACAACATGGCTGAAATGCATCCAGTGCTTTTTTCACGGATGCTAGACCAGCGGTTGAAACGTCCGGATGTGAAAATCATCGACTTTGCAACGCGCTCAACGCGTACGAGCATCGCAGCGGACAAGTCCATCTTGTTTAAGCCGCAGACAGACCTGGCGGTTGCCAACGCCATCGCCTACGAAATCGTGCGCAACAACTGGTACAACGAGGCCTTTGTGACTCGTCACGTCAGCTTCCATCAAGGCAAGACCAATATCGGTTTTGGCCTTGAGGACAAATTCCAGTTTGACGACAAGGACGAAGCGATCGCGTTCACCGAATACCGAAAGTTCCTGGACGAGTACACCCCGGAGAAAGTGGAAGCCATCAGCGGAGTGCGCGCCGCGGACATTCGATATCTGGCTTCCCTGTATGGGGACCCGAAGCGCAAAGTAGTCAGCTACTGGTGCATGGGGATGAACCAGCACACGCGCGGCACCTGGATCCAGAATCTGGTCTACAATCTCCACCTGCTGACCGGAAAGATCTCGCAGCCCGGCAACGGACCGTTCTCCCTCACCGGACAGCCTTCAGCATGCGGAACCGTGCGCGAGGTGGGCACCCTGACGCATAAGCTTCCCAAGGGAGTCGTCACGAGTGAAGCGGATCGCAAGTTCGCCGCGGATATCTGGCAGGTGCCAGTGGAGAACATTCCGGCCAAGCCCACCTATCACACGGTAGAGATGTTCCGCGCCTTGGACAGAGGCGAAATCCGCTTCATGTGGATCCAGGTCACCAACCCCATGGTGACTATGCCGAAACTCAAGCGCTACCGGGATGCAACAAAGAAGGAAGGGCGCTTTATCGTAGTGAGCGATGTCTATCCAACGCCCACCACGGATATTGCCGACGTGATTCTTCCCTCCGCGATGTGGATTGAGCGCGAGGGCATGTTCGGCAATTCAGAGCGCCGTACGCAGCACTGGGAAAAGATGCTAACCCCGCCCGGCGAAGCCATGAGCGACACATGGCAGTTGATTGAGGTGGCGCGGCGGATGGGTTATGAGAAGCAGTTCCCCTGGAAGCAGGAGGAGCACGTCGAGCACATCTGGAACGAGTACTATCGCTTCCACGAAGGCCCGAAACACAACATGGCTACCTATAAGGAACTGCGCGCCAACCCAGGGGTGATTTGGCCTTACGTGAATGGCAAGGAAACCAAGTGGCGCTACAACTCGAAGTATGACCCTGCCTGCAAGCAGGGGGAATTCGACTTCTATGGAAAGCCTGACCATCGGGCGTGGATCTGGGTTAGGCCCTATGAAGCTCCGCCCGAATCGCCTGACGCGGAGTATCCGTTCTGGCTGAATACGGGCCGGGTGGTTGAACATTGGCACACCGGCTCAATGACGCGACGGATTCCGGTGCTGCACAAGGCAATGCCTTCGGCCTATGTGGAACTTCACCCCGCGGATGCAAAGGAATTGGGCGTCCGGAATGGGAATACGGTGCGGCTGGTCACTCGCCGGGGAGCGATAGAACTTCCCGTCGCGATCGACAAACGCGGGCGTCCACAGCGCGGAATGGTGTTCGTCCCATTCTTCGACGAATCGAAGCTGATTAATGACCTGACGTTGGATGCGTTCTGTCCCATTTCAAAGCAGCCGGACTACAAAAAGTGCTCTGTGCGTGTGGAAAGGGTTTAGGCCATGCGCAACCGCTGGGTTTACAACCCGAAAATCATGATCGGGTTGTTCAGCCTGCTGATACTGGTGATGGTGGCGGTAGTGGGAAAGAGCATTCAAACTGACCACACACCAGTTGCAGTGCAGATGCTTGGCGACTCCGGTAAGCCATCGCTGGCCGCCGAAAACGGTATGTTCCCGGAGTCGAAGCGTGCACTTGCCTTCCAGCAGATGCCGGAGTCCGGAGAGTACGCGCGGTCATTAAGCGACTACTATGCGCGCCGTGCTTATCCAGGTGCTCCACCGGCCATTCCACATGAGGACCTGAACGGCAGTAGCTATGGGCCCGCGTCATGCCTTGGATGCCACCGGAATGGTGGCTTCGTTCCGCAATTTAAGGCATTCGCCCCCATAACCCCGCATCCGGAACTGGGTGCCTGCAATCAGTGCCACGTTGCTGCGGGAGAATCAGCGCCATTCCGCGTGAACGAGTTCGTTGCGGCCAAGGCTCCACCCATCAACCAGGAGTTTCTGAATGGAGCGCCTCCGCCCATTCCACATGGCCTGGATATGCGCAACAGTTGTCTGGCCTGCCATGCAAGCCCGTCAGCACCCACCGAGATTCGTACGGACCATCCTGAACGGCTTAACTGCCGCCAATGCCACGCCGCTGTGGTGGAGAACGGCCAGCAGGGAGTCTACGAGCGATTTGACGGAGGTGCGCCGTGGCATCCCTAATCACAAATGCATGGATGGTAACCCCTGTGATGCTCGCAATGCTTTTGGTGGGTTGTGGTGCCAAGGCGGCCAACGAATCCGGCGGTCATGCCCACGACTCGTTTTTGTCGCAACTAAGAAATGCCAACGATCCTGTTCCTGATCCTGGAGTTCGGTCAGAAGTGCCAGCACGCTTGGGGCAGGTGGTTCCGGTGGATGGTTTCCCAGAACGGCCACCATTTTCGACGATTGCCCGGGGAAACCAGATTGAGGCCTATCCATGTAGCCAGTGCCATGACAAGCCTTTGGCGGGAATGCTGGCTACCCGGAGAAAGGATCAGCCAAATTCTCACTGGCAGATCAGCCTGAAGCATGCCTCGGAAGCAGTGATGAACTGCGAAACCTGCCACGGTACAGGCGACCAGGATCAGTTGGTAACGCTTACCGGAAAGGCGGTCTCCATGGACGCGCCCCATCAGATCTGCGCGCAGTGCCATGCGACCCAGGTGACCGATTGGGTGGGTGGAGCACACGGAAAGCGGCTGGGTGGCTGGGCGCCTCCGCGTGTCGTACAAAATTGCACTGGTTGCCACAATCCACATGCCCCCGCGTTTGAATCGCGATGGCCAGCCTACTTGGGGAAGGGTGCAGCAAGTTACCCAGGGAGATAAGTCGATGCGGATGAGCGACAAGAAGATCGATGACCTGGTGCAGATTCAGCCGGCGCCCTTACCGGGCGAGCCTGGGCTGAGCGGTGTAGAGCAGTTGCTGAACATGAAGGTTGACCGCCGCACAGCCGTGGCACTGGCGGGTACGGCGCTGGCAGCGGGCGCCGGGTTGCTGACGGCAGCTTTCAATCCGCTTGGGAGCGCTGAGACGAAGGAGAAGGCGAAGCTGGAATGGGCGGAGTTCTTCCAAGGCAACTTTCGTTTGATGTCCGACAGCGAAAAGGCAGATACCGTAGGACGACTGGAACGTCTCTATGAAATCGAAAGCGGGAAATCGATTCGTGTCTCCGCTGATGGTCCACGAGAGCGTGTGCTTTATGGCTATGCGTTCAATGTGTCACGCTGTGAAGGCTATATGGATTGCGTGCGGGCCTGCATTCAAGAAAATAACCAGGATCGCCCGTCAAGCATGGCGTACATACGAATCCACGAACACCAAAAGGGCGAGATCAACTTTGAGAACTCCACCGACGACTTCTATCATGAGGTTCCAGCGGCTGGACACTTCTATATCGGCACGCAGTGCTACCACTGTCAGAATCCTCCGTGTACGAAAGTCTGCCCAACACAGGCCACGTGGATGGAGCCCGACGGTATTGTGGTGGTGGACTACAACTGGTGTATCGGTTGCAGATACTGCATGGCTGCCTGCCCCTACGATGCACGCCGCTTCAACTGGACTGACCCAGTGGTGCCGGAAGAAGAGCTGAACCCGAACCAGCACTACCTGGGAAACCGTATGCGCAAGAAGGGCGTTGTGGAAAAGTGTACTTTCTGCATCCAGCGCAGCCGCAGCGGGCAGAGTCCTGCTTGTGTGGAGGCTTGCCCAACCGGCGCGCGCATCTTCGGAAACCTGTTGGACCCTGATAGCGAAATCCGCTGGGTGCTGGCAAACAAAAAGGTCTTTCGCCTCAAGGAAGACCTCGGTACGGAACCGAAGTTCTGGTATTTCATGGACTAAACCCTGGGGAAATGGCAATGGCGACACAACCCATCCCAACCGAAGTTCCAGCAAACTGGCCGGGCCGCGCGCGATTGCCTGTCGCGGCGTTGCGCGAGTTTTTCGTGGACGCTCTGGATGAGGCCACTCATGGCAGCCGCGCTTACCACATCTGGATGGCAACCCTCACCCTGTTGATGTGCTGCGGCGCCTATGCCTACAGCACGCAGCTTTCACAAGGCCTCAGCGTCACGGGCATGCACGACCACGTCAGTTGGGGACTCTACATATCGAACTTCACGTTTCTCGTGGGAGTTGCCGCCGCAGCGGTGGTGCTGGTGCTGCCAACCTATGTGCTGCATGATGTCGCCTTCAAAAAGGCCGTACTGATTGGCGAAGCGATGGCTGTAGCCGCCGTGGTGATGGCCATCGGCTTCGTAGTAGTGGATGTAGGCGGCCCCGCGAGACTTTGGCATGTGACACCCATGATTGGAGTATTCAACTGGCCGCAATCATTGCTGGCATGGGACATCGTTGTCTTAAACGTCTATCTTGTGATAAACGTGACGGTTCCTTTTTACATTTTGTTCAGCCACTACCGGAACCAGGAACCGAATCCGCGCTTCTATGTGCCAGCCATGTTGATGTCTATCCTGTGGGCAGTGTCCTTGCATCTGGTGACGGCATTTCTGTTCGCTGGGCTTGCCGCCCGTCCGCATTGGAACAACGCTCTGATGGGGCCACGATTCCTGGCCACTGCCTTCACCGCTGGACCCGCTCTCATGATTCTGGTGCTCCAGGTCATCTCAAGGCAAACGGAATACAAGATCCGGCCTGAAACCATCCGGAAGATGGCTTTGGTAGTAACCGTCGCCGCCCAGATTACCGTGGTGATGACCATCTCAGAGATGTTCAAGGAATTCTATTTTCCTACGCACCATAGTATGAGTTCTCAGTATCTGTTCTTTGGACTTCATGGTCACCATGCATTGCGCGTCTGGATATGGTCAGCAATTTCAATTATTGTAGTCGCTACCGCTATCCTTACAGTCCATAAGCTAAGGCACAATCCTTGGACACTAAATCTTGCGTGTGTGCTGTTGTTTATTGGTATTCTCATTGAAAAAGGGCTAGGAACCGTGGTGCCAGGATTCATTCCGGAAAACTGGGGAAAGATACATGAATACGTGCCTACCACCACGGAACTGGTGGTATCGGCGGGGATCTGGGCGGGCGGTGCGTTTCTGTTTACCATCCTTGCAAAGGTGGGAGTGGCTGTGGAGTTGGGAGAGATTCGCGCCAGCCCCGGGGACGAAGTGGCAAGTTGATGTCGATGGATACGAAAGGCGGCGAGGGTATGAAGCTGCGCGTGCATGGAAATTCCATCCGGTTGCGCCTGCGCAAATCGGAGATCGACCGTTTTGCTGCCGAGGGCCTACTTGAGGAGAGTTTGCGCATCGGGGCCGGCCGGTTAGGCTACCGTCTGGAGCGTTTTGACGGCACCGAGGTGCAGGCTGACTTTGATTCCGGCGTCGTGCGCATCTATGTTCCCGCTCCCATTGCCGACGCTTGGGTGAACACCGATGAGGTTGGCATTTATGCCACTACCCCAACCGTTGAGGTGCTATTGGAAAAGGAGTTCCGCCGCACCTCGCAGAAGTCTCAGTTTGATGAAGATCTCTATCCCAACCCTAGAGCGAGAAAGCACCTGCAGCAGATTGACGGCCTATGACGAGGTGAGTTTGTCGGGCACATCGCTTGCAGCGGCCCTCCCCCCTTTGACAAGATAGTGACCGTGTAAAGAGGGGATTCGCATGAAGCGCCTGTCTTGGTTTGTTGCAGTAGTTTCACTGCTGGCACTGGTGACGCTTTCGTTTGCACAGGGGCCACGCCCTCGCACCAAGAAGCGGGTGATGGCCGTGGGCATGACAGTGGGCTTCTATCACGACTCCACCACTGAGGCCCTAGTCGCTGTAGAGAAACTGGGGCGCGAGAGCGGATTGTGGGATACCTACATCTACACCGATATTGAAGCAATCACCAAAGTGAAGCAGAGAGGCAACAAGAAAAACCTCGACGATTTCGACGCCATCTTCTTCATGACCACCGGCGAACTTCCCTTCACCGAAGAGCAGAAAAAGGCCTTCCTCGCATTTATCCACGACGAGGGCAAGGGCTTCGTGGGTGCCCACTGCGCTACCGATACCTTCTACAAATGGCCGGAGTATGGCGAAATGTTGGGTGGCTATTTTGACCACCACCCCTGGAATACCTTCGACGCGCCCATCGTCGTGGAAGACCCCACGCATCCCATGGTGCAGCACTTCCCGCGCGAGTTCACATTAAACGATGAGATCTACCAGTTCAAGGATTGGGACCGCGACAAGATGCGCGTATTGATGTCGCTGGATGCGAAGAAGCTTGACCTCACCAAACCCAACGTCAAGCGCGCTGATCGGGATTTTGCCGTGTCCTGGGTGAAACGTTACGGGGAAGGCAGGGTCTTTTACTCCACGTTGGGCCATACGATCGAAAGCTGGCGCGACCCCCGTGTGCAGAAGATGTGGTTCGAGGGCATTCGCTGGGCGCTGAAGATCGGCCCGGATGTCCCCACCGGACCCATTGCCAAGCCCCAGTCTGAATAGCATCCAACTCCGTCACAATGGAGTGTTCATCCCCGGTCTACAGGGCTGGCGGAGGTACCCGCTTGGCCGTGAACTCCAGGGTGCGGCTACCCAACTCCGCGCTCACTTTCATCTCGTCGCCCGTGATGACGCCTTTGTGTGGCACCGTGTACTCCCCGGTGGCAATGACAAACGTGATGGTGTCGCCGTCTACCTTCCCGTCGCTGATGGTGATTGAGCCCATCTGGCTGCTGGCGGTGCCGGTGAGTTTACCGTCTTCGGCCTTGAACTGATACTCCACCTCAAGCGTGCCGTTGTTGGTTTCCAGTACACCCTTCCATGTACCGTTAGCGTCGGCCCCAAACATGGCGGCTGCGAACAGTACGAGGCCCAGAACAATCCGCTTCATTTCCACATCTCCCTTCGGACTCCGGCGGGCATCCGAAGCTACCCGCCACTCTCCAAGTGTAACCCACAGGCAACGGCGACCAGTCGCGCCGGGCAATACCTTCACTCTCCGTAAACGCTAACCCGGTCGCGTCGCCAACATCCGCACCACCATAGCCTCACCGCGATGGGCGTCGCTTTCATCCAAGTCTATCCGGCATTTCTTTACCTGCTCAATGCGCGCATCGGCGAAGTCCGTCTGTAGAATGGCCTCCGTGTACAGCAGGTCAACATCCTTAGGGCCTCCCGAACGGAAGCGCAGTTGCTCCTGATGAAAGGCTTCCAGAATCAAAAGACCACCGGGCTTCAACGCACGGAACATCCTGGCATGAACTTCTGGACGGACAGCGGATGGCATGTGAAAGAAGATGGAAGCGATCACATCGTAGGCAGCTTCCGGCCATGTCCAGGAGAATAGATCAGCCTGCTCAGCGCGGATGGCAACGCCTTCCTGGTCAGCAAGACGTTGGGCCTTGGCCACTCCGGATTCCGCGTTGTCCACGGTGTGGACATCCAGCCCCAGCGTCGCCAGCCAAACCCCGTTGCGACCTTCCCCGTCCGCGGGCACAAGCGCCGCCATCCCCGCATGGAGGCGATGCCTCTGGTCCTCCAGAAAGCGGTTCGGCTCTTCGCCGTAGAAGTAGTCTTCGCCAGAGTAGCGCAGATTCCAGTTCACCATGTGAAAATCGCCAAACCCACGAAAATAACACGAAGTAAGCCCAGCCGCGTTACTCTGCCAGTGCCTTCATCCGGTCAGGCGTGTAGCGTCCACCCGCTACTGCGTCAATCGGTACCACCGTTGCTAAGTGCTGCAGGTCATCTTGGTTAAGGGTGATGTCGGCCGCTGCTGCGTTCACTTCAAGATACTGCACGCGCTTGGTGCCCGGAATGGGGACTATGTCCTCACCCTGTGCCATCACCCACGCGATCGCCAGTTGCGCCGCCGTACACCGTTTCTCTTTCGCTAGAGCTTCGATGGCCTCTACCAGCCGCACGTTGTGAGCGAGGTTTTCGTCTGAGAAGCGAGGCCCCAACGCACGCCGCCAGTCCCCTTCGGTAAAGTCAGCTCCGTTCCGGAAGCGGCCCGTCAGCAATCCACGCCCCAGCGGGCTGTAAGCGACAAACCCAATGCCCAACTCGCGGCAAGCATCCAGCACCGGTCCCTCAGCATCCCTGGAAAACAGGCTGTACTCTGTCTGCAGTGCAGTAATGGGCGCCACCGCGGCCGCCTTCCGGAGATTAATGGGACCCACCTCGCTTAGACCCAGATAGCGAACCTTCCCCTCCTCCACCAGCCTCGCCATTGCCCCCACGGTATCTTCAATGGGAACCTCCGGGTCCATCCGGTGCAGATAGTAGAGGTCAATCACGTCAATCTCCAACCTTCGCAAGCTGGCCTCGCATGCTTCCTTTACGTAAGCGGGCTTGCCATTCACGCCCACGAAGGCTCCGTCAGGCTTGCGCACAAACCCGAACTTGGTGGCAAGAATTACCAGGTCGCGACGGCCCTTCAGGAACTTTGCCAGCAGTTCCTCGTTCCTCCCCACGCCATACATATCCGCGCTGTCAAAGAAGTCGATGCCCAGGTCCAAGGCCCGCTCCAATGTGTGCAGACTCTCCACGTCATCCATCGGTCCGTAGAAGTCAGACATGCCCATGCATCCCAAACCCATTGCCGAAACCGAAAGACCGTTGCGTCCTAACGTGCGCCGTTCCATGCATTCAGCATGCCATGGGATACGCTGCCGCGCGCAAGCGGTTGGCTGTTTCTTGCGCTTTACCAGTGGATCGTTGCATCCCAAGAGGGTGAACATCATGCCGCAAAGCACCACGATCCCGCCATTCTACAGTTTGGTTTTCTGCTTCCGGGATCTGCCGGTGCTTGTCAATCAGGCTCCTGACGGCTTGCCCGCATCACATCGGGTGGAAGACATCTGCCGTGATGCCCAGGTGCCCTGCCTGGTGGATGTGCGCAACCTGCCACCCGAACGCAGCATGCGCAGCCTGTTGCGACCAGTGCCCAGGCTTCAGGACATCGTCACAACCATTTGGCCCGATGCCAACCACATGCAGAAAGTGCTGGCCGCCGGCGGCCTTCTGGATGAGGTTGCCGCGTTACCCCATGTCCTTTTCTATGCCCCTCGATTCAGTGTTCCCGCTCTTCAGGAAGTGGAGAAGCGGATCGCCCGCAAAGAAGCGCTGGGCCCATCCGGGTTAGTGGGTGACCTGCGCCAGTGGCCCGATGAGTTGCCCGGCCCCACGGAGTTGCTTCACCACCCTGCGCAGGAAGTAATCGCTTTCCACGAGGCCCGCCTGCAGGCTGACCCCAGGCTGGCTACCCTTCAGTATGACCGTCGCGCCTTTACTGCAGCCGCCAATACCGTCAACGGCGATGTGAAGCCCGGTCTTGAGTTCCACTACCACGAGGAGGATGGCCTCGTTTGGGCGTATTATCAGGGTGCGGGTGTCGACTTGGGCATGCTGGTGGCTGTCAAGGACGCGCACGGGCGTCTGCGCATGGCCTATCATCACGTCAGCGATACGGATCAACTGCGTGCGGGGAACTGCTTTTCTTACGCAGAAATTCTTCCCGATGGGCACTTGCGCATGCATGAGTTCTGGCGCTGGACTTCCGGGGATGGCAGCGCCGGTGAAAGCCAGCTACTCGAAAAGGCCGGGGTCACCATCGAACGCCGGGTGAGCTAGGCAGCCCGCTAGCGTAGCCCAAAGGATCCGCCGCGCTGCCACGTAAGCTTCTCAGCATCCAGCAAATGTTGTTTGCGCTGGAGGCCCCAACGGTAACCCGTTAACGATCCGCCTTTACCCACCACTCGATGGCAGGGAATCAGGATGGCCGCGGAGTTGGTGGCGCAAGCACGTGCAACAGCGCGGGTCGCCTGGGCATCGCCCAAATTGGCCGCCAACCCCGAGTAGGTGCGCGTTTGTCCCGCTGGAATCTGACGTAGTGCTCCCCACACGCGAGCCTGGAAGGCGGTTGCATACACGTCCAGCGGCACCTCTGATGCCGTCTGCGGGTTATCCAGTGCGGCAACCACCGCGCTCATCCATCTTGAAGGCCCCGGGCTGAGGATGCTCGCCAGTGGATAGTCACTGCGCAGTTCTGCCTCCAGGGCGTTGCGGCATTCTCCCAACCCAACAAAGCTTACGCCGCGCTCCGTTCCCGCTACCAGAAGCAATCCCAACGCGTGTTCAGCGGCTTCCACCCCAAGGGTGAGCCCCTTTCCCTTACGGGCAAACACCGCGGGAGTCATTCCCATCCGGTCAGGTCCCGCCTCATAAAGCCCGCGGACTGACCCATAACCCGCGGCGAACACCGCATCCAGCGTGTTCGGGGCGCTACGGAGTTCTTCCTTCGCCCGATTCAAGCGGGCGCTTTGCTGGAACTGGCGCGGGCTGACACCTAAATGTTCGCGAAAGGACTTCCGCAGCTCCCGTTCCGCTATGCCGGCCCTGCTGGCTACCTCAGCCACCGTCAGTGCGGAATCACTCAGCAATTCGCAGGCCAGCAGCACAGCGGTAGGAAGACTTGTCGTTGACATGCCACTAGCCTACGTTCTGCCAACCATTCCGGCTATCCGCTTTTGTACGCTTTCCGGTACCCACATGTTAGGGGTTGATCTTCTCAGTCAGCACTAGCGGCGCGTCCAGACGAAAATTCAGGCGGGTCTCAGACGGAATCTCCGCTGGCTTTCCCTTGCTGCCCAGCACAGTGCCCGCGCCTGCGCCCGCACCCACCCCGGCACCAATCGCGGCACCTTTACCGCCACCGAATATGGCACCCAGCGCGGCGCCAATGCCGGTTGCGATGCCAACTTTGGCAGCATCGCTTTTCGTTGACTTCTCCGCATTCATGGTGAAAGTTTGCGTCTGTACCGGGACCGTCTGGCCGTCGGACGTGTTGATCCTTGTAAGCTGGACGGCCAGCGCGGCAGTGCCCTTCACTCTGCCGCTATCAACCACCTGCACCACCCTCCCTTCCACCTTTGAGCCGCGCTCAGCAATCACCAAATCCTCGTGGACTAAGGGTTGATCCAGAGTTCCTAAAAACGTATCGTCCACCGTGGCTGATTCCGACGACAGCAACTGCGTAGTGCGAATTGTGAGGATGGTCCCAGCCGGCAAGGTGACCGTGCGCGGAGGCTCAGCCGCTGCCGCCACGGCTGGCGCCGGCTCAGCCGCTGGCGCAGGATCCTGCCGTTCTGGTCGCATTAGTTCATAGCGGTTCTGTTTCGTCTGGGCTGGTACGGGTTCGGACGGTGCACTCCAGGCTTCGTTGGTGGATTGGGGCGGATCCACTACGATCGGAGCCGGGGCAGCGGGCGGCGTGGGAACTTGGTTTCTGGCCGCTACCGTGGTCTCTTTCCTGGCATCTTTCGGTTCCGGCTTTGCCGGGGTTATGACGGGTGTGGTGGACGATGGTTTAGCAGCGCTGGCTGCTCGTACCGGCGGGGCGGGCGCGGGTTTCTCCGGAGTCACGGAAGGCGCCGATCCGGCCTCTTCCTCTTCCACCGTTACCGCGTCTCCGGTCAACGTCTCGGCGGTTGCCGGTTCCGCCATCGCTTCCCCATTGCGCTCCGCTGCTACAGCAGGGATGGGTGCTGGATCCATCCCAGCCTTACGGTCTTGCATCAGGTTCAATGCCAATAGACCTGCTACCAGGATCAGCGCAGCCAAAATCCCCAACTGGATGAATTTCATGGTACCCACCTAAGAAATAGAGCTACCGAAGGGCTTTTGGGGCAAGTGCGTGCCTATGCCCCCAACATGTATAGGAGTTCAACTCCACAGACGCATCAGCCCGTTGCGGCGTTTCCCGACCCTGATTCGCTACCATGGAAGAGAGCCGCCTTCATGCGCCCCTTTCCTTCCAGCTTCACGATTGCCAACACCACCATAGCGCCCGCCACGGTGCTGGCCCCTATGGCAGGGGTCACCGATACCGTCTTCCGTCAGTTTATTCGGAATCAGGGCGGTTGTGGGCTCCTGATGACGGAATTCACCAGTTCCCACGGGGTGGTGGCGTCGGTGCACCGGCAGAAGCCGTCCAAGACCGTCCGCGATTACTTGAGCTTTGAGGAGCATGAGCATCCCATCACCGCCCAGTTGTTCGGCGCTGATCCGGAAATCCTTGCCGAGGCGGCCCGCTACTGCGAGGGCATGGGCTTTGACTTCATCGACCTCAACCTTGGCTGCCCGGTGAAAAAGGTGGTGAAGTGTAACGGCGGCAGTGGTTTGCTCCGCGACCTTCCTCTCATCGGAGAGATCCTTAGCACGGTCAAACGCGCGATCTCCGTTCCTCTCACCCTGAAGTGTCGCGCAGGCTGGAACGACAGCGAACTCGTGTATATCCAACTCGGGAAGGTAGCCGAAGAGTCTGGCCTTAGCGCCATCGCTCTTCACCCGCGCACGCGTGAGCAGGGCTACAGCGGAAAGAGTGACTGGTCCCGCATCGCCGCGTTGAAGAGTGCGCTACGCATTCCAGTCATCGGTAATGGCGACATCCTCACCCCCGAGGACGCCGTCCGAATGGTGGAGGAAACCAATTGCGATGCCGTCATGATCGGTCGCGCGGCTGCCTCAAATCCTTGGATCTTCCGGCAAATCGCAGAGTATCTGGAAACCGGCGACTACATGCAGCCCACTGAAGAAGATCGCTATCACATGATGCGTTCCTACTACGACATGCTGATTGCACACCAGGAGCCTGAGATGGTGGGCAAGATGAAGCAGTTTGCCACTTACTTCACGCATGGCGTCCGCGGAGGCGCCGCGCTCCGCCGGGCCGTCTACGCATGCAAGACTGGTCCGGAGGTGGTGGCCCAGGTGGATCAGTTCTTTGAAGAACAGTTGGCGGCTGCCGTTTCCTAGTGGCTTTTCACATGGCGAAAGGAACATTGGCAGGCGACGACATGAAGCGAGTCACTCTGGTTACTGACGGCAGTTGTCTAGGAAACCCAGGGCCTGGTGGGTGGGCCTACATCCTGCGCTACGCGGCCCACGCCCGCGAGATGACGGGCAGCGATCCTCACACCACCAATAACCGCATGGAACTCAGTGCCGCCGTGGAAGGGCTGCGCGCGCTGAGGGAGCGATGTCAGGTGGACCTGATTACAGATTCTGAGTACGTCAAGAATGGCATCACCAAGTGGATTGACGGCTGGAAGCGTCGCAACTGGAGAAAGTCCGACGGTGGCTCCGTACTGAATGTCGACCTATGGAAGGAACTGGAGCAGCAGGCGGCGCGTCACGACATCCACTGGCAGTGGACCAAGGGTCACGCCGATCATGAAGATAACAACCGCTGTGACGAACTCGCGCGCGCGGCCGCGATGGAAGCCAAGCGACAACTGGGGTGTCCCTGATGCGCCTGGCGTTGTTCGGTGGTACCTTCGATCCCATCCATAACGCTCACCTCGCGGTGGCCCGTGAGGCCTGCGAAGCCTGCCAGCTAGATCAGATCTGGTTCATCCCCAACAGCATTCCTCCACACAAAGCCGGCGGCCCCGTGGCGGATTGGAGTCAGCGCTACGCCATGGTGGAGCTAGCTTGCCAGATGGATGAACGATTCCAACCCTCCCGTTTGGAAGAGCACTGCCGCACCAGCTACACCATTCATACCCTGCGCGAGGTGCGGCGGCATCTGCAAGCAGATGACCAGTTGTTCTTCCTCATTGGAGCTGACGCTTTTGCGGACATCGGCAGTTGGTATCAGCGCGAAGCTGTTTTCTCCTTAGTTACCTTCATCATCGTCAGCCGGCCAGGGCACAACTATGCAGTTCCCCCCGCAGCCAGCACGGTGCGCCTGGAAAGTCTGCAAATGGATATCTCCAGTTCCGCCATTCGCCAGGGGCTTATCCAGGGAAGGCGCGATGTGCCGCTTCCCGCCGCGGTGCTGGATTACATTCTGGTGAACAATATCTATCGCTCGGCCGAATGCTCGCTAAGTCACGCGAGTCCGGGCCACAGTTAGGAGTAAGATGCCTGTAACGGCCCTCCATCGTCTCCAGCGAAGGAATACGGAGAAGCGCATGACCGCAAGAATCTTCTTCAAGCTGATTGGCGCCCTTCTGTGCCTGCTGATTGTCGCCATGACGGCCGTGGACTTCCTTTCCGCTGAGGTGGCTGAACGCAACTATATTCAGTCGCTCACTCAGGAAGTAGTGAACTATGGACAGATCATTCGCTTGCGCATGGCGCAATCCGGTACGCTGCTTACTGAGGTGGATGCCCGGGAGATTGGCAAGGCGGTGAAGGCCCGGGTCACTCTGGTGGCTCGCGATGGCTCCGTTCTGCTTGATTCTGAGGCACCCGCTGAATCCATGGAAAACCATCGCGAGCGCCCCGAAGTGGCCCGCGCCTTGGCCGGTGAAATTGGCAGTAGTTCCCGTCCCAGCCCCACCATCGGCATTCGGTATCACTATGTGGCCGTACCTGTGCCGGAAGGGGCACTTCGCTTCGCCGTTCCTCTGTCTGATGTCCAAGCTCGCGTCAACACTCTTCGTTTGCAGATCCTTGCTGCTGCCGCGCTCAGCTTTCTGCCCGCCATTGTGCTGGCCGGATTCTTTGCAAGGCTGGTGTCGGCGAAGCTGGGGAAGATCATTGATTATTCCAGCGAACTTGCCCGCGGCCATTTCGAAGCCCGCCTTGACAAGATGGGCAAGGACGAATTGGGCATCCTCAGCCGCAAGCTGAACGAGACGGGCGAGAACCTCGAACGCATGTTCAAGGAACTGCAGCGTGAGCATGCTGAACTGGAAAAGCTTGAGCGCGTTCGCAAGGACTTCGTTATCAACGTCTCCCACGAACTGCGCACCCCGTTGGCAGCCATCCAGGGCTACACGGAAACTCTCTTGGATGGAGCGCTGGCTGATCCCAATCACAACGTGCGCTTCCTTGGCATCATCAAGCAGAATGCTGAACGCCTCACCTGCCTTACCGCTGACTTGCTCACGCTCTCCAGGCTTGAGATGAAGCGCCAGGAGTTCCAGTTCGCCCATTTCCGCGCCCGGCTGCTGCTGGAGGACACCCTGGATACCCTGAAGCCCCTCGCGGATCGCCGCCAGATTTCCTTGTCACTGGTGACGCCAGTCCAGGGCATGGAGATGTTTTGTGACCGTGAGGCGTTCTATCAGGTCTTAAGCAACCTCGTCGACAACGCCGTGAAGTATAGCCCGGTAGGTTCAGAAATCGTGATCTCCGCCAGTCCAGTTCCGCATTCGTCGCCTCCTATGGTGGAGATTTCGGTGGCAGACAAAGGTCCCGGGATTCCCACGGAGGATCTCCCGCGCCTCTTTGAGCGCTTCTACCGCGTTGACAAAGCGCGTTCCCGGGAGTTGGGCGGCACCGGCTTGGGCTTAAGCATCGTCAAGCACCTCGTGCTGGCACACGGGGGAAGCCTGCGCGTGGAAAGCACTGAGGGTGAAGGCAGCACATTCTTCTTCACTCTCCCCGCGGAAGCGCCAGAGGTCAACGTGGTCATCAATCGTCAACAAAATGTCATACTTTCGTCATCTTAGTGAAACTAAATGTCGGCTATTCTCATAGCGAAGGTGGGGTTTAGACACACGAATGCGCAAAATTGCACTCATTGAAGACGATGCGGATCTTTATTCGCTTTTAAAGTACAACCTCGAGAAGGAAGGCTTTGTAATGGTGGGGTCACAAACCGGCAAGGACGCCATTGACCTCTTCCGCCGGGAACGCCCTGACCTCATCATCCTCGACATCATGCTGCCCGATTCTGATGGCCTGGAGATCTGCAAGAAGCTCCGCACCATCCCGGAACTGGCGCACCTCCCGGTAATCTTCCTCACGGCGCGTGCCAGCGAAACTGACCGTATCCTCGGCCTTGAGTTGGGCGCGAATGATTACATCGTCAAGCCGTTCTTCATCCGCGAACTCATCGCTCGCATCAAGATCCAGTTCCGCACCCAGCAGAATCCTACTCGTGTCTTGCGGACCGGCGGCCTCGAACTCGATCGTAATAGCTGCCGCGTGCTAATCCACGGAGAGGAACTCTCGCTGACGGCAACCGAGTTTCGCCTTCTGGAATTCCTCATGAGCCGCCCCGGCGTTGTGTTCAGCCGCGAGCAGTTGCTGGACGCTGTGTGGGGCCACGACCGCGCCGTGACCGATAGAACGGTGGACGTCTACGTCCTGCGTCTCCGCCAGAAAGTGGAACGGGACCCCGCCAGCCCCACCCTCATTCGTTCCGTCCGCGGCTTCGGTTACAGCTTCGATTCGAATTCTGGCGTAAGTGCCCTCCCTGAGCGTCACGCGGTTAGCGCCGGATAGCTCCCCTTGCAACGTTTGGATTTGACGATACCCTGAGACATGGTGCGCGCAGGTCGGGACGGTTCATTCGTCGCCGATACGCTAGACCAGGCTCAAGGAGGCTCCGTGCCCTTTACTCAGTTTCCTCACCCGCCAATTGCGGATGCACCCAGTGAGGTCTACCATGCGCTTCGCGAGGGCATCCGCCGGGCTGGCTACACTGCCCCAGCATGCCAGCAATATCTGGGACTCGAGAATCTCGCGGACTTCTTCGAAGGGCACAATAATCTGGAGTTCGACAGACGGATTGATTCTCCGCTCAGCGCCATGTCGCAGGTTTTCCTTCTCGGGCGCGCCGCTGAGGTAGCCGTCCTGGAAGCCCAGTTAGGTGTTGACTTCGTCGAGGCCTGCCGCGCCGCTGGGTTGCTGATCTCTTACGATGAAGCCCCAGATGCCTTAATTGCCTCCGTGGCCCTCTATCCGTTTAGCGGCGTCGCCATTGCCTCTGACCGCGTCTCGTCACTCCCGGGACTCTACGATTTGCCGCAGTCCGATGTCGTCTACCCCGGTTGTACCCGCAGTGCCCAACTCTTCCTGGGCCTGTTGCCACGGCGCGATTGCGGGCGGTTTCTGGAGGTTTGCGGGGGCTGTGGTCCCGCTGCCCTGCTGGCTGCTGAGTTCGCGCAGGAATCCACCGCCAGTGATCTTGAGCCCAGGTCCGCCGCCTTTGCCGCCTTCAATGGCCGCCTCATGGGTTTCTCTAATTTTCAGTCCATCGCCGGCGCGTTCTACGAGGGAAGTACGGGCCTTTATGATCTCATCGCCGCCCATCCTCCCTATATGCCCAGCCTTTCGGCAACGCATACCTACTACGGTGGAGGCGCCGACGGTACGGAAATCCTCCGTGGACTACTGGCCCAGCTACCTGGCAAGATTGCACCGGGCGGTCTATTCTATGCGGTGGCGATGATCCCCCAGGGTGCGGAAGCCACCCTCGAACAGAACGTGCGCAAGTGGATTGGCGAAGAGGCAAGGCACTTCGACGTCTTCAGCTTTCCGCAATCCACCAATTCCATCCATCAACTCGCGCTCAGCATCGCCGTCAAGAACAAAGGTGGCATCCCGGTGGTTGCAAAATACGAGCAGGCGCTCTCTCAGCTTGGCCACCGCGAGTTCATTATGGGCGCGCTCATTGTGCGTCGGCATCAGGGTGAAGAGGATCCCGTCGACACCCGCCGCAAGCTCGGCCCCCGCACCGATTGGGAGGAGCTTCTCTGGTGTGTTGATTTTGTGGTCGCTTTGAAGCAACCCGATATCGCGGAGCGCCTGTTGGCGGATGCGCCGAAGATCCGTCCGGAGTTCGAACTGCATGCCACGCACAAGCCGTCCCCCGAAGGACTGCCTCCGGTGCGCTTCCAAGCCATTACCAGCTATCCCTTTGCGATGGAGACGGAGGTGCAGGGATGGATGAGCTACCTTCTGGCCCGTGCTGACGGAACCAAGACCGGCCGGCAACTCCTCGATAGCCTCATTGGCGATCAGTTGGTACACCCGGAAACGCCCCCAGAGCGTTTCGCGCACCTCCTGGGTGTACTTGTGGCGGGCGGCTTCCTGGAATCGTCTATTTGCCCGCTTCCCGCGGCAGCAGAATAATCAGTTCCAACTCTGGGTTTGGGAAATCGGCCGGAACATACGCAGCGAAGTTCCTAGCGCGGGTGACGGCTTCCCATGCCGGGCCGGACTGGTTCAGGCTGAAGTATTGGTAATCCAGTTTCACCGGAATCGCCGACGGAGGCGAGGATACGTGCGTCAGCGTAATGCCCGGTAAGGCCATCTTCACCAGATGGTCGATATGCGTTGCTGAGCAGGTCTTCACCAGCATTGGCGCGCGGGTGATGAGTTGCTGTTCTGCCACCTTCGTCGATACGGCCAGATACATCTTCGTGTCCTGGAGATACTTCTCGTTCTCGATCGCTGCTGCGTAGATGAACGGCTGTGTCAGCTTCAGCGGAATCGAAACGCTGTTGCTGGGCACCACTGTTTCCAACAGCACTCTTAGCTTCTCGTCCAGGTCAAAGATGCACTTTCCCAGCTTAGTGTGGTCATACACCGGCAGATCCTGAGGCCTGATCTCAAATGAGAATGTGGTCAGGGCTCCCGCCAGGGCCAGCATGGTCTGGTAGAGCGCCTCCGGATGCCCTCGCCGCACTTCATAGGTATGCCGCAGCAGGGGAAGGTAGGTGTTCGTGGTGTACAACAACCAGAAGTTTGCGATATCAGTAGCGGTAAAGTCAGCCAGACTCTGCTTCCGCTGTCGGCGTGAAGCGGAAAGCGTGTTGCTCTTTGCTGTCAGGATCTCCACCAGCCTGCGTACAATTGCCATCACTGGCTCACTGGCCGCGATGTTCAGCAACGGCGGGACGTAGCGAGGGTCCTGCTTGAAGATGCCCGCCTCCGTGCGCAAAATGCGCGCCGCCCCCATCACGGAGTAGCCGTCGTGTGGGTCAAGATCCGTAAGGAATCGAAAGTTCTTGCTAGCCACGTGTACCGGCTTTTCCGTTACGCCGTTATTCTCGTCCCGAAACGTGCGAACCAGAGAGCGATAGCGGGTATCCGGAGCATCGCTTCCCATGGCCACGTTCATGGTCTTCTCGCGGTAGAGGGGCAACGCCAGGAAGATCTCGGTGTCGTTGCGGTTCTCTCCGAAACACTCTTCCAGCGGACGTTCTGGTGGCAGTGTATCCGCATCCGGAAACGCGAACGGCAATCCATCCGGTAGGATGCCGCTGGCTCGCGAGAACGATACTAGCCCTTCTGCCAGCGCCTCCTGGTTCAGCATCACTTCCGCGAAGCCCCACGGGCGGAACTGGGTCCCTGTCACGTGGGCGTACAGCACGTTTTCCAGAAAGCGATTCTGAACCTGCAAATGCTGCGGGGTAAGGAACGTGCCTTTTGCCCAGACGACCGGCTGGAGGGTTTTCATAGCCAATTAAACTAACAAGCCGTAGTGTACCCCGCAATGGCTTTTTGAGCGAACAGAAATTGTTTCCGCCGCTTGATCCCTTTCGCTGGGGAGCGTCGCTAAGCATAGTGAACCGGCAAACAGAATCGACAAAACGGTGGCGCCAAAGCAGTTTGGAGGCTATCGCAAGTGAGTTCAGCCTGACCGGTAACTTCGGAAGAAGGGGCAAGCGACACGAAAGATCGCCGAAATACGAGGTTCTGGCAAACAGCAATTTGTTCTGGTAAGATCAACTCGCTAGCTGGGCCAAAGTTTCGACCCCAAATCCGAAAAATCTGAAGCCAGGAGTCTGTGATGGCGCAACAAAGCGTTCAGAAAAAGCTCGAACGGGTGCGTTCGCCGCGTGTCCATATCACTTACGATGTGGAAGTTGGCGACGCGATAGAGATCAAGGAAATCCCTTTTGTCATGGGTGTGCTGGGTGATTTCTCCGGCCAACCCAAAGAAGCGCTCCCCCGTCTAAGGGACCGCAAGTTCGTGGAAGTGAACCCCGACAACTTCGACGATGTACTGGCCGGCTTTAAGCCTCACCTGGCCTTCTCAGTGGAGAACAAGCTAAGTGAAGATCCAAATGCCGGGCAGATCAAGGTGGACCTGAACTTCCAAAGCATGGATGACTTCAGCCCCGCCGCCGTCGCCCGTCAGGTGAAGCCTTTGCGGGAACTGCTTGAGCTCCGGGATAAACTCTCTGACCTCCGTGGCAGTTTGCAGGGCAACGACAAGCTCGACGAAATGCTGATGGATACCGTGAAGGATCAAGGCAAGCTCGACAAGCTCAAGAGCGAACTCGGCTTGGGAGGTGGCAGCGATGAGTGATATGGAAAAGCAGGCAGCCGCCGCACAAGCGCAAACCCAAGAGGCTAGCCTCATCGACCAGATCGTCGATGGTGGCCGCCTGGCGGGACGGGACTCAGCGACCCGCGCTCGCAACAAGGACATCATCAAGGAATTCATTGGGCAGTTCCTTGAAGGGTCGATGACCATCAGCCGCGATTCCGAGGCGATGATCAATGCCCGCATCGCGCAGATCGATCACCTGGTCTCCATCCAGTTGAACGAGGTGATGCACCACCCCGACTTCCAAAAGTTGGAAGCCAGTTGGCGCGGATTGAGACTGCTGCTTGACCGGAGCGAAACCGGTACCCAGCTGAAGATCAAGGTGTTGAACGTCAGCAAGCGCGAATTGCTGCGAGACCTGCAACGCGCCGCCGAGTTTGACCAGAGCGCGCTCTTCAAGAAGGTATACGAAGAAGAGTTTGGCGTCTTTGGCGGCACTCCCTTCGCAGCCATGGTGGGCGACTACGAGTTCAGCAAGCATCCCGAGGATATTGAGCTGCTTGAGAAGGTGTCGCAGGTGGCCTCCGCCGCCCACGCTCCCTTCCTCACTGCCGCCTCGCATGAGATGTTCAACCTCGAGAGCTTTTCGCAACTGGACGCCCCGCGCGACCTCGCGAAGATCTTCGACACCAATGAGTACGCGAAGTGGAAGAGCTTCCGCAACTCAGAGGATTCCCGCTACGTGGCGCTCACTTGTCCTCACGTGCTGATGCGCCTGCCTTATGGTAAGGAAGGCGTGCAGGTGGAAGACTTCGCCTACGAAGAGGCTGTGGACGGCACTGAGCATAACAAGTACCTGTGGGGAAATGCGGCCTACGCGCTAGGCAGCCGCCTGACCAATGCTTTCGCTCAGTATGGCTGGTGCGCTGCGATTCGCGGCGTGGAAGGCGGCGGATTGGTGGACGGGCTTCCCATCCACACCTTCCGTACCGAAGATGGCGACATCGCCATGAAGTGCCCCACGGAAGTATCCATTACCGACCGCCGGGAGAAGGAACTGGCCGACAATGGCTTCGTTCCGCTGGTACACAGCAAGGGCGCTGATTACGCCGCGTTCTTCAGTGTGCAGTCGGCGCAAAAGGCGAAGCTTTACGATAAGGACTCCGCCAACGCCAACGCCCGGCTGTCCACCCAGCTTCCTTACCTTCTGGCTATGTGCCGCTTTGCGCACTACCTGAAGTCAATGATGCGCGACAAAATTGGCAGCTTTATGTCGCGCTCGGAGTGCGAGCTGTTCCTGAACCGCTGGATTGCCAACTACGTGACGCTGGACGACAACGCTCCGCAGTCTGTGAAGGCTTCCAAGCCCTTGCGCGAGGCGCGCATCGACGTGATGGAGATTCCGGGCAAGCCTGGTGCCTATCGCGCGGTGAGCTTCCTGCGGCCGCACTTCCAACTGGATGAACTTTCCGTTTCTCTTCGGTTGGTGGCTGATTTGCCGCCACCCGCCAAGGGCTAACCATTGATCTTCAACCAGCGCGGCGCCAAACAAAAAGGTGCCGCGCACACAGACCGAAAAACCAAAAAGACCAAATTTTCAACGAGGGTAAACGAACATGGCAGCCAATTATTTTGTAAAGCTCACTCCTGAAATCAAGGCTGAGTCCTCGCAAGAGGAATTTGTGGGTCAGCTCGAGGTCCTGTCCTTTAGCTACGGCGTAAGCCAATCTGGTGGCTTCTCTTTCGGTTCGGGCGGCGGCGTGGCCGCGGCGAACTGCCAGGATCTCAGCGTCAGCTTCCGGCAGTGCGCCGCCAGCCCCAAGCTGATGGAAGCCTGCGCCTCCGGCAAGCACTTCGATGACCTGAAACTTACCTGTCTGCGCGCCGCTGGCGACAAGCAGGAGAAGTACCTGGAAGTGACGCTCACCGACGTGGTGGTGAGCAGCTACCAGTCTGGTGGCAGCGGCGACGACATGCCCATTGAGAGCGCCAGCTTCAACTACGTGAAGATCAAGATGGAGTACTACAAGCAGGACGACAAGGGCATTGCTACCTCCGCCGCTACCGGCCAGTGGGATCAGGCCAAGAAGTCCGCGAAGTAACTTCGCAAACCAATGCACGCGCGGGCTTTCAAGGCCCGCGCGTGTCTGTTTCAACCATCCAGTGCCCCTGCGCGTTTTGTGTAAACCACGGAGGTTTCCCCATGGCTACGAACTTTTTGCTGCGCCTCACCGCCAACGGCGAAGCGGTTACAGGCGAGTCGGATGACCGCAAGTACCCCGGTTGGATCGAGATTATTGCTTATGAATGGTCCGGTGACCGTTCCAGTGCATCCAGTTCCGGTTCTGGCCGTCGTGGTTCAGTCAACATGGGCAATCTGATCTTGCGCAAGCGTGGCGATTGTGCGTCTCCGCTCCTGTTTCGTGCATTCACCAACAACGATGTCTGCAAAGGCCAGCTTAATTTGCGTAAGGCCGGAGGCGAAATGGAAGACTACATGGAAATCCATTTCGACAATGCCTCCATCGTCAAGTTTGTCCAGGGGAATCTTGCATTCGGTGGCGAATCGCCTGAAGAAGAAGTTCACCTTAGCTATCAGAAGATCAGGCTCGTCTACGACGTCCAGGATGCTGCCACCGGCATTGTCCGCGGCGCCATTGAGCACGAACATATCGTCATGGGCGCCTAAGCTTCGAAAACCGGTCTGGCCGGTGCTCAGCTGCCCACGGGCCGCTATTCAAATCTGTTCTACCCGGGAAACTCATGAAACAAGCACAAGACCTGCTGAAAGCGGGCAAGCTATCGGAAGCCATTCAAGCTGTCATCCACGTGGTGCGAGATCATCCCACAGATGATAAGGCACGCACATTCCTTTTCGAATTGCTCTGCTTTGCCGGCGAATACGACCGTGCCGAAAAGCATCTCGACGCATTGCTTGAAAGCAAGACGGAAACCCTTCACGGGTCTCTGCTCTACAAAGCGGCCCTCCATGCGCAGCGGACACGCGAGTCCTTCTACGCGAACGCTGAGTACAAGAACTCCTCTGCCGATACCGCCCCAGCCGTGGGTGCAACCATTAACGGCAAGCAGTACGCAAGTGTCCGCGACGCTGACCCGCGCATTGGCGCAAGACTGGAAGTCTTCGCTGGCGGCAGCTTCATGTGGGTTCCCTTCCAGCACCTTGAGCGCGTCGACATCGAAAAGCCGCGTCGTCTGCGCGACCTGCTCTGGGTTCCCTCCAAGGTGGTAAGCGCCTCCACATTTACCGAGGATCTCGGCGAGATCCTCCTTCCTGTCATCACCGCTGAAGCAACCCGCGATGAAAGCGAGCTAGTGAAGCTTGGCCGTGAAACTTACTTCGGTGTCGATGAAGACGGTCTGGAGATCCCCGTCGGCCAGAAACTCATCCTCGCCGACGAGGAGGAAATTCCTCTCCTGGAGATTCGTGAACTTGTCTTCGTTCCTCCTGCAGCGGAGGAATAGCAGCCCATGCCGCTGAAGGGTAACCTCCTCGATCCCATTGCAGAAGACAGGCCTTGTGGCGACAATCTGCGCTACGCCCCCGTGATGGCGCAGATGGTTGAGGCCGCACGGCAAGAGGACGAGCTCGCCCAGGGAGAGTGGAAGCGCGAGGTCAAGCGTGCTGACTGGAGCCAAGTGCTCAAGCTCGGCCAAAAGGTGCTGGCTGAGCAGAGTAAGGACCTCTCCGTCGTGGCACTCGTCACAGAAGCGCTCCTAAATAAAGAGGGCGTTTCGGGCCTTACTGAAGGGATTGTTCTCACGCGAGGCTTGCTGGAGACCTATTGGGACAAGCTCTACCCCAAGTTTGAGGAGGACGAGTTCGATCCGCTTGACCTCACCGGCGCCATTGAGCGCATCGGCACGAAGCTCGTCGATACCGTGCGCAATCAGCCTGTCTCCGCCAGCGGCCGCAAGTGGGTTGAGTATTTTGACTCCCGCCGTGTCCCCACTGAGGAAGAGGCCAGCGACGACTACGAAACGAAAGGCGTCATCCGCAAGCAGGCCATCAAGGATGGGAAGCTCACACCCGAAGAGTTTGAATCAGATTTCGCCTCCTCTCCGAAGTCCTTTTACGCCGAATCCTATGACGAGTACGCGGAAGCACTAAAGGCTCTGGAGGAGTTGGATGCCGTTTGCCAGGAGAAGTTCGGCGGCGATGCCCCCGCCTTCCACCCGCTGCGCAAGAGCTTGGAAGAAGTGCAGGGCACCATTCGCGTATTGCTGGTGCGCAAACGGGAAATCGAACCAGATCCTGAACCTGAGCCTGAGCCCGAAGAGGTTGATGAGGACGAAGATCAGCCAGCAGAGGAAGTAGCTGACGCCGAGCCGGAGGTGGAGGAGGCCGTCGAAGCGAAGCCCTCCAAGAAGAAGACTGCTGCGGGTGCTCTCAGCCCTGACCCCATTGACGAGGCCGACGCTTTCCGGCGCGTCGTAAACGCGGCGAAGTATCTGCGCGCCCAGAATCCAGACAGCCCGGTGCCGTATCTGTTGGTGCGCTCACTTCGATGGGGAGAGTTGCGCCAGAATGGCAACGGCTATCTGGACATCCGCCAGTTTGAGCCACCCAGCACCGAAATCCGCCAGCAGTTGAAGATGGCGTCACTCGATGGGGATTGGAGCGCCGTCCTCGAAACCGCTGAGCGCGCTTCCGGCGACCCGTGCGGCCGCGCTTGGCTTGACCTCCAGCGATACGCCATCAACGCTCTCCAGAACCTTGGCCACTCTGCTCCCGCGGATGCTATCATCTCGCTCCTTCGCGGCATCATGGAAGACTTCCCCGACCTGGTGGAGCAAACCATGATGGACGACACCGCCACTGCCAATGCGGAAACCCGCAACTGGCTGCAGGTGCTGTTCCCGCCACCGCCGCCTCCCCCGGAACCTGAGCCGGAACCGGAACCTGAGCCCGAACCCGAGCCAGAACCGGTCTACACGCGATCGGCCGCAATGCCCACCGATGAGGATGAGGTTGCCCCCGGCGAACCGGATCTTTATGAGCAGGCCTCCGAAATGGCCGCCCGTGGCAATGTCACGGGTGCGATTGCCCTCCTCTCCGGCGCAGTTGCCACGGAACGCTCAGGTCGCGGCCGCTTTCTGCGTCGCGTTCAACTTGCCCAAATTTGCATTGGTGCGGGCAAGCCCGGCATGGCTCGGAATATCCTGGAGGAAGTTGTCCGCGAGGTGGAAAGCCGTAAGCTGGACGAGTGGGAAAGCTCTGACACGTTGGCGCATCCCATGGCCTTGCTTTACCAAACCATGGGGGATTCGGAATCAGATATGCCCAGAAAGCGGGAGTTGTACGCTCGCATCTGTCGCTTGGATCCATCCCAGGCTTTCTCGATTAGTCCCGTGGATTAGCCACTCCTGGGGATTCTGCGTCCGATCCCGCCGGAACTTGGCCTCGCGTGTACAATTGGATTCGGTTTGGTTGCTATCTTGTTAGGGCGCTAGCGGTTGGCCGCTTCGTCTCAGTGGGCAGTCGGAGAAACGGAAGGGATGTCCCGGTACCGTCCAGAAGAACTCGTCACCTTATCGGTGCTCGACCGGTTGTTTGACAACAATCCGGACGAACGTGCTGACCCTCCCATCACTCGCAGCGAGAGTGTCCGCCGCATGAAGTCCGCCCTGAAGCGCGACATGGAATGGCTGCTTAACACCCGTCGCAGTCAAATCATGGAGGAAGTCCAGGGCGAAACCGGCGAATTGAAGCGCAGTCTGCTCAACTTTGGCCTTCCCGACATCAGTTCCATGAGCGTCCAGTCCGGTAAGGACCACAACCGTATCCTCCGCCAGATGGAAGAGGCCGTCGAATACTTTGAGCCTAGGTTGCGCAATGTCCGCGTTTCCCTGCAACCGGTTAATCGCGTCGAGCGCCGGCTTCGTTTCGTCATCGAGGCCCTATTGATGATCGACCCCGCCCCCGAACAAGTGCGCTTCGACACCGTCGTGGAACTCTCCTCCGGTGAAGTGGAAGTGCGAGGAGACGGCGGTGCGTGAAGACGTTCTCCTATACTACGAGCGCGAGCTAACCTACCTGCGCCAACTCGGCGCGGAGTTCGCTGAGAAGTACCCCAAGATCGCCTCCCGGCTGATGCTGGAAGCAGACCGCTGCGAGGATCCTCACGTTGAGCGTCTCCTGGAAGGCTTTGCCTTTCTCGCCGCGCGCATCCATCTCAAGATCGACGATGAGTTTCCTGAAATCACCCAGGGCCTTCTCAATACGCTTTACCCGCACTACATCCGCCCCGTTCCCTGCATGACCGTGGTGGAGATGTTCGTTGACCCTGAGCAGGGCAAGCAGTCCGCCGGTATGAAGATCCCGCGTGACACTGTCCTTTACTCTCGTCGCGTCAACAACCTTGCTTGTAAGTTCCAAACCTGTTACGACACCACCATCTGGCCGGTCAACCTCAACAGCGCGGAATGGAAGACGCCTGATCGATTGAACCCCGTCATCAAGAATGCTGATTGTGCGGCGGTGTTCAGCCTGCAGTTTCAACTCTTGCCCGATGTCAAATTCCAGCAGTTGAAGATGGACCGGCTGCGTTTTTACCTGCAGGGCGAAGCCTACCTCATCCATTCCCTCTATGAGTTGCTCAACAACAACTGCTTTGAGATCTTGCTGCGTAACCCAAAGAACCGCTCCGCCCGTGCCATCCCCTTGCCCCCGTCCGCGCTCCGCCCTGTCGGGTTTGAGCAAGACGAGGGCCTACTTCCCTACACGCGCCGGTCCTTCCTCGGCTACCGGCTACTGCAGGAATACTTCGCCTTCCCGGAGAAGTTCTTCTTCCTTGAACTGTCCCAACTCGAGGGACTCCAGGAAGCCGGCTTCGACGACTCCTTCGAGGTTGTCTTCCAGATCAGCCGTTTCGATCAGCCAGAGCGCCAGCAGGCGCTGGAAGTGGGCGTCAGCAACAAGACAGTCCGCCTCAACTGCGCGCCCGTCGTCAATTTGTTCAAGCAAACGGCTGAGCCCATCCTCATCAATCACCAGCGTCACGAGTATCCGGTGATTGCTGACCAACGCCGGCAGGCGGCAATGGAGGTCTTCTCCATCGACGATGTTGTCAGCTCCCGCCCGAATAGCACGGAAGTCATTCAGTACGAGCCCTTCTATTCTTACCGTCACGCCACGCTCCGTGACCAGAACAAGACCTTCTGGCTGGCCTCCCGCAAAGCTTCCAACCGCCCGAATGACACAGGCACCGACATGTATATTTCGCTGGTTGATCTTTCTAACCGGCCCCTCGTTCCTAACGTCGACACCCTCACTGTCCGTTGCATCTGCACCAATCGCGATCTTCCCTCCCGCCTCTCATTCGGCCATGAGCAGGGCGATTTTGAGATTGAGGGCTTCTCGGCCATTAAGAAGATCATCGCTCTCCGCAAGCCCACCCGTTCCGTTCCTCCGCCCGTCGGCCGCGGTCTGCTGTGGCGCCTCATTTCCCATCTATCGTTGAACTACTTGTCTCTGGTCGATGACGGCAAGGAAGCCCTCCAGGAGATTCTGAAGCTCTACAACTTCTCTGACTCTACCTATCTCGAAAAGCAGATCCTCGGGATCGAAGCTGTTCGCAGCGAGCCGCACTTCGCCCGCATCATCAGCGAAACCGGCATCAGCTTTGTCAGAGGCATTCGCGTCCACGTGGACTTTGACGAGACCCAGTTTGTGGGTGGCGGTGTCTATCTGTTCGCCAGTGTACTTGAGCGATTCCTAGGCAACTATGCCGCCTTGAACAGCTTCTCCCAGCTTTCTGTCTCCACCCGGCAGAGAAGGGAGGTAATGCGCGAATGGCCCCCAAGAGCAGGCGATCAGGTTCTACTGTAGACCTGGGTTTCAATCTTGCCAAAGTAAGGGAAGTGCCCATTGCGGACACCTTCCGCAGCACCCCGCAATCCTTTGAGTTCTTTCAGGCCATCCGCATTCTTGAGCGGTTGCAGCCTGGCCAGAAACCCATTGGCTACTTTGTGCCGCCTAAGCAGGAGATTGTCCGGATTGGCGCACACGCCACCATGGCCTTTCCTGCGTCCTACATCCAGAACGCTACCTGGAAGCAGGATGCCACTCCTTTCCTGCTCGTCAATTTCATGGGGATGACCGGCCCCATGGGTGTCCTGCCTCACTATTACACCGTGCTGGTGATGGAGCGCCTCCGCGTCAAGGACCGCATCCTCGCTGAGTTCCTTGATATCTTCAACCACCGCATGGTCAGTCTCTTCTACCGCGCGTGGGAGAAGTATCACTACGGTGTCGCCTATGAGCGAGGCGGTCTTGATCCCTTCTCCCGTAACCTTCTGGACCTTGCTGGTCTCGGCACCAGAGGGCTCCAGAACCGCCTTCAGGTTCGCGACGAAACCATTGTCTTCTATGCTGGCCTGTTGGCACAGAAGCCTCGTTCCGCCATGGGACTTGAGCAGATGCTGGCTGACTATTTCGACGTTCAGGTCAAGGTGCAGCAATTTGTCGGCGCTTGGTATAAGATCGACTCCGGCACCCAGTGTCAGCTCGAAGATTGGGGTTACGAGGTTTCTAGGCAGCTCAGCGTGGGGGCCTTGGTGGGAGATGAGATTTACAGCCACCAGTCAAAGATTCGCCTCCGCGTTGGGCCACTTACCTTGCGGCAGTATAAGGACTTTCTCCCGGATGGAAGCGCGTACTCGCCGTTGCGTTCGCTTGTCCGCTTCTGGGCCGGTGACGCGATGGAGTATGAGTTGCAATTGATCCTTGAGCGCGGGAGTGTTCCCACGTGCAACCTCGGGGATGATTCCGGAGAGCCTCCTCGCCTGGGTTGGTTGTCTTGGGTGAAGAATCAGGTGCAAGCTCGTGACCCTGACGAAACGATCTTACGCCTTTAACTACATTGGCGCCCTGAACACGGTCGCCTTCAGTGACAACGGGCCGCTAGGGAAGACGGCCCTAGGGACATGCGACATCGCGCCGGCACCAGGCATCGCAGTACGAACCGGAAGGGGCCGGCGCCCCTCACCGGCGAACTTTTTGTAAGGAGAGGACACGGACATGGCAGTGAATTTGAAATCCTTGGTGGGGAAGCTGAACGACGTCACACGCTCCACCCTGGAAGCGTCGGCGGGGCTATGCCTCTCTCGCACGCATTACGATGTCGAAATTGAGCACTTCCTTAGCAAGTTGCTTGACCAGACTGATTCCGACGCAAAGCGCATCCTCAAGCACTTCGGAATTGACCCTTCGCGGCTGAGTACGCAGTTGTCCAAGTCACTGGACCTCCTGAAAACAGGTAACGCGCGTACGCCGTCATTCAGCCCGCACCTGGTGAAAATGTTCTTGGACGCCTGGAGCATCGGGTCCTTGGACTTCGCACAGCCACGCATCCGCAGCGGAACCCTTCTGTTGGCCATCGCCTCCAATGAAGAGCTCTCCCGGATGGTGAATGAAAGCTCGCGCGAATTCGCCAAGATTGAAGCCGAAGTCCTTCGCAAGGAGTTCTTCTCCATCGTCACCGGTTCCGCCGAGGATGACTATGCCGAAGCGCCCGGTGATGCCGGTGCCGCCGCGGGCGTACCTGGCAAAGCTGGCGGAAAGACCCCTAATCTCGACCAGTTCACCGTTGACCTTACCGCTCGCGCCAAGGAAGGCAAAATCGACCCAGTCCTTGGCCGCGATAAGGAAGTGCGCCAGATTGTGGACATCCTCATGCGCCGGCGTCAGAACAACCCCATCCTCACCGGTGAGGCGGGTGTTGGCAAGACCGCGGTAGTCGAAGGCTTCGCCCAGCGCGTGGCTGATGGCGATGTCCCTCCTCCCTTGCGCAACGTGCGCATCCGCTCGCTTGACCTCGCCCTGCTGCAGGCGGGCGCGGGCATCAAAGGTGAGTTTGAGAACCGCCTCAAGGGCCTCATTGAGGAGGTGAAGAAGTCCGAAACCCCCATCATTCTCTTCATTGACGAGGCCCACACCATGATCGGCGCCGGTGGCCAGGCTGGTCAGGGCGACGCGGCGAACCTCCTTAAGCCCGCATTGGCACGTGGCGAACTCCGCACCATTGCCGCCACGACCTGGTCAGAGTACAAAAAGTACTTCGAAAAGGATCCCGCCCTCGCCCGCCGCTTCCAGGTTGTGAAGGTGGACGAGCCCACTGAGGAAGTCTGCAGAGTGATGATGCGTGGCGTCGTCGCCACCATGGAGAAGCACCATAACGTGCGCGTGCTTGACGAGGCGGTTTCCGCTGCTGTCGGTCTGTCTCATCGCTACTTGGCCGGACGTCAGTTGCCCGATAAGGCCGTCAGCATCCTCGACACCGCTTGCGCCCGGCTAGCCCTCACACAAACCTCCACCCCGCCAGCCATTGAGGATCTTCGCCGTCGCTTGCAGGACCTCGAAGTACAGGAGCGTATCCTCCAGCGCGAAGTGGTCACCGGGACGGATCACACCGCTCGCCTCGCTGAAATCACGGATTCCCGCGACAAGGCCACGGCGGAGCTCACCGCACTCGAGGCCCGCTTCCAGCAGGAATCCGGCATGGTCACCCAAATGCGCGAACTCCGCGGCAAGCTTGAGGCAAACCCCAAGGACGAAGAGTCCATGGCCGCACTCAAGAAGCTCGAGGCCGAACTCGAGGAACTCCAGGGAGAACAGCCTCTCCTCCGCGTGTGCGTCGACGCCCAGGTGGTTAGCGAAGTGCTGGCCGCTTGGACCGGCATTCCGGTGGGCAAGATGCTGAAGGACGAGATTGCCACGGTCCTCACCCTTGAGCAACAGCTCGGCAAGCGTCTCATCGGACAGGACCACGCACTCAGCATCATCAGCCAGCGCATTGTGACGTCCCGCGCCAGCATGGACGATCCGGTCAAGCCTGTCGGCGTCTTCCTACTGGTGGGCCCCAGCGGTGTTGGCAAAACCGAAACGGCTCTCGCCCTCTCTGACCTCCTCTACGGCGGTGAGCGCAACATGATCTCCATCAATATGTCGGAGTTTCAGGAAGCCCACACCGTGTCCACGTTGAAGGGAGCGCCTCCCGGCTACGTCGGTTACGGCGAAGGTGGTGTCCTCACTGAGGCCGTCCGCCGCCGTCCTTATTCCGTTGTGCTGCTGGACGAAGTGGAGAAGGCTCACCCCGACGTGCTCGAACTCTTCTTCCAGGTCTTCGACAAGGGCCAGATGGAAGATGGTGAAGGTCGTGAGATCGACTTCAAGAACACCATCATCCTGCTCACCAGTAACGCAGCCACTGAGACCATGATGAAGCTCACGGCGGATCCCGAAACCATGCCTTCCCACGAAGGTCTGGTGAAGGCAATCAAGCCTGAGCTTGACAAGGTCTTCAAGCCTGCGTTCCTCGGGCGTCTCGTGATCGTGCCTTACTACCCCATCCGTGACGAAGCGCTTAAGACGATCATCCGGCTGAAGCTCAACAAGATCAAGAAGCGCATGGCAGAGAATCACCGCGTTACCTTGAACTACTCCGACGCACTCATCAATGCCGTCGCTGATCGCTGCACGGAAGTGGAGAGCGGCGCGCGCAACGTCGACAACATCCTCACCAATTCCTTGCTGCCCGAGATTTCTCGCGAACTGCTCAGCCGCATGGCTGAAGGCGTGGAGATTTCTCATGTCACGGTGGATGTGGACGAGGCAGGGGCCTTTACCTACGCCTTCTAGCTGGCAGGGAACTTGTCCCTTGCCGCAGATTGCAATCAGCAACCTCTCCAGATTCTTGCCTGCAAAGGTCTGGAGACAAACGAGCCAGGAAACAGCGCCGGTGATCCAGCCGGCGCTGTTTTTTCGCAAGGTTTATCGAACAGCGCGACAACTCGGCCGCAAGCCGGGAACGGGAGATCGTGCGTAGGAGGAATTCGCCGTGGCCAAGTATTCCCAGAAGAACAATCCCATTGCCGTGGGAACCGCCCTCGGCCTGGACAAGTTGCTACTGACTGAGTTCACTCACGATGCTGGGGTGTCGGAACCGTTCAGCATTCGATTCCGGGCGCTGTCTGAAGAGAAAAGCCTCAACATCAAGAGCCTTCTTCGCACCCAGGCCACCATCCGCCTGAACCTGAATGACGATCCCGATGCCCCGTCCATGAAGTATCTCAACGGCAAAATTCTCCGTGCCGCCGTTCTCGAGGAGTCTGAGTATCTCACTGAGTATGAAGTAGAGATGGTGCCCTGGTTCAGCTTTCTCAAGTTCCATCGCGACTGCAAGATTTTTCAGGAGAAGGACGCGAAGGAGATCATTGAGGCGATCTTCGGTGATCTTGGCTATAGCGACTTCAGCTTCGACCTGCAGGGAAGCCCGAAGAAGCGCGAGTACTGTGTCCAGTATCGTGAATCTTCGTTTGACTTCGTTTCCCGCCTGCTCGAAGAGGAAGGGTATTGGTACTTCTTCAAACATGAAGATGGCAAACATACCATGGTCATTGGAAATGCCAATGCCAAGTTCCCCATGTCCGGCAAGTCGACTCTCCACTACGACACCACCAAGAGTTCCAAGTGGGAGGAGGAGATTCACGAGATTAGCTTTGAGCGTGCCGCCCGTACTTCGGTGGAAACCCGCAGAGACTACAACTTCGAAGATCCCAGCCTTGACCTTACCGCTACCATCACCGCGTCGTTCACCGGCGGATCCGAGGAGTATTACGACTATCCTGGGATGTATACCCAAAAAAGTAATGGCGATGACAAAG
This sequence comes from Bryobacteraceae bacterium, assembly GCA_036821995.1. Lineage (GTDB taxonomy): Bacteria > Acidobacteriota > Terriglobia > Bryobacterales > Bryobacteraceae > JACTMJ01. Next base: position 113,902 of record DAISIM010000010.1, read on the forward strand.
TTGCCCTCATGGCGGATCATCAGGATTCCCACGTCACCCGCATCCATTTCAAGAGTCTCGCCCGCGATTTGGCATGTGGCAATCGCACCAAGATTTCTGATCACTTCCACCCGGATGTCAACGACGAAATCTACATCCTTACCTTCCACGAACGGTGCACCTTCGCCGGCTATCGCTCGCAAAGCAATTCACCCAACGAAGAAGCCAAGAGCTTCCGTTATGAGAACCGCTGTGTGGCGGGAGCCTCCGCGGACAGTCCCTATCGTCCTCCCCGGAAGACCCCCATTCCCATGGTTCGTGGTGTCCAGACGGCGGTGGTTGTAGGCCCCTCTGGAGAAGAGATCTACACCGACAAGTATGGCCGTATCAAGGTCCAGTTCCACTGGGATCGTGAAGGCAAGAAGGACGAAAACAGCTCCTGCTGGATCCGCTTCTCCACATCCTGGGCTGGCAAGAATTGGGGAATGATCTCCATCCCCCGCATCGGCCAGGAAGTGGTAGTCGATTTCCTGGAAGGGCATCCTGATCGTCCGCTGGTAACCGGCAGCGTGTATAACGCTGAGCAGATGCCTCCTTACGAATTGCCGGGCAGTGCTACCCAAAGCGGCTTGAAGTCCCGCTCCAGCAAAGGGGGGGGCGGCGATAACTTCAACGAGATTCGCTTTGAGGACAAGAAGGGCTCGGAAGACTTCTACATGCAAGCGGAAAAGGATATGAACGTTCTCATTAAGAACGATCGGAATACCACCATCCGCGATGGCAATGAGACCTTAACCATTAAGACCGGCGACCGCTCCACCGATATTCAATCTGGCGGCAGGTCCACCAAAATCAAGAAGGATGACAAGCTGGAAGTAGACGCAAACATCGACACCATGGCGAAAGGAAATATTAAGGAAGAAGCAAAGGGCAATTTTGATATTAAGGGTGGTAAGAATATTACCATCGATGCGGGAATGAACATGACGATTAAGGCTGGCACTCAGATCACTATCCAGGCCGGCAGCGGCAAGATCGTCCTGAATGCGATGGGTGTTACCATCACCGGTACTCTGGTGAAGATCAACTAATTGCGCGCTCCCCAATCGGTCATCGGCTCTCCTAAGCGCCCTTTCGCGAAAGTGGCATACTCGAAGGCATGCAGGTGTTGCGCTTGGAAGTAGATGCGGCAGAGGCGGATTTCGTCGTTGCGGAACTGTACGAGGCTGGCGTGCTGGGCATCACGGAGTCCCCACTGCCTGATGGCAGAATGCGGCTTGATGCGTATCTTTTGAACCTCCAGCAGGCAAGGGATCTGGCTCAGCGCCTGCCCCTCGCCAATCCTTCTGTTGAGGATGCCGATGATCGGGATTGGGTGGCTCACTCCCGTGCTCAATGGCAGCCCGTAACCGTGGGTGATCGCTTCTTTCTGGTTCCGGAGTGGATGCCGGAGGTCCCGGTCCCAGAGGGTCGAATTCTCATTCCCATGCCCGCTGGCCAAGGCTTTGGATCTGGTGCGCATGAGAGCACCCAACTCGCCCTCTCTGCCCTTGAGCACACCGCCGTGGAGGGGCTTCAGATCCTCGATGTCGGGACAGGCAGCGGCATTCTGTTGAACGCCTGCCATCTTCTGGGCGCCGCCGGCCTCGCCGGATGCGATACGGATCCAGTCGCGGTTGAGTCCGCCGGTGCTTACCTCCGGGTCCAACGCGTCCACCATTCGCTCTACCTTGGCTCCATTGAGGCGATCCGTCCCCGGCGCTTCCACATCGTGCTGGCCAACCTGAACGCCACGCTCATCCTCAACCTGCTGGAGGATCTCTTTGCCGCCCTCCGGCCCCACGGGCGTCTCATTCTAAGTGGAATCCTGCGAGAGGAGCAGGAGGCCATCCACCGCGCGCTATCCGCCTTTCCCGGCGTTACCCGCATCTACCATTCAGCCCTAGGGGACTGGGTGAACTTCCGCGTCACCACATCCGTGCACTAGCATTCCCGGGGCACTCACCTTTTTGCTGTGAATTCTGTCCCGCTCGCATAGAATGGAATCCTGTGAGCGCGATTGCATTTCAGGAAGCCAAACAACTGATTGCCCGGAAGGTCCAGGCTGCCTACCCCGTCCCTCGTGTGGAGACCCTCCCACTGATGGAAACGTCGGGTCGCATCCTGGCCCAAGCGGTAGCTGCCGATCGGGACTACCCCCCGGTCGACAAGAGCCTGCGCGACGGCTATGCCGTTCGTTCGGCGGATGTCCCTGGCGCGCTCGAAGTCATCGGTGAGCTTCGTGCCGGCATGGAAGCTGCCCAGGAACTTGGACCCAGGCAGGCGATTGAGATCATGACCGGCGCTCCACTCCCCACCGGTGCGGACTCTGTCGTGATGGTGGAGAATGCCCGTCGTGAGGCGGGAATCGTTTATGTGCAGCAGGCTGCGAAACCCGGCGATGCCATCAGCGAGCGTGGCAATGAAGCCCGCCGCGGTGAGATCGTTTTGCACCCTGGTCACCGTCTCGGCTACGCCGAAATTGGCCTCCTCGCCACTTTCGGCTATACCCAAGTGCAGGTCTTTCGCAAGCCTTCGGTCGCCATCCTTAGCACTGGGGACGAGGTCATTGCTATTGAGCAGCAGCCAAACGAGTCGCAAGTCCGCAACTCCAACGCCTGGGTTCTTGCCACTCAGGTTGGCAAGTCTGGAGGAACGCCCGTGGTGTTCCCGGTTGTCCGTGACAACGCAGAGGCACTACGCGCCAGTATCCGTGAAGCCTTCAAGCATGATCTGGTTTTGTTCAGTGGTGGCGTTTCAGCCGGCAAGTACGACCTAGTGGAAACTACCCTTGCCGAATTTGGGGCGGAGTTCTACATCACTCGCGTCGCCATTCGCCCCGGCCAACCCTTTGTCTTCGGCAAGGTGAAGGACAAGTTCTTCTGCGGACTTCCCGGTAACCCCGGTTCCACCATGATCACCTTTGAGATCTTTGCGCGTGGCGTCGTGGAATTGCTTTCGGGCATTCCCGAAACCCGCTTCCCCTTGCTGCGCGGCCGCCTTACCAAGCCGTTACAGGAAAAGCCAGGTCTCACCCGCTTCCTGCCTGCCCGCCTTGAGGCCGATGGCTTCAGCGTGACTCCTCTGCTGTGGAAGGGTTCCAGCGATGTCGCCACCATGGCCCGCTGTGATTGCTTTCTGGTGGTGGAGGCAGACCGCGGCGAATACGATGCCGGTGAGTGGATCGCGGCCATCTTGAAGTCGAAGTCCAACTAGGGCAGGGAAGCATCCATGAGCGACGCCCCTCGCCTCTCCCATTTCGACGATGCTGGTAAGGCTCACATGGTGGATGTGGGTGCGAAAGCAAGTACCGTCCGTATGGCCCGCGCCCACGCCTTTGTCTTCATGCCGCCAGAGGTATTGGCGGCGCTGCCCTCTAATCCCAAAGGGGACCCTCTCGCAGTCGCTCGCATCGCCGGCATTCAGGCGGCCAAACAGACCGCTGCACTCATTCCGCTTTGCCATTCGCTGCCGCTATCCTACGCAGACGTGCGCATCCATCCTGAAGCCGATGGCCTTCGCATCGAAACCGAAGCGCGCACCCAGTCCCAAACCGGTGTCGAGATGGAGGCTCTCACCGCCGCTGCCGTTGCCGCCCTCACCATCTACGACATGACCAAAGCGCTGTCAAAGGCCATCGAGATCCGCGACATCTACCTGCTGGAAAAGACCGGTGGAAAATCAGGAGACTACCGCCGCTAGTAACCACCCGGCGCTGCTAAGTGCGCGGGCTTCCCACCGGGCGTCATTCCCAGCCGCTGCTTGGCATCTTCCAGCATCGCTACTGTCTGGGTGGCTCCGCAGCGAGTCACACCCAGTGCCCTCACCTCCAGCAGCCGGTCCAGAGTCCGCACGCCCCCAGCTGCCTTCACCTGCACATTTCCCGGCGAGTGATTCCGCATCAGGATGAGGTCGGCGTCCGTGGCTCCACCCGTTCCATACCCGGTGGAGGTCTTCACCCAATCCACGCCAATCTCGCCGCAAATCTCACATAACCGCACTTTCTGCTCATCGGTGAGATAGCAGTTCTCAAAGATCACCTTTACCTTCGCGCCCCTCTGTTGGGAATGGTGCACCACATGGTGGATGTCGTGCCGCACGTATTCCCAGTCGCCGCTCAAAACCTTGCTGATGTTCACCACCATGTCCAGTTCCATCGCCCCATCATCAATGGCGGCCATTGCTTCGCCAAGCTTGATCTCTGTCTTATGACCCCCATGAGGGAAGCCAATCGTGGTGCTTGGCTTCACCGTGCTGCCGTGCAGAATCTCTGCGCAATGCTTCAGCGCAAAGGGCATAATGCATACACTGGCCACGCTGTATTCGCGCGCAATCAGGCAGCCCTTCTCCAAGTCTGCCCATGTCAATGTGGGGTTCAGCAACGAGTGGTCAATCATTTTGGCCACATCTTCATACGTAAATTCCATAGCGGTGAATCTCCCTTGATCTCTCTCAGCGGATTCTGTTGAGCAGCTAGCGTGCGAGCTACGGCACAAACTGCCTCAGGTAGTTGTAGCTCTGCCGAAGCGATGCCTTCCGGTTCTCGAGTGATCCCTCAAAGGCCCTGTCCTCCACTTCCACACACACCGCCCCGTGATAGCCCGTCTCGGTCAGCGTGGAAAAGAACCGGCTCCAGTTTACGTCACCCAGCCCCGGCAACTTCGGCGTATGGTATTGGTTCGGGAAGGCCAGGATTCCCACCTCGTCTAACTGTTCACGGTCCACTCGTACGTCTTTCGCATGCACATGGTGGATGCGCGAAGCGAACTCGCGCATGGCCTTGCAGTAGTCCATGTGCTGGAACACGAAGTGCGACGGGTCAAAGTTCAGCCCGAAATTTGCACTGGGGATATCGTTGAACATCCTCCGCCAGATGGCCGGCGACGACGCCAGGTTCTTCCCGCCCGGCCACTCATCGCGGGTAAAGCTCATCGGGCAATTCTCAATGCCCACCTTGATGCCGTGCTCATCGGCCATCGCAATCAGCGGCCTCCATACCTCAAGGAACCGTGGCCAGTTCTCGTCCACGCTTTTCACTGGGTCGCGGCCCACAAAGGTGTTCACTACGGGAATCCCCAGCCGCTTCGCCGCCAGAATCACCCGGCCGATATGGTCAATGTACACCTGCGCTTCGCCCGCATCAGCCACCAGCGGATTCGGATAATACCCCAGCCCGCTAATCGTCACTCCGGCTTCGGCCATCACGTCCTGTACCCGCTTTGCGTCATCGTCGCCGAAATCCACCACGTCGATGTGCGTCACGCCGGCGTAGCGCCGCTCAGCCTTTCCCGGTGGCCAACACATGACTTCAATCGCGGAGTAGCCAGATTGCCTAGCGAATGCAGCCACCTCCGCCAGTGATAGGTCAGGAAGAATAGCACTAACAAAACCAAGGCTCAGCATCAATCGCCGTCTCCGTTCATTGCGCCACCATCAGGTGGCTTGCGTCCACCATCTTACTGCAACCTCCCCTCGTTCCCGCCCCTTCACCCCCCTGTTGCGGATAGAATTGGGTTATGTCGACGCTGGTCACCCTGGGTCCTCCACCTTCACTGCCCGATGCCGCCACCTTGCTGGCCAAGCAGGATTGCCTTCTCGATCACCTGCGCGCCTTGGGAAGCGCACTGGTGGCTTACAGTGGCGGGACGGATTCGGCGTATCTCGCCTGGGCTGCGCACCAGGCGCTGGGGCAGCAAGCCGTTGCGGTCCTGGCGGATTCGTACTCCATCCCGGAATCCCACAAGCGCGACGCCCGTGACTTCGCGAACCAGTTCGGCATTCGCTACGAGGTGATCTACACCAACGAGTTCGAGAATCCTCATTATGCCCGCAACGACGGCGACCGCTGCTTTCACTGCAAGGACGAGTTGTTCGTCCAGATGCAAGCTTTCGGCCAGCAACTCGGCATTTCCCACATCGTCTATGGCGTGAACAAGGACGACCTGGGCGATTATCGGCCGGGCCAGAAGGCCGCCAAGATCCATCAGGTGGATGCGCCGCTCGTCAAGGCGGACCTAACCAAAGCGGAAATTCGAGAGCTTTCCAGGATGGCCGGCCTTCCCACCTGGAACCGCCCCGCCGCAGCCTGCCTCAGCTCTCGCATCGCCTATGGCATGCAAGTTACCCCCGAAAACGTCAAACAGGTGGAGACTGGTGAAGAGCAGTTGCGCGCCCTTGGTTTCCGCCAGTTTCGTGTCCGCCACCACGGAGACCTTGCCCGCATTGAGATCGCCCGGGAGGAGATGGAGCGTGCGCTCACCCTGGAAATGGCCGGCGAGTGTACACGCATCTTCAAGGCCCTGGGATTCCATTTCGTCACCCTCGACCTGCAGGGCTACCGCCAGGGATCAATGAATGAGTCGCTAGGTATCGATACTGCCAGCCGCCATGGTTAAGGCCAGCAGCCGCGGTTAAGGGCGATTGGAAGCACCAATCGCCACAACCCAGGATCCGGGCTCGCATCACTGAGAGCCAGCACCTCGCATCTGCCGCTCTGGGATCGTTCCAGATGCCGTCTCATTGGAGTTTCGCAATAGACTCTCTGTCATCACGACAGTCAGCAACCCGTTGCGACGCGCCCTCTTTTGCCTGAGGGCAAGGCGTAACGGCGGGGTTGTCCGTATGCGAGTTGTGGCTTGTCTGTTCGTCCGTATGATACGGAAAAATGCGGACACGTGCGGACACAGCGTGGGAGCGCATGGTCTGTTGGTGGGGACGCCGGATGGGCGATGCGGGCGTGGTTCGCCGCAGCGAGGGGATGGAGAAACTGGGGCGGAAGGGCACCATGTCGTAGGTGGCCTTCTCCATGCGGCGCGAACTCGTGATGCCGGTGGCGTAGCCATAGAGTAGCAGGCGGACGAGCAGTTCCGGATGATAGCCCGCGGCGCCGCGGCCATCCTTGCGCCTGTAGGTATCCTCGATCGGGTCAAGGTTGAGTTCGCTGACGATCTCGGCGATGAAGCGAGCCAGGCTGTCCTCGGCCACCCAGTCATGCGGCGAAGGAGGCAATAGCAGCGGCTAATCAAGAGTAGAGGTCCGGAATCTCTGCATCTATCGATTGGATAAACTAGGCCAGAACAAAGCTGCGCCCAACTGTTTGCGAGCGCCAGAAGCTTGACGCGTCAATCTCCGGCAGGCTCGCCCCTCAATCTCGAAACCAACACACCATGGGGTGGGCTGACTTGCTGTTGGTCCGCTGACTCGGCCTGATTGGGCGCTGGGGGACGCTGCCCAGCCGGGTAAGCCAGCTGGCGATTCACAGACCCCGCGACCCCAGCCTCCCAATCCGCCCCGCAAATTTAACTCCTCTTCATCCATTGCAGCGAAGCAGGCCCGAGTGAAACGCCTAGAGATGCGCTGGCTGTCGCTTGTGCGATGAGAGATTGCCAGTGGTCGATGAGGCGATGCTGGGGTATTGGGAGGTGCGCGCTGGTGCCTGTCGGCGCCTTCGGGGCTGCTCGCTGCAGGTTGGTGCAGATTCGCAGGTTAGTTGCGATTCGGGGATAACGGTGATTGACGCGTCTGGGGTCCTCAGAGGTAGATTCGCCGAGCATGGCGCGTGCGGCGCACTCAGTAATGATGGGTCATTTGGGGTCAACGCAGTTGGTGACGGTTGATGGCATCTGGCAAGCGGCTTCTGGCCAAGTTCGGCATCCGCGTCGTCCCTAGTATTGGCGAAATAGGGCAGCTAAACGACAACAGACCGGGCGATGCCCGGCCTGTTCTCGGTTCGATGTGATGGTGCTTCGAAGCGATGCGCTTACCAGCGGCGATCGCGTCCGGCGCCGTAGCCGCCACCGCGATTGCTGCTGCCGCGGTTGCCACCGCGATTGCCGCCCTCTTCGCGCGGGCGCGCTTCGTTCACGTTGATGGCGCGTCCACCAAGCTCGCTCCCGTTCAAGGAGCGAATGGCCGAATCGGCTTCGCTAGCGTTCGTCATTTCTACAAACGCGAAGCCACGGGGCTGGCCGGTGTCCCGGTCGTTGATGATGCTGACGCTTTCCACCGCGCCGAAAGAACCAAACGAGGATGCTAATTCGTCCTGGGTGGTCCGAAAACTAAGGTTCCCAACAAAAAGCTTTGTCATGGGGATCTCCAAACAATTGAAATAAGTCGAGGCAGTCGAACGAAGTGACCAGAACGAAAAGAACCAAACTTGCGGGAAGGTATCTAACGGATCGGACGCTTAGAGGAGAGAACTCAACGCCTTTGATGGTAACACACATTGCCCGGGAACCCAAAGGGCGGCTCCCTCTTCTGGGAGATCGCTTGCGTGACGCCCCGGGGGTGCAGGGTGTAACCCTGCATGGAGTCCTCGCAGGTAGCGGGAACTGGGGCTCGCTGGATGTGGTGGGCCGGAAGGTGCCACGTGGGAGGCCTGCGTCATGGACTTGCTTGCATATGCGGTTTGGCTGCGGGATTGCTAACGTTCGCGCTACTTTCTGGCGGGTAGAATGAGGACGGCGACTTCTCGTTCATTCCGGTCCGCCGTGCCTGGCAGGACGTCCAGAAGGCATTCGCGCATCGGCAGACTCAATCGACGGTAGGTCCCCGCAATGCTCAGAATCGCCGCCCTGAGGGGTCCGGCCTTCTGATGTCCTAGGTGGATCCAGTCCTTGCGGAGAAATGCGATGCCGCGCATGGAGTTCTTGGCGAGGTTGTTCAATGGCTCCAGCACCGGATAATGCAGAAATTCTTTCCGTCGCGCCCTCAGGTTCAGCGAGTACGTGATCGCCTCGCCCAGTGCCCCCGTCAGTGTGAGGGAAGGATACTTTCGGCTGCTTGCCGGCGGGAGGGATGACCTCCAAGCGCGGGTACCGGACTTCCAGTGTGGCCCTCGACACGCATCCCTTGTCATCCCGGGCTTCAGCAAGTTCGTGCCCTCAACCTGGGCAGTGCAGAACATCTCGTAGATGGCACTCTCCCGGTTCTGGCCAAGGACGCGGCGGCTCCCAGCAGCTTCGCGGCGAGCCTAAAACCATCAAGCCAGCGGAATCGATTGTCCGGCACTTCCAACCAACTGCCCTACAAGCTTGCGAAAGCGACGGCCAAGCCAGTCGTCTTCTAACCGGCAGCCTGCGAGTCCCCGGTCCAGTGCAGTAGCCATGCCGGATGGCTGCGACGGACCATCGTTGAAGCAAACTTTCCGAAATAACGACGCATCTGTTTGCTTCGGCACACTGAGCTTTTCAACTTGCGGCATTTCTCCAGCCACATCCGTAGATTCGTGGGTAACGGAATCGGTCGCCGTACGCGACCCAGAGACCCAACTGGAGATGCATTCAATCCCTGCAGAATGATCGTCCTTGGCGGTCTGGTTCAGACGAACGTTCAACAGGCGGAATTGGACAAGAATATGGTGCCCGGGGTGGGACTTGAACCCACACTCCCCTTGCGGGAAAACGGATTTTAAGTCCGTTGCGTCTGCCGATTTCGCCACCCGGGCAATGTCAATTTAGTGTACGCCACGCTGATCGCGTCTGGGTCCTGGCAGCTTCATCTCCTAAGACCTGATGCCATGAAGATGATGCCTGCAGGGGCCTCTCTACAGCAGCGGCTTTAGCTCTGGGCGCTGCTTCTTCAGCCAGGATACGAACGCCGGGGGCGCGGCCATCGTCGATAGTCGAGACTGCCTTACTAATGCAAACTCAGTGAACAAACCGCTCTCTTTCACCTGCTTTAGCGATACCGGTTCAGACAGTTGGTGCACAAACTCCAGGTCGACCAACGTCATCTTCGCCCCCCCAGGGTCGTCCACTGGTGTTGAGGCGACGCGGCCAACGCCCACCACGGCTGACACGCCGCCACTGTGATAGATCAACACCGGGTCTCCTGGTTGCATTGCCTGCATTGCCTGTCTCGCTTGTGCGTTACGCACCCCATCCCATGTCGTCCGCACGTCTCTGGCAAGGTCCTCGATTGAGTAAACCTCTGGTTCCGTCTTCGCCAAAAAGTATCGCTTCGCCGCCATTTCTGCTCCAATTCCGTCAATTCCTCCAAGATAGCGAACACTCGCCCGCACCCGAACGCCGCTGCAGCCCGTCGTACCTACAGGTCTACACCCGAACGGCTAGGGAGGGCGCAATCGTACACACAGAGCACTTTCGATTCCCACGCGGTTGCATGCCCACCAGGTGGACGCTTCGCGCAGCTTCACTCAGGTTGGATACGAGAATGCCAAGGTTCCAGTACCTGCGGTAGGCGCGCTAGTACAGATTCCAGGTTTACTCCGGTTTCTGTCCTTTTTTCAAATACTTAACAGCGGGCCTTTAATCTGAGACCCACTTCGGTTAGGCTATACTATGGAAGGATTATCGTGT
>DAISIM010000011.1:0-79675 GCA_036821995.1 Bryobacteraceae bacterium
GTGCCCGCAAACCTTGGACTCGGTTGGAGCTTCTACTTCCTGCGCCGCCATCCCGAAGCGGCCAGCCAGTTCCAACGCACCTTGCAGCTCTCCCCGAACCTCCCCATGGGCCTCTACGGTCTGGGCCTGAGCCTTGTCCATCAACGCAAGGAGTTGGAGGGCTTGCAGGTCTTCCTGCAGGCTGACCTTTCCACCCGGGGCGATGCCGCAGCCATCATGTTGCTGGCCGCAGTATCCGCCTTCACGGGCAATCGGAAGGAGGCAGACAGACACCTGGCCAGACTTCTGGACACAGCCCGCGACTCCTACGTCCCGGCGGTGTATTTCGCCTATATCTACGCCATCGCAAATGACCTGGACAGCGCCTTCGCCTGGCTACAGCACGCCGTCGAGGAACGATCCAGCGACCTCATCTTCTTACGCCTGCAGCCTGCTCTAAACAACCTGCGCGCAGACCCGCGCTTCGCCGAGCTGGAACACGAAATCTGGGGCCGGCCCTAGGTTTCCCGACACGCAGCGCTTCCCGATACGCGCCGTAGAGTCCATGCCGGGCTGGCCCCTCATGTGCCCGCTATCCGGAGCGCAAGCTGCATGGATCGCAGCCCACCCGCCTGGAACAAGGGGTTGAGTCCACTGACCGCGGCCACACTGCGGATCTGTGTGGAAGATCCGAAGTGCGGACTGGTGAGCTCTCCCGCGGGGTTGGCGAAGTTCGGCGTGTTGGCCCTGGGCCGGGGGCCTTGACCCGGACAGAACAATCCGTTAAGCAAGGAGTCACAAGGCTGGGAAAAGGGGGAAGCGATGTCAACGACCAACCTAAGCCGCCGCGCTTTTCTTGCAGCAAGCTCAATTCCAGCGAGCGGCTTTCGCGAGGGGCTTGTCGGGCAAGATGCCGCCACTGAGGGAACGCACTTGGCAACGGCTAGCCGCACCTTTACGCGATCGCGAGTCAGCTTCATTACGGACGAGGTGGCATTGACCGAGGCTGCCGGGTTTGCGTTCGCGCGGCAATATTCGCTCAACTGGATTGAACTGCGCGCCGTGCCGGGAACAGACCGCCTTTACGCAGAACTGACACCATCGGACCTGAAGCAGTTCCGAAGGCAGGCAGAAGACGCTGGCGTTGGCGTGTCGTTCCTGAATACCTGGATCTTGAAGTGGACCCTGCCTGGCACTCAGCCACGGATGCGGCACCGCTTTTCTGAGGCGGAGTGGGCCAAGCGACTGGAGACCGATGCCTCCCGGCTGGAGAGGCGCTTGGAGCACCTGAAGCGCGCCATGGAGGCGGCCCATGCCCTGGGTGTGGAGACCATCCGGATCTTCACATTCTGGCGCACGGATGATCCATTGCCCTTGTATCCCCGGATTGCGGAGATCATCCGCGCTATGGCGGAGCTGGCCGAGCAGGAGAGGCTTCGCCTGCTGATTGAGAACGAGTCAGCCTGCAACGTAGCGACCTCAGAGGAACTGCAAAGGATGCTAGCGATGCTGCCGGATTCGACGGTTGGCATCAACTGGGACCCACACAACTCTCTGCCCTTTGAGCCGGAACCATTCCCAGCGGGCTACCGGAAGCTTCCGGTGGTATGCATCGGTAATGTGCAGATCAAAGGAGAAAGCCTACTGATACCCGGCCAGAGATTGGATTGGCGGGGGATTGTAGATGCACTTTTGGCCGATGGATACCAAGGAAAGTTCGGCCTGGAGACGCATTTTGGGCAAGGTGCGCAACGGGTTGAGCATGCGCACTCGTCGATGAAGGCAATTCTGGCTCTGGTGGCCTGAGTAGCGGGAAAGATCATTGGACCGAGAGGAAGCCAGCAGGCCAACGAGGATCAGTCTGACCCTTTACGAGGGGAAGCGGAAGGCTGCGCCAGTAGGGGGCCGGCCGTCAGCCATTCGCGAATCCGGTTCGGGATATGTGCGATGGAGTGTTAGACTCCAAAAGCGCTGTCCCTGGGCTACGGGGTGGCCCTGCTGCGACTTCATGACTCGCCCCGAACTCCAATGACTAGACCCGCTCAGACATTCTCACTTCTATCATCTCTACGTGGCATCTCACTAGCACATTGGATGCTTGTGGCAGCGGCGGGCGGCATTGCCGTTGGCTTCCTGGCGCCTGAGTTCGCCAAGAGTACCAGGCTGATCAGCGACATTTTCCTGCGGTTGATTCGCGCCATCATCGCGCCAGTCCTGTTCGGTGTGCTGATCCGTGCCATTGGCGGGGGCGGGGCACTGCGGGACCTGGGACGGATTGGATGGAAGTCCCTGGTGATCTTTGAGGTATTCACGACAACGGCACTCTTGCTGGGGTGGTTCGGCGGGCTGGTGTTTCAACCGGGCGCGCAGATGCGAATCCCGAGCGAAGGAGCAAACCTGGCGCAATCGACGACGTTCGGGGAAGTCATTTTGAACGCCATCCCAACCAGCATCTTCGACGCGATGGCCAGGGGGGACGTACTGCAGATCGTCGTGTTCTGCTTCCTGTTTGGATTGGCTGCGCTGCAATTGGGCGAGAAGGCTAAGCCAGTGCTCGCGTTTGCTGACTCAGTGGCGGAGATTGCGTTTCGCGCGACTCACCTGGTGATGCTGCTAGCGCCGGCCGCCGTATTTGCGGCGATGGCGTCGACGATTGCGACGAGCGGAGAGGCAGCCTTCTATGGACTTGCAAGGTTCGCGGCAGTGGCGTGGGCGCTGGAGGCATTCTTTCTGGTGGTGATGCTTGGGGGTGGGCTGCTGTTGTTCCGGGTGCCATTACGGCGGTTTGTGTACTTCGTGCGAGAACCCTTTCTGGTGGCGTTTGCGACAACGTCGAGCGCGGCGGCGTTACCGCAGGCATTGGAGAACATGGGGCGCTTTGGCGTGTCCAAAAGGGTAATCGGCTTTGTGGCTCCGTTGAGCCTCAGTTTGAACATGAATGGCAGCACGATCTACCTGGCGCTAGCTACGCTGTTTGTGGCACAGGCAGCGGACATCCCGCTTTCCTTCGAAACCCAGGCGATGATGCTGCTGACGCTGAAGCTGACCAGCAAGGGGGTGGCGGGAATCCCCCGTGCCAACTTCGTGATCCTGACGGCGCTTTTTCAGGGAAATGGCCTGCCACTGGAGGGGTTGGCGATGCTGCTGGGGGTGGACGCGATTGTCGATACGATCCGGACGAGCGTAAACATCACGAGTCACTGCGCGGCTCCGGCAATGGTTGCGCGGTGGGAAGGGGAGCAGTTCCCGGAAGGCTTGGCCGATGCGGCGGAGGAAAGCCAAAGGCTTGCAGAGGGCTGAGGGCAGAAGATGCGCCTCCGCGCTGGAGGGGCCGGGCATACGGACGTGGGAATGCCATCCACGTTACCTGGATCCATGCAAACTCGCGCGGCGGAAGAGCAGACCCGCCGCAGCGAATACCAGTACGAAACCACCGTGGATGATGCCGGTGTTCCAGACAGGACCCGCCGGCGCGTCTGCGAACAGCACTTGGGTAACCAACCATGCAAAGGCAAGCGCCACCGCCATCGCGTACATCGCAAGCGCCATCCCGCGTGCCTCCAAGCGGACCAGTGCGGCCCCGACGGCCCCTACCGCGAGTACGCCGAAGTACATCAGGTTGAGAGGATTCTCAGTCTCCGACATGTGGACCATGGTGGCCCAGCCCATGACGAAACCCGCCACCAGCGCCAGCGCGACGGCGGCCTTGTAGGCCCATACGTTCATCCTCCTGGCGATGAGCGTGTAGGCCATCCCGGTTCCGAAGAACAGTACGTAGGTGAATAGGAACGCGCCCGGCCCCCAATTCCACCCCTCCACGACGCGCGAAGCTACCAGAGGCACCATCAACAAAGCCAATGCCACAATCGCTACGCGCAGCACCGTTTTTGGCATTTCTGTCATGTGATTGGCCCTCTCCCTAAGCATCTCCAGCGAAGTGTCAAGAATCCGCGCAGGACGCGCTGTTGCATGCGGTCAATCGCCCACCAGCGAAACCGCGGACTAAGGATGTCGTGGTAAAGGATGGGCCTCACGAAGTCATTGTGCTGTGCCATTTCCTGGTAGCAGACAGCAGCCCGATTCATGCCCGCGTCCAGGATGCGGGTATAGACGCGGAGACCACGGTGATCGCAAGCCTCCAGCAACTCAGCAAAACCATCGCGGCCGGCGTACTCCGCCAGGGGGTCAGGAGCCTCATGCTGAACGGGCGATCCACGGAAGGGCCGGTTTGGCAGGCGCGTGCAAAGCCATGGGAGCTTCCGCCCTGTGGGGTTGCAGGGCGGCGAGGGGTGATCCTGCGCAAGCACTTGCAGAGGGCTGGGCGACTGGCGGTAGGTTTGGGTGTAGCAGAAGATTGCGTTGATGGCTGTGTGTTGATGAAGGAAATCGAGACAGGCATTGATGCCCTCGTCCAGCACACGGACAGGTGACATCTGTATGCCCGCCAGCAAACCGGATGGGGCCTGTGCCGCGCGAGACACATCTGCCGCGGCGAGCAGCGGTAACAGGGTGACGCCGTGCATCATCGCGCGACGCGAATCCTGTGGATGAGTGGTGTATGCGGCGTCAGGCGATTGGCCGCATTCGTTGGGTTGCATGTTGCTGCGAGCCGATGATATCAGCCAACGGTTGCGGAGTCTCGGGGATGACCAGATCGCGTTCCAGACATGGAAGGAATGTGTCTCATCTTCAACCAGAACCTCGCGGACATCCACCACATTGAACTGAAGCAGAAGAACGACGAAGGGTATTGCCTCACTGGCCTGGATCAAGCGGCTTGTGATTGGCGGATGCAGCGAGGTGAGCAGGAAGTAATTCTCGTCGTAGACACAGGGTTGTTTGCTGAAGTCCACTACCTTGCGACCGCGAGTTAAGGAAGATCCCCGGCGCTTGGAAGGCGCGCCGGGGGGTGGGATGAGGCTAGAGGAAGAAGCGGACTCCCAACTGAATCATGCGGGAGAAATTTGCCTGGCTGGTAATGCGGCCGAAGTTGGGGTTGCCGAACTGGACGTTCGGGCCGTAGAACATCGGGGTGTTGGTGAGGTTGAGTGCCTCCGCGCGGAATTGGGCGCGAAACTTTTCGCCAATGCGAAAGGTTTTGAAGATGGAGGCATCGAAGTTGGTTTGGCCGGGGCCACGCATAGAGATGATCCTGCTGAGGTTGCCGAAGGTGAATTGGGGCGCCTGGGAAAACGCTGCCGGGTTGATGTAGCCGTCCAGGCGATCCTGCAGCCGGCCTTCCGTTTGCGGAGACAGTCCCGTAGCGTTCGGACGCTGGACGCTGGAGCCGATGACGCTGTTGTTGTTCAACTGCGTGATGGCCAAAGGGAAGCCGGACTGAAGAACGCTGGAGAGGTTCATCGACCATCCACCCAATACGTATTCCATGACACGCGAAGAAGACAGAAAGGGTTTGCCCTGGCCGAAGGGAAGCTCGTAGGTGAAGGCCATGGAGAGCCGGTGGGGTGTGTGGACGGAGGAGAGTCCGTACTCGGCATCTGGCTGGTAAGCGTCCTGGGGTGAGGCCGGGGCGGCGTTAAACGTATTTCCGACGGTGCCGTAGGCCATGTCCTTATTCAATGACCACGTGTAAGTGGCGAGTGCGCTGATTCCGGCAGCAAAGCGGCGCTGCGCCTTCATGTACATGGCGTGATAGATGGCCCGGTTGGTATCGGACCGCGCCAGCGCGATGGAGGTGAACTGGGGATGGGGGCGGAGCAACTGCGAGCGAGTGATGTTGGGCCCGCCGACGCCAAGTACACCACCGTTGCCAAAGAAGGGGTTGGGGACGCTCTGGTTGAGGGCCACACCCTGGGCGAGATATTCCGGCTCCAGTTGATTGATGTTTCGGCCGTCCTGGGTCAACTGCATACTGCGAGAGCCAATATAGCCAGCGGCCACTACGAAGCCGGCGGGCAACTGCCGCTGGATATCGAAGGAGTACTGCTGCACATAGCCATGACGGGCATCGCGATCAAAGAAAGTAAGGCCCTGGCCGATTCCGGCGGCTTCGCCAGCGCTATTACCAGCAGGCTGCAACAAACCGTTGGGATAGGGATTCTCCAGAGAGGTTGCGGGCGTTGCGTTGTTGTCGAAGGAACCGACAATGGGGGTGGTTTGTGAATAGCCCAGGGTGGATTGGAAGGAGAAGGGAGTGGCCGCCCAGAAGACACCGAATCCACCACGAATGGAGGTCTTGCCATCGGGAGCGAATGCAAAACCGGCGCGGGGCGAGAACTTGTTGCGGTTCGGGTTTCCGGCGTATCGTCCGTTGCCGTCGATGCCCGCATAGAGAGGAACACCGGTGAGTGAGGGCAGGGCGGAAGCGAAGGGGCTTGGCCGGTTTGGATCGAAGCCGACGAGGAAGCGGTCGTTTCGGTCCGCCTGGCCGGTTTCGTATTCATAGCGGAGACCGAAGTTGAGGGTGAGTTTTGAGCTGACCCGAAAATCGTCCTGCACGAAGACTCCGTAGTAGCGGACAAAGTTGAAGAAGTTACTGGCGATGGTCATGCTGCCTCCAGAGGGTGCGCCGATGAGCATGGCAGCCAGGCTGCTGCCGGTGCCGGCAGTGGCCCGTACGGGTGTAGCGCGCGTGAAGACGTCATTGAAGGTAAACGAACTGGGACCAAAGCTAGGGGCGCCATCGTGATGGAGGGAACGGAAATCGAAGCCGGTCTTGACACTGTGGCGGCCAAAGAACTTGGCCAACGACGACGAAAAGCTTTTCGAGTGAAACACACTTTGTGAGGTACCCCCGCCGCCATAGCTGGCAAACTCAGTCATGGTGATGCTGGGGAATGCGGGATTCTGGGTTTGCGACACCAGAGAGGCGGGCAGACCCAAGCTGCCCAGGTTGAAACCGAAACTATATGGCGCGGAGAAGTTGGGGAAGCGGTTGAACCCGTAGCGGACGGCCAACACCATGGTTGGGGTGGGAGTGATGGTGGAGTTTACCTGGGTGGCGTCCACTTTCCGCCAGAGAATGCCTTGTCCTGGCGAGGCGATATTGCCGAACCAAGCGTTGCTGGGCTCGCGGCTTCCGTAGTGGAGGTAGGACGCGGAGGCTCGCCACCAGTTGGTGATGGCGTGATCGACCTTCCATGTAGTTTGGTCAGCGCGATTATAGGCGGCGACAGTGGCATCGAAGTTCGGCTGGCCGTGGGCAACGCCGCTGACGTTGGGCTGGGGGAAGTAGGAGGCGAGATTCGCACCCACCGTGCTGATGCGCCCTGCGGGAATGACATTGCCTGCGAAGGGTTGACGCGCGCCGTTCGACGCGGTGGTAAGGGGATCGTAGATCAGATGGAGGTTGCCCGAGGGGGCGAGGCTTTGTGAGAAATTGCCCGCGCGCTCCTGCGCTGTGGGAATGGACAGACGGGTACCGGCGGCTTCAGTCTGGCGATAGGCTTCACCGGTGATCCAGAAGAAGGTGCGGTTCCTGCCGTCGTAAAGCTTGGGTATCCGAATGGGTCCGCCGATGGAGCCGCCGTAGTTGCGGAAGGGTTGTTCAATACGAGGCTGGCCGGCTCGATTTGAGAAGAAGTTGTTGGCCAGCCACTCGGTTTCGCGCACATATCCGAAGGCGCTGCCCTGGACATCGTTGCTGCCGGAGCGCAGGTAGGTATTGAAGGTTCCGCCGCCGGTACGGCCCATCTCCGCGTCGTAGGTATTGGCTTGCACCTTCACCTCCCCAACGGCTTCGACGGAAGGAATGATCACAGCGCGGTTGATGCTATCGGTGATGGAGATGCCATCCAGCAGGTAGTTGTTGCCGCGTACGGGACCACCGGCGATGGAGATTTGCGAGGAACCGGACTGGTCCTGCATGCGGTTGAACTTCGGGTTGCCAACCTGGACGACGGCCTCAGAAAACTTTGAGAGCATGAAGGGGTTGCGGCCCAGGTTTGGCAGGTCAATGAGCTTCTGGCGGTCAATCACCTGGCCGGTGGAGGCAGAGCCCGTTTCGAGCAAGGGAACTTCCTCGGTGACGTTCACCTGTTCCGTGACTTCCCCGAGTTCCATGGCGAGGTCAATGTTGACGGCGGACTGGGTGGCCACCACGACGCCGCGGCGTTCGAGGCGCTTGAAACCGGGTGCTTCGGCCACGATGGAGTAAGTGGCTGGGGTTAGGGAGGCAAAGGCGTACTCGCCCTGGTTAGAGGTGATGGTGGTGCGGCTGACCCCTGTGGCGTCGTCGGTTGCTACGACACGGACAAGCGGCACGGCAGCGCCGGCGGGATCAGTGACGCGGCCACGGAGTGCGCCTTGGAAGGTCTGGCTGCTGAGCAGCATGGCACTGATGACGAGCAGATACACGAATCGCATGGCATTCCTCTCCTGGTGGTGCTAAACGGCCTTCTGTTCGCGACGCCCCGGACGATCAGGGGGCAGGACCGGGGTATGGCATCGCGAACCTGGCAGGCAGCGGTTGATGGCAGCGCCGCGGACACACGAAGGGCATCCGCTCTGTTGTTGACGGCGCGCGTTCGTCGGATCGCAATCCCGCTCCCATTCCGCGTCGACATGGGGACGCAGGGCGTGGGGAGAAGCGACCGCTATGGATGTCCTGCAAGGAGCTAGGGTCAGGCCTCCCAGGCCTTGTCAAAAGCGGCCTTGAACTTGTTCATTTCGTCCTGAGTTCCTATGCTCACTCGCACCTTGGTGGGCCAGACCGGCCACACCCGTCCGATGTAGATGTTCTGCGCCGCCATGGCTTTGGCGAAGTCCATGCCCGGGCGATGCACTTCCATCATGAAGAAGCTGGTTTCGCTGGGAACGTACTGCACTTTCTTCTTCTCCAGGAACTCGAGCGTGTCCTGACGGACCTGCTGATTGATGGAGCGACGATCAGCCACAAGGCTCTTGACGCGGAGGCTGGCGGTGGCACAAGCGATGCCCGTGATGGGGAGCATACCGGAGCCGTAGGGCCGCATTTTGGCAAGCAGGTCTGGGCGGCCCAAGGCAAAGCCGGCACGCAATCCCGCCATGCCATATGCCTTTGAGAAGGTCCTGAGGACAACGACATCCTTGTCCGCGGCCACAAGGTCACTGCACATTTGCGCGGACTGAGAAAAGTGGATGTAGGCCTCATCCACCAGAACGATGGCGTCCTTCTTTTTGTTGGCCAGAAGGTACTCAATATCCTTGCGGGGCGTAACAGTGCCGGACGGGTTGTTGGGATTGCAGACGTAGTAGAGGCCCGCATTGGGATCGGCCTTCATCATGGCCTCAACATCGTGAGTGAAGTCAGCACGCAAAGGGATACGATGCAACTGCGCGCCAATGAAGGTGGCCGTACTACCCCCGTAGCCTGGGTTAGCCATCACCATACTGCGGGTGGGCGAGGCAAAGGCGCAGATGGACCGATGAAGAGGATCGCTGGAACCGGCAAAGGCGGCCACGTAGTCCGGCTTGACACCCTCCACCTCGGCAACTGTCTTGATGAAGGCATCTGATTCGCCAAAGGGCTGATAGCGTCCTCCATACCGCGCCACCTTGTAGATGGCCTCTAGGCCCTCCTTGCAGGGACCCAATGGATTCTCATTCGAGCTAATGCGAACGGCACCAGGGGGCATGACGCCGCGGGGGCGCTGGATGCGCTGTTCGGCCTGCTGCGCCATCGCGAATTCGTTGTAGAAGGGAAGGCTGGCTCCGGCGGTAAGCACGGTGGCAATCCGTCCCACCTGCCGGCGGGTGAAGCCGCGTTCAAGAAAAGACGACACCTGTTTGTGTCCAAGAGACATGACACACTCTCCTTGCCTGGAAATGTAGGGTTTGGGGTGAAATTCGCAAGCGGCTCAGGCAAAGCAGGGAGCCACCAAACGACAGGGGATGCTCTTGCGGGGAGTAAAGGCAGGACAGGATTCAGCCGCGTTGCAAGGCGGCAGGAACGTGTTAGATGGAGGATACAGCGAAGCGAGCTAGCACGTCAACACAAAATCAGTGATGAGTTTGATGGGCCTTCCATTATTGGTGATTGTCGAGCGCATCCATCGCATGCGAGTTGAGCAGGAGGGCATCACGCAAGAAGGATTCGAGGGTCGAGGGGATGTGCTGACTGTAGAAATCGAGGAGCGCAGACTGAGATTGCAGGATCTCGGGATGACTTGTGAAGTCAGCGGAGGTGGCAATGTCTGTGATCTGGAGATGGTAACCATCGCCTGGATCTGGTGTCGCATGGGGACTGACTGTACGGTTGGGCAGGGCGTTGGAATCCGGGTGGATCTCCGCCCAAGTGAGGAAGGCGAGCGTTTCGGCGAGTTGAGGCAGGTCACGCGTTCCATCCAGCAGCGTGAAGAGGGCGCGTTGCCAGGGCTGGGCGATGGAGACGCAGGCGTGGTAGGCATTGGGAGCCTGGCTATCCAAGGCGGCTTGCAGCCGGGAAAACTTGCCAGTGAACGGACGAGGGGGAAGGAGGCACGCGACAGGTGCGGCTTCCAATCGCAAGCGCAGCACCGCGCCATCCAGAAGACTCTGCACGAGGGGGATGATGTGGAAGGAGAGAACGGACTCAGGCAGGCCGGTGCTTTGCGCATGCTGGGTAACAAAGTCGCGGAGGTGAACAGCTCCAGGCGCCGCTGCCTGCATGGCATCGGCGAGAGCCGAGAAGAGCGGGTGGGAACTGGTAATGCGAACTCCGCCCGCATATTCGTAGGCGCGCTCGCCAGAGGCGCTCTCCTCCAGAAAGCGGATATCGGAGCGAGCCCAGCAGCTGAGCAGGGAGTCCAGGAGGTTGAAAGGTTCGGGCTTGTTGCTCTCCCAGGTGAAGAGGGAATCGTGGAAGCGGCGCATGGAGGTGAAGTCAATCAACTGCTGATGGAGCACACCGTCGCCCTTGCCAAGGTGGCTGACCATGTTGGCGACGTCCTCGTGTTTGCGCAGGTCAGAAGGGATGCTGGAACCAGCCTCGCCGGCGTAACGGAAGCCCTCCGTCTTAGCGCGCCGCACCACGCCGGTGAGATAGAAGGCCTGGCAGGCTTCACCCAGCTCATCGTGAGCAAGCACACTGGCGGGAAGACCGCGAATGCGGGCAGCTTCCACGGCAAAGGAGTTTCCACTATCGGCATACTGCGCCAACGCACCAAGGGCATCCCAGGTGGGCTGAACAACGGAAGACAACGGCTTGTCATCACCGGCAAGGAACTGGGCGAAGTCACGCACCGCCTGCGCACCATACCAACCAGGCAAGGCGTTGTAGCTGAGGTGAAGAATGCCGTGCGGGGCGAGAGCGCGCCGGACGAGTGCCCACATGGCTTCGCGAACAGGTTCGGGCACCCAAGAATAGAATCCGTGGGCGATGATGTAGTGGAACTGCCCGAGATGAGGGAAGTGCGGGTCATGCGCGGCGTCGAGGAGGTCAACACAGCGCAGTTCGATGTTGGTGAGACCCGCGCGTTGCAGACAGGTACTACCGAACTGGATCGCGGATGCCGCACGGTCAAGCCCCAGGAAGTAAGCGTTAGGAAACTGCTCCGCCATGGGGGCAAGATTGAAGCCATTGCCACAACCAATCTCCAGGACACGTGCCGAGTGAGGAGGCTGAGGCGAGTAGCCGTTGAACAAGGCACACACCTGCAGATGATGAGGGTGCAGGCGAGCTTCAGCCGATGTCGGATACGGAGTGATGTCGTAGGAATCCGCCACTGTTGAAGTTCCTTCCGCTGTGGTGCCGTATGGAATGGCAGAGCACCAGGGAACCATAGCACATCAGACCATGAAGCACAGGGTGGGACGGACGCAGATGATGTGGCAGCCGCAGGGTATGGGTGGGATGGGCTTAGTCAAGGCGCTTGTGAAAGCGTGTCGCGCTAGCCAGGATGACGGTAGTTCCCAGGAGACCCATGGCGGCGAGTTGCGGCCAGAGTTCGGCGATGCCCCACCCTTTAAGAAAGAGTCCGCGGACGATTTCCATGAAGTAGCGCACGGGGTTCAGGTAGGTTACCCATTGAACCACTTCGGGCATGCTGCGAATGGGGAAGGCAAATCCGCTAAGCAGCAATACAGGGAAGAAGAAGAAGAAAGTGGCCATCATTGCCTGCTGCTGGGTGCGGACGATGGTGGAGATAAAGAGCCCCGCGCCAAGCGTAGTGAGGAGAAAGAGGACAGAGGCGAAGTAAAGCACCAGCAGGCTACCCCGGAAGGGCACTCCGAACAAAAAGCGGGCGAGCAGCGTGAGCATGGTGACGTGGAAGATGCCCACAAGGCCAAAGGGAATGGTCTTGCCGAGCATGAGTTCGAGGGGCTGAATGGGAGTGACGATGAGTTGCTCCATGGTGCCGATTTCTTTCTCGCGAACGATGGCGAGGGCGGTGAGCATAAGAGTGACCAGAGCGATGATGTTCACGACAACGCCGGGAACGAAGTAGTTACGGCTGACGAGATTCTCGTTGAACCAGACGCGGGTTTGCGCCTGGATGCTGGGGAGGGCGAGGGCAACGGGTGGGCCCTGGCCTTGAGTGCGAGCCAGGATGCGCTGCCCCTGCTGGGTGAACTGAACCTGACGGGAGTAGCCGGTGATGGCACGCCTGGCGTACTCGCCGACGATGGAGGCGGTGTTGGAATTTGCACCGTCAATGAGCATTTGCACGCTGGCGGTGTCTCCACGAAGGATCGCTTTTCCGAAGCCGGGCATCACGCGGATGACCGCATCGACATCGCCACGGTCGAGCAGTAGGGCAGCTTCGGGATCGTGTTGGATCTGGTGGGTGAGTTGAAAGCTGCCACTGCCTTCGAATGCCATGCGCAGTTCATGGCTTTGTGGGGACATATCGGTATCCTGCCAGGCAATGCGGGCGCGCTCAACATCCATGTTGACGGCAAAGCCAAAGATGATGGACTGGAGGATGGGCGGCACGATGAGCACAACGCGCAGACGGGGATCGCGGAGAACAACACGGAACTCTTTACGGACAACTTCGAACACTCGTTCCCACTTTGGCAGTTGCATTAGTCCACCAGCTTCTGGTTGAGGCGACGGGTTGCGATGAGGAACACCACCGCGGCGTAGATGAAAAGAAACAGCAGTTGCGGCCACAGGATGCTGTAGCCGATGTCCTTGAGGAAAACCCCCTTGAGGATGGCGATGAAGTAGCGGGCAGGCACGATGTGAGTGACGACCTGCACAGGGATGGGCATGTTCTCAATGGAATAGATGAAGCCGGAAAGCAGGAAGGAAGGCAGGAAGGAGGATAGGATTCCGATTTGGTAGGCCAGCAACTGATTGCGGGCGAGGGCAGAGATCAGCAGGCCCCAGCAGAGAGCGCCGAAGAGGAAGAAGAAAATTGCGACACTGAGGTCAACCAGACTGCCACGCAGGGGCACACCAAAGATGTAGCGCCCGACCAGGATGGCAAAAGCGGAATCAGCAACGCCAATGGCGAAGAAGGCGGACATCTTTCCGAGGATGAGTTCCCCGGGCCGGATGGGAGTGGAGAGCAGGAGTTCCATATTGCCAAGTTCCCATTCACGGGCAATGGTGAGCGACGTGAGCAGGGCGGCAATGATCTGCAGGATGACGGCAATCAGGCCGGGGATGATGAAGTTCTTTGACTTGAGGTCCGCATTGAACCAGATCCGCGCGTTCACATCCAATGGAGGATTGACGGGACCAGCGCCGCGGAGATTGGCGAACTGTGCTTGCAGCCGGTTGCTGTATTGATTGAGAACTCCCTGGGCATAGCCGGAAGCGATATTCGCGGTATTGGAATCACTTCCATCGAGGATGACCTGGACATCGACGGGCTGGCCACGGTGAATCTGCCGGGCAAAGTCGGCGGGGATAACGAAGCCGACCAGGGCGTGTCCGCGATAGATGGCGTGCTCCAGCGGGGCATAGCTGGTGACCACTTCGGAAACGCTGAAGTAGCGCGAGCCTTCGAGGTAAGAGACTAGAGCGCGGCTTTGCGGGGTACGGCTGGCGTCGAAGACGATAGTGGGAACGCGATCCACGTCCAAAGAGAGCGCATACCCAAAGAGCATCAGCATGGCGAAGGGGATGGCGAGAGCCATTGTGAGGCTGAGTGGGTCGCGCAGGATATGCAGGAACTCCTTGCGGGCGATGGCGAGGGTTCGGCGAAGAGGCGGTTTCATCTGCGCTCCTCCGCTTCAATGAGACTGACGAAGACGTCTTCCATGGAGGCTTCGATAGGCTCAATGCGGGTAATGCCCACGCCCTGCGCGGTCAAGCGCTGGCGAATCTCGGCGGTGCTGCGCGGAAGGTCACGAACGCGGACATGGAGGCCGCTGCCAAAGACGGCGACATCTTCAATTCCAGGAGCACCGGCAAGGACATCCATAGAGGCCAGCAGGTCACTGGAATCCAGCCTGAGTAGACGTGCGCCGCCAAGTTCGCGCTTCAGTTGGGCGGGCGAGCCAAGGGCGATCATGGAACCGCGGTGCATGAGAGCAATGCGATGGCAATACTCCGCTTCGTCCATGTAATGAGTAGAAACGAAGATCGTTTTGCCCTCTGAGGAGAGTTGGTAAATGAGTTCCCAGAATTCGCGACGGGCGATGGGGTCAACGCCCGAGGTGGGTTCGTCGAGGAAGAGTACGGGAGGTTGATGCAGAATGGCGCAGCCAAGCGCGAGGCGTTGCTTGTAGCCGCCAGGAAGCAGACGGGTGAGGGAATCCTGACGGGCCGATAGCCCAGACAGCTCCAGGGCGAAGCGTTTGCGTTGCATTCGCTTGTCGCGAGGGACGCCATAGATGCCGCTGAAGAAGTCGATATTCTCGCCCACGGTGAGGTCGTCGTAGAGCGAGAACTTCTGGGACATGTAGCCGATGCTTTGCTTGACCTGCTCTGGTTGGGTAGCGACGTCAAAGCCAGCAACGGTTGCCTGGCCAAGCGTGGGGGAGAGCAGGCCGCAGAGTATGCGAATGGTAGTTGACTTGCCTGCGCCATTAGGACCAAGGAAGCCGAAGATCTCACCTGCCGATACTTCTAACGAAACGTCATTGACCGCGACAAAGCTGCCGAAGTTCTTACTGAGATTCCGCAGTGAGACGGTGGCGCTGAGGGGTGGATTTGGGATGGCGGCGCTCATGCGTGGCCTCCGGATGGAGAAGTTGCGGTAGCGGATGCCACGCTGAGATCCTCGCGGCGAACAAGAGCGATGAAGACATCTTCAAGCGAGGGGTCAACTTCCTGGATGGTGACCCCAGAAAAGCCCGCAGTCGCAAGGTCGCGCTGGAGGGCCTGGAAATAGCCAGTGTCACGCGGAAGAAAGGCACGAATCTCCTGGCCGGAGGATTCGGCACTCAGGACTCCCGGGCGATGCAGCAACCACGCGCGAAGGGAGCGCAGCGTGGCGTACTGGCCACTTTGGTCGCGCAGAGCGAAGCAAACCTCAGGGAGAGCGTGGCGGATACGGGACGGGGCATCTTCAAGGATCAGGCGGCCCTTATCGATCAAGCCCACACGATGGCAACGCTCTGCTTCATCAAGATACGCCGTGGTGAGCAGCACGGTGAGGCCATTGCGAACGAGACGATAGAGGATTTCCCAGAAGTCGCGGCGCGAGACAGGATCGACGCCGTTAGTGGGCTCATCGAGAAATAGAACCTCGGGGCGGTGGAGCAGCGTGGACATGAGCGCGAGCTTCTGTTTCATGCCGCCAGAGAGATTGCCCGCGAGGCGATGGCGGAAGGGCTCCATGCGGGTCATGCGGAGCAGCTCGGCCATCAGGCGATCCCGCTCAGCACCCAGCATGCCGAAGAGATCGGCGTAGAAGAGAAGGTTCTCTTCGACAGTGAGATCCGTGTAGAGACCGAAACGCTGCGGCATGTAGCCAATGCGATCGCGGACGGCGTGGACCTCGCGGGCTGGGTCGATGCCGTCAACCAGCGCCTGGCCCTGGTGGGGAGTAATGAGTCCGCAAAAGAGGCGGAGAGTTGTTGTCTTGCCAGCGCCGTCAGGACCCACCAAGCCGTAGATCTCACCGCGGGGAATCCGCAGGTGGAGGTCGCGCACGGCGGTGAGCTCTCCGAAGCGGCGGGTGAGGCCTCTTGCCTCCAGCATGTATGCGGCTGCCATGGTGATTGCGCTTTGGCCTAGCGGTTGAGTGGCAGAAGCGCCAATTCCGCCTCGGCCGGCATATTGGACTTGAGAGCGCCGTCAGGGTTGGGGATATCGACCTTCACGCGGTAGACCAGCTTCGAGCGTTCCTCCGCAGTTTGAATCTGCTTGGGGGTGAACTCCGCTTCGGCGGCAAGATAGGAAAGGCGCCCTTCAAATCGGCGGCCTGGATAGGAGTCAACAAACACAGAAACCGGCGTGCCCAGTTGCACGCGCCCCTGATGCTGCTGGCTGAGATAGCCGCGCAGCCAGGGAGAGGCGATATCGCCGATGGTGGCAATGGTGACGCCCGCGGCGAGCACTTCGCCCTGCTCAGCGGACTGGACCAGCACCACTCCGTCGATAGGCGAAGTGACGGAGGCATCAGCAATCTGGGTGTCGATTACCTGCAGACTGGCAGATGCCTGTTCCGCTTCCGCTTGGCGAGTGCCGAGTTCCTGGCGAAGGCGATCCATTTCCAGGCGGCCCGCCTGGGTGGTGCGTAACGCGGCTTGGGCGCGATCCACCTGGGCGCTGGCGGAAAGGATGGTTTGAGCGCGCGGGCCTTCCTCTACCAGGGCGAGACGCTCGCGGGCTTGGTCAAGTCCGCTTTGGGCGGCCTGAAAGAAGGCGCGGGCGCGATCCCGTTCGGCTGTAGAGATGTCCTCCGCGGCATAGAGTGCCTGGGCGCGATTCCAATCTGCCTCGGCGCGCGTGAACTCAGATTCCGCATGACGAAGAGCAGCGCGGGCCTGCTGCTTTTCCTGAGGACGACTGCCCTCGCGTAGTTCCGCAAGGTGGGCGCTGGCGGAGCGCAGTTCGGCTTCGCGCTGGGCGGTGAGTCCGGCAAGACTTTCCTGCTGAAACGCCAGTGCGGTGCGCAATTGCTGAATGCGGCTTTGCGCCGCGTCCAGAGCGGCAGCGGCCATCCTACGCTGACTCTCTAGTTGTTGAGTGTCGAGACGCCCGATCAGCTGGCCGGTTTTCACGGTATCGCCTTCCTTGACGTGCAACTCCGCCAATCGCCCCGGCGTCTTGAAGGCAATGTTCACTTCGGTGAGTTCGATGTTGCCGGCGATGCGCGTGACGGTGTCCGGTTCGTTTGGCCGCAGGAGGGTCCACCAGAGGACGGACGCCACGACCGCCAGCAGCACGAGGATCAATCCAACCTGTTTCGGCTTCGACATTCCTGTTGTCTCCACTAGCCCAATGGGCCTACTCCAATCCTTCTTCGATCCTGCCTCCGGCAAAGGCAAAGTCCACGCGCGCCAGGTGGTAACGGAAAAGCGCATCAATCTGCGAAACACGGGCCTGTTCAACGCTGGTTTGGGCGCGGGTGATCTCCAGATTGCTGGAGACGCCCGCCTGAAAGCGGCGGCGGGCCTGCAGCAGTTCCTGCTCTGCTTGCTGATAGGCTTCGAGTGCCACTAGCACCTGGCTGCGAGTGGACTGCAGGGAGTCCAGCGCGAGCCGCAGATCGAGTTCGATTTGCTGCTTGAGGTCGCGGGTGCGCAGGTCTTCCTCACGAGCTTTGGCTGCGGCCTCCGCACGCCTTGCATCGCGGCGTCCACCATCGAACAAGGGAACCCTGGCGGTAACGCCCACGGCACGGGTAGCCAAGGCGTTATTAGGCGTATTGCCACTTGCACCGTAATCACCGAAGGCAGCCACCAAGGGGGCGCGCTCCCAACGTGTGGAAGACAGCATCCGGCGGGCACTTTCGGTACGGGCAAGCTGTCCGCGAAGATCGGCGCGATCACCAAGCGCGGCAGCCAGGGCAGTGTCGAGAGCTGGGACATCGTCAAGCGGGGGCGGCATATGGCCATCCAGTGTGACCGGCTCTCCCATGGGCGCGCCCATCAGACGCTGCAGTTGAAGCATGGCTGCCGTCAATTCAGTCTCGCGAAGAAGCAGCGCCTGCTGGGCCTGGCTGCGCTGGACGCTGGCGCGGGTGACATCCAGGGCGATGCCCGTGCCTACCTTGCGTTGCTGCTGGGCCAGGGCTTCCAGGTCCGCTGCTAATGCGAGAGAAGCGCGCGCGGCCACGGTTTGCGCCTCAGCGCGTTGGGCCGCGAAGTACGCCTTCGCCACCAGTGAAGCAACCACATCGCGCGCGTGCTGCTGCTCAGCGTGAGCGGCATGCATACCCTCGCGCGCAGACTGATAGCGGCGGACCGCACTGACACTGAATAGCTGCTGAGTGACCGAAAGGCGCGCGTCGAAAACGCTGAAGGGGCCTACGAATCGCGGGGCCTGGAAGCCAGGCAAAGGAACAGAAAGCTCAATGCCCAGCGCTTGCAGATTGCGCGTCTGACTGGATTGAGAGATGCCGCCCTCCAGGTGCGGCAGCAGTTCAGCGCGTGCCTGTGCGCTTCGCGCTTCTGCCTGACGGGCGATCTCTCTGGCGATGGCGACACGGGCATTGCCGTCCGGGGACAACGCACGTGCTACAGCTTCACGCAGGGTGAGCGCAGAGGCAACATCGTGCCGCGGCAATGCTTGGCCGCGCAGCGTGCTGACGATAAAGATCAACAGCGCAACGAGTGCAATCCATTGCACAGCCACCCAAGCTCGCCAGAAGGGGAAGTCTCCGTCACCGCGCGGGATGCGCATTGTCCGCCTCCATAGCCTGCTCAAGGGCTGTTTGCAATTTGCGCAGCAAGTCGCGGAGCTTGGTGCGATCCTGCTTATGGACGCTACCAAGAACACGCGCTACCTCAGCCATGTGCCCGGGAAGAATACGGCCCAGGAACGCGACGCCCTTGGGCGTCATACGCACCAGCTTGACGCGGCGGTCGTAGCCAGCATCGCAACGCTTCACCAGAGACTTACGCTCAAGACTATCCACCAGCCCAGTCACGTTGGCCTTGCTTACCAACATCAACTCGCCAATCTGCGACATGGGGCAGCCGGTATCGCAGTAGCTTGGGCTGTTCACAATCATCATCAGATTGAAGGCAGGGAAGGTTAAGCCATAGCGGGCCAGGCGGCGGCCGAAGTGGCTGGTGATGGTGTCGTAGGCCATAGCCAGACTCAGAAACATCTCGCCCATACTGACGTCGTAGCCCAGGAAGCGTTGCGCCACTACGGGTAGAGTGCGGGCATAGAATTCCTGGCGGGCCAGAACAGGCGGGGTTTGCGTTTGGGTGGCCATTCGTCTATTCGTAGATTAACGATTCGTATGTAGATAGTCAATACCTAAATCATTTAGGTACGAATGACTGGACGATGGCGCTGTAGGTATCCGCTGATTCGAGCGGCCCGGTGGGAGGGCGGTGCGGTTAGAGGGCGGTGCGGTTAGAGGGCGGTGCGGTTAGAGGAGATCGGCGCTGGCCTGAGAAGCGAGTGCGCTGCACTGGGGGGCGAGCGCAGTGCTGGCGGCGGCAGGATCGAAGGCGAAACGGAAGCCGTTGGCGGCGATGGCGCGCAGCTCTTCGAAGGTGAATCCAAAGGCCTGGTGCGCGATCTCGTATTCGCGGGTGAGGGAGGTGTGAAACATGGCGGGATCGTCAGTGTTGAGGATGAGAGGGACTCCCGCATCATGGAGGCGTCGGACGGGGTGAGCGAGCAGGCTGGACACCGATCCGGTGAGGACATTGCTGGAAATGGAAACCTCCAGAGGGATGCGGCGATCAGCGAGATAACGCACGAGCTGGGGATCGTCGACAGAGCGGATGCCGTGCCCGATGCGTTCCGCTCCACCTTCCAGGGCTTCCCAAACAGAGGCGGGGCCGGTAGATTCTCCACCATGGATGGTGAGATGGAGACCGGCCTCGCGCGCCTCAGCAAACACAGGGTGGAAGTTGCTCGCGGGGCCTAGCTCCTCATTACCGCCGATACCAAATGCGACTACGCCACAGTGCTGGTATCGCAGGGCAAGTTGCAGGACACGCCGGGCGTCCTGGACGGGGAACTGGCGGATGGCGTCAAAGATCCAGCGAACGGGAAGGCCAGCCTGGGCGGATGCGGTGTGCAGGGCTTGAAATGTGGCGTCGGCATCCTGATTCTTCCAGAAAAGAACCCCTACCGAGAGCATGATCTCCACATAGCGCACGTTCTGGGCGCGGAGAACGGCGAAAAGGTCCTGCGCGACCAGGGCATAATGCTCAGGAAGCGTAAGGCGCTTGGCCACCCACTTGAAGCTCTGCAGGAATCCAGGGAAGTCGCTGTAACGGTAGTGGTCCTGAATTTCATCCATGGTGAGCGTGGGGTGAAGGCGCTGGATGACGTGCGGTTCGGCGGCACCCTCGAGGTGAAGATGCAGTTCGGCTTTCGGCAACTGAGCGAGAAAAGCGTGGGTCTGCGGCATTAGCGAGGACAGGACTCCCAATACTGAGATAATAAGGCGCAATGAAACCAGAAGTCATGGAAGCCATCGCTGGTGGGTACCACACCAATCCGTTCGGGGTGCTTGGACCTCATCAGGAAAAGGAAGGCCGAGGACGGAAGGCGGCCTCCACTTGGGCAGTGTACACCTTCCAGCCACAGGCGGAACGGGTGGAATTGCTGCTGGATGGACAGCCTCACGCGATGGAGCGTATTCATCCGGAGGGGCTGTACGCATGGAGGGATGGGAAGGAGCCTGGACAGTACCGGCTGCGCATTCACCGTCACCACGGCGCGACGATTGATGTGGAAGATACCTACCGCTTTCCGCCGATCCTGAGTGACTTCGACATCCATCTGCATGGCGAGGGCACGGATTCAGAGACCTACCACAAGATGGGCGCGCACTTGCGAGAGATGGACGGGGTGGCAGGGGCCACCTTCGTGGTGTGGGCGCCGAATGCGGAGATGGTGAGCGTGGTGGGCGAGTTCAATGATTGGGACACGCGACGCCATCCGATGCGGCTTCGCGATGGTGGCCTGTGGGAGATCTTCATCCCGGGCATCACGAACGGGACGGCCTACAAGTATTACGTCCGCAGCAAGTTCCAGGGCTACCGGCAACTGAAGGCTGATCCATACGGATTCTACATGGAGGTGCCTCCGAAGTCCGCGTCGATCGTTTGGGATGTGGACCGCTATGAGTGGAATGACAGCGGCTGGATGGAGGAGCGCGCGAAGAAGGACTACCTGAAAGAGCCGATCTCAGTGTACGAGGTGCATCTCGAGAGTTGGCTACGGAGCCCGGAGGGCTATTGGCTGAGTTACCGGGAACTGTGCAAGACGCTGATCCCCTACGTGAAGGAGATGGGCTTCACACATATTGAGTTGCTACCGGTGGCGGAGCATCCCTTTAGCGGGTCCTGGGGCTACCAAGTGGTGGGCTACTACGCACCTACCTCGCGCTTCGGCACGCCGGACGACTTCATGTACTTTGTGGACCAGTGCCATCAGCAAGGCATTGGCGTATATGTGGACTGGGTGCCGGGACACTTCCCGAAAGATGCGCACGGACTGGCCTACTTTGATGGCACCCACCTGTATGAACATGCTGACCCGAGGTTGGGCGAGCACAAGGACTGGGGCACACTGATCTTCAACTATGGCCGCAATGAGGTGAAGACCTTCCTGGTGTCGAACGCGCTGTTCTGGCTGAGGAAGTACCACATTGACGGGTTGCGAGTGGATGCGGTGGCCAGCATGCTGTACCTGGACTACTCACGCGAGGCAGGCCAGTGGGTACCGAACAAGTACGGCGGCAATGAGAATCTGGAGGCGATGGAAGTGCTGCGGCGCTTCAACGAACTGGCCCACCAGATTCCCGGAGTGGTGACCGCGGCAGAGGAAAGCACGGCGTTTCCCGGTATCTCGAGGCCGGTCTATCTGGGAGGGATCGGCTTTACGTTTAAGTGGAACATGGGCTGGATGCATGACATGCTGGCCTACTTCCAGAAGGATTCGGTGTTCCGGAAGTTCCACCAGAACAACATCACCTTCAGCATGCTGTATGCGTTTACCGAGAACTTCATTCTGCCGATTTCGCATGATGAGGTGGTGCATGGGAAGGGTTCGTTGCTGGGCAAGATGCCGGGCGATGAGTGGCAGCGGTTTGCGAATGCACGCGCGTTCATGGCCTACATGTACACGCATCCGGGCAAGAAACTTCTGTTCATGGGCAGCGATGTGGGACAGCCCGAGGAGTGGAGCTGTGGGGCGCAGGTGAAGTGGGAACTGCTGCAGTATCCGCCACACAGCGGCCTGCAACTGGCCTTGAAAAAGCTAAACGAAGTGTACCGCCAGGAGCCAGCCTTGTACGAGGTGGATTTCCACTGGACGGGCTTTGAATGGATTGACATCAACGATGTGGATAACTCGGTGATCTCATTCCTGCGGCGCGGGGAAGATCAGGACGATTATCTGGTGGTGGTGTGCAACTTCACTCCCGCAGTGCGCCATGGGTACCGGATTGGAGTACCCTCCGATGGCTGGCACGACGAGATCATGAATACAGACGCCACGGAGTATTGGGGAAGTGGAGTGGTGAACGTGGCGGTGATGGCGGACGCGATTCCTGTGCACGGGCGAGGCTTCAGTGTGCAATTGACGTTGCCGCCACTAGGTGTGAGTATTCTGAAGCCGCGGCGATAGCGCCTTAAGGCGTGTCGATGGGCCAAGCAGGAAGATCCGCCGGGCCGAAATCGGGAAGGAACCAGTAACAGATGGGGAGGGTGCGGCATCTACAGAAGCATACGGGGGTGCGTATGCGCCGGATGTTTTGGAAACACGCTGTGGCGATGGCGGCGATGGCAGCATGGCTGACGTCGATGATGGCATTGCCGGCACAACAGGCGCACGCGCAATTCAAACCGCTAAGGCCCAATCCCGCGGATCGCGCAAAACCACCAGCGAAGGCCCCGTCCGAGGCAATTGTCACGGATTCCGGGGCGATTATTTCCATGGACGTGCAGGTGGTGAACATCCTGGCCAGCGTCCGAGACAAGTCTGGCAAGTTTATCCCTGGGCTGACCAAGGATGACTTCGTCCTGAAAGAAAATGGCAAGGAGCAGGAAATCCGCTACTTCACGGCGGAGGCAGACCTACCGCTGACGCTGGGGCTGATTATTGACGTGAGCGTGAGCCAGGAGAATCTGATTGAAGAGGAGAAGCGCAGCGCCGAAGCCTTCATTGAGCAGGTGATTGATGACAATGACCTGGCCTTTGTGATTACATTCGGGCCGGACACGCGCCTGGAGCAGGACCTGACGTCGAGCCGGAGGCTGCTTTCGCGAAGCCTGCAGAAGCTGCAGATCCGAGGCGGCACGTACAGCCCCGTGACGCCCGGCACCAACCCAACCAGCACGCCAAGGGGTACCGTGCTATACGACGCGGTGTATCTTGCGGCGAAAGACATGCTGCGCCCTGTACCTGGGCGAAAGGCGATCATTCTAATCACGGATGGCGTAGATCAGGGCAGCAAGGTGGCAATCGAGGAGGCGCTTCGCGAGGCGCATATCTCAGACGTGGTGGTGTACAGCATCCTGCACTACGACATGGGCTACTACGGGCCATTTAGCATGGGTACAGCAGACTATGACCTGGGCAAGATGGCGAGAGAAACCGGGGGCACGCTGTTCAAGCCGAAGCGGAACCAGCCGTTGTCGGACATCTTCGAGTCGATCCAGGAAGAACTTCGCAACCAATACTCCATTGGGTACACGCCCACGAACCCTGAGCAGGATGGCAGCTTCCGGCAGATTGAGCTGAAAGCGAAGCCAAAGGGGCTGAAAGTGCAAACCCGCCGCGGGTATTACGCCGTGAAGAATCCCTGAGCGGAAGGATGGCGCCTGCTACTGCGCGCGGTTGCCCTGCCGCAGGGAATCCTCGCGACGATCAAAGTATGCGGTGACCGCTTCGCGAACGGAGGGCATGGGGCCGAATCCCTCGGCCTCCAGTTTCGCGTTAGATAGCGCTGAGTACAGGGGCCGTTCCGCTTGAGTGGGATAGTCCGCGCGGGTGGTGGGCACCAATTCGGCGGGCAACTGGCATACGTCGAAGATTTCACTGGCGAAGTGGAACCACGAGATAGGCTGTCCGCCACCAGCGTGATAGAGTCCTGCACGCTTGTCGCCTGCCAACGCGATGGCCTTTTCAGCGAGCGCGGGCGCGTAGGTGGGAGTCGCGATGGTATCGGTAACCACGCGCAGTTGACGTCCAGCATGGGCGTTTCTGAGCATCGTCTCGACAAAGTTGCCGTGGGCGGTGTGAATTCCCTCCGGCCCGTAGACTCCACAGGTGCGGATGACGAGGGCGGTATCCAGATAGGCGAAGGCGTAGTGTTCACCACTGAGCTTGGAAACGCCGTAGGCGCTGCGAGGATGCGGCGGATCGGCCTCAGTGTAGGGCTGGCCCTTGGCGCCGTCAAAGACATAGTCAGACGAAAAATGCACAAGACGTGCGCCTGTCTTGCGGCATGCCGTGGCAAGGTTACGGACGGCAAGAGCGTTGGCGTAGTAGGCAGCCGCAGGCTCAGCCTCCGCGCGATCCACCATGTTGTAGGCGGCGCAATTGACCACCAACTCCGGCGATTCGGAACCCACGAAGCTGTGGACCACATCCGCCTGACGTACGTCGGCGGTGTGACGATCGAAGCTGACAACCTCCCAGCCGTCGCGCTTCAAGCTACGGGTAACCTCAATTCCCAACTGCCCCCTACTGCCAAAAACCAATGCTTTCTTGCTCATAAACCTTTAACCTAACGCGAGTGGATTTCTGTTGAATGACAGCCCGCATCGCTCCAAGGCGGCCAAACCTGCGATGCGGAAGCTATTGGGCACGGAGGAGGAACACCAGGAATCCCAGACCGGCAGCAGCCGCGGCCGCTACCCAGGGAAGAGCACTGCGCAAAACTCCAGGACGGGCGCGATGCGACGGCGCATGAGCCAGCGCAGCCAGACCCGACGAAGAACGGGGGCTTGCCGGGAGCAAGCTGGACAAGGGGTGCCCCGGTTCTGTGAGCCGGGAATCCGCCCATACAAACCGGGCCATCGCGGCGTTGTGTGCCAGGTTCTGTACCCTTTTGGTCGTTGACTGCGCGAGCGGGGTGGCGGCAGGAATCCAGTTAACCCCGCTTCGATCTACCAACAGCACCACACGATGACGGAAAACGCGGGCGTGCGCACTGTCGCCAGCAGGCAACTGAGCGCCTGTAGCCTGTCTGCGTCTGCTGTTTGGGCCTACCTGCTCCATGGCAAAACCGTTTCCACCTTGGCTGCTAGTGCTGCAAAGGGAGGGCGAGGCTGGCCTCATCCGCAACCCGGGAGGAATCGCCAGCATGTTCAAGGATCACCTGAATGAAGCCTAGCGCTGCCTTGGAAAGGGCCTTGTCCTTCTTGTAAATCAATCCCAGGCGGCGAATCATGGGCTCTGGCTCAATGGAGATGGCCCGCAGCAGACCAGCCTCCACCTCTTCCCGGCAGTGGGTATAGGCAAGGAAGCCAACGCCCATTTCGGCCAGGCAGAAGCGCTTGATCATCTCAGTGGAATCCAGTTCCATGGAGATCTGGAGATTGTCTCCCGCCGCCTCAAACCAAGTGGTCAGGCGCTTCCGCGTGGTGCCGTACTTTGGCATCAACACGGTATGATTGGCCACTTCCTGCGCGCTGACGCTAGTGCGATCGGCTAGAGGATGGTGAGGGGGAACGATGACCTTGATCTCGTCCGAGTGAATGCGGACGACCTGCACCTTGGTCTCCTGGACAGGAAGCTGAGTGATGCCAAAATCGGCAAGGTTATCCACAACGGCTTCCACGACGCGTGCGCCGTAGGAACGGTCTACTTGAAGTTGGACGTTGGGGAACTGCTTCTTGTATTCAGAGAAGACCCGGGGCAATACATGGATGCAGGTGGCTTCGTTGGCCGCAATCACCAGCTCGCCACGGGGAACCCTGTCCAGTTCATTGATGCTGTCCTGTGCCCGGCGGCGGAGGTCCAGAATCTGCTCCGCGTAGTCGGCAAAGATCTTGCCGGCAGGAGTGAGGCGAATTCGCGTTCCGAGGCGCTCAAACAACGAAGTATTGAGTTCCTGCTCCAACTGCCGCACTTGGGCGCTGATGGCAGGCTGGGTGCGAAAGCAGGTTTGCGCTGCCTTCGAAAAGCTCTTCAAGCGAACGATTTCCAGAAACGTGTGTAGTTGGTCCAGATCCATGTGGTGCTGCCCTTTCCGGCTCCGAAGGGGCCACTCCCGCTAATTAACTTGATTGACTATTGAAGCTAACTCCATTTTGGCAGGAGGAACGCTGACCATGGGAAGGGGGTGCCTGGAAGTTGAAACGGTGGCTCAGCAACGGAGCAGGCTGAGGGACAACTCCAAGGTAGCGAGAGGGGCTAGTGATCGCTATACCCAATTCCACGCAATACCCTTCATAACCTCTGATTATAGCACTGGTAAGGAAGCGCGGGAGAGACACGCGGGAGTGGGCATGTATCGGGTGGGGCGACGGCAGCACGGCTATTTTTTGTCACGAGCACGCGGGGCCGGATTGGGTAACTCGAAAACGCTGTCCGGGAGGTTGGGATTGAGAGAGACTGACTCAGTAAACATCTCGAAGGTTTTCTGGCCACGAGACTCACGGAGGACATACTGAGGCCACATGACTCCGCCACCGGCATCGCGGAACTTGTCCCACTCCGTAACCTCTTCAATCGGCAGGTTTGACTTGGGATCGCGCCGAACGAACTCCTGACGGACGGGAAGTTTGGTGGCATGGTGAACCCAGAGTTCGGTGACGCGGTAGTCAGAGTCAACCAACCGGATGCCCAACAGTTGCTGGTTGCGCAGGAGGCGGTTTCCGATGAACTCGACGACATACTTCTCCTTGGGGAGACGCTGGCGGGCGATATAGAGGAAATTGTGTAAGCGGCTCTCGCGGATGCGCTGGGTGGTCTCATCGTCCATGGGCGTGAAGCCACGGTAGGTGATCTCAAATCCCCGGTCGTAGAGGATCAAGGAGGACAGCTCTTCCTTCTTGCCGAGATACTGTCGCTCCATCACTGCGGGAGCGCCAGCGGGAGATTGGGAGGGATCCGGGTAGCGCGTGATCTGCCGGATGACCGCAAGTCCGGAAAGACGCCCTCTACGAAAGGAATACGCGCGACCAGATTCCTGGATGGTGTTGATATTCTGGAACTTGTCACCGCCCAGCGCGGCCAGGGTATCCGCGAGGATCGCCTCGGCCTTGGGATTGGAGAGCCCTTGGGCAGACAAGCGGAGAGGGAGCAGGCCGAAGGCAATCGCCAGCAGAAATCCGCTAAGCAAGAGTTGCGAGGAACGAAGTCGCACGACTTAAGCCTCCACCAAGGGGTTGGCCGAAATGGCAGATACCCTAAGTTTAAGGTATGCAAGCCGGGGGCGCGGGGTTGCCTGGATGAAGGGCCATGCTTGCACGAGAAACAGGCTGTGGGACGCTTCACTTTCAGAGCAGACGAGGCAGCCCACGGTTAGGGAGAGTGGCCGCTGGGGTGGCGGCACCGACACCGCGCGGCAAAAAGGACCCGCGCTGCGAAACGAAGCCAGGGGAATAGGGGGAAAGGGAATCCGGCTGGACTCCCTTACGCCACCTAGGCAGCGCTTTCGGAATCACCCTCGGCAGTGTCACCAGCCTTGCGTCCAAGGTCTTCGGCAATGATAATCGCTTCGGCAAGGTCGCGCATGGGTTTGCGCAGGCGTCGGCTCTCATTGCGGAGCTTCAGATAAGCCTCTTCTTCCGTAAGATGATACTTACGTTGAAGGATCCCCTTTGCACGTTCGACGTACTTCCGGGTTTCCAACTGCTTCTTGAGTTCGAGGGCCTCCTCCATGAGCTTGGAGTTGGCTTCCACCAACTGGCTCTTGGAGAGGGCCACCCCCATCTGCTCACCGACAAAGGTCATGAGAGCCACTTCGCTGCTTCCGTACTCATGGACGTTTCGGTGGTGGGCATTGAGGACGCCAATGAGCGAACCCCCACTCACCAAGGGGACGGAAAGGAAGGCCTCGTAGGTATCTTCAATCAGGTCGTTGAAGCGCTTAAAGCGTTTATCCTCAGAGGAATGCTGGGACAGAGCGACGACTGAGCGGTGTTCAGCCACCCATCCGGTGACGCCTTCGCCCACCTTAATTCGGATCTGGCCCAGTTCCTTATCGTGAGGCAGCTGTGAGGCGCGAAGAACCATATCGCTATTGTCGCTGTCGAGCAAGTAGACAAGGCAGGCGTCGCAGCCGGTGACATCGACGGAGATGCCGATAAGCTCATCGAGCATTTCATCGATGGTCAAGCCGGAACTGATGACGTTGCTAATTTTGTGGAGAATGGAGACTTGGCGCTGCACTTGATCCATGGTCTTCCCCCGAAGACCTAAGACTAGCCTCAATTCGCAAACGAATCAATTGAAAGAATTTATCCATCGGATGGAGGCTTGCCTGGGGGGCCGGAGGAAGGCTGGTAGAGACAGAGTGGATCCGTTTCGAAGGGATCTCCAGTGGCGGAGAATGCACGGGCGCGCGAGCCACCGCAAAGAGCGTGGTATTCGCAGTAACCACAACGGCCTTCAAAGCTAGAGGAATCATGGAGCCGGGCAAACAGGGGCGCATCGCGGTAGATATCGACGAGACGGTGCTGGCGAACATTGCCTGCACTCAGGGGGAGGAAACCAGCGGGGCAGACGTCCCCGGTGTTGGAGACAAACACGATACCGTGCCCGTCCCGGATGCCGAAGCTGCGAGCCGCCGCGCTGGAGCGGATGCCATCGCCACCCATCCCTTCGGCGCGCATCCACTCGATGGCAACGCGGCGATAACTGGGCGCCTCGGTGGTGGCAACCACAAAAGGGGCCTGGAGGGAGGTTTGAAGGATCCAGGCCATCAAGGTTTCGGCCTGGGCTGGAGACAAAGGCTGGAGGACCTTGCCGCGGCCAACGGAAATGAGGAAGAACAGGCTCCACCGGGCAATGGGATAGGAGCGGAGGAGTTCAAAGATCGCTGGAATCTCGTGCTGGGTTTCGGCGGCGGCGAGGGTATTGACCTGGACGGGGATTTCAAGTTCGCCCGCCCACTGAATGGCCTGCATGGTGCGGGCAAAGGTGCCGTCAACACCGCGGATCGCATCGTGGGTGGAGGCTTGCGCGCCATCAAGACTAAGGCCAAGGCCGTCAATACCATGGGACTTCAACTTCGCGAGGATGTCTCTGGTGAGAGCTGCGGTAGCGGCTGGGGTGATGGATACGCCGATGCCGCGTTCGCGGGCGGCATCAATGAGGGGAAACAGATCGGGACGCTCCAGCGGGTCGCCACCGGTTAGGATCAACTGGGGCAAGGGCTGGCCAAATTCCAGAATCTGATCCAGGAATGCGAGGCTCTGGGCAAAATCCAGTTGCTGAGGGTGAGGC
This sequence comes from Bryobacteraceae bacterium, assembly GCA_036821995.1. GTDB lineage: Bacteria > Acidobacteriota > Terriglobia > Bryobacterales > Bryobacteraceae > JACTMJ01. The sequence goes on from DAISIM010000011.1 coordinate 29,342, forward strand.
TGGGGCATGGCTTCAGCGCGACAATGTCTGCAGGCAAGCGCGCAGGCCTGCGTCATTTCCCAGTAAACGTTCAGGGGTGTACGGGCATAGTCGCGCAGGGCGTGATGGCCACTGGCATGGCCGTGTGACGGTGAGGCACCAGTGCGCTGTAGAGGACGTGCGCCAGAAGGGTGAGGCATGGAATCGAATCCCCAGTTACCAGCCTACACCGGACGGGAGAGGGGGGCAGACAACGATTAGGTGATTGGTATCGAAGGCCTCAATTTTGGGAGGAACGGGAGTTGGTGATAAACTGGGGGATTGTTGGGAGGTCGTCTAACGGTAGGACTGCAGATTCTGGCTCTGCCTATCGGGGTTCGAGTCCCTGCCTCCCAGCCACTTCTCTCTCGCCGAGGGTTCCAGCGACCGCCTACCCTTTGGCATTCGAAGCCGGTCAAAACGAATTGGCCCTCTCCCGCGTCTTAGTCTTCAGGCATCGGCCCGGCACCGCGGGCAATTTGGCCTCATTAGGAAACCCTAGGCAATGAAACGAGCTTTCTCCCCTGCAATTCATGCGTCGCGGATGGTGGCAGTGCTGCTGATGATGGCAGCCAGCGCGTGTCTGGCCCAGGAGGGCGCCACGCTGTTTCGCAAGGCTCCACCGGAGGTGGATGCGAGCCTTCGCCAGACGGTGAAGGAGTTCCTGGACCTGCAGATGGAGAAGAAGTGGGGCGAATCCATTCGCTACATCGCGTCGGAGAGCCTGGACACGTACATTGCCTCGGACAAGTTCTCCTGCTCAACCATGGACATCTTTTCGGTGACTTACAACGACGCCTTCAACGAGGCAACCGTCGGGGTGATTTGCGAGCGGGGGATGGCCACGCCTGTTGGCGGGGGTAGAGTGAAGATGCCGTACACGACCATGTGGAAACTGGCTGACGGCGACTGGAAGTGGTTTACGCCCAAACGGAAGGCGGGGGAAGAGGACGAATATGTGCGGACTCCATTTGGCCCTATCAAGAGAAGCGCTGCGAAGAACCCTGGGGAAACACTGCCCAAGGTAACCGATTCCAGCGGGAACGTGACGATGGGACCATCCGTGGGGGAACTTCAGGCGCCATTGCGATTTGAGCCGAGGGCAGTGAAGCTGAAAGCGGACGGGAAATCGTCAGCCACGGCGGTCATCAAGAACACCTTTGCCGGGTTCCTGAAGCTGGAATTGCGTTGGGTGGATTTGGATGGGCTGACCGCCAAGATTTCAAGGACAGAGTTACAGGCCGACGAAACGGCGGAAGTCTATGTGGAGTTCGAGCCGCCTGGACTGGCAATGCCGCCAAGGGTGCACGCGGTTTGGGTGGAGAGCAGCCCGATGCGAAGCGCCACCCCGCTGATGATTGAGTTTGTGCTGGACGGCGACGAGGCGGAGACGCCGAAGAACTAAGCATCGAAACGGCTGCCGGTTTGGCAACCTACCTGCAGAGGGTTAGCTGGGTACACCATGCTAACCACGACTACGATTGACACCACATCACGCACCGGGCGCAGCGCTGACCCGCTGACGAGTTCCATTGGAAGAGCCTCGTCCGTCTCTCGGACAGCGGACGCCGCGCGAACAGCCGGCAGTGAACGAGCAGGCAACGGATTCCGTCAACTTCTTGGCGAGGAGAGTAGCCGGCCGGCGACTGGGCGCGATGGCGCTGGCGGGACAGGCGAACGCGCAGGGGCAGCCACCCGCAGCCAGGGCCAGGCACTACATAACTCCAACATTGCATTGATCATTCCATATCGGCGAGGGGAGTCAGCTATCCCCATCTCGCAGCGATCGGACGAAACGAAGAGCCCGGCGGAGGCCAATAGAGCGCCCCATTCCCTCGACAAGAACGAACCGGGGCCAAAGGGTCCCACGCCGATGATGTCCGCCTCGCAGGTGGAGTGGGGAGCGCGGATGCTGCCTGGACTTCGGACTGGCCCGTATGTGGTGCCGAATGAGATTATCGGGTCTATCGCACCACGGATTGCGGGTTCCGGCCCAGGAAATACTGCCTTCGCATCGAACCTGTATCGGGTTCCGGATTGGGGGCTGCAGGAATTTGTCACCTCGGATGGTGCGCGGCATCGTTTTGACGTTGAGGTTGTGTTTCCCGAAGCCAAAGCAAGCAGTTGGCTGGGAGGACCAGTGAAGCAGATTCACCCGGAAGTGGCGGATTTCGTGGTGGGCCAACTGCGTGAGACGCTGGTAAAGGCTGGGGTGCCGGAAAGCGCGATCGCCGGGATTCACGTCTTCCGGTCGTTTGGCGGGCCGGGAGACAGGCAGTTCTACATGGACAATGTGCAGTTTGTGAGGGCGGACGGAGAGAAGTTTAGCGGGTCAATGAACGTCTATATGCGCGATCCGAAGTATACCCTGCCCATATTGCAGGAATTCTTCCTGGGCGAGATTCCCAGCTAGACGAAGGCAGACAAAAAGCAGAAAAGGGGCGGGCCGCGAAGGCTCGCCCCTTTTGGTTCAGCTGGACTGGGTTGCTGTTCAGAGACTCCGGAGCATCGGCTGCTAGTCTCCCGCGACCGGGGAGGCTTCGGGCCGAACACCGGCGCTGAGGCGGGACTGCTTGCGGGCCTGTGCCTTTTCAGCCAGTTCCTCAAAAATGAGGTAGAGAACCGGAATGAGAACCAGCGTAATGAGGGTAGAAGCGGACAGGCCTCCGATCACAACGCGGGCCAAAGGAGCCTGCAACTCAGCGCCCTCACCGATGCCCAGGGCCATGGGGCCAAGGCCGAGTACGGTAGTGGCGGTAGTCATCAGGATAGGGCGCAGGCGGCTTTCGCCAGCTTGGATGATGGCTGGCCGAAGCTCCATCCCGTGGTCACGGCGTAGCTGGTTGGCGTAGTCCACAAGGATGATCCCGTTGTTGACGACGATGCCTACCAGGACGATTACCCCCAGCAATGCCTGAATGGTGACGGAAGTGCTGGTAAGCAGCAAAATAGCAACCACGCCGATGGTGGAAACCGGGATTGAGAAGATGATGATGAAGGGGTCACGGAGCGATTCGAACTGGGCAGCCATCACCATATAGACCAAGGTAATGGCAAGGATGACCGCGAGCAGCATCTGCTGGAAAGCTTCCTGCTGCTCTTCGTATTCGGCACCGAAGCCGAAGGAATAGCCATCGGGGAGGTCAATGGCGCGCAGTTCCTTCTCGAGGTCGCGGACGACGCTGCCAAGGTCGCGATTGGCGAGCTGGCCGGAGACAGTGAGAATGCGTTGTTGATCCTTGCGCTGAATTTGCGAGGGACCCTCGCGGCGCTGGAGGTTCACCACGGAGCCAGCAGGGATGACAGAACCGGTTGGCGTGGTGAGCGGAATCTGTGAAAGCTGGGCGAGGTCAAGGCGATCCTTTTCCTGGAGACGGACGCGGATGTTGAACTCGTCGCCCTCTTGACGGAACATGGAGGCTTGGCGGCCGCCGATGGCGGTTTCCATGGTTTGGGCCACGTCAGCGACGTTCAGTCCCAAGCTGGAAGCCTTGGCACGATCCACTCGAACCACCATTTCCGGATTTCCCGGGGGAACGGCGATACGTGGACCAACAACACCCTGGACACGGCCCATGGCTTCTTGAGCCTGAACTCCAAGGTCATTCAAGACAGCTAGGTCGTAACCGCGGATTTCGACGGCAAGGCGATCCCCATCGCCAAAGCCGCGCGAGAGACGGTTCATGAAGCTGCCGCGAAGGCGCGTGGTGACGCGCATGCCGGGCTGAATCTGCATCAAGGGGCGAATGGATTCGGTAACTGCAGTAGCAGAACGGGTGCGTTCGTCACGAGGCGCAAGCATAATGCGCATTTCACCGCGATTTTGGCCACCACCACCCCGCCAGCTACTACCAGACTGACCACTCTCGATGAGCGTGCTGCGCACCTCTGGAATGCGGTCGATTACTACCTGGCGAAGACGCTGCATGACGGCATCGGTTTCGGCGACCTGGGTACCAGGTTCCAACTCAACGTCGACTCCGATTTCGCCCTCGTCTACTTCGGGCTGCAATTCAAAGCCAAGCTTGCTGCCAAAGTAGAGGCTTGCACCAAACAGGCACGCCGCGGTGATTACGACCAAGGCCCGCTGGTTGAGGGCACGGACGAGAAAGGAACCGTAGATTCTGGAGAGGGCCACCGGAATGAGACCAACAAAGCGATAGAGACGGCCCGCAAACGTGTCATCCGTTTCCAAGTGGGTAGAGGCACTCAGGAGACGTGAGGACATCATGGGGACGATGGTGAGCGCGACCAGCAGCGAGGCGAACAAGGAGAAGCTGACCACGACGGCCAACTGCTTGAAGGTTTGCGCGGAAACACCCTGGCTGAAGATGACGGGCACGAAGACAGCAAGGGTGGTCAGAGTGGAAGCGGTAATGGCGCCAGCAACTTCGCGGCTGCCGTCAAGGGCGGCCTGGAGCCGGGTCTTACCCATCTCCATGTGTCGATAAATGTTCTCCAGAACGACGATAGAGTTATCCACCAGCATGCCGATGCCGAGGGCCAAGCCACCAAAGCTGACGATATTCAATGTAAAGCCATTGAAGTACATGAGAGCGAAGGTGGAGATGACGGCGATGGGAATGGCGACGCCAATCACCATGGTGCTGAGAAAGTTTCGTAAGAAGAAGAGAAGGACAATGACCGCCAGGCCTGCGCCCTGGATGGCGGAATCCTTGACGTTGTTGATCGAGGCCTGGATGAATTCGGCGCTATCGACGGTGATGCCCATCTTGAAGTCAGGGTAATCCCGGTTAATCCGATCAATCTCGGCCTTCACGCCCTTGGAGACCTGGACGGTGTTTGCGCCGGATTGCTTGTTGATGAAGATGCGGACGGCCGGACTGCCGTCCTGGCTGATGAGGGCACGAACGTCCTCGTTGGCATCGGTCACGGTGGCGATGTCCTTGAGGTAGATGGGAACACCCGCGCGGCTGGTGACAACGACGCTGCGGATCTGGTCCATACTCTTGAACTCGCCCTGGGTGCGGACAAGTAGCTCAAAGCGGCCTTCAGTGACGGGCCCGACGGGAAGGTTGAGGTTCTCCGCGCGAATCGTATTCACAACCTGATTCATCGAGAGGTTGAGGGAGCGCAGTTTCTTGAGGTCAACATCGACGTGGATTTCGCGGCGGAGTCCGCCCCGGACACGGATTTCCGCAACACCAGGTACGCGTTCCAGCCGGTACTGGATGTTCTTCTCCACGAAGTAGCGCAGTTCCTTCTGGTCCATCGTGGGGGACGCAGCAGTGAGGAACATGATGGGGAACTGGGAGACGTCGAACTTGTAGATCACTGGAGGAGAAGAATCCACGGGGAGCGTGCCACGCCGGCGGTCAATGCGAGTGCGGACCTCGTTGGCGGCCTCATCGAGATTCGAGCCGTAGGCAAAAGAAACGCGCACGTTCGCATTGCCTTCGCTCGCGGAGGAAGTGATTTCTTCAACGCCAGGGGTGGAGCTGAGGGACTGCTCCAGCGGGCGTGCGATGAGATTTTCCATCTCTTGGGGGCCGACGCCCGGATAGTCCACCGAGACAGTGAGTGTGGGGTACTCCGTTTCGGGCATCAGGTCAACGGGAATTCCCATGAAGGCCACGAAGCCCAAAAGGATGGCGATTAGGGTAACCATCATGACGGTTACCGGGCGACGGATGGAAAATGCGGGAAGATTCATTGGTTCCTCGGTTCCTCTTGGGTCAAATAGCGACCAGGTTCACAGGTTGCCAGGGACAGAGCCAAGGGGAACTGCCCCGGCATGGCGCTCTCCACCAGGATCGGTCAGTTATTGCGCGGCATTGGCGCCAGATGACTGCCGCTGGGCCTGCATGGCGGGACGGTTATCGCCCGGAGTGGAACTGGAAGTAGGACGGCCATCGCCTTCGGCGGCACGAGAGCCACGACCGCCGGCAGGCGCAGAGCCTGGGCCAGCCACAATCTGAATGCGATCACCCTCGCGGAGCATGGAAGCGCCTTTGGCAATGATGACGGTGCCCGCCGGGAGATTGCCGGCAACCTCTACGTCGTCGTCCTGAGTGAGGCCCGTTTCAATGTAGCGAAAGGCCTGTTTGCCATCTTCAATGGTGAAGACGCCAGAAGAATCTCCGCGATAGACCAGAGCCTCTCTGGGGATCAGGACAGCTTCGCGGGTGGACTCCAGGTTCATTTCTACACGAACGAACATTTCGGCGCGGAGCTGCATTCCCGGATTGGGGATCTCAATTTCGGCAGTGGCGGTGCGCGTCGAGGGGTCAAGCACCGGGCTGATGCGGGCGACACGGCCGAGGAAGGCCTCATTTGGCATGGCATCAACGCGAACCGTCGCATTGGTGCCCACACGCATCTTGCCAATGTCAGATTCAGATACGCTTGTGGCGGTAACCAAAGTAGCGATATTCACCACGCGAACCAAGGGAGTGGAGGGCCCAACGAGTGCACCCATGTCCACAAAGCGGGCGGACACCTGGCCGTTGATGGGAGCGTAAATCTTGGTTTGCTCAAGCCGGATGGAAAGCTCGCGTAGTTCTGCCTCAGCCTGACTGCGCTGGGCATGGGCCAATTGTACCTGGGCCTCCAGGACGCGCAGGGCCGTGGAATCCTGTTCATATTGCTGCCGGGGGATAAGCCCATCCTTCAGGAGAGTCTCTGCCCGCTGCAGGTTCTGCTTGGCATTGGCAAGTTCGGCTTCGCGTTGGGACAAGGACGCCGAGGCTACGGAAATGGATGCCTTGGCGCGATTCACCTGCTGCTGCAACTCGTCGTCTTCCAGTTCGGCGATCAGGCTGTTTACCTTGACAACGTCACCCACGTTCACCAGGATCTTGATGACGCGGCCAGCGGTCTTTGGGGTGACATCCACCTGCTCCTTTGGCTTGAGAGCGCCAGTGAGCATGACCCGTTCTTTGAGGCGGCCCATGCGACTTTCCACCGTTTCCACAGTGACGGTGCGCATGGCGTTCATCCCGGCCATCTTCGCTTTGGCTGCCGCACTGCCCTTCGCGGAAGCGCCACCCTTAGCGGATGCCGTTTCCTCTCCGCTGGGGCGGTTCATGAGATAGTAGCCTGCGCCTGATCCCGCGAGGATGACGAGGGCGAGAATTACTTTGGACGTGGTGGACACCAATCGATCTCCCGAATGAAATTACGAAACGAACCCTAAGTCCCGCGAGCTTCAGAACCCGCCAGGACGAGGGCAGTGGGTTGAAGGCGACGCCAGAAAGCGGTCAACTGGGGCCGCGCGGCGAGCACTTAAGCTCTTGACACTCCATAGACGCACGAACGAATGAAGCGATCTTGTTTTTTGCAAAATCAACAAGATGGCACAAAAGCACGCTTGCGATCCCCGAGGCGACCAGACCCAATCAGAAGGATTCGATGCGGGCGCACAAGAAACCGTGCCCCCCAGCTGGAGTGCGGAGCTTGGGCCTATAAGGGAGGGCGAGGGGACCGCGACCGGGGTTACCGCAAGGAGCCAGAAAGTTGCGGCGGTTGCGAAACGAAGTGGCGGCGAGTGGAACCGCACGAGAAACATGCGGGCTAGCGGACAGCGGCTTCTACGGCGATCCAACGCATGACCAGCCCTGCCGGCAATCCGGTGGGATCGCCCAGGGCACGGATGAAGCCAACGGCGGGAAACGGGCGGCCATCGGGACGAACGCGATCCATCACCTCGTAGGGTGCCCCGCTACCCCGCACAACAGCAGCCAATCCCCGGCGATTGCTTTTGGGCATGTCCACCAAGGAATTGAGTTCCAGGGCAACTGGAGTGGTTTTCCCCTTTTCCACGATGGACTCAAAGCGGATGCCCACGAAGAAAGCGGTTCCACCTTCGCTTGAAAGCCGCTTGAACTCCACGAGACGGCCTTGGACGGTGGCTCCGGTATCGGCAATCAATTGACCCACGAACTTCAACGGGCGGGTGATTTCAGCCTCCACCAGGTCTCCAGTGACGGACTTTTCCCAGACAATGGACTGTTTCAAGCGGAGCTCGAGCGGGGCTCCGGCGGGTAGAGGAGGCGCAGAGGCGGCAGGCTTGGGGCTTGCTACTGCTGGGGAACTGGAAGAGTCGAGTTCGGCGGAAGGACTGAATTGGATGGCGCTTTCGCCGCGGAACTGGCGGCAGTCCAGGAACCGGTAACGATTCACGTACTCGTCGGTACGGGACTCCACCATGCGTTGCACGGCCTCGGCTGGAGGACGAAACGAGGCCACGGAATCAAGCTGATAGCGGATGGCCTCAGTGACGGCGGTAGCCGGGAAGCCAGGAGGCAGATCCACGGCCTCCAAGGTAAACGCGAGCACTGCGGCGTCAGATGGGCGGAAGGTGATTTCCCCCTGAATGGCAGCCTCAATTTCCTTCCCATCCAGGTTCACCAGATAGCCGCTGCGTGCGGCGGGCACACGGTAGGGGATGCGAAAGACCGGTGGATCTGCGGAGGCCTGAGGCATCGGTCTGCCAAAAACGGTGTCGGCACTCAGGGCGACGGAGCGCAAATGTTCCGCGTAGGAACCGGACCCGCTGAGGCCCATAACGAGGATGTCGCGCAGTTCATCCTCGCGGAATAAAGACGCGCCGGGCCATGCATAGCGCTCGCGCCCTTCCAGAAAGGCAACCTCCAGCACGGCTTGCTCCTCCATCTTCTGGCGTAGCGAAACCTTGTCCTGCATTCGTTGGACTTCGACGCGACAGGTGTGATTCGGGGCAGCGTTCACAGACTGAGTGACCGCCTGGCGCAGGGCAGCTACCAGAGCATCTGGCGCGGATGTGTTTCCGGGTTGTGCGACGAGCGGACCGCCAATCAGCAGGCAGAGGAGTGCCGCCGCTACCAGCGAGGCGCGAAACGGAACGCGCGCGCCAAGAGTTGGGGCTGCTGGGGCGAAACGCGGACTTGAATGGGTGCAAAGGATGCGTGCTACCATCGGGCTCACCATGTCTACTACCAAAGTTACCGTGTTAAACAATGGGCCGATCATCATTGAGGGCGAATTCGCCGTCTATGATGCAAACGGCAATGAATATGGGCTGGCCGGCCGGAAAAAACTTGGAATCTGCCGCTGTGGCCTTTCCGCGAAGAAGCCCTTTTGTGACGGCACACACGGTCGGGAAGGTTTCCAAAGTGAGTGCCTCGCGCATAACCTGCCGGAACCGGTGAAGAAGCCATAGCCTGACAAAGGCGTGAGCCGGAAGGCCGTCGAGCAGCCGGGGGTGGCATCCGCAATCGCCTTGCGGGCGTTAATCCCGGATCGCGCAAAGATCAGGGAGATTGCGATAACTGCCTGCAAAATCAAGGCCATAGCCCACTACAAAACGGTCTGGCACCTCAAAACCTTTGTAGCGAATCTCCACGGGGCGACGACGCCTACTGGGTTTATCAAGGAATGTGGCGACAGCAAGGCTACGAGGATGGCGGGCGTGCAGGATGCGCAGGAGATAATCCAGCGTCACGCCTGTGTCGACGATGTCCTCCACCAGTAGAACGTGGACACCCTCAATGGAGGTATCCAGGTCGCGGATGAGCTTGGCTTCTCCAGATGAAGTCTTCCCTTCTCCGTAGCTGGATGTGTGCAGGAAATCAATGGTAACCGGGCGAGGAATGGCCCGGGAGAGATCTGCCAGGAAGACCCAAGCCCCCTTCAGAACGCCTGCAAGCAGAAGCGGCTCATTTTCCGGGTACGCCGCGGCGATCTGGACGCCAAGTTCGGCGACACGCTGCTGGATGGAGGACGCGGGAATGAGCACGTCTAGCGGCTGAGGGTCTGGAGCAATTGACATGAGGGCGGTAGTCCTTTCCTGTTCGGGCGGTTCGGGCCAGATGCAGGGTTAAGTCTGGAAGCCAGGTGAAACTGGTTCCGGCAGCGCTTGTCCGGCGATTCCGCACGCCGCTGTGCACGGTTGCGGGCCCGACTGCTGTTTCCTGGGATGGGTCTGGTGGCCCTTGTCTGTAGTACCATGAGAAGACCCTCAGGCGAAAGGGCCGGGCCGAATCGCCTTAGGATGAGAGCTGAGAGGAACACGGTTATTCGCAGCGTACATCCAGAAGACATTTTGAGTTCCGCGCCGCCCGAAGGGGTCGATCGCGGAGCCGCTGACGGCGAGAATCCCGCAGATGCAGTGCAACTGCCGCCCGATGTAGTGGTGGCACTCTACGGTGCGCTAGAGAAGAAGGCCGAAGACTTCCGCATCTTCGATCTGCGTGGAGTGACCAGCCTTACAGAGTTCTTTCTGATCTGTTCGGGCAGTAACCAGCGCCAGAACCAGGCAATCTCCGACGAAATCTATAAGTTGCTCAAGGACGACCGAAAGCGTCCGCCGCTGGGAGTGGAAGGCTACGAGAAGGCCGACTGGATCCTGATGGATTATGGGGACTTCATCGTTCACGTTCTATCCGGCCAGGCACGAAAGTATTACGAACTGGAACGGCTTTGGCGGCAGGCACGGCAGTGTGAACTTCCTGCTGACCTGGAAGCGCAGGCGCAAGCTCTGTTGGCCGACGATGAGGCGGATGCAGAAGAGTAGACGCGTCTGCTGAACCACCCATGGCAGTAGCGCCCCCAGCTAGCTTCGGCCCATTTCAGGTGTTGCCACGCTTTCTTGACAAGGTTTGGGGGGCGGAAGATTTGTCACCTTGGTTTGCGGTGGCAGGCGGGAAGATTGGTGAGGCCTGGTTCACGGACGCTTCTAACCCAACATCTTTGCGGGACACGGATGGCAAACCGCTAACGCTAGGTGAAGTGGTAGAGATCTACCGGCACGATCTGCTGGGCTGGGCGGTTAAGCCGGGTGTTTTCCCCCTACTGGTGAAGTTTCTGTTCCCCACGGAGAAGCTATCGGTACAGGTGCATCCGGGCGACGAGTACGCCCGCGAGCATGAGAACTCACTAGGCAAGACGGAGATGTGGCACGTGCTGCGGAGTGAGACCGGGGCTACCGTTGCAGCCGGGTTCAAACGGCGCTTCAGTAGGGCCGAGGTGGAAAAATCGGCCGTAGACGGAAGCATCGAGGCGATGCTGCGTTGGTGGCCTGTGCAGGCTGGAGACAGCATCTACATCCCGGCGGGTACGGTACATGCCATTGGCCCCGGGCTGGTGCTGTGCGAGATCCAGCAATCGAGTGACGTAACCTATCGACTGTTCGATTACGGACGCCCCCGGGCACTGCATCTGGCGCAGTCGCTGGCTGTGGCCGACTTGGACACGCATCCGGGACCCAGCCGCCCGCAGTGGCTGGGACAGGGACGGACCCTGTTGGCGCAAGGACCTTATTTCCGCACGGAGCGGCTAACGCTGGCGGCTGGATCGGCTCTGGCACTGCGTCCGGATTCGCGACGATTCTCTGTGCTGATCGCATTGGAAGGCACGGGGACGCTGAATGCCTTGCCGGTGACGGGTGGCGACGTTTTTGTGCTGCCAGCGACGGGATTGCCTTGCACGCTTTCCGCCTCCGGGACTCTGACCCTCCTCCACACCTTTCCCCCAGCGCATTCAGCCAACAGGCTCTAGTAAGATATCGTCTTCGCGCTGTGCGCAATGCCGGTGCGGTGCCGGTAGACGCGAAAGGACGATCCGCATCCCATGACCCTCCCCATTGAGAACCCTCCGCTTGGTTGGAAGGCGCGCGCAACCAAATCTGGCGTGACGTTAACAAAGAGCTTCGCTGGAGCGATGGGATTACCCAGCGGACCCGTTCTGACGGTATCAGCGGTGGCGATTTTCGGGTGCATGACCGTGTTCCGCGTCCTCACGGCGCAATCGAGTGCGGCCGAGGTCTTGCTAAGTGCGGGAACCTTCGTTTCACTGGCCATGGTGGCGGGAGGACTGGCGGTTCTTCTGCGCATCCAAACGCGTGTGGAGGGAGCCGAGACGTTGACGATTGAGCCGGGGAGAATCATCAAATCGAGCCTTCGGCTAGGCGAGAAGAAGATGGAGACGCTGGAAAAGAACCGTGTACTTCGAGTGATTCACTCGCGGCCACGGAATCCGGATGGGACGCTGACGAATGGAGGGTCTGTAGAGTTGGAGTACCGCGCGCAAAGTGGGACAACCGAGGAGTTTTACGTGATGTGGGCCACCACCGATAGCGAGGTGCTGTGGTTTGTTCAGTTGATGGAAGCATGGACTGGGCAACGGGCGAGGGTGGAGGACTATGTGATCGATAGCGATGAGGACGACGAAGGCGATGATGCGGACAGCGAGGAGCGGAACGAGGGGTAAACTGCGCGGAATAGGCCTGGCTGGCGCGGGGTGGGATAGACTGAGAGCGCTATGTTCCGGACAAGCTTTTGTTTGTTGCTTTGCCTGATGCTGCTGGGTTGCGGGGAGGCGGATGTTCCCCGCAGCGGATCGCTGGTTGACGACGCGGACACGCTTGTATTCAGCTACTTCCGGGAGAACGGGGAAAGTGGGCTGTTCCTGGCGACCTCAGAGAATGGATTGCAGTGGAAGGCACTGCATGGAGACCAACCGTTGATTGTGCCAACGGTGGGCGAGAGCAAGCTGATGCGGGACCCCTCGCTAACGCGGGGACCGGATGGACGGTTCCACATGGTATGGACGACCTCCTGGGAAGGCAAGACGATTGGCTACGCCAGCAGTGCCAATCTGCGGGACTGGACGCCGCAAAAGGCAATTCCCGTGATGGAGCACGAACCCGGAGTGAAGAACTGCTGGGCCCCAGAGATCTTTTTTGATCGCGCTTCGGGGGAGTTCGTGGTGGTCTGGGCGTCGACGATCGAAGGTCGCTTCCCGGAGACGCTTTCGATGGGAGAGCGCGGACGGAATCACCGGCTGTATGCCTTTCGCACCCGGGATTTCGAGACGATCGGGCCGACGGAACTGTTTTACGACCCCGGTTTCCTGGTGATTGATGCTGCGATATTTGAGCCTCTGCCCGTGCAGGATGGCGTCAAGCGTTACGGGATGGTAGTGAAGAATGAGACCCGCTTCCCACCCGCCAAGAATATCTACCTTACGTTTGCGCCTAGCCTGAAGGGGCCGTGGTCGGCTCCGTCAGAGCCGTTCTCCGGTAAGGAATGGGCGGAGGGGCCAACCATCGCCCGCATTGGCAATTTCTGGTATGTCTACTTCGACGAATACCGGGCGGGTCGCTATGGGGCGGTGCGGTCAGGGGACCTGAGAACCTGGGAAACCATGACGGAACAGTGCAGCTTCCCCGCGGGCATGAAGCATGGGACGGTGTTCCGCGCGCCAGGCGCCTTGGTGGATGCGCTGCGGAAGCCAGCACTTTAGCGGGGAGTTGCATTCTTCGATCGCGGCTGCCCACGGTGGCCAACAGGAGAACCTGAAGCCAACGTTGTAAGGATGAGTTGCAAGAATACGCTGTTGGGATGATAATGATAGAAGCGTCTCAATTATCGAGTCAGGATCTCCAGCATGCGAATATCCCTTGCCCGCCTGTGGGCTACAATCTGCTTTTCCCTGTTGTGCCTTACGGCATCCAGCACGGCCCAAGAAACTGGCTCAATCAAGGGCGTGGTAACGATTAGCGGGTCAGGCCAGCCGTTGCACGAGGCACTAATCACTGTCCCTCGGCTACGGCGTGTGTATGTGACGTCCGCCGACGGGCGATTCGAGATTCCGGCGGTACCGCCTGGAACCTACGATCTGGTAGCGCACTTGGGGCAGTTGTCCGACGTGCGGCAATCGGTAACAGTATTGGCCGGGAAGGCAGCGGAGGCAAACTTCGAAATGCGCTTCCAGGCGGTGCGCGAGCATATCACGGTAACCGCGACAGGAACGCCAGCGACCGCGCAAGAAGTGCTGCAACCGGTAACCTCGCTGGAAAGCACCGAACTGGTGACCCGGCTGTCACCCTCGTTGGGGGGAGCATTAGACCACATCCCCGGGGTGAACCGGCGGAGTTTCGGCCCTGGTAACGACCGGCCTGTAATTCGTGGCTTTGATGGAGACCGGGTGCTGATTATGCAGGACGGCATCCGCACAGGTACCGTCTCTTCGAGTTCCGGGGACCATGGCGAGCCACTGAATGTGGCGAGCGCGGAGCGGGTGGAGATCATTCGAGGTCCAGCGACCTTGCTGTATGGCAGCAACGCCATTGGCGGCGTGGTGAACATGGTGGGCTTTGGAAACTACCTGCACCAGCACAAGCACGAGACGCTTTCGGGCAACCTGACCGTGGCCACGGGCACCACCAACGGGCTGGCTGCCGGCAGCGGCGGCTTTGAGTATGGCAAGAACGGTTGGCTGTTGTGGGGTGGCGGCGGCGGACAGCGCACGGGTGACTACAACACACCACAGGGACGCATTGAGAACTCAGCCACGGATTCGCGAAACACCTACATGGGCTTTGGCAAGTACAACGACAAGGCCTATTTCAACTTCGAGTACAACTACGGCGAGGGCAATTACGGAGTTCCGTTCGCCGGGGAATTCCATGCTCATCATCACGATGATGAGCATGAGCATGAAGAGAATCGCGTCACTGCACAAGACAAACGAAGCGCCATCATCCGCGGTGCGGAAGATGACCATGGCGACGAGCACGGCGACGACCACGACGAGGAAGAGCAGATCGCTATTGGGTGGCGCCGGCACAACGTGCGCGGCGAGTTTGGCTTGACGCAACTGCCCGGCTTCGCCGAGAACTTCCGCATGGTGCTGAACTACAGCGATTGGAACCATAACGAACTGGAAGGGGAGGAGATCGGCACCGAGTTCTTCAACAAGCAGTTTGTCTACCGGGGAACCTTTGACCAGAAGCGGCGGGGAGCGCTGCAAGGGAGCTTTGGATTCTGGGGAATGCAGCGCGATTTCGAAGCGAGAGGCGAAGAAGCGCTGGCACCGCCCACTACGCAGAATGCGTTTGCGGTGTTCGCGCTGGAGGAACTGGACTACGAACGGGTGAAGTTCCAGTTTGGCGGACGGTTGGAGCACAACCGCTACCGTACCATTGGGTTACCGGACCGCAACTTCACTGCGTTTTCGGGCTCTACCGGCTTTGCAATCCCACTGCCGGAGCGGTTCACGTTCGCCACCAGCTTTAGCCATTCGTCGCGCGCTCCTGCGCTGGAAGAGTTGTACAACAATGGCCCTCACGTGGGAAATCTCACCTTTGAAGTGGGCAACCCGAACCTGAAGATCGAGCGGGGCAATGGTGTGGAGGTGTCGCTGAGGAGATTGACTCCACGCTTCCACACGGAGGCGAACTTCTTCTACTACAACTTTTCGAACTTCGTGTTCCTGGCTCCTACAGGGGAGGAGGACGACGGACTCCCCGTGGCCAACTTCCTGCAGGCGAACAGCCGCTTCTTTGGTTTTGATGGCCGCGTGGATTTTCAGGCGGTGCGCAATATCTGGGTGCGGCTAGGGGTGGATACGGTGAATGCGCGGCTGACTGACCTCAACTCAAGCTTGCCACGGATACCACCGGCACGGGCGCGGTTGGGCCTGGACTTCCGTCCGGGGCGCTTCAGCATTCAGCCGGAGCTGGCGATGGGCAGCCGGCAATCGAGGACTTTCTTCGACGAGACGCCTACGCCAGGCTACGCTGTGGTGAACATTAGGGCTTCCTATGCGATTCCAACCCAGCACGTGACGCACATCTTCTCTGCGGACGCCTTTAACTTAGGCGACCGGCTGTGGCGCAATCACCTGTCGTTTATCAAGGATCTGGCACCGGAGATCGGCAGGGGCATCCGTTTCGGCTATAGCATGCGGTTCTTCTAGCGATCGATGTAGGCCACCAAGTCTTCCATCGCTGTTTCCACGGCGGGCATGTTCGGATGGTTGGGATGGATGCGGATCCAGTCGCGAAGAGCCCGCACCGCGGGTCCCGGCATATTGGAGGCTGCGTAGGCGGCTGCGAGTTGCAGGCGTGGGGTATCGGTGTGCTGGCCGTTCAGAGCAATCACTTCCGCCAGGTGAGGAATAGCCTCGCGGTAGGCCCCTGCGCGCAGTGCCAACATGCCGAAGTGGTGGCGCGCGGCAAGCGATGCCGGGTGGTTTTCGACAGCAAGCCTGGCATGAACAAGAGCCTCCGGATAGTCGTTGAGCCTGGCAAAGACCAGCGAGAGATTGATGTTGGCGACAAAACAGTCTGGATGCAGATATAGGGCTCTGCGGTACATGATAACTGCCTCACGAAGCGCGTCCTGGCGCTCGGCGACCACCCCCAGGTTTACCCATGCTTCGTGAAAGTCCGGATCCAGGGTAACTGCCCGCCGTAGCAGAGCATGAGCAGCGCGCAGGTGGCCGAGTTCCATCAGGGGCCACGCCTGCTGGAGCAGGCGGTACACTTCCCGTTCTACTTTCAGCCCGCCCATGCTGGTCTGCATTTCGTGTTCCAGCATGTGCGGAACGATGCGGAACTGGCCGGGGACTACGGAAATCCGAATCTCCCCCGCTGGCCGGCGTAGTGCGCATTCGCTTCCACAAGGTGCTCAGAACGCTTGCCACCAGGCATGTCCACGGTTAGGAGGTGCATTCCTCCAGGAACATCGCTGAACCTCACCGTGGACGCACGTAGCGCCTCCCGGCGCGCCACGTAGTGATGTTCCCCGCTGTTGAGGATGGCGCTGAAGGGCAGGCTGCCGCTGTCGACAGAGATCCGGACGGTAAACTGCCCATGGCCGGATGAGGCTTCCTGGCACACTTGTGGCAGGGGAGTGGCGGCCAGCAGGATCCCCATTGCGATACCCGAGAACCATGAAGCGTTGCCCATGGCAAGCCTCCACTTAGGGACATCTCCGATTGCCGGGACAGCTTGCGTCCAGCGAGCGCAAGTTGCCATCACCCATGCAGGCGAAATTACTCGCCGATGGGTAACCGCATTTGGGCCGGAACTTAAACGTATCGATTCGTTTTCGGTTCCGGTTGTCTGATTACGGACGTCTAACCAAAGTTCCGGGAGGCGCGGAACCTCATTTGTCCGCGCCTCCCGGGTTGGGCCTGTGACGCATAAGCAGGCTGTGTCAGTCAAAGATTGTCTGCAGCCACTGCTGCTCCAGCTCGCCGTTGTACATGATGGTGGTGTATTGGAACAAAATCTCCGGCACCTGGGCGCTGTTGCCTGACACCCCGACATGGTCCTGGCCGGTCACGGGGTCCCGGTAAATCAGCATGCGGCCCGTATCTGGATGTTGCCAGGTGGAGATCACCCCGCACCCATCAAGATCCTTCATCGGTCCGTCATAGCGAGCCTCAGCGAGAGTGGTAGGCCGGTACGTATTCACGAAGTATTTGGCGACGAAGTAATCCAAGGCCGAAGCGGGCGTGCCCGAGCCACCGGTACCGGTGCTGGGGCCTATCACAAACAAGTCGCCGTCTTCGTTAATGGCCACGCTCCAGCCACGGTCGACGTTATTGGCTGGCCCGTTGTAGCGCAGTGCGATATGGGCAGGACTTCCCGGCTTATCGTCAGTGGCTCCCGGCTGTCCGGGCAGGTACCACATCGGCCTGCCAGTGGTTGCGTGATACTTCACTAATGCGAAGTCCACGTTTGTGCCCACACCCGTGCTTTGCCCGAACACATAAGCTACAGGGGCGGGGATGCCCTTGATGCTGTCACGGATGTGGGTAGCGATATCTGCCAGCGTTTCCGTAGTGGCCTCGTCCAGCATCAGGCTCATGCGCAACGCCATCAGCTCGCGGAGAAAGGCATCCATGTGACGCGGAGCATCGCGCCGTGTGGCCGCGTTTGCCGCCAACAAAGACTTCTCGCAGTTATTCAGCTTCACCAGAAGACTGTTCCGAGGACCATGCGGAAGTCCCGACATGTTCACCCTGTCCTTCAGGTAGCCAATGGCCGGAACGGGGTCGATCACCTCTTCGGCTAGCAGAATCCCCTGATTGGTCTGCAGGTAGCTCCCAATGGCCGCCACTTGCGTTACCCCCCAGATCACTGGCGGAGCCGTCTGGTCGTTGGCGCCTGCCGGACCGTCATAGCGCGCCGCCCAAAGTTCGTTGCCCTCCATGTCGTACTTCAAGGTGGCGTAGTCCAGATTGTTGGTCCCCGGTCCCTGGCTCCAGCCGGTAACGTAGACGCTGCCTTCGTTATCCACGGCCAGAGACGTGCCGCGACTGTAGCCACCCACTGGGCCGGCATAAGTGCGCGCCCACTGCTCAGCGCCAGAAGCGTTGTACATCACGGTAACGAGATCGGTGCCGGTACTACGTAGCGAAAAGCCAGTGACAAACACGTTCTTGCGTTGTGGATCCACAGCCACAGCCACTGCCACATCGTTTAGGCCCTCCGCGCCATTGAAGAGCGAGTGCCAAACCACATTGCCGTTGTGGTCGTACTTCACAGTGAATATGTCGCTATCGACAAGTCCGTTATGCGGGCGCAGTAGTCGGCTGTAGCCAGTGGTATAGACAAAGCCATCGGGGTCCACCGTAACGTGCCAGAATTGGTCGTTTCCGTTGCCATTCCCGGCGTAGGTCTTTACCCAGGCCGGCTGCTGGCCTTGCTGATAGTTTGAGGGGTACTTTATCAGCAGCGCGTCCACATTGCCCGGCCCGCCGATGTGGCCCGCAACATAGACATTGCCCCAACGGTCTGCGGCAATGCCCCACCCTTCGGCATCACGGATCTGGTCTTCCCCAAAGCCGGAATTCTCCGGGTAGCGGTGGATCCACACCATGTTGCCGAGTTTGTCGTATTTGATGGTGGCGATATCGGCGACGTATGTGCCACCAGGCCCCTCTTCGGTCACGCGCCATCCGGTGACAAAGGTATTGCCATCCGAATCCATCGTGCTGGCTGTCACCCGGGAGCGCAATGCCGCGTTGGCATCCAGGGTGCCAAGGGTAAGCAGCAGAAAGCACGTCCAAGCAAATATGCGAAACATAAGTCCAAACCTCCAATTCATGAGTTGGGCGCCAGCAGCGCGAAACTGCGGAGAATCCCGGTCCCGCATCCTGCCGGCAAGGTAAGGCTGCACGGACTGGTTGGTCCACGCAGCCCGGAAACATGGGCTTGCGCTAGTTGTTAGGGATCTGCGCCCTACCGCCGCGCTTTCAGCCAATCGCGCAGCGGCGCCCAGACCATCCCCTCAGCACTGGGCGAGTAGACTAGGTCCACATGACCGTAATCGCGGTTGCGGTCCTCCGCCGGCAGCAACTGGATGTTGAGGATCTTGACGTCGCGGCTGCGCGTCAGCCGGACCGTGTACTCGCCTACCATTCCGAATCCCCCGTGAGCGCCGATGTAGAAGATAGGGACACGAATGTGCCGGTAGGGATTGTAGGCTGCATTCACGATCTCTTTGCAGGCACTCAACTGGACGTCCAGACTCACCCGGAGCGGAGTGTACGGGGGCACCGCCCGAATTGCGTCAAACCATAACCGATCCTCGGTATAGCGGAGTTGGCTTGGAACATTGGGGGCGACGAAATCCGCACCCACAAAGTGCCAAAACAGCGGCGCGCTGCCCACCGCACCAGAACGCAGTCCGCCCTGGTAGTTGGTCAAGCCAGGAAAGAACGGCGAGGGCCCATCCGGGTTTGTCACCGCAAGGGTTCCGATCCGCTGCAGGTTTACGCCGCTCGTCTGGTGGTAGATGCCACGGTCTAACCGGGCCTGCGAAGTTGCCGCTCGAGCACAGTGATCAGCACGCACCGCAGCGTCCTGATAGAAGACGGCCATATCCAGGATGACGAGCCCCTTCACGTTGCGCAGGAAGGGAGGACGGTGGGCCTCCTCAGCGGCTACGTCATAGGCAACTCTGGCCCCATAGGAAAGTCCCGCCAAGAATAGCGGAGAGGGCCCCTGCCCCCCCATCCAGCGTGTCAGCCGAGCAAACTGCATGGCCAGACGCACGTGCTGTGCATCTTTACTGACACCCCAGTCCTTGAGGAACGTGAAATCGGTGATCCCGAACGGAATCAATGCATGGCCATAGTCCATGCCCCACACGTCCATGCCGTGCCTCGCAAGATAGATCGGCAGGGCACGATCACGGCTCGGCACATCGGAGTACAGCGGCGCCATGAACAGCATTTCAAACGTGTTTGGCTGGCCCGTGATCATCATCACGGCTTCGCCGTCGGGCTTGGGCCTGCCCGCCTGTGCCTCGTGCACAATGCGGTGAATCATCACCTTGTCGTATTCCCCTGGGTCCAGCGAAGCCAGGAATTTGTAGTGGGCGATGCCGGGGTAGACCTCAGCCCGCTCGGTATGGGTGACGACCGCCTGGTCGAACACACTGAACGGTGGGGGTGGCGGAGTTGCCGGCTGCGCCTGCAACAGCCCTCCCATCACCAGGAGGCAAACCACAACTGCACAAGCTTTCACGAAGACATGCATACAAAAATCTCCTGTCCGCAAGTGTTCGTGTGTCTGCCACGATCAGGCAATGAATTTGCAGTGCTCAGATCCTGATTTCCCGGTCACCCGCCACGGCGCTGAAAATGTGGACGATCGCCGCACAGGTCACCTCCGCCCGCTTCCGCCCGGCTCCCCTCGCCGCCACCGGCAAAGCTCTCCCGCCGCTTGCGACAGGCCGTTCATCTGCCTGTACGATTTCGGTTATCTTTATCTGAATACACTGGTATACTCAGGCTGAATGATGAGGACGGGTACCCCGGATGTCACCGCCGCAGGACAATCTGGAGGTGGCGCGGGTCGCGCGCTTCGGACCCTATGAGGTAGACCTTCGCGCGGGCCGCCTGCGCAAATTCGGGATCGCTGTCCCCGCGCAGGAACTCCCTCTCCGCATCCTCGCGTGTCTGCTTCAGAATCCCGGCGCGGTAGTGCCTCGCGAGGAACTCCTCCATCTGCTCTGGCCCGGCGAAGCTCAAGCCGCCCACGAACATCACTTGAACGCTGCCGTCTCCAAACTGCGCGCCGCGCTCAGCGACCTGGCCGAACATCCCCGCTTCGTGGAGACCGTTCCTCGCACCGGCTACCGCTATGTGGGGCCGCCGGTGGAATGGGAGCATGCCGCAGTTGCGGCGGCTTCGGCAAGGCTGGCGGCACAAGGGGCATTCGCGCCGGAAGATCCCTCGCCGCGCCCGGGAAACCGTATTCGGTTTAACGGCTGCGAAGCAGATCTGGAGGCACGCCAGCTATTCAAGGACGGTATCGCGGTATCCTTGCGGCCTCAAGCTTTCCGCGTGCTGGCGCTGTTGGCGTCACGCCAGGGACAGCTTGTAACCCGGGATGAGATCCGCCACGAAGTATGGGGCAATGCCACCTTCGTGGATTTTGAACAGGGGCTGAACCACTGTATTGCCCAGATCCGGAAGGCGCTGGGCGACGATCATCTGGATTCCCGCTTCATTCACACCGTCCCTGGAAAGGGCTACCGCCTGCTGGCGGACAGTGGCCATAGCACAGAGGTTCCCGCCGCCGGAAAGCCTCCTGCTGGCTGGGGTCGGCGCTTGTGGTGGATCGCCGGCGTCGCCGCCGGATTGGTGGTGGTAGCACTTGGTCTGCTCGTGGTCTGGCGGGCTGCATGGCCAAGCGGGTTGTCCACAGATGTGGCGGTGCCCCCTATCCAGTCCATCGCTGTTCTTCCGCTTGAGAACCTTTCCGATGACCCGGAGCAGGAGTTTTTTGCCGATGGCATGACAGAAGAGCTGGTGACCACCTTAGGGAAGATAGGCGCATTGCGGGTGATCTCACGGACGTCAGTGATGCGCTACAAAGGGACGACGAAAACGATTCCCGAAATCGCCCGCGAGTTGAATGTAGACGCGATCATTGAGGGCACCGTGCTGCAGGCAGAAGGCCGGGTGCGCGTCACCACCAACCTGTTACATGGGCCAACGGATCGTCATCTCTGGGCAGAGCGTTTTGAGGAGAACCTGGGGGATGTGCTGCTGCTGCAACGCGAGATCGCACGGGCAGTGGCGCGACAGGTTCGGGCGTCGCTATCGCCAAACGAGCAGGCAAGACTTGCTGCGATGCGATCGCTGAACCCGGAGGCGCACGACCTTTACCTGAAAGGGCAGTATCACTACTATAAGTGGCGCGCGCCGGAGTTCCGGAAAGCCATCAGTTACTTCGAGCGAGCCATTGAAGTGGACCCGGAGTTTGCCCAAGCGCACCTGGGGTTATCAAAGACCTACGGATGGCTTTGGATTATGGGCGCCATCCCACCGAACGAAGCCTATCCCAGGTTTACGGCTTCCCTTCGGCGAGCACTGGAAATTGACGACACAGTGCCCGAGGCGCACTATGTGAAGGCGGTTGCCGCCTGGTATTTCTATTGGAATTGGGCGGAGGCGGAGGCGGAGTTCAAGCGGGCGCTGGAATTGAACCCGAGCTTTGAGGAAGCGCGCTTCGAGTATGCGTGGTTTCTTTCCACAATGGGACGGATGGAGGAAGCGGTGCGGGAGGCAGAACGCGCGGTGGCGGGGGACCCGCTGTCGGTATCGGCAAACCTGGCGCTAGGCTCTGTCTATCAGACTTCGGGACAGGCGGACAAGGCAGTAGCCCAGTTGCGGAAGGCGATGGAATTGGAACCCACTGATCCGCGGGTGTATGAGTTTCTGGGTGGGGCCTACGGGATATTGGGGCTTCACGATGAGGCGGTGGCGATGCGTCAGCGCGAGATGATGCTGACGGGTGCGAGCCACGAGGATGTAGCGGCGATGGAAGCGGCGTACCGCCAGGGAGGCTACCCGGGCTACCAGCGCTGGCTGCTGGCGAGAGCGCAAAACCCCTACAACAAAGCGAGATTGCAGGCGGCGCTTGGGATGCACGATGAAGCCTTCGCCAACCTGGAGATGTGCTACAAGCAACATTGGTGGGCGATGGTGCGGCTGAACAGCGGCAAGGAATGGGACTCCTTGCGGCAGGATGTTCGCTTCCAGGAATTGCTGCGGCGGATGAATTTTCCAGCCCAAAACTGAGCGGACCGCTGGCCCGGGTAAAGGGCCGGGCTTATTCGTGGTGAGGCGCCGGGTCGTCCAGCATGGGGAAAGAGGGGGTCTGCGCCGGAAGCACGTCAGGATACTCGACATTCACGAGGAAAAGGCCTTGCGAGGGCAGAGTGCGAATGCCGGTGTGGCGGGTGCCGGTATGCAGCATCTGCTTCAGGTCAGCTTCGGCAAGATTGCCGCAACCCAACTCCACCAGAGCGCCACAAAGGTTGCGGACCATGTGCTTGAGAAAGCCACTGCCCCGCACTTCATACACCAGCAGATCGCCTTGCCGGGCCAGGTGGGACCGAAAAATAGTGCGGTGCATGTCCGCGCCGGGGGTATAGCGAGGATCGGAGGCGGTGAAGGCGCGGAAGCCATGCGTGCCCTCAAAGCATGAGGCGGCAGCCTCCATGCGCACCTCGTCGAGCGGGTAAGGATGCTGCCAGACGTAGAGGCGATCAAAGGGTGGGCAGACAGGCTGACGGTGAATGCGGTAGCGGTAGGTTTTGGCGATGGTGTGGTAACGGGGATGGAAATGGGGCTCAACATCGGCAACGTCGAGGATGCGGATATCCCTGGGAAGAAGGCGGTTGAGTGCCCGCTGGAGGTTGGCGGGGGGAATGGGATTACGGAGATCGCAGGCGGCAACCTGGGCCAGAGCGTGGACTCCGGCGTCCGTGCGGCCAGAGCCGTGAATCCTCACAGGAGCGCCCTCAATGCGGGATAGTACGTCCTCCAATGTAGCTTGCACGGTGGCAAGACCAGGCTGAATCTGCCAGCCGAAGTAGGCGCTGCCGTCGTAGCTGATGGTGAACCGAATCCGCCGCATCCAAGTAGAATCTGTCCGCGCGCGCCCTGTGCATAAGTGGCTATTCACACGATATCGCAGAAATTTTCGGTGCGCAGAATCAGCAGTTTAGCCAGAACAGCAGGGTCTTGGCCACAGGGAGGAAGTGCAGGCGCGGGTATAGTCCGGGTGATTTGGATTTTCAACGCGCCCGCAGTGCGCTGACGGCTGTCTACAGCCGGCGCGCGACAGCATTGCGGGGCAGAAGAGGATACGGAGAGCACGATGATGGACTATCACCAAGGCCTGGGCCGGGCGGCCGAGCGGGCAGGGCAACTTGCGTTGCGAATGACCTGGATGATTGCGCTGGCGGCGCTGGTGCTTTGGGCACAGCCAGACCAGACGCGCGTTGTGGACACAGTGTATCTGGCAGGCGGAGAACGCTTCGACGGCTACATGCAATTGGAGTGGCAAAGCTTCGTGACGCCCAAGGCACCTATCGCACCACAATCAAAGCTGATCCGGGTAGTGAACGGCGCGCTGGACGTGACGCTGACGCCCACGGTGGGCCTGGGCTATACGGCATTCTACCGGGTGCGCTACTTCAGCCACGGGAGGGTGCGCTACACAGAGTTCTGGGACGTTCCGCTATCCAGCACCACATTAAACGTGGCCGGGGTGCGGCTGGACAGGGCACCGACGGCGAACCCAGGAACCGGAAGCGGCGTGGCGTTGCCGATCGCCCAGGAGGACGTCATTGACCTTTCTGCGGATCTGGAGGACCGGCCGGTGAAGGGACCCAACTTCCTGCCATCGCGCACTGTGTTTGTGAATCCGGATGGAGCGCTGGAAGCTATTTCCGGCTCTCCGACGGATTGTGTGCGCGTGGATGGCAGCGCCGTGCCCTGTGGGGACAGCGCCAGTTATGTAGTGGACGGTGAAGTACCGCAAGGCCTGATTTCCGGGGCCAATCCACTGTTCACGCTCACCGGAACCCCCACACCGCCGGAAAGCCTGCAGGTGTTCCGCAATGGGGTGTTGCAGAGGCAAGGGGCGGACTACGCGCTGTCGGGAGCCACGATTCAGTTTGTGGCTGGCGCATTTCCGCAGGCCGGGGATTTGCTGGTGGCCTACTACCGGACGCTGCAGACAACAGGCTCACCGTTTACCGGCTCCGGACTGCTGCCACAAGTACTGTGCAGCAAGACGGGAACGGGGACGAGCAGCCTCACTTTGGCAGACCTGGGAGCCTGCACGCTGGGCGGTAGCTTGCTGTTTCCCGGGGACAGGCTGGATATCCAGTTCGACTGGGCGCAGACGGGGCCGGTGACAGACGCCTATGAAGTACGGGTGGTGTGGGCTGGGACCCCCATCTACACGCGCTCCTTCGCCGCAGGGGACGGCACTTCGACAGGCTCCGCACGGGTGTCGATTGGAGACATCACGCGGCAGTTCTCCATGCAGAGCTATGGGGCCATCAGCCCGTTGCAGGTGACCACCGGGACGCTGACGGTACCCACCAGCGCCTTTCAGGTGCAGTTTCAGGGGAGGCTGGCCACCACCGCCGAAGCCCAACTGACGCTGACTAACTTCGCGGTGGTGCGCTATCCGAAGGTGGAAGGGCAGTAGCGTCTGCTTGAGAAGGGCAGACGCCGTTGGAGGTGCGCGTGGGGCTGGCTAGAATGCATCCGGCAGAGGCAGCGTATAGCGCAGGGCCTCATCCCCCAGGATATGCAGAATGGCCTGCTCCACCAGCCACTCTCGTGGCGCTCCGTTGTCATGAACTTTGCGCAGCTTCATGGTGTAGCGGCCAATGTTCACGCCATCACGAGCGCTGTAGCGCTCATCGTGCTGGTGGGCGCGCTGGAGGAAGTCAGTGACGTATTCAAGCACCTGCTCGTCGGCGAAGGGCAGGTTCTCGCGAAGGATCAGCAACTCCTCGTCACGTTCAGGAAAGTCAATGAGGATTTGGGGCTGCAATCGGCTGTGGATGTATTCCGGCAGGTCAAAGGTGGAGGCGTCGTCATTCATGGTGGTGACGAAGCGAAAGTCAGGATGGGCCTTCACCTTGATACCGGCTACGATGGACTCAACATAGCGGCGCTTGTCCAGCAGGGGCGCAAGGCTAGCCCAGCTCTTTTCACTCATCCGGTTGCCCTCATCGAGAATGCAGACGGCACCACGCAGCATAGCCGTGACGAGAGGCGAGGCAACATATCGAAGCTTGCCTTCCCCTTCAATGACGGGCGTCACCAGGAGATCCTCGGGACGGGTATCGACGGTGGCCTGCAGGATGTAGACATCGCGAGCAAGCCGCTTGGCGGCAGCATAGGCAAGAGTGGTCTTGCCAACACCGGGTTTCCCCACAAGGCGTGGATTCATGGGAACGTCGTGAGGGTCAACAACCATCCACGCGGCCAGCAACTGCCTTAGCGGTTCATCCTGGCCCACCCAGCGCGCATCCAGTTCATCCGGGTGCGCGAGGTGAAGCGGAACGCCTTCGATTTCGGTGATCATGCTGTTCCTAGCATAGCGGGAAGACCCATCGTCTCCGCGCACCTCCTCCCCTACACTGAAGAATGGTCTCAATTCCATCGCCTGTCATGCCTGACGCCAACCCGAACACTTCGCCCCTGCATTTCTACCAACAGCGTCTTGAGGCCGCCCGGCAAGAGGCAGCAGCGATGGAGGCACGCGCCGGACAGTTATCGAATGTCCGGGTGGCGGCGTTCCTGGTGCTGTTGGGGGCGACGGGCTTTGCACTCTGGAGCGACTATGGCGCCTCTCTGGCTGGGCTGGCGGCTGCCTTGGCTTTGCTGGTGGCTGTAATTGTGATGCACGAGCGCCAGTTGCGCCGCGGGGTGGAGGCGCGACGGCGCGCCCAATACTGGAGCGATGGTTTAGACCGGCTGCAGAACCGCTGGGCGGGCAAAGGCATCGCAGGCCGGCAGTTTGTGGATCCGCACCATCTGTACGCCGAGGATTTGGACCTGTTCGGCGCGGGCTCATTGTTCGAACTGCTGTGCTCAGCCCGGACAAGCGCCGGTGAGAAGCAACTTGCAGTCTGGCTGACGCAACACTCTAACCCCGTGGATGCAACGGCCCGGCAGCAGGCAGTTCGCGAACTCAGTAGCGCCCATTCCCTGCGCGAAGACCTGGCCATGCTGGGGCCGGATGTGCGCGCCTACGTGCACCCCGATGCGCTGCGGGCATGGATTTCGGCATCGCCACGCCCCTTCGCCAGCTGGGAACGGCTGCTGGCCAAAATGCTTCCCGTGCTGACAGTTGTCACAGCTACAGCGTGTTTCACGCTCAACCTGCCTTATTCCGCACTGGCCCTGGCAGTGATTTTGCAGACCATGTTCGCGATGCGCTTGCGGCCCCGTGTGCTGCCCATCCTGGCCCATGTGGGCTTTGCCGCCCGTGATCTGGAGATACTTGCTTTGGTGCTGCAACGCTTCGAAGCCCAACGCTTTGAAGCGCCCCTGCTGCGAGACTTACGCGCGCAACTGGATTTGAGCGGTGCTACGCCCGGCGAGCGCATTCGTCAACTAAGCCGCCTGAGCCAGTTACTGGATTCCCGTTTGAACCAGGCCTTCGGTATTTTAGCGCCCATTCTCTTGTGGAGCACCAACTGCGCGATGGCCATTGAACGGTGGCGCACCACACATGGACCGGAACTGCCCCGGTGGCTGCAGGCGGTGGGCGAACTGGAAGCACTGTGCTCACTGGCTCGCTATGCCTTTGAGCATCCCGCCGATGCCTGGCCGGTGTTTCACGAGGGGCCGCCTCTGCTGGAAGCCCATCAGGTGGGCCACCCTCTGATTGCCGAAGACGTCGTGGTGCGCAATGACGTCCGCCTGGACGCTGCCCAGCCGATGCTGATCATCAGCGGTTCCAACATGTCGGGGAAAAGCACGCTGTTGCGGGCAGTAGGGATCAACGTGGTGCTGGCGATGGCCGGCGCTCCGGTGCGCGCTTCGCGGTTTGTGCTGAGCCCGTTCCGGTTAGGCGCCAGCATCCGCGTATCCGATAACCTGCTGGAGGGAGAATCGCGCTTCTATGCCGAGATCCGGCGCATCCGCGACATCCTGGAGCTTGCTTTGCACGCGCCGCCAGCGCTGTTCCTGCTGGACGAGATCTTTAGCGGCACGAATTCCCACGACCGCCGCATTGGCGCGCAAGCGATTCTGCGCTCACTCGTAGAACGCGATGCCCTGGGCTTCGTCACCACCCACGACCTGGCGCTGACTCAGGTGGAGGAGGCGTTGGGTAATCGGGCGCGCAATGTCCACTTCGAAGACCAGATTGTAGACGGCCGCATGCGCTTCGACTACCAGATGCGCGAAGGTGTAGTAACCCGAAGCAACGCCCTGGAATTGATGCGCTCAATTGGTATCGAGTTGTGACAGGTAACTCCCCGGTCCGGCGGCGATGCTATGCTGATGCCTGAACAGCCATGTCCATCCTAGTTACCGGCGGGGCCGGGTATATTGGCAGCGCCACCGTAGATTTGCTTGTGGAACGCGGCGAACCGGTGGTAGTACTGGACAACTTCGTGGAGGGTCATCGCGACGCCATCCACAGCGACGCAGAGCTTTACGAAGGCAACATCGGCGACGCAGGATTGGTTACCTCCATCGTGCAGAAGCACGAGGTGCAGGCGTGTATTCATTTTGCCGCCCACACCAATGTGGGCGTATCCGTCACCGACCCCGGCAGATTCTACGCCAACAACGTGGGGGAGGGCCTGGCGCTGATGAATGCGTTGCGGGAGGCGGGCGTCCGGAATGTGGTATTTTCCTCCACCTGCGCCACCTACGGCGAACCGGTTAGGATTCCCATGGACGAGGACCATCCCCAGAATCCGCACAATCCTTATGGATGGTCAAAGTTCTTTATGGAACGTATCCTGGAAGACTTTGACCGCGCCTATGGGATGCGCTTCGTGGGACTGCGCTACTTCAACGCATCGGGCGCCACCAAGCTGCGGGGGGAGCATCATCGACCTGAGACGCACCTGATTCCGCTGGTTTTGTTTACAGCACTGGGACAGCGCGAGAGCATCAGTGTGTTCGGCTGCGACTACGGCACCCACGACGGCAGTTGCGTCCGCGATTATATCCATATCGCAGACCTTGCCGAAGCCCACTGGAAGTCGCTGAGCTACCTGCGCGAGGGGGGCAAGAGCGACTTTTTCAACGTGGGCACGGGCAAGGGCTATTCCGTGCTGGACGTGATTGAAGCCGCCCGGATGGTAAGCAATCGCGCCATCTCAGTGAAGATGGAGGCGCGCCGCGGGGGCGATGCCTCGTACCTTGTGGCGGACGCAACCAAGGCCAAGGAGATCCTCGGCTGGCAGGCAAAGTACGACACCATCGAGAGCATCATCGACAGCGCGTGGAAGTGGCACGAATCGCACCCGAATGGCTACGCACGCTGAATGCAGCGGGTGCTGACAGAGGCCATGGGCGGCCCTAGGCGATCGGCGGCGCCAGGGGCGAGTTAGCCGCGGGTTTGCCGGTGATCGTAGTGGGCTCCATCAGTTCCACACGCGTGCCGTCCGGGTCGTAAAGATTGCAGAGCCGCCTGTCGTTGCGGCCGTACACCACGGGCAAGTCGCGTTCATAGCGGTTGGCCCCATGCTTTGCGCCTAAACGCCGGAGGGCAGCGTCGAGATCGTCCACCCAAAGGCAGCCGTGGTTCACGGTGCCGCGCCGGTCTGGGGCAGGCATGGTCTTGTACAGCATGTACTCAATGTACTCGTCACCGTTCGGCACTTCCATATTCACCCAAGCGATGTGTTCCGCATTCGCACCCGCGCCACGCCACACTTCCCGGAACCCCAGTAAATCCTGGTAAAAGGCGTTGGCACGGGCAAGGCTACCCACCAGAAAACCCACGTGGCTGAAGCTTGTAGATATGCAGTCTGGCGCGGGTCTTCCCTCAAACAGGCGGCTGTCGTTCTGGAACTCCAGCATCTCAACAAGTTGCTGGTCAGGGTTGCGGAAGCGGAAAGCGCGGGCACCCGTGGGATGCGCGTCAATGGCTGATAGTCCGTTCACGTTGTGCTTGCGGAAGTAAGCGTGCGCCTGCTGGATGTCGCTGGTGAGCAGGGCATGCGCAACAAAGCGATCCTCTCTGGGATCAAGCCCGGATTCGAGCACGATGAAGTGCGTGGGGTCCAGGGTGAGGTAGACCACTCGATGACCGTTGGGGAGTCGTTCCTCAAACGCATTCCCCAACCCCAACCATCCATGGTAGTGGTCAAGACTGCGCGCCATGTCGCTGACCCGGACATGCATGCCGGCCACGCCAGTGATTCGGGGTGTGTCGCGGTCTTGCGCAAATGCCTTGGCGGCAAGCCCCGCGGCTCCTGCCAAAAAGACGCGGCGGCTAGCCAGCATCGCTTTCCTGCTCATGGTTTGTTCTATTCCCCCTTCGACAGTAACGCCTTAGAACAACTGGAGGTCTTAGCCTGCCGTGACGACAGGGTGCACCTTGCGAATGGCGTTCACGATATCGCGCGTGTCGGCCTCAGTGAATTTCGGATCTAGCGAGACCCCGGCAAAGCGGTCGAGGATAGCGGCCGACTTCGGGCAGGTCTCCACGCCATAGCGAACGGCTCGGCCTTCGGGACTGGTCCACGTGGGCCAATTGGGGTGCGTGGCACGCTTGGCGATGATGTGGGGCTGGACAGGCAGCAGCACGGAGCCGGAAGGCGGGCTCACCGGGACGTTCTCAGCCTTCATCGCATCCACAAAGCGGTCCCGTTGCGTTTTGCCCGCGAAGCCCAGGAAGACCGCGGATCCTAACTCGCCGGAAGGGTCAGGCAAGCCGCGCAGTTCCAGGTGCTTCAGGTCAGCAACGCCCTCGTAGACGCGCCGGGCCACGGCGCGGATGTCCCCTACCACCTTCGGCAGCTTACGAATCTGCGCCAGCAGCACGGCGCCTGAGAACTCATTCATGCGGTAGTTGACGCCAATGAAGGGCTCCCCGTGCGTGGTGCCCAGCAAGGTGGTATGCGGCGCTCGTATGGTACCCACGTCGTGAAAGCGAACGGCGCGCTCAAAGAGTGCGCCGTCATTGGTGTAGACGGCACCGCCCTCGCCGGCGGAGATGGTCTTGTTCACCTGTAGGGATGCAATGGAAATATCACCCATTGAGCCTAGCGGCTTACCCTTGTAGCTGGCCCCCACGGATTGGGACACGTCCTCCAGCACCTTCAGGTTGTGCTTGCGGGCGATGGCCAAAAGGGCATCCATGGAGGCGGGGTTGCCCTGCAGGTGAACCGCCATCAGGACGCGGGTGCGCGGCGTGATGTGACGTTCGACGTCGGTGGGATCGAGGTTGAAGGACGAGTCAATCTCCGCGCAGATGGGAAGTGCGCCGGCCATCACCACAGCGTTGAAGCAGGAGTGCCAGGTCCAAGCGGGCACGATCACCTCGTCGCCGGGGCCGATGCCCAGCGCCGCCAAAGCAACCTGCAGGGCGGCCGTGCCGGAAGTGACACCCAGGGCGTAGCTCGTTTGCATAAAGCCCGCGAATTCACGTTCAAAAGTGGCCACTTTCGGGGGCATCACGGACCGGTCCATCCCCCAGAAGCGGAAGGGCGCGCGGGCTTCCCACACTTCCTTCAGAAAGCCCCACTCCATTTGATCGTAATAGAGAGGTCCATAAAGCCTAGACCGCAGCGGTTGTGAACGTACCGGCGATCCGCCATCAATTGCCAGCCTGGCCGATGCGGGAGAGGCCGCGAGTGCAGCGGCGGTTCCCAGGAATAATCGCCGAGAGAATGGCATGATTGCCTCCAGAGTGCAAAGGTGCGGTCTGGCAGGATCTTATCATCGCTATGGAGGGAAATGAACCCTCAGCGTGGCGGCAACTCGAAGGCTTCAGGCTGCAGGAGCTAAAAGCGCGGCAGTGTCCGCAGCATCGCCGTGGAGTCCATGCCCCGGCCAATGGAGACAGAGTGGATAGGCCTCCAGTTCGCATCCAGGGCTCCCAGATAGGTAGCTGTGGCCTGATCGGCCCCAAAGAGAATCACGGAGTAAGAGCGGTCAGGATATTCCAGCACCCGGAAGGCCACTTCCTTGGATTGCGCCCGCCAACGGTCGCTCTGGGGCTTACCCAAATGCTGTACCACCCTGAAATAGTCATCGCCTGAGCCCAACGAGAGATAGTCCTGATCAGCCGTTTGCAGAATCACGCGATTGCCGAAGATGCCATCGCCCCGGAAGACGGCCAGCACCACCAGAATGGCTACCAGAGCCAGGGCGAGGGAAATTCCAATGAGCCGGGCTACGCTGTGCTCGGCTGGAGTTCCGTGGCGGGCTCGTCGCGGGCCAGCCGGCAAGGTCCGAGCAGAATTGCCCGCCTCCGCGCCGGCTGAATGGGCAGGACGATCTGGCTTGGGCATCTCCAGCAGCTTCGGACGGTAGGGCCATACAGCACCGGCGCGAAACTCCATCTCCTTGTCCAGGCCCACGATGGGAAAGGGCTGTTCCACCGAAGAGATCGCGCCCAGCATGCGGCGGGGAATCCAGATCTCGACGCGGGCTTCGACGTTCTCCACCAGCATTTCAGCCCAGGTTTCCCGGACGAATCGCCACTCGTTGTGGGGGATGTTGCGAACGGGAGGGAAAAACGAGAAGCTCCGGCCGGAAAGTGTGACCTTTACAGCAGAGGGCGGTGGCCCCGTGGCCTCGCCGTCACCGGGCGGATTGGGAGAATCGACGTCCATTCACCAACTCTTGCAAGGAATGGCGAAAAGCGCCGGCATAAGGTTTCTGTGACCACCGAATGGGGATGCAGCGATGTCTGTAAACACTTAGCGCGCCAGCGCGCCAAGGCTTCTTCGCAGATCATCCATGCTAAGGGTTACCAGGGTCTTGTCCATGTCTTCGCCGGACTCTACCATGTAGCGGAGATGGTTGCCTGCCAACTGCATCACCCAAGGATCAGTGATGTCGCGATGCAGCTCCGCGGCGAGATCCTTCAGCTGGATGTGCTCAAGGGCAATCACTTTGTCCAGTTCCTCGCCACCACCGGCGAGGTGAAACTTGCAATCAATGGTGTCCGCGTGACGGATGGCAATCCCCACCTGGTGCCACAGGAACCTCACATTCCAGGTGACGCCAAAAGGGTCAACACATTCGAATTCCCTCACGCTGCTTTCCATATACAGGCCATCCTAACATGCGAAGGCCCCGGAGACTCCCCTTCGGGAGCGCCCAGGGCCTTCGAGAGAACCGGGAGACCCGGCGTTTAGACGTGCTGGCGAATGAGCGACAGAAACTCGTTCCGCGTCTCGCGGTTGTTTCGAAAAGCACCTAGCATGGTGCTGGTGACCGTGTCGCTGCATTGCTTCTCAACGCCGCGCATCATCATGCAGAAGTGCTGCGCGGTGGCCACCACACCAACCCCCTTGGGATTGATGGTGTCCATGATGGTTTGGGCGATCTCCTGGGTGAGGCGCTCCTGCACCTGCAGACGCCGCGCGAAGATGTCGACGATTCGGGGAATCTTGCTGAGGCCGATCACCTTGCCGTTGGGGATATAGGCGACATGCATCTTGCCGAAAAAGGGCAACATGTGGTGCTCGCAAAGGCTGTAGAACTCAATGTCCTTCACGATCACCATCTCGTCATAATCCACGTCGAAAAGCGCGCCATTCACCACGTCGCTTACCTTTGCACGGTAGCCGCTGGTGAGGTCGCGCAAGGCTTTGTCTACCCGGATGGGGGTTCGCAATAAGCCGTCACGCTGCGGATTCTCGCCCAGATGACGGAGGACTTGTTCAATGTGAGGAGCAATGGGATAGTCCTGCTCACCCTGACTTACGGGAATTACTTTCACTTGCGCCTTTGCGTTTTTCATGGCTTCTGCTCAGATGTCGAAAATATTCTTGCGGGTCTCAAACAATCGCACTCCGGCGAGTTGCGGCATGCGCCGCGTGTGTGCCCAAGAGGAACCCGGATTCGGCCAGTCCCGTTCAAGCCGCTGCCGTACATCCACCGCCACGTTCTCCGTAGTGGGCACCACAGCGCCTTGAAAGCTATCGATGTCGATGTTCATGTTCCTGCCGTCGTAGACAGAAAGGACGCTGGAGGCGACCAAACGGTCAAGATCCTCAATTGCCATCAGGCGGCCGGTGGAAGGGTCAGGCTCACCACCGACGCTTACCTCCAGGACATAGTTATGGCCGTGTCCAAAGGGATTATTGCATCGTCCATAGGTATCCTGGTTGGCGGTCTCACTCAATGCCGGGCTGTGGAGGCGATGCGAGGACGAAAAGCGATAACGGCGGGTAAGGGTCATACGGTTACCCCCGAGGATTCCTCGTTTGCCGATGGACCGTCGTAGTCAACAAACAGATCGTCTGTTTCGTAAACCCGTACCTTGTGCAGGCGGCCATGGCCCAATTGCAGCTTTGGACACAGCCGGCGCCAGATTTCCAACGCCAGATTCTCCGTGGTGGGGACAACGCGATCAAACGGAGGCACTTCGCGATTGAGAAAGCGATGATCCATGGGATCAATCACCTCCTGGTTGATGATTTCTTTGAGCTGCTTGAGGTCAAAGATCATCCCGGTTACCGGATCGGGCTCACCCGCGAGAGTAACCTCCAGGACATAGTTGTGACCGT
Source organism: Bryobacteraceae bacterium (assembly GCA_036821995.1). GTDB lineage: Bacteria > Acidobacteriota > Terriglobia > Bryobacterales > Bryobacteraceae > JACTMJ01. The sequence goes on from DAISIM010000011.1 coordinate 63,637, forward strand.
GCCCATGCGGATTGGCGCCATCGCCATAAATGGCCTGATTTTCCTCTGTCGACAGCGACGGAAGCGCGCAGACGTGGGAAGCGGAGAACTCCATGCGACGGGTAATAAACATGGCGGGTAGGGCGGCTTGGCCGCCACTAGAGAAGATGCGATTGGCCGAAAAGCAGATACACTAAAAAGCGATATGGCCACCGTTGCGCATGCTGGCGCCAAGCCGCAAACTACTGACCGTCTACTGCTGGGGCTGATTGCAATATGCGCTCTGGCAGTGTGCTACGGCGTGTTTGACGCCATCCGGGAAAGGGTTGTGCAACCCGGCGACCGTTCTCCTGGCTTCCGCCTGACCACAGACCGTGGGGCCACCGTAACCCCCACATCGTTTGGCGGCGAGCTGTTGCTTGTAAACTTTTGGGCTACCTGGTGCCCCCCCTGCGTGGAGGAGATGCCCAGTCTGGAACAATTTCACCGTACCTGGGCAGCGAAGGGCGTGGTGGTGCTGGGCGTGAACGTTGACCAGACCGAGCAGGTATACCAGAGCTTCGTTCAACGATCCGGGATCACGTTCCCGAATGCCTTTGACCCTGATGCCGAAATCGGCGCCCGCTTCGGCACCTTTCGTTACCCCGAGACCTACCTGATTAGCCGCGAGGGCCGCGTACTGGAAAAGTTCGTGGGCGCGGAGTTGTGGACCAGCCCGGCAACGGTGGAGAAGATTACGCGGCACCTACCGAAGAGCTAAGGCGGCCGCAGGAGGGGAGAGGCTTTGCCGATAACTGAAACCCAAAGGGCGTATCTGGCCAATGTGGTGGGCGAGCACGCCGCCCTGTGGAGCGAGAGCGACCTGCGGCTGTACGAGTATGACGGTGGGGTGGATAAGTCGCGCCCTGACCTTGTGCTGTTCCCCTCCAGCACATCCCAGGTTTCGCAGGTACTGGCCTATTGCACGAAGCACAAGATACCGGTGGTGGGCCGGGGTGCGGGAACCGGGCTAAGCGGTGGAGCCGTTCCACGAGCGGGCGGTGTGGTGCTTTCGATGGTACGCATGAACCGCGTAATCGAAACCAACATCGGCGACGAATATCTAAAGGTACAGCCGGGCGTGGTGAACCTGGACCTGTCTGTGATGCTGCAGCCCCATGGATACTTCTACGCACCCGACCCCTCCAGCCAGCGCGCCTGCACGGTGGGCGGTAATGTGGCTGAGAACGCGGGTGGCCCACATACGCTGGTTTACGGCGTCACCACCAACCACGTTCTGGGCATTGAGTTTGTAACGGCCGATGGCGAGGTACACATCAGCGGGGGGCCAGAGGCCGAACTACACGGTCTGGACGTGCGAGGCCTGCTGATAGGCTCAGAGGGCACGCTTGCGATCGTTACTGCCATTTGGGTACGGATCATGCGCTTGCCTGAAGCGGTAGAGACACTGCTTGCCATCTACGACGATCCTGAGCAGGCCGGCCAGACGGTGTCCGCCATCATTGGGGAAGGTGTGCTGCCGATTGCGATGGAGATGATGGACGGCGTGATGTTGCGGATGGTGGAAGAGGCGACGCACGCGGGCTATCCGATGGATGCCTCCGCGATTCTGCTGATTGAACTGGCCGGAGCGCGCGAAGAAATTGGCGCGCAACTGCCGCGGGTGCAGGATATCTGCACGGCGAATGGAGCTCGCCAGGTGCGGGTGGCCAAGGATGACGCGGAGCGCGCCCTGCTGTGGAAGGGCCGCAAGAACGCGTTCGGGGCGATCGGCCGGGTGAGCCCCACATACTATGTCCAGGACGGGGTGGTGCCTCGCAGCAAGCTGCCCAAACTGCTGCAGTACATCAATGAGGTGAGCCAGAAGCACGGCCTCACCATCAGCAACATCTTTCACGCGGGCGATGGAAACCTGCACCCCATCATCCTGTTCAACAACCGCAAGGAAGGCGACCTGGAGAAAGCCAAGTTGGCGGGCGACGAGATTCTGTCGATGTGCGTGGCTGAGGGCGGCACGATCACTGGCGAGCACGGCGTTGGCATGGAGAAGAACGAACTCTTCGGCGAACTATACTCGCAGGCGCTGCAGGACCACCTGGCAGGCATCAAGTTGTTGTTTGACCCGGCCGGCATCCTGAATCCAGGCAAGGTACTGCCGGCGGCGCGATCAATGGGTGACTTCCAGGAAGTAGCCCATGCCCATTGAGGAGGCACTCGGATCCGCTGCTTTGGGACCCTTTCCGGCGGGTGAGTATGCCGCCCGGCGCGAGGCGATGCGCAAAGGTCTGGGTAACGCCGTGCTGGTGCTGGAAGGGGAAACTGAGGGCGAACGCGGCGACCTGCGCGGTGGCTTTTTCCAAAACCCGAACTTCGCCTGGCTAAGCGGATGGCTTGAACCTGGTGCGCGGCTGCTGCTGGCTCCGCCGGAAGAAAGCTCCGCCGAAGGAGACATCCTATTTCTGCCGGATGCGGACGCCACGCGGCGTTTGTGGACAGGACCGGCCTGGGATGCGTCGACATCCGGAGCGGCGGCAACGACTGGATTCGGCGATGTTCGCCGGATGGCGCATTGGGAAGAGACCTTACAGGCCCTCACGCAGCGCTACGAGCGAATCTACTGCCTGCCCGGCGGCTTGGCAGAGGCACGATTGCGGCAGGCGTTTCCGTTCCGGGAGGTTGCCAGCGCGGAGGCTTTGTTCGCCAGCGTTCGCATGCGGAAAAGCGATGCGGAGATCGCCGCGATTCGAGAGGCCGTGGCAATCACGGTGGCCGGGCAGCACCGTGCATGGCGAAGTTTGCAGAGCTCCCGATTCGAGCATGAGGTGGCGGCTGACCTGACGCACGAGTTCCTGCACCGCGGGGCGGAGCGTCATGCGTTTGCGCCCATCGTGGCAAGCGGTCAAAACGCTTGTGCGCTGCATTATTCACGAAATCGGGCCGCACTCACACGGGGTACGCTTACCATCGTGGATGTGGGTGCGGAACGGGCCGGCTACTGTGGCGACCTTACTCGAACCATCCCGGTGGGCGGCCGTTTCTCTTCCCGGCAGCGGGCACTCTATCGGGCTGTGCTGGAGGTACAGAAGGCCGTCATTACTGCCGTAGGCCCCGGCGCTTATCTGGGCCGGCAGACTCCCGGGAGCATCCATCAGATGGCTGTGGCCCTGCTGGAGCAGATCCCCTTGGGCGAGAACGGACAGCCACTGTCCGTACACTTTCCCCATGGCATTGGCCATCACCTGGGGATGGAGGTGCATGATGCCCATGATCCTCATCGCGCACTGGAGCCCGGTATGGTGGTCACCATTGAACCCGGCGTGTATCTACCTGGAGAGGGCATTGGCATCCGCATTGAGGATGACGTGCTAGTGACCGAAGATGGCTGCGAAGTGCTTAGCGCAGCTTTAGCCAAGGAGCTTGACGAGGTCGAGGAGGCCTGCCGTTTGTGAAGCAGACTGGCCAGCAGCGCAGGGGGCAAGGGGAAACGAGCCATGCTCGAGCCGCGCAAGGCCTGATTGTGCTGGTGTCGCTAGTGGCGGTTTGGCTGGCTGGGTCTAGCGCGCTTGGCCATGTGGCGGACAACAATGCCGCGGATGCCTACTTCCGCTGGTTTCCGGCCACGCAGGCAGACCGCGACTCCGTTTCCACGCTGCTAGCCATTGATGAAGCAACGCTGAGCGCGCATGGCGGCGTGCGGAACCTGCGCGGGATGGTTGCCCGTGCTGTGGAGACGATGGCCGCCAATCCGCCCAAGGTGCTGGCGGTAGACTTGACGCTTGCCGATGCGGGCGACGCGGTTGAAGACACTCGTCTAGCCGACGCGCTGGCAAAGTTGCCGCATGTCGTCCTGGGCACTGAGATCCGCTCTGATGGGCAGCAATGGGAACAACCTCCGGCCGCGCTGCTGGGCCGCAATGCATCGCTTGGCCACGTACACGCGGCACCAGACCCCATGGACGCCGTCTGCCGGGAGATCCCGCTGGAAAAGGCCGTGGGTAGCCAGCGCTATTGGGCGCTGAGCCTGGAGGCTTTCCGGTTGTGGCGGGAAGAGCCCTATCTCCTGGAAACACCCACTTCACTGCTGGTGGGCAGCACGGAAATTCCCGCGAGCCGCGCTGCGGGACGGTTACTGCGCATCCGCTACCTGCCCCCAGTGGAAGAAGGAGGGCTATCCAGCATCCGCAGACTGTCCGTGGCGGAACTGCTTGCGCATCCGGAACGTGCGGGCGAACTGGCGGGCGGGGTGGCCTTTCTAGGCGTGACGGCCCCGTCAGCGGCGCGCGACCGCTTGATGACGCCCTTCTCTTACGGGCGATCCATGCAGGGCGTGGAGATCCACGCCAATGCGTTTGAGACTCTATCCAGCGGACGCTTCCTGCGCCCCGTGCGCTCTGGCATGCTGATGCTGGGCGCGCTGCTGCTGGCCGGATTCGTTTGGTGGGGCTTTGCACTGTTTGACGATTGGCGCGCGTACGCCACGGCTGCCGTTGCTCTGGTCTCCGCGCTGTTGCTGCCGCCAGCCGCATTTGTACAGAGCAACCTTGCCTCCGCGACGGTGCTGGTGGGCAGTGCGTGGGTTCCCTTTCTAGGCCTGGCGGCGCATCGCTACTGGTTTGTTGACCGCAATCTGAAACGGGCCACTCGCGAGACAGAGAACTACCGCAACGCCATCCATTACGTGACGCACGAAATGCGTACGCCCCTCACAGCCATTCAGGGTTCCAGTGAACTGATCTCGCGGTACCGCCTGGGCGACGAAAAGCAGAAGCAGATCGCCACAATGATCCACAGCGAGTCAAAGCGCCTCGGCCGGCTGATTCAGGTGTTTCTGGATGTGGAACGGCTGAGTGCGGGAGAGATGGAACTGCGCCGGGAACAGTTTCCGGTGGAGTCACTGATCGAGATATGCCTTGACCGCGCCCGCCCGCTGGCTGAGGGAAAGCAGATTCAGTTGGAAGCGTCTCCGCCTGCCGGTGAGGGCCTGACCCTGGCTGGCGACCGCGAACTGTTGGAGCATGCGCTCTACAACCTGGTGACCAATGCGATCAAGTATTCGCCAGCGGGGACGACGGTGAGGGTGAGCGGGACCAATGGCAACGGCATGTTGCGGGTGGCTGTCGCGGACGAAGGCATGGGGCTAACGCCAGAGGAGCAGAAGGAGGTTTTTCGCAAGTTCTACCGCACCCAGAGCGCGGAACAATCGGGAGAACGGGGAACGGGCATCGGCCTTTCCATCGTGGAGCAGATCATCAGCGCGCACGATGGACGGATTGAACTGGAAAGCTTGCCAGGAAAGGGTTCCACATTCACCTTGGTGCTGCCTCTGGCCCGCGAGAACTAGCACTCAGCCGCGCCACATCCCGCGCAGAGTTTCGTAGGGCTGGGCGTTCAGGATGTCGCTTGCCTCCAGCCATCCCCGTCGCGCCATTCCGACACCGAATTTCATGTTCGCCAGATGGCGCGGGTGGTGCGCATCGGTATCCACCACGAAGCGAACGCCTTTGGCCTTTGCACCGCGGATCAGCGACGCATGCAAGTCAAGGCGTTCCGGACTGGCATTGATTTCCATTGCTACCCGGTGTGCGGCGCAGGCCGCCGCCACTTCCTCAAACTGGTACACGTAGGCGTCGCGGTGAAGCAAAATGCGACCGGTGGGGTGGCCAATCGCCTTCACGTGAGGGTTCTCAATGGCGCGTAGCAGGCGATGGGTCATCTCAGCGCTTTCCTGATTCATGTAGCTGTGGACACTGGCCACTACGAAGTCCAGCGCGGCCAAGGCTTCGTCATCCAGGTCCATGGTGCCGTCGCGCAGGATGTCGCACTCAATGCCGGAGAGCACGCGGACACCCAGGTGGCCGTCGTGGTTCACACTCTCCACTTGCTTTGCGAAGGCCAGCACGCGCTTCTCGTCCAGACCGTTGGCCATGGCAAGAGCCTTGGAATGGTCAGTGATAGCGATGTACTCGTAGCCGCGCTGTTTCGCGGCATGGGCCATTTCCTCCAACGTGCCACGACCGTCGCTCTCAGTGGTGTGCATGTGCAAATCGCCACGGATGTCCGCCAACTCCAAGAGTGTGGGCAGCGCGTTTTGCGCAGCGCACTCAATCTCACCGCTGTTTTCACGCATTTCCGGCGGAATCCAGGCCAGGCCCAGCGCACTGTAAATCGCCTCCTCGGTGGCGGCAGCAACCGGATGATTCTGCCCTTCGCGAAACAGTCCGTATTCATTCAGAGAGAGCTTCTGGTTCACGGCGCGGGTACGGAGCGAGACGTTATGCTCCTTGCTGCCGCTGAAGTATTGCAGAGCCGCACCAAGGCTGCTGGATGGCAGCGCGCGCACATCCACCTGAATCTGCTGCCTGCCCACCAAGGCGCTTGCCTTGTTGACGCCCTTGGCCAGCACCTCGCCCACCTCCGGCGAGGCAATAAAGCGGTCAAGCGCCGGTGCTGCATCGGCGGTCTCCACCAATAGGTCCAGGTCACCCACGGTTTCTTTATTGCGGCGCAGGCTACCGGCGATGTGGATGTGCTGTGGCGGGGCCACGTCGCCCAGCCAGGCACGCAGGCTCTGCGCCACCTCATCGGCATGGCTGAGCAGGAAGCGTCCAGCGCCGCGGCGGTAGGTCTCAATGGACCGCAGCACCTTCTCCTCCAACTTCTGCCCCATGCGCGGGAGGTCTCTTAGCTTGCCCTCGCGGCAGAGCGCCTCCAACTGGTCCACCGTACTCACGCGATAGTGTTCCCAAAGCAGCGCGATGGACTTCGGCCCCAATCCCTGAATCTTGAGCAACTCCAGCGCAGTGGGCGGATAGCGCGTCAGCATCTCATCGCGACGCTCAAAGGAGCCACGCTGAAGGATTTCGCCAATCACGAACGCGATGCCTTTACCGATCCCCTTGATGTCGGTAAGCTTGCGGCCGGCATCGGAAGCAATGTCGGCCATCTGCTCAGGATGGCCTTCAATGGCCGAGGCGGCATTGCGATAGCTGCGGATCCGGAAGCCGTCTTCCTGTGCAATTTCCATGAGATCAGCAGTTTCAGAAAGCAACTGGGCGATGCGTTGATTCGTGCTCATTGGGGTCTGTCAGGCCTTCGCGCGGCTGCGCCTCCTTTGATGGTCGCGCTTCACCGTCTGGCTGTAAATAGCCTTAAGCATGACCTTTGACCCAAACCGGGTGGAGGATCCCCCCCGTGCATCTGTTGTAAAATCGGGCTACGGAAGCCCTCGGCCCGCGGGCTCCGACTTTCCGGCCAGGATTTTAGCCATGGACAAATCAGCGCAAAACATACAAGAAGCATTTTTGAACAACGCGCGCAAGGAAAAGATCTTCCTGACAATCTATCTGACGAGCGGCGTGAAGCTCTCAGGGCGCATCAAGAGTTTCGATAAGTATTCAGTGATTCTGGAGACCAATAACCAGGAGCAACTGATCTTCAAGCACGCGATCTCCACCGTTGTGGTAGCGCGTCATGGCCATAGCGGACATGGGCCAGGCGGAGTGAACGCATCCGTGAATCCGGCGATTGCAGCCTCCGCTGGCTCGCACGTGCCGGGTGCTCCGACGGAAGATTAATCTGCTGCAGGTTGCCGCCACAGGCAATGACAAACCGGACTAAGGATCCCGCGGGGCTCGATTCGTGCCAAGAGAAACCGTAAGTGTATCTACAGCATCGAGCCGGGAGCGTGCAGTGTTGGTGGGACTGGACTTTGGACGGTCTGCCGCTTCCACGGCGACCCCGAGCATTGCCTTCAGCGCTCAGGAGTCACTGGAGGAACTGCGGGAACTCGCGCGGGGCGCTGGGGCGGAAGTGGTGCATGCCACCCTGCAGCACCGGGACGTTCCGCATGCCGCCACGCTGGTAGGGTCAGGCAAAGTGGAAGAGTTGGCTCTACTGCAAAGCGCTGAGACCATTGACGTCTTCATCTTCGACACTGAGCTATCGCCCACACAACAGCGCAACCTGGAAGGCCGCCTGAATGCCCGGGTGATTGACCGCACGCAGTTGATCCTGGACATCTTCGCCAGCCGTGCCCAAACCCGTGAGGGCAAGCTGCAGGTGGAACTGGCGCAGTTGAACTACCTGCTTCCTCGCCTCACCGGGCGGGGCATAGCCATGTCGAGGCTGGGTGGCGGCATTGGCACGCGCGGCCCCGGTGAGACGCAACTAGAGACTGACCGGCGCAAGATCGCCCGCCGCATACGGAAGTTGGAAGAGGACCTGGAAAGCGTGCGGCGAGGCCGCGGGGTGCAGCGTGCCAACCGCGCCTCCGTACCGCTAAGCACCGTGGCCCTGGTGGGCTACACCAACGCGGGCAAGAGCACGCTGTTCAACCGGATGTCTGGCGCCTCAGTACTGGCCGATGACCGGCTATTCGCCACGTTGGACCCCACGGTGCGCGCCATCACGCTGCCCACCCGCCGCAAGATACTGTTGAGCGACACCGTAGGATTCATCCGCAATCTGCCCACAAGCCTGGTGAAGGCCTTTCGGGCCACGCTGGAGGAAGCCAGCCTCGCCAGCGTTCTGGTACACGTCGTGGATGCTTCCTCTGAACACGCTGCCGTGCATCGCGCCCACGTGGATGAAGTTCTGCGTGAGATTGGCGCCGAAGCCATCCCTGTCCTTCTGGTTCTGAACAAGTGTGATCGGCTTCCTGATGGCGGGGCGGCGTTCCTGGCCCAAATGCGCGAAGCCGATGACAGCCACGCCCGATTGCAGGTGTTCCGTGTATCGGCCCTTACCGGTGAAGGCTGCGGCCCATTGCTGGAGGCCCTTGACAACCACCTCGTGCACGACCCTGTGCGGCTGGTGCGCTTCCACATTCCCCCCACCGACGCGGGCTGTTTGGGCTTGGTGCATGACAACGCTCGTGTCTTGAAGCGCGACTACACCGATGCGGCTTATCGCATTGATGCGGTGGCACCGGAGTCACTCATCCGAAAGCTTTCCGCATTCGTTGAGGAGATAGAACCCAATTCATCCACGCCCGCGGTGCTGCCCTCCGGTTCACCGGAAGCTGAACCCAGAGAGAATGGAATTACCCGATCAGAAGGGCCGAACACGCCCTAGCGCAACTCCCGCCCCAACGTTGGCCAGGATTGGTAGGGAGAGCATTGCGCAATGGAATCGGCTAGACTGGACCCGAAAGCGCTTGATTTGCTGAGCGGATCCTCGGCTCTTCCGCATGCCAGAATCAACTACCAACCCGGCATCAATGGCTGGCACACCCGCGAGTACTGCCCCCGCTGGGAATGCACCCGTTGGAGACCGCCGCGCGCAGATCCCGAATTTGCTCACGATCCTCCGCATTTTCTTTGTGCCTTTGCTGGTTGCGCTTCTGGTGCAGGATAGCTGGGGCGTCACCGTTTGGGGCCGCAAAGTCTCCAACGAAGCCATCGCGCTGCTAGTATTTCTGGCAGCCGGATTTACTGACTTGCTGGATGGCTATCTGGCAAGGCGCTGGCAGAAGATCACTACCGTAGGTACGCTGCTTGACCCCATCGCGGACAAGTTGCTGATCTCAGCCGCCCTGATTGCCCTGGTGCAACGGCAAGTGGTTCCCGCGTGGATGGTGATTGTGGTGCTGGGTCGTGAATTTGCCGTCACGGGCTTGCGCGCCATTGCCGCGGCTGAAGGCTTCACCATTCAGGCCAGTGAACTAGGCAAGTGGAAGATGGTTTCACAGATTCTGGCGGTGGTGCTGCTGATACTAAGCATTGATCACGGCTGGTTGCGCATTTGGGCGCTGGGCATGATGTGGGCCATGGTGGTTTTTGCCCTGGTTGCAGGTACTCAATATTTCCTGCGCTTCTGGAACCAGTTGGATGCAAGCGTGAAGAAACGCCGGCGGCGCGAGTTGCTGATGCTGGAAACGGAGAAACAGCGAGGAAAGGTAAAGTTGGCACGCGCCGCCCGGCAAAGGAGCAAAGCAACAGGGAAGCCCCTGCGTTGGCCTGGATTGCAGACCTGGACGCGCAATGCGGAACGCTCAACCATCACCAGGGACACCGGACAGCAGCAGCCTCCCGCGGCTTCCTAGTGAGGAGCGCCCCTGGCATGGTGCTGGTGGCATGGCATCGCACGCGGATGGTCGTGGGCTGGCGGCTGAGCCTTACTCGCCGGACTGAGACTGGGAGGCATCCCCACCAGAAGGGGCATTCTTCACGGGAGCAGCCACCGAAACTCCATCGGCCGATACAGTGACGATGCGCACTTGCCCAAGCGGACCCACCGGGCTGACATCCTTGCCCTGCCAGACCACGTTCAGGCCACCTGCGTTCCCCACGACAAGGCGAGCTCCCTCATTCAAGCGCAGCACCCGCGTCTCACCCGGGTTGATGACACCCACAAACACCGTGCGCTCGCCCTCGCGAGCCTGCACCCAGGTGGGAGCCGATGCCGAAAGGCGAAGTTCCCGTGAGCCGGATCCGTAGGACGATTCCGTTGGGGCTGCATCCGCGGGGGATCCTGAACCTGGCGGAGAGGCAACGGCTGGTGCGGATGCTACTGACGGCACCGGCAACGTGGAGGCTTCGCCTGGGGCAGGATTAGAGTTATCAGCACCGCCAGCTACAGATCCTTCACCCCCCGCCAGAGGACTCTGCATTGGCTGATCGCCGGTTGCCGAGGGAAATTGGGCTGAAGCACCGACGGCATCTTGCGGCTGTTGATCCTCACCCGCCTCCGGCAGCCGGTCATCCTGCCCCATCGTGGGAGGCGGAGGCAAGTCTACCTCGGCTGCCTCTTGCTTGCCCCGATTGATTTGGAAATCCTCCCAGAGGGTATAGGCCACCGCGCACACCGCAAGAACCCCTACCAGCAAGCCGACGGAAAGGAAAACTTGCCGCCAAGACACTCCTCTGGATTGCCCCATAGCCGGAAGCGGGGGCAAATCCGGCGGCTCGTGGTAGCGCACCTCCGCCAGCGGCGCTTCCGCGGCACCACCCAGCGAACGAAACTCCATGGGTCGTTCCGGTTGGACCTCGTCTGGATTCACTCCCAATGCGCTGGCGTACTGCTTCAGAAAGCTACGCCGGAAAAACTCCCCGGGGATGGCATCGAGGTTGCCGGCTTCGATGGCTTCCAGGAACTGCACAGAGATGCGTGTCTGGGCAGCAAGATCCTGAAGGGATTTGCCCTGCTTCAGCCGCGCCTGTTTCAGCCTTTCACCGTATGCCGCCATCGCGATCTCCCGGGCACAAGCCCAGCACTCCCCACAATTGATTCACCCAGTAGACGGCCGCTGCCACCTCCCGGATGCGCTATTCGCAATTAGGGATCAAGTTGCGGCAGTTGCCCTGCTGCCTCTATTCTCTGTTGTTGCAAGAGAAGGCGCAACGCGGAAAGCGGTTCAATTCCTGTCAGTTGCGCGGGAATCGCAAGAAATCCCAACTAGAGGCGACTGGTGTTGGCCTCTACCAATCTGCTTTTGACGCTTCGGCAGATCCGCGATATCCTATAAAGAGGTTCGTACTTACTCAACAATGGCTAATCACGTTTCCGCACTGAAGAGAATCCGCGTCACGCGCCGCCGGACGGTAATCAATCGCATTCGCAAGACGAGGTTGCGTCACCAGATCCGAGCGCTTCGTCGGCTGCTTGACCAAAGCAATTTCGCAGCCGCAGCAGAACTGCTCCCGAAGACCTTCTCGGTGATTGACCGCGCCGCGAAGTGGGGGATCATCCATACGAACACGGCTGACCGGTACAAGGCCCGTTTGCACAAGCGATTGAAGGCGATTTCCGCCTGAGGCTTCCCGCGAATCCCTGCGGATCAAAAGCGGGCTTCTCTCCCACGGAGAAGCCCGCTTTTAGTCGTTATCCATCCTTTCTACTGCTTTAGCAAGCGCACACCAAGCCACTGTGCTGACAGGCAACACGATAGGAGCTACCATTTTTCAATCCTAGGGAAGCCACCTCTCCTCCCGCCAGGCCATATCCCAGAACAAATACTCATAGCGGGTTGAGCGCTCATAGATGCGGATGGCCCTCTGCCGCGCTTCCTCACTTTCCTTGGCCGCAGTCTCGTTCATCATCCGCAGTACCGCCTGCACGCTCTTCTCGTAGCCCTCACCGGCGTACTGGTGAATCCATCGCTGGTAGTCCTTGTCCGGTGAACCCCTGGCCACCAGGTGCTTGCCCACTTCCAGGTACACCCAATAGCAAGGGAGCACGGCCGCCAGACCCTCAATAAAAGGCCGTTGCGACACGGTGGCTAACAAGTGGTTGGTGTAAGCGGTATTCACCGGGGCCATGGGGGTGCGCTGGATGGCATCCGCCGTGACTCCCCCCGCCTCTAGGATGCTGGCATGCAACTGGCGTTCGGCCTCAAGGGTCTCGATGGCATGCTGATTTAGAATGAGTGCCCATTCCTCTCGGGGGGCCTTGGAGGCCAGCAGACTGAGGGACTGGCCGAACACCCGCAAGTAAAGGGCATCCTGCACCAGATAGTAGCGGAACTTCTGCTTGGGCAAGGTGCCATCGCCAAGCCCAGTAAGATACGGATGCTGAAGTGTGGCAAGGTAGACGGGCTCAGTTTCCCGCCATAGTTGACTGGTGAATTCACTTTCCTGGGCGTTGGCCAGCCAAGCCCCCAGCAGAAGACTAAGCGCCAAAGCGGTCCGGCTATGTAATCTGAATCCCCACATTTGCAAACTCCACCCTAGGATAGCCCGCGCCGATCCGCACGACCGGTGGCAATTGCGCTAGCGCCTGGCCCTCAGGTGGAGATGAAGGGAAGTTGCCTCGGGGTTCGGGAATACCGGGTTCTTCAGCCAGGACGCCGCCTGCAAGAAAAGATCGCGCAGCATATCGGCCGTCAATCGTCCAGTAGATGTATTCTGCTGGCTGGGGTGATAGCAACAGAGTAAGGGTGGCGCAGTGGGGAAGGTGTAGAGACGACCGTGGCCAAAACGGTAAGGAGATCTCGACTTCACCTCTCCCCGGTCCTGGAGCAGCTTCAGATAAGCGGAAGCGGCAATTCCACCCAAGGCCACCACGAGGCGCAACCGAGGCAGCAAGGTGAACTCCTGCTGCAGGAAGGGAAGGCAATTGCTAAGTTCTTCAGGCGCAGGACGGTTGTCCGGTGGTGCGCAGCGGGCCGCGGCCGTCATCCAAACGTTTCGTAGCACCTGTCCATCGCCGGCGCTTACGCTTCCAGGATGGGCAGCAAATCCTGCCTCCCAAAGGGAACGGTAAAGGAAATCGCCTGACCGGTCACCGGTGAACATGCGCCCAGTTCGATTTGCTCCGTGGGCTCCTGGGGCCAGGCCAAGCAGGAGCATTTCCGCTTGGGGGTCTCCCCATGCGGGCACTGGCTTCCCCCAATAGTTCCAATCGAGATAAGCCCTACGCTTTTCGCGTGCGATCCTTGTGCAGTGCGCACGCAGGCGAGGGCAACGCTCGCACAGCACCACTTGTTGCTGCACTTCGGACAGCGAGGATGTCACTTTCGGCGAAGAAGCATCAACTGGCTTCATCCCGGGCGCGTTGCTTGGCAGAACCATTTGCTTTGAGAAGCGGCCCACGCCAAAACCTGATTAGTCTCCTGCCGCGCGGGCGCTGTGCACCGAAGGAGGCGCCGGTGAGTAGCGGGCCTGATGCAAATCCAGCAGCCGGAAATTCGCTTCCGTGCCAGTTAGCACCTGGCGAAGGTTTCGCAGTGACTGGCTCAACAACGACTGCTCCTGCTGCGACTGATGCGACAGGTGGGGATAACCAGCGATCTTCAGGAAGGCGTCAACGAGCGTCGCATCCAGCAGGCCATCACCTGCCTGCTGCTCAAGAATGGCCATTGCTTCGGAGGGAGTTTGCGCAGACTTGTAGGGACGCTTGGTGGTGATGGCATCAAAGATATCTGCAATCTGCAAAATACGCGCCAACAGCGGAATTCGCTCCCCGACGAGTTTATCGGGATAGCCGCTGCCGTCCCAACGCTCATGATGATTGCGGATAATCGGCAGCACACGCGACAACGAGATCATTGGACGGCAGATCTCTTCCCCCTTGACCGTATGGCTTTGCATCAGCAGATGCTCTTCCGGGGTAAGCGGACCCTGCTTCAATAGGACGCTATCCGGGATGGCAATTTTCCCGATGTCGTGCAGAAATCCACCACGATACAGTGAGACCAGTTCTTCCTGACTGAGTTTGAGACTGGAGCCCAACAGCACCGAATAGAGGCTAAGCCTTTGGCAATGGCCACCGGTGTAGCGATCCCGATGCTCCACCGTTTGCGCCAGCGTTACAAGCACGGCCTCGGTTTGGTCCTGCGTTTCGTGGGCGCGCCGCGTTTCTAAACGCCGCCGTACGCGCATCCGTACACTGAGGGGATGAAAGGGCTCTTCAATAAAATCCTCGTTGGGGAAATCCAACGATACCCGGCTATCCATCATGCTGGCCATATCCACCAGCGTCAACACGGGAAAATCGCGCAGCATTCGCAGGATCTTGATTTCCTCCTGCAGACGGGCAAGGCTCTCGTCCTGCAAATCCTGCGGAACAACCAGGAGGTCAACGTGTTGCTGGACAAGAAGGGTGATTGCGGCCGAGACAGAATCTGCGCGTAGAAGATTGTAGGACTCCGGCTCCAGGCATGCCATCAAGTGAGCGCAACGAACTTGGTTGGGCTCAAGAATCAAAATGACGGGTGCCCGGAACTCTGCATCCGGATAAGAACTGGCATTTCCTCTGTTGGACAACACAATGACTCCTGAGTCCAAAAAACTGCTTGCTGCTCTGGATTGACCTTGCCAGACACTAGTACTAATGGTTTGGTTCCTACGTAGTTCCTCTGAATCTCCTACTGTAAGGGCAGACTGTCCCAGCGGTCAATCTATTTTTATTATCGGACTGGATTATCTCCCCCTTTAGGCAGATTCAGGCCCCGGGTTAGGATGATTCGCCGAAAAGCGCACCTAAGAAACACCCTAAGGGAGCGAACTGAAGACGAGCTCCATGTAGCGGCCTAGTAGGGATAGCGTAACGATGTCCTGTAACTTCATCGCAACCCAGGTGCTAGATACGAGGGGATGCGGATGATGGGGGGACCTCGACGCTGGGCACGTGCTAGAGCGTTGAGTGCCAGTATGGCTTATTGACGGATAGCGGAAGGGGCGCCCAAGCCGGGGTGGCGGGCGCCCATTGAGGCAACGAATGGGGGAGGACGCAGCGGATATCAGACTTCAGGCAAGCACGGGCAATTGGATGATTTTCTTTTGGATGGCGTACTGCACCAATTGCGCCTTATTGTGGATATCTAACTTCCGCATCAGGTTGAATTTGTGCGCCTCAATCGTCTTGACGCTCAGGTTCAGGCTGCTGGCGATCTCTTTGACAGAGTTTCCTTCGGCCAGGAGCTTCAGCACTTCCTTTTCCCTAGGGGTGAGTGTGGCCAGGCGCGGTTGCGGCACATTGGACTTCATTCTGGTGCGGAAATCGTCCACCAGTTGGGAGAGCATCTTGGGGCTCAGGTAGCTACCACCGTTTTGCACATCTCGGATACCGGTAAGCAGTTGCTCAGTAGGGCTGTCCTTGAGGATGTAGCCGCTGGCCCCAGCCTGCATGCTTTCCAGCAGATAGTCCTCGTCATCGTACATCGTGAGGAACAGCACTTTCAGATCTGGCCGTAGGCGCTTTAATTGCCGGGTGGCCTCAAAGCTGCTGAGCCCCGGCATGCTGACATCCATCAGAACGAGGTCCGGGCGGGCATGTTCAGCAAGTTGCAGGGCTTCGTTACCGCTGCTGGCCTCACCCACAATCTCAATATCAGGTTCGCTCGACAACAGAGTCCTCATTCCTTGGCGGAAGAGCGTGTGGTCATCCGCTATCAGCACCCGCGTACGTTTTAACATTCCGATCTGTACCTCCAGTCGGCCACGCAATCCTGCTACGGGCCGATCGCCAATCCTGTGCCGCAACCCAGGCGCTGCAGCTTCTGCCTAGCCGGGGTAGCACCGCCTTTCCGTCATGATGTCTCCGGGGGCAACAGTGGCACCGTTGCCTCAGTGGCACCGTTGCCTCAGTGGCACCGTTGCCTCAGTGGCACCGTTGCCTCAGT
>DAISIM010000011.1:79775-118493 GCA_036821995.1 Bryobacteraceae bacterium
CAGTGGCACCGTTGCCTCAGTGGCACCGTTGCCTCAGTGGCACCGTTGCCTCAGTGGCACCCGTCGGTGAACTAGGTAGAGCTGTCGGGGGACGCCTCAGCACCAACCACATCATTGAGGAGCGGCGGTTGCTCCACGGCACCAGCCGTAGCCTGGGCCAGCGCACCCAACCCAACGGATGTCGCCTCAGCCGTTAACGGCAGGTTTGCCGTCACGGATGTCCCCTTTCCGGGAGCGCTGACGATCTCAATCGTGCCTCCCATCAGGAAGATCCGCTCGCTGATGCCTCGCAGCCCGAAAGAATGCTCAAACTCCTGAACCGCTTTCGGTTCAAAGCCCACTCCGTTGTCGCTGACCTGCCACCTAAGCCATCCATCGGCATGATCCGCCTGGATCTTTACGGTGTCTGCCTGAGCGTGGCTCAAAATGTTGTGCAGGCATTCCTGCACAAAGCGGTAAATCACCATGCTGGTCGCGTTGGAGACTACCAGCTTATCGGGCAGATTCACGTTGACCTCTACCGATTCCGGGAACACCTTTAGGAACTCTTTCAGCAGGTGCCGGATGGCCGCCACGAGTCCGAACTGCTCCAGCACATTGGGGCTTAACGCGGCCAAGAGACGCCGGATTTCTACAATGATTGACTCCACCTGCTCCCGTGCCGAACGGATCCGGTCGCGCGTGTCGCGCTGACGCCGCGACAAGCCGTTCTCGATCATCTCCAGATGCAGCCGCAGGCAAAGCAAGGACTGCCCCGCCTCATCGTGCAATTCCCGGCTGATGCGTTTGCGCTCCCGCTCCTCCACCAACTGAAGGTGCGTGGCTAGCTGCCGTACCTGCGCCTCCCGCGAGGAAAGTCCGCTTACCAGTTCACAGCGGGTGAGAGCCAAACCGAGACGCTCAGTCACCTGCATCAGCACCGCCGCTTCACTGGGAAGCCACTCAAAGGGTTTCGTAAAGGCCAGTTGCAACACGCCCAGCTGGCGCATTCCGGTAACGATGGGGAAACTCCAAACGGAACGGTAACGGGAGCGCCAACGCGGGGTAAGGATACAGGCATCCTGGGGATCGCCCACCCGCATCGACAGAGGCATAGCCAAGTCGCTTGGCCAGCGCGGAGCCTGCCCGGTGCTGCCTCCCTCAACCAACCTGCCACTGCCACTGTCGGAAGTGACACCCGAGACGCTGCCCGGCGTACTTGACAGGGCAATACCCGCGGAAACGCTGGAGGCGTGTATTGCCACCGCATCGGCACCGCTCCAGCGCTTCACCAGAAAGACGATGCGCGAACGCAGATCCTTTTCAGAAAGCTCCGCCAGTTCCACCGCCGACATATCTTCCAGCAGCTTGCTGTCGGCGCGCCAGAGCTGATACAACGTCACGTTGATGACATTGGTAACAAACAGGTGGTAGTGGTTCACGATCATCCGAGTGACAAACAACTTGTCGGGATGCCGATTCTCCACTTCCTCCAGGATTGCCTGGTCAAAGCCGGACAGTGCCGTGTGGATCGCGGTAGGGTCAACTTGCAGCTTCGCCAGACGCCGGGCCTGGTACTCGATCTCCTCCAGCACGGTCTCGCTGGGATAGCAGCAGCGGACGGCATTCAATACCGAACCTAGCGAAATGCCGCGAATCGACTTCGATTCATGGACGCCCAGATCCATCGACTGCAGGTAGCGGAGGAAGCGCTGTTCCGCAGCGGGAAGCGCGCCGGCGAGTGCCTCGAGGTTCTCGCCCACTAGATCAATAATCTGGGCCGCCCGCTGCAGCGAGGCGAACTGAGGAAAATGGAGTTCACGCGAGGCACCCACACCGGGCGTATCGGTGATCTATACGTCAGACTTTAGGCCTCCGCGTGGAAAGCACTTAGGGCATGGGTGTGAAGTTTCTAAGGGCCTCCGCCGTACGCTCCTGGCTGGCTTCCACAGCCACTTCGAGTGCGGTTCGTCCACTCCTGTTCTTCGCCTGGGCATCCGCCCCCTGCTCCAGAAGGAAGCGCAAGGCATCGACACGGCCCCAACTGGCGGCGTGATGGAGGGGAGTTGCGCCTTCCTCGGCATCGATGGCCTGGATGCTAGCACCTTTCTCAATCAAAAAGCGCAGTACGGAAACATGGCCTGCCAGCGCAGCATCATGCAAAGCGGTGGCCCCGGCGCCGTTGCGGGCGTCCACTGGGAAGCCATGGCTGAGCAGGACGCGCACCACGTCGACATTGCCACGGAGGGCAGCGTCGTGGAGAGCGGTGGATCCGTTCTCCGACAGGGATTGGAACTCGGCGCCGTTCTCAATCAGTAGCGCAACCAGGTCAGCCTGCCCGCGCATAACGGCATCGCGAAGCCGTTTGCCTGGGTTTGCCGGATCGTCCAAGCGTGCGCCGCGGCGCAACAACACCTCTAGCACCCCCTTGTGCCGGAAGCGGATGGCCTCATCCAGGGGTGTTGCCCCTCCCTCATCCACCGCATTCGGATCTGCTCCAGCCTCCAACAGAACCTCCACCACCTCGGCGTGGCCCCGGACGGCTGCGGTATGCAACGGCGCCGGCCGCGGGTGATGCCGCTGGGCATTCAGCGGATGCAGTGACTCCGGGCCATGCTGAGGCTTAGCCTGCTCCAGCACGGCGCCTTGCTGCAGAAGAAACCGGGTAACCGGGGCGCTGCCCTTCCAGACCGCTTCGTCAAGGGCGGTAGCGCCGCTGTCATCCTTGGCGTTCACATCGGCCCCGCGTTCCACTAGTGTCTGGGCAATCACCAGATGGCCCCGGTTGGCAGCAAGGTGCAGTGCCGTCTGGCCTGAACGATAGCGCGCATGCAAATCGGCGTTACGGTCCAAAAGCAGCTTCACAATCTCAGGACGGTCTGTGATTACCGCGTAGTGGAGTGGTGTTGACCCAGCTTCCTTATGGCGTACATTCACCTGCGCGCCATATTCGAGCAGCAGATAGGCCATCTCCGTATCACCCTCCCAGCAGGCGATATGCAAAGGAGTGGCGCCCAGTGAGTCAAACTGATCGGGGGTCGCCTTACCCAGCGACAGCAGAGAGCGCGCGGCATCGGAGTCATGCTTCCGGACGGCGTCAAAAAAGGGGTTCTGAGCCTGCAAGAGCGCAGAAGCGCACGCCAGCAGAATCAGAACAGCCCTAGCCATACCCACACTGTATCACCGCCTGTGACCTTTCCCACCCACCCACAACAACTCCACCGGCTGTGCGAGCAGAGCCCGTCTATACTCAAGAAGTGGCGCTTCATTGCCTGCTAGCATCGTGACGGGCAGGACGCACAGTTGTGCCGCATCTGGCGCAACAAAGTGTAATTGTATACACTACAATATCTGGCAACTGCTAGCCGAACCAAGGAGAATGTTCATGGCCGACGATAAAGAAAAGGCGAGGGTGCTTAGCCTGGCCCTGGGGCAGATCGAGAAGCAGTTTGGTAAAGGGTCCATCCTGCGGCTAGGTTCGCGGGAATCGATTGTGCCGATTGCCGCCATTCCGTCGGGCTCAATATCAGTCGATTATGCCTTGGGCATTGGTGGCTTCCCTCGAGGCCGCATCATTGAAATCTTCGGCCCAGAATCATCCGGAAAGACAACGCTTGCGCTTCAGGCTGTAGCCAGTGCGCAAAGGCTGGGCGGGATGGCTGCTTTCATTGATGTGGAGCACGCGCTTGACCCAACCTATGCCGCCGCCCTGGGCGTGGATGTCGATAACTTGCTGGTGTCTCAACCCGATTATGGGGAGCAGGCCCTGGAGATCGCCAACACCCTGATTGCATCCAATTCCATTGACTGCCTGGTGGTGGATTCGGTGGCTGCCCTGGTGCCGAAGTCAGAACTCGAGGGCGAGATGGGCGATTCATCCATGGGCGTACAGGCCCGGCTGATGTCGCAAGCGCTGCGCAAACTTACCGGCATCGTGTCCAAGTCAAACTGCTGCCTGATCTTCATCAATCAGATCCGCGAAAAGATTGGCGTTATGTTCGGTAACCCGGAAACCACCACCGGCGGACGCGCATTGAAGTTCTACTCCTCTGTTCGCGTGGACATCCGGCGCATCGCGGCCATCAAGGATGGGGAAACCATCGTAGGCAACCGCACCAAGGTGAAGGTGGTGAAGAACAAAGTGGCGCCACCGTTCCGCGAAGCGGAATTCGACATCATGTACGGCGAAGGCGTATCACGGGAAGGCGATTTGCTCGACTTGGCAGTCAAGCACGAAATCGTGGAGAAATCCGGCAGTTGGTACAGCTATCAGGGCGAACGGATCGGACAGGGCCGCGAGAACGCCAAGCAGTTTCTTCGGGATCATCCTGACCTGACGAACAATCTTGATGTCGCCCTGCGGAAATTGCTGGGGTTACAGCCCGGCGGGCCCGAATCAGCACCTGCCATCACCCCGGAACCGACCAGCACCAAGACAAAGTAATCGCCGAAGGTTGCACTTCGATGGAGGCTGGGCAGGTTCGGTAATGGCCGGATGTTCACCTCAAAGTATGCCGATGCAGGGCGGCGGAATCCCTCTATTTCCTGCGTGTTCGAGGGGTTTTTGTCGCCTAATGGCTGCAAAAACCCCAAAAATCGCCTGTTATTGGCCCTTACCTTCGTGAAACCCCTAGAAAAACAGGCCTTCCAGCGCATTTCTCTCTTTACAAGTGCCCAGTTCTTTCTTATTCTTGAAAGCGACAGGCCCACTGAAACCATTCTTAAATGTTCTTGTTCTGGAATGGCGATTCGATGGCGCGTGTCTCCTGGTTGGATTTGGGAGCAATCGAGATCATAAGGAGTGAATCGTCATGGCTGAAGCGAAAAAGATGACGCAGACCGAACTCATCAAGGAACTCGGCGAAGCGTCCGGGTTGCAGAAGACAGCGGTGAAGGCGTTTCTGGACAAGTACATCGAAATTGCCATTCGTGAAACAAAGAAGAACGGCGTGTTTGTGGCACCGGGCTTGGGCCGTCTCGTGAAGCGCGAAACCAAGGCGCGCACCGGCCGGAACCCTGCGACGGGCGCGGCGATCAAGATTCCCGCCAAGAAGGTGGTGAAGTTCCGAATTGCCAAGGCACTGCAGGATGCCATTGTGCCGCCCAAGGCAAAGAAAGCCGCGAAATAGCTCGCGATTGATAACGTTCGCAAAACAAAAGCCCCGCGGTCGTTTCGCGGGGCTTTTTCAATCTCTCATGTTCGGTAACCGGACATGTTCGGATGCCGGATCACCACCAGGGATAACGCGACAGGGGAGGCTTAGCTTGCCTGCTTCTTTTCCTGTTCGGCGTCTTTCTTCTGCTCGTCCTTCAGTGCGACCTTGAAGTTCTTGATTCCTTCTCCAAGGCCCTTTGCGATTTCTGGAATTTTCTTGCCGCCGAACAGCAGCACGGCAATTCCCAGAATCACCATCAGTTCCCATACGCCGATAGAGCGCATTCGGCCTCCTTACAGTAGTCTCCTCTATTGTAGGGACGTTGAAAATCAGGCGTCAACCGGAGTCGCCACACTTTGGTGGATGGATAGGTCCACAAGATCTACCGTTTCTGGCGTTTCCGAACCGCCAATCCTGCGAAAGGCATCGCACCCGGCAAGCGCAAGACGCATCAGATTTTCCACTCCAGGGAGTGAGCGCCAGAATGAATGGCACTGCCTCAACGGGCTGCTGCGATGCGATTTCCAGCCAGTTTCCCTAGATCGGCATCCGACCAGCCTAGACAACTGCCCCCAGGCGCAGGAGAACCCAATTTTTGAGGGAAGCATCAGCCGGAGTTGTACACTGACCGGACTTACAGGCCATGGACGCGCGTGGAAGCGAACAGCGATTTACCCGGCAGACTCATTGCGCGACGCATCTTCATGCTAGAATTCAGAAGTTTGTGGACCTTTTTGGAGGACAGGCATGACGCCCGAGCAAGTTGAAAGCAAAGTAAAAGAGATCATCGTCGAGCAACTCGGCGTGGACGAAGGCCAAGTGGAGGGCAAGGCCTCCTTTGTGGAGGACCTGGGTGCGGATTCCCTGGACATCGTAGAGCTGGTAATGGCTTTCGAAGAAGCCTTCGAGATTGATATTCCCGACGAAGACACAGAGAAGATCACCACCGTGCAGAACGCTGTGGACTACATCGCTTCGAAGAAGAAGTAACCGGCTGGAACGTCGTCTTGAGACGGAGCAATATGCCTTCGTCCGCCCGTGACTCAGTCCGTTGCGGTTGATCGTCACCTCAAACACGATGGGGATAGACCGCCGGAAGCGGAAGTGAGGACATGTAGAGACCGATGCGCCAGGCGTCCTACGCCGCGCAGGAGGCTCACGCGGCCGCCTATCGTTGAAGGAGTGAATGGATTGGCACGCAGAGTAGTTGTGACGGGAATCGGCTTGAGCACGCCCGTTGGCGAATCAACCGCCGAAACCTGGGCTTCCATCCAGCGTGGCGTGGTTGGCATTGACACCATCACCGCCTTTGACGCATCGCAGTTCGCCTGCCACATTGCGGGCGAGGTTAAGGGTTTCGACGCAACTAAGTTTCTGGAGCGTAAGGAAGCCCGCAAGATGGGCCGCTTCATTCATTTCGCGGTGGCAGCCGCGGACGAAGCAGTGCGCCAAGCTGGTGTGGTTTGCAGCGAGGAGAACTCCGAGCGGGTTGGCGTCTACATCGGCAGCGGCATTGGCGGCTTTGAGATCATTGAGCGGGAGCATCAGGCGCTGATCGACGGCGGGCCGCGCCGCATTTCTCCGTTTTTCATTCCAGCCACCATCGTCAACCTAGCCAGCGGCCAAGTGTCTATCCGGATTGGGGCCAAAGGACCCAACTCTGCCGTAGCCACCGCATGCACGACTGGCGCGCATGCCATTGGTGACTCGTTTAAGATCATCCAACGCGGAGACGCCGACATTATGGTTTGTGGTGGAGCCGAGGCGGCCATCACGCCCATGGGCATCGGTGGATTCGCGGCCATGCGCGCTCTCTCCACCCGCAATGGCGATCCAAAACGTGCTTCCCGCCCTTGGGACAAGGATCGTGACGGGTTTGTTGTGGGCGAAGGCGCTGGCATTCTGGTTCTGGAAGAGTTGGAGTCAGCCCGCAAGCGTGGCGCTGAGATCCTTGCAGAGATGGTGGGTTACGGCATGAGCGGGGATGCTTACCACATGACATCTCCCCCAGCCGATGGAGAAGGCGCTTTCCGCGTGATGCGAAACGCACTGCGGGACGCCGGCCTGGATCCCCAGCAGATTGGCTACATCAATGCTCACGGCACCTCCACTGAGGTAGGGGACCGCATTGAGGTAGAGGCAATTAAGCGCTGTTTTGGAGACCACGCATACAAGCTCTGCGTAAGTTCCACCAAGTCAATGACGGGACACCTGCTAGGCGGGGCTGGCGGGATTGAAGCGGGATTTACCGTACTCGCCCTACGGGATCAGGTACTGCCGCCGACAATGAATCTGGACAATCCTGACGAGGGTTGCGATCTGGATTTCGTCCCCAACGAGGCACGGCCAGCCAAGATCGAGTATGCGCTATCGAACTCCTTTGGCTTTGGCGGCACCAACGGCAGCATTATCTTCCGGAAGTTCTAGCCGGGGATTGCTCTCGCGATACGAATGTCAGTGGCCGTGGCTCTGCTAGAATCGTGGGTTCATGCCCACCCGCGTTAGCATTTTCGTCACCTGTCTGGTAGATCAACTGTTTCCGAAAACCGGCTTGGCGATGGCCACGGTTCTTGAGCGGCTAGGCTATGCCATTGACTTCCGCGAGGACCAAACCTGCTGCGGCCAACCTGCCTTCAACAGTGGCTTCCGCGACGAGGCACGTACAGTTGCCCGACATTTTTTGAACGTCTTCAGTGACGCAGAGTACGTTGTGCTGCCCAGTGGCTCCTGCACGGCGATGTGCACCCACCATCTTGGAGAGCTGTTTCGCGATGAGGATGCCGAACTGCGACGAGTGCATGCCCTGGAGCCCAGAATCTGGGAATTCTCGCGCTTCCTACTGGAAGTGGCGAAGGTAGATGATGTTGGCGCGTCGTTCCCCGGCAAAGTAACCTATCATGATTCCTGCCATGCTCTGCGGGAGTTAGGGATCAAACAAGGTCCACGGACCCTTCTTCGGCAGGTTCGAGGACTGGAACTCGTGGAAATGGATACGGCGGAAGAGTGCTGCGGCTTTGGAGGGACCTTTTCGGCGAAGTTCGCTGAGCTCTCTGGCGCCATGGCGCGAACCAAGGTAGAGAGCATCCGGCGCACTGGGGCCTCTGCCGTCGTGTCGATCGATTCCAGCTGCCTGATGCAGATTCAGGGCGCAATGCGCAGGGAGGGACTCGCCGTCGAGGCCCTGCATCTGGCCGAAGTTCTGGCGGGAGGGCCACGATGAAGGAAATCACAGCCATCCAGCCGCAGTTGCATCCAGCACTGGACAACGCACGACTACAGTTGGCAATCTACACCGCCACGGGCCGTCTGGTGGACAAGCGCAAGAGCACAGTGGCTGAGGAAGCGCTGCCGGACTACCAGGAATTGCGCAGCCAGGCGAACGCCCTCAAGCGTCACGCCATCGACCATCTCGACCACTACCTTGAGATGTTTGAGCGCAACGTGGAGGCCAATGGCGGCAAGGTGGTGTGGTGCCGTGACGGCAAAGAGGTGGTGGATTTTCTGCTGGGGCTGGCCAAACAGCGAAAGTCCAAGGTGCTGGTGAAGTCAAAGTCGATGACTACCGAGGAGATTCACCTTAACGACCACCTTGAGGAGCACGGACTTGAGCCGGTGGAGACTGACCTGGGTGAGTACATCCTGCAGTTGGCCCACGAGAAGCCCTACCACATTGTGGCCCCAGCGCTGCACATGACGCGCTATGAGGTGGCCGATATCTTCGAGGAGAAACTGAAGCTGAAGCGGGAGGAGGTTCCAGAGAAACAAACGCAGATTGCCCGCGGCATCCTGCGCGAAAAGTTTCTTGAAGCCGACATCGGCGTGAGTGGGGCGAACTTCCTGGTGGCGGATTCCGGTGCCGTAGTCCTGGTGGAGAACGAAGGGAACGCGCGGCTGTCCACAACAGCTCCAAAGGTTCACGTGGCAGTGGCGGGCATCGAGAAGGTGATACCGCGCGCCCAGGATCTAGCCACTTTTCTGAAGCTGCTCGGCCGCAGCGGAACGGGCCAGCCGCTGACGGTGTATACGTCGTTTCTTGCGGGTCCGCGGAGGCAGGGCGAGATTGATGGCCCCGAGGAGTTTTATGTGGTGTTGCTCGACAACGGCCGCACCAAGGTACTGCGCGACGCGGATAAGCGTCAGGCGCTGTACTGCATCCGTTGTGGAGCCTGCCTGAACATCTGCCCTGTCTACCGGCGGATTGGCGGACACAACTATCCGTGGGTCTACTCCGGTCCCATCGGAGCCATCCTCACCCCACAGTTCGAGGGCCTCGACAAGAACCCGTGGCTGCCGCACGCGTCCAGCTTGTGCGGCGCCTGCGGGGAGGTTTGCCCGGTAAAGATTGAGATTCCCCGGCTACTGCTGGAATTGCGTGCGGACATTGAGGCATCCAAAGCCGCCAAGGGCGAAGATAAGTTGGAAAAGCTGGGGTTCCAGGCGTGGGCACGCTTGATGAGTAGTCCGTCTCTCTATCGAGCGGCGAGCGCCGCGGGAAGCTGGGTGCTGCAGGATGCGGGCGACGGCGGCTGGACCTCGCAGCTTCCATTCTTCATGAATGCCGGCCCGGCCAAAGGCTGGCTGTCCCAGCGTGACTTACCACTGCCCGCTGCGAAGAGCTTCCGCCAGCTCTGGAAGGAACGCCGCAAGCAGCCGGCTGGAGCGACCTCATCCACGCAGGCAGCCGCGCCGGAAAGTGAGCGTCCGCAATGAGCCGCGAGGCCACAGCAAGTCGCGAGACGATGCTCGCATCCATCCGGGACGCCTTGGGCAGAAGTCCGGGGCAGGAAGTGGGAGCGCCTCCTGAGGCCCGCATCCGGATCCCCTCTACTGAGCAGGCTACGCGGATCGCGCAGTTTCTTGCCGCGCTGGAGGCTCTAAACGCGCGCACATTTGTGGCACCTGACGCGGCACAGGCTTGCGAGTATGTGGGTTCACTGATTGACGGCAAACGTGCGCTGGCCTCCAATGCTCCTTTGTTGCGTGAGCTGGGAATCACAGAGATTGAAGGAGTTCTTACGGATATCACGGATCTGGATGCCCTCCGCGAAGAGGCTGCCCACTGCGACATCGGCATTACCTCAGCGGACTTCGCCTTGGCAGACACGGGAACGCTGGTTATGTTCTCTTCGGCCGAGGAAGCGCGCCTTGTTTCCCTACTGCCACCGGTGCACTTGGCCATCGTGCCGAGGGAGCGGCTGCTTAGCGGGCTGGATGAGCTATTTTCGCGCGCTCCGGAACCGGCCCGGAGATCCAGCTCCATGGTACTGATTACCGGACCTAGCCGCACGGCCGACATTGAACAGATCCTAGTACGCGGCGTTCATGGCCCGGGCGAAATCCACGTGGTGGTGTTGTGATCGCGCGTGCAATGGAGTCTGCTTCATGACGGTTGCGAAACAATTCCCATGGGAATCGCATCTCTACAAGTACGCGTCTTACGGCTTGGCGCGGAGATCTGTTGAGGTTGCTTCCAACATGAAAACCCCTCTCCTGGCGATACTTGCCGCAATGATGCTGCTAACATCTGCCCTGGCAGCCCAAAGCGTGGATATGTCGATGAGCTTCGGTGCCGCGAATGCGGGTGGGCGATCGATTGGCACCATTGGGCTCACTGACCCTACCCAGGGTCCGGTGGGCACTCCCATTAATCTTGGCAGCGGCTTCCTGTTTGCGCCCCGCCTTACCCTGCACAGCCGAAAGTTCCTCTCGCATGAGTTCAGCTATGTCTTTACGCGCGCCAACATCAGTGTGCGAGAAGGCGACCAAGTAGCGTTGGATCAGGGGATGAGCGTTGGCCAGTTATTCTATAATGCGGTTCTTTCCGCCACGCCGGAGGGCTCTAGGGTGCGGCCCTACGCGACGGTAGGCGGGGGATTGATCAGCTTCTATCCTCCAGGTTTTGGGCTGTTCAGCGGCGTTACCATCAACCGCCCGGCAGCGAACTACGGAGCTGGCGTTCGGGTGCAGTTGAGCGAACTCCTTCATACGCGCGTGGACTTCCGGCAGGCTATGTCGCCAAGCCCACGGATTTTCCAGACGCAGGAGACCTCCGGAAGCTTTCGTCAGAACCAATTCTCCGTGGGCGTGGGAATCACGTTCTAGATTGATTCCAGACCTGTATCGGGAGCGCGATCAGCAACCAGAGAGAACTGTGGAAAAGTCCCGATTGCTGAAACGATCCTTCCGCGGCAACATCTAACGGAAGGACAGGCCGGGAGCGTGGGAAAACTGCGCGTCCAGGCAGCCCACCCCTTTAGCGGGAAGCTATTTCCATCCTGGCAGCCGATTCCGCCAAGGCAGGCTTCTCCCGCTCTTCACCAAGTGCAGCCTGCGCAAACGGCGGCTTCGTTTCGATGGAACGGCGCGAGTGCAGCCCCATGCAGCACGCAGTCTCGCGACGTTGGGTGACCCGTAAACAGAAGTATCCTCATAAATGGGAAGAACCGGAAGCAAATGAGCACCGAAGCCGTGTCTGTAAACCGGGAGATGATTGCGCCCATCCGGGCCACTTTGCAGTACGCCACGGATGGCGAACTGCCGGCGCCCGCGCACGGGCAGCTGCAGGAATTCCACTGGAACCGTCCAGTGGCCAGTTGGACCGAATTGTTCACGGCCGCGGCAGAGCACTACGGAGTTGCCGGATTCGTAGTGAGAAAATCTGTGCGCCAGGTGATGGAAACGGCCAGCCCTCAATCTCCTTGGGTCACCTATATTGGTGACGACCCTGACATCCGAGGCTGGATCGTTCTACGCGAAAAGTGGGGCGGCAAGGTAAAGCTGGCCATTTGCGGAGACAAGGTACGGATTATTACCGTGACCACTGAGCGCTTCATGCAGGCGCTGGGAGCAGCCTCCCAAGACCAACTGCTTGATTGGACGGGAGTTGACTCGCGTCATAGTCACACCGACGACGACGAACAACCGCCAACCACAGGCCATGGGGGCAACGGGAGCGGAGGTAGAAGCCACACTGCGCACGGAAGCCACGGAAGCGCAAGACCAACTGACCAAATCCGAGCGCTGTTTCACGAAGAGCGCAGTACGCTTTGGGTGATCATCATCTACTCGGTTGCCATTGGATTGCTGTCCCTGGTGGTTCCAGTAGCAGTTCAGGCCCTAGTGAATACAGTGGCATTTGGAACGGTGCTCCAGCCGCTAGTGGTGCTTACGGCCATTGTTCTGGTGGTGCTGGCGTTTGCCGGAGTGCTAACCGCGATGCGCACCTACATGGTGGAAATCATGCAGCGGCGGCTGTTCGCTCGGATCTCCGCGCAGATCATGCACAAGCTGCTGCACGTCCGCAAGGACGCCTTTGATTCCATGCATGGCCCTGAACTGGTGAATCGCTTCTTTGACATCATCACCGTACAAAAGGCCGCCGCCTTCCTGCTGATTGACGGCATGGCCATCATCACCTCCACCATCATTGGCCTGGTGCTGCTGGGCTTTTATCATCCCCTGCTTTTGGTGTTTGATCTCATTCTGTTGGCCCTGATCTTCTTTGTGCTTTGGCCATTGGGCATCGGCGCTATCCACACTGCCGTCGACGAGTCCTTCGCCAAGTACAGTGTGGCCGCCTGGCTGGAGGAACTGGCACGAAACACGGTGACCTTCAAGTCAGGATCTGGGGTGCAATACGCCTTCTCCCGCACGGATGAACTGGTTACCACCTGGAGCGTCCGCCGACGGGCGCACTTTCGAGTACTGTTTCGCCAAGTGATTGGGACGGTGTTCATCCAGGCACTAGCCAGCGCTGCCTTGCTGGGCTTCGGCGGTTGGCTGGTCATTGAGCGCCAGTTGACGTTAGGACAGTTGGTAGCAGCGGAACTCATTGTCACCCTGGTAGTAACCAGCTTCGCAAAGTTCGGCAAGCAACTGGAGACCTTCTACGACTTGACCGCCGCATCGAACAAAGTGGGGCATTTGCTTGACCTCCCCGTTGAAGAGAGCGGGACCGAACCTGCCCCGGATCCAGGACGTCCGGCTGCCGTAACCCTCCACAAGGTGACCTATGGTTACGCCTCGAAGAAGACCGTGCTGGATGGCATCAATCTCGACGTATCACCCGGGCAGCGCGTCGGCATCGTCGGGCTGGGCAGTTCGGGCAAAAGTACGATGGTTGACATGCTATACGGCCTAAGGCGTCCCACCCAGGGCTTCCTGGCACTGGATGGCATGGACTACCGCCAGTTGAGCTTGCGCGATTTGCGGACCCAGGTCTCGCTTGTGCGGGAGGTGGAGATTTTTGAAGGCAGCATTGCCGACAACGTCCGGTTGGGGAATCCCGATGTCTCCCTGCAGGAAATCCGCCGTGTCCTGCGGCAGGTGGGCATCTTCGAAGCCGTAAACGCGCTCCCCAATGGAATCGACACCGAACTACTTACCGGTGGGCGGCCTTTGTCGCCGCGACAGGCGGTGGCGTTGATGGTGGCGCGCGCGATCGTCAGCCAACCGCGACTGCTGATTGTAGATGAAGATTTTGTGGCGCTGGACGACATTGATTGCGAGGCCGATCTGGTGAACGTGCTGTGCGATCGCGAGCAGCCGTGGACGCTCATCCTGATTGCGCACGCGAGCAGTCTGCGGCTAATTGCCAACCGGTGCGACACGCTGTATTTCATGGAGAAGGGCACCCTGCGTCCGGTAATCGAAGAGGATTTCCAGTATTCTGTCTAGCCATCGTTCGCGGACAGCTGCCTCTTCGTCCGCGACTTGTTGATGCTGGCTGAAGGAGAACATTGCGTCATGGCCACCCATGCACCCCCGGCCCAATACGATGCCTTGCCCATACTGCGCACCATGCGTTCACCAAACGCGGCGCTGGTGCTGGCGCGCATGATTTTTGCGCTGGTGATTTTGTCCGCACTCGTGCTCACTTTTGTCCCGTGGCAACAGAGTATCCCAGGCAGCGGCCGGGTGGTTGCTTTCGCCCCAATTGAACGGCAGCAGTTCATTGATGCTCCCGTCGATGGCCGCATCAAGGATTGGAAGGTGGTGGAAGGCGCACGCGTGCGCACTGGCGATCTGCTCTTGGAACTGGTGGATAACGACCCCAACGTCCTGGAAAGTCTGCGGGCACAGTTGACGGCGGAGCAGGCCCGCCTGAACCAGGCTATCGAACAAGCCACCTTCCTGAGCAACCGCATCAACCAACTGGCGGTGTCACGGAACAACGCAGTGGACATCGCGCGCGCTCGGGTGGAGATTGCCGAGGACCAGGTGCGCGCGGCAGAGCAGGCACTGGAAGCGGCGAAGGCATCGCGCGTGGCGGCACAGCAGAATATCGACCGCCAGAAACAGCTGGTGGCGCGAGGGCTTACCTCCATCCGCAACGTCGAACTGGCGGAGGCTGACATCCTGCGCACCGCAGCCGAGGTGGAACGGTCAGAGGCGGCGTTGGCGGCGGCCCGGCGCGAGCGAATCACCCGGGTCTCCGACGTCGACAAGATCCTCGCAGATAACGAATCCAATATTGACGGCGCTAAGGCCGCCTACCAATCCGCACTATCCACGGTGGAGAGCACCAGGGCATCAATTGCCAGCCGGGAGATCGCCCTGAACCGGCAGAATACCCTTCAGGTAACCGCACCCCGTGACGGCACCATCTTTCGCATCATCGCCAATCAGGGCGGAGAGTTTGTGAAGTCTGGCGACTCTCTGGCTGTACTTGTGCCCGAGACGGGCTTCCAGGTGGTGGAGCTATTTGTCAGCGGCAATGATATGCCATTGATCAATCGCGGGGACCTGGTGCGGCTGCAGTTTGAGGGTTGGCCTGCCATCCAGTTTGTAGGATGGCCGAGCGTCGCGGTGGGAACTTTTGGCGGCAAGGTGCTGCTGGTTGACCCTACCGACAATGGTACGGGCAGCTTCCGCATCCTGGTGGAACAGGACGAAACGGACGACCCCTGGCCCTCAAACACCTATCTGCGGCAGGGCGTTCGCGCCAATGGATGGGTGCTGCTAAACCAAGTGCCCATCGGTTTCGAACTGTGGCGGCAATTCAACGGGTTCCCGCCCGTGATTGCGCCGGATGAGCCCGGAGCGGGCATGCGTGGCGCAAAGGGAAAGGGAGACAAATGATGAGGGCTGCGTTTCGCTGCCTCTGCCTGGCCCTGATGCTAGCGCCTCTTTTCAGTCAAACGGCGCGACCCGACGCCCAAGGAAGCTCAGCTGCGGCCACCAATTCCACCTCACCGAATGGCCAGCAGCCTCCCGTGCCAAGCGCGCCACCGCCCATTGCGCCGGTGGAGTTTGCTGCGCCCAGCGGGGTCGCTCCATTGAGTACTCCGTCTTACCTGCTGCCTGAGCAGCCGGCACAACTGCCTGCACGCTACCAGGACCCCTGGATGTCCAGGCCCACGCTGGGGAACGTCGCGGACCCCTCAGCGCTTCCGCTCATTCGGCTAGATGACGTTCTTGCCAGCGTAACCCGCACCTATCCCCTACTGACGATTGCGGAGTTAGATCGCACGATCGCGCAGGCTGGCTATCTGATGGCGCAAGGTAACTTCGACTTGAAGCTGAAAGCAGGCACGTCTTTCGATGAACTAGGCTTCTACCGCACAAGAGGCATGGACGTAGGCTTTCAGCAGGACACCCAGTTCATGGGCGCCTCCTTCTTTGGCGGCTACTCGATTTCCGGAGGTAACTTCGCCTCATATAACGGTGGATTGCTTACTCGCGGTGGGGGTGAATGGAAAGGCGGCATGTACCTCCCTCTCTTGCGGAACCGCCCCATAGATGAGCGCCGCGCGGAACTGCAGGCAGCGGATATCGGCCGCAATCTTGCTAACTTCAGCGTGGAAGAGCAGCAGATCAACTTCACCTTCGCTGCTAGTCAGGCCTACTGGGCATGGCTAGCAGCAGGCCAGCGCTACCGGTACGCTAATGAACTACTGCAGATTGCCACCTTGCGCCAAAGAATTCTCAGCCAAGCGGCGGGGCTGGGACAGATCCCGGTGATTGACGTCACCGACAACCAGCGCGCCATTCTCCAGCGGCAGTCCACGGTCATCGCCACTGAGCGCAGCCTGCAGCAGACTGCTATTGCGCTTTCGCTCTTCCTGCGCGACGCCGCCGGCAACCCGTACATTCCCCGCAACACGCAACTGCCCAACGACTTCCCTGCCCCGTCACGTTTCGGCCTTGACCGGTTGAATGACGCTACGTCTGTCGCGTTGCTGCGTCGCCCTGAATTGCGATTCCTTGAGAACGAACGCCGTCAGGTGGAAGTGGACGTTGCCCTGGCACGCAATCAGCGTAATCCGAACCTCGACTTTGAACTCAGCTATACACAGGGGTCTGGGGATGCCCGGAACGTGCTTCGTGGCCCGGAAGAACTGAAGGGCGGCTTGTTTTTTGACCTCCCGCTGCAGCGCCGCAAGGCCACCGGCAAACTGCAGGCTTCTGAAGCAAAGGCTGCGCAGATCCGGGCTAAAGAACAGTTTCAGCGCGACAAGATTGCCGCCGATGTCCGCAATGCCCTACTAGCGGTACAAATGGCCTATGATCGCCTTCAGTTATTGAGGCAGGAAGTGGAGGTTGCCACCCGTCTGCAGGGGTTAGAAAAGGATCGATTCGACCTGGGAGACAGTACCCTTTTTCTCGTGAACCTTCGTGAAGAGGCCACGTTCGATGCCGAGGTGCGCGCTGTTTCCGCTGTTGAGGATTACTTTCGCTCCTATGCAGGCTATCAGGCCGCCACTGCCGAGGCGCTTACGGGAAACCCTCTATCCCTGCCTTAGCCTGGATCCGTTCTCTTCTCTGCACACGCAAAAAAAGGCCGCGGGGTTCGCCCGAAGCCTTTTCCTGCTTATCATTGGATTCCGTCTAGTTTGGCCGCGTGCGGGTTCGGGTACGGGTTCCGCCATTCGGGCCGGTAACGGTCTTGCTGGCCTGTCCATTTCCGACAGTCGCGGTGGAGCTTCGGGTCTTTCCGCCGGATCCGGTCGCGCTACGGTCACGGGTTGCCGTACCGTCGCCGTTCTTGGTCCAGGTCTGCGAGGCGGTACGCGATTTGCCGTTCGGGCCAGTCTGCGTCACGGTTTGGCCACGTTGCCCGTCAGAGCCGTCCACATCGCGAACCCTCTCGCTGGTGGCGGTCTTCCCGGCGGAGCTAGTTGCGGTCTTCGTGGTGGTTACCGTGCCGTCGGCCCGGGTCTTTGTCTTCTGAACAACCCCGCCGTTCGTCCCCTCTTTGGTAACGGTCTTGGTTTGCGCCAACGCGGCCGGGCTAAAGGCAAGCAACGCCGCGGAAAAAACTGCAATGGCTAGTGTGTTTTGGATCGTCATCGAAGCCGCCCTCCCGAGGCGGATGTCCGTCTGAACCCGTGCATTCGCAGAAAGTTGCGCCGTTGGCGGCGGAAAATGGCGGAAGCCAGTGAGGGTCGAACTCACCTGCACTACGAGACGCAGCGCACAACGGGTTTGAAGCCCGCGCCCGGCACCGGCCAGAATTGGCTTCCGAAGCGAGTGTAACAAACCGCCGCTATCCGGGCATGTCGGCCCGGTTTCTTCACGGTCTGGTCAATTCGCGAAATCGCCAACCCGCTTGCAGTCGTGCGACCCTGAACGTATAGAAGCTGCCCCCCTCAACCATCATGAGCGATCGTCTTTTCGTCCGTGCCAGTCTGTGCATTCTCCTGCTGTGCGTCTCATGTCTGTTGCCGTTAACGGGAAGCGCGCAGAGTATCGCGGCCAGCCTGAACGGCGTGGTGTACGCAAGCGGGACTGCGCGCGTGCCAGATGCCACAGTTCGTCTGCGCAACCTCAGCACGGGCCAGGAAACCAAAACCCTCACCGATGCCGCCGGCCGCTATCAGTTCCTTCGTGTCTCCCCTGGTTCCTATGAACTGGTGATTGACGGAAGCACCGGCACGCAGCGCACCGCAGAATTGTTGTTGACTCCTGGCGAAGCCCGCCGTCAGGATGCCCAGTTGGTTTCCGCCGGAGGCACCCCGCTCACCATTGAGGTATCCGCCTCCCTGGTGGATGCTGAAACCTCACAGGCATCCGCGGCCTTCAGCCAGAAGCAAATGGAGCAGCTACCCATGGGGCTCGGAGTCCAGGGCCGCAATTTCCGTAACCAGATGTTCCTGGCCCCGGCCGTGGCCCCTACCACGCAGCCACACAGACCTTTTGCCGTGGCTGGCGCGCGCACCCGCAACAACAACTTTCTGATTGACTCCAACGACTTCAATGAAATTCAGGGGGGCCTTCTGCCCGGGCGCGGACCCAGCGAGCAGATGATCCCGTCGGAATCCATCGAGAGCATGCAGGTGATCACGCACAACTTCAAAGCCGAGTACGGCCGCCAGAACGGGTCTGTTGTGAATGTTGTATCGCGCAGCGGTGGCAGCAGTTGGCGCGGCGCTGCGTATCACTTCCTGCAGCACGATGCCCTCTCTGCCCGTAATCCCTTCGACGCACAGAAGCCTCCCGTCCGCTACAACCAGCCCGGCATCCGCCTTGGCGGCCCGCTGGTACGTAACCGGCTGTTCCTCTTCGGCAACTACGAAGCGGTAATCCGCCGGACTGCATCGCCGCTTACGGTCCGTACGCTAACTCCCGCCCAGAGAGGGCGCGCCCTACCGGCGGTAGCCCCACTGGTAGCCCTCTTTCCTGAACCCAATCTTTCCGGCACAAACCTCTTCCGCGCCAACCTCAATCAAGTTAGCGATACCCACACCTTCCTGCTCCGCGGGGATTATCACGCCAGCCAGGCCCAACGCTGGTTCGCGCGGTCGAGCTTTCTGCGCTCCACGGACGATCGCGGCTTTCTGGCCTCGCGGGCCAGAGCCAACACCATCAGCGGTCCGCAGGCGCACTCACTCCACCATGTCTTTACCCCCAGCGCCACCCTGGTGAATGAAGCCCGCTTCAACTTCACTCGCTTTGCCGTGGACGATCAGTTTGGCGAGAGTCCCCTGCTAGGGGACCCAGCAGTGAATGGCGAGGTGGGCTTCCTGGTAGTGAATGGCCTTAGCTCTGCCGGATATCCGCGCTTCCTGGGTCGCATCACCGCCCAGAACAACTTCCAGTTCACCAATGACCTGACCCTCCAGCGCGGCACCCACACCCTAAAGGCAGGCTTTGCGTTACGCCGCATTCAGTTCAACAACGGCACCTTCAACACCCTATTTCTGGGGCAGTTGCGCTTCAACAACATTGACCAGTTCCTGGCTGCCCGGCCTGCAGCGTATAGCCGCAATGTGGGCAACCCCTACGTGGGATTGCGCGGCAGCGAGTGGAACGGCTATCTGCAGGACGACTGGCGGGTGCATCCCCGGCTGACCTTCAACCTGGGGCTGCGCTACGAGTACAACAGCGTGCCCTCGGAGGTAAACGGCCTCATTGCCAGCCAGTACCGCTTCCGTCCGGACCGAAACAACTTCGCCCCACGCGTAGGCCTTGCCTGGCGCCTCGGTGGAGGCGGTTCCGGAGGAAATCTGATGCCCCGTGGCAACACGGTCCTGCGCGCAGGGTACGGCATCTACTACAACGTTCTTGAATGGGACTTCATCGGCCTCACAAGATTCAACCCGCCCTTGGTGGAAAGCGTTGCAGCCAATAGCCCTACTTTTCCAAATCTCCTCGCGGGAGCCCAAACGCAATTGCCCAGCGGACTGGTGATTCCTGACGCGAACCTTCGTCAGCCCTACGCCCAGCACTTGCAAATCACCATCGAACGTCAACTTGGGCAGCAGTTGACGGCAAGCGTGGGATATCTGGGAACCATCGCACTCAAGTTGCCCCGGGCGTCGCAGCCCAACGGCGGCGATGGCTTGGCGCAAGCTCTTCGACCTGACCCCACCATTGGAGTTGTCACTCGCCTAGAGACCGCCGCCAACTCCAATTACCACGGCATGGTGAACTCGCTCACCTGGCGCGGGAATCGTTTGCTGCTGACCGGCGCTTATACCTGGGCTAAGTCTATCGATCAGGTAAGCGACATCCCCAACAGCAATCTGCAACTGCCTGCGAATGTGTTGCCGTTGGACGCCTCAAATTGGGCTCTCAACCGTGGTCCTGCCGATACCGACATCCGGCACCTTGCAACCTTCAGCTATGTCTGGGATCTGCCTGTCCCCAGATCTACCCCGTGGCTGGGTGGGTGGCAACTGTCGGGGGCGGTTTATAGCCGCAGTGGTGTACCAGTTACCCTGCTCTCTGGCACCGATACTCCACTCGGCGTGAACACGAATCGAATTCTCGCTATCCCGGGGACCATCGTTGCTACCGGCAACCCACGGGAGGCCTTTTCTCTTGCCGCAGGCGTTACCCGCAGCCAGCTCACACCTTCAGCCGGAACGTACGGAAGTCTCGGACGCAATACGCATCGCTCCGGCGGGCTAGTGCAGTGGAATGCTGGCCTGCAGAAGCGATTTTCCCTCAGCGAGAAGGCCCAACTCCAGATTCGGGTGGAGAGCTTTAATCTGCTGAATCGTGCCAACTACGACGTCCCGGATGCCATCCTTACCTCACCCACCTTCGGGCTTGCCACTTCAGCCTTCGATTCACGCCAGGGTCAAATTGCGGCAAGGCTGGAGTTCTGACCTGACACCGGTACCGATCCCTCAACCCCCACAGAAGAGAACTCTACCCCTATTGCGCCGATGAGGGCTATTCGATCGCTAGGGGTCAACATGTAAAAGGTGTTAGTCGACAGAAAAAACAAAATTAATGTACAGGTTTCCATATCGGCCGCCTAGAATATAATTTTCCCTAAACTAGTTCATTTAATTAAATTCATTAATTTAGGTCAATCTAAAAACACCTACCTTTCGCCATACCGAAGTATTCCTTTTCTTTCGAGGTACTTGGAACACAAGATCTCCCTCGTTCAGATATGAGGGAGTGTCCGTGAAGTTTCACGCGGCGTTATTGGGCGCTTGGCGTGAAACGGTGGCGATTCCCCTACTAGATTTTGAAAGGACACTCCCGAATCATGTAGCTTCGAGGTCTCGTGACGCACAAGATTTTGTTACGGATTCTTTTATAGCCTCCATATACTAAACACTAACGACGGCTGCCAGTAGAGCGGCCAATCTCGTTTTCTGTCGAAAGAGAGACACAGAGATATGGTGAGAGATCTTCTAGCTTCGCGGGTCGCCCTAGGTGGCCTCGCATTTGTTCTCGCACTGTTGCTTGCGGGTCCAGTGACCCCCGCGGCAGCGCAAATCCTTTACGGCTCCATCGTGGGCAACGTTACTGACGAAAGCGGCGCCAGCGTTCCTGGGGCCGAGGTAACACTTACCAACAACCAGACCGGAACCAGCCGCAGCACCACCACGAACGAGAGTGGCGGGTACAACATTCCCACTGTGCAAAACGGCGAATACACCATCCGCGTGGCGCGTGAGGGCTTCCGCGCCGCGAGCAACGAGAATGTCATCGTGGCAGTCAACAGCGTCGTGCGCGCGGACTTCCGCCTGTCGCTGGGCCAAGTAACCGAGACCGTGAACGTCGAATCCAGCGCCCTGGCACTGCAGACTGACCGTGCAGAGGTAAAGGCCGAGATCGGAAGCAAGCAACTTACCGAGATCCCGGTCCCCGGCCAGCGCAACTATCAGGCGCTGTTCATTACCATCCCTGGCATTTCGCCTCCCACCACGCCGCACTCAGTGCCGTCGAACCCCTCGCGTTCGATGCAGTGGACCACCAACGGCAACAACACTGCCTCTAACAACACCCGCATCGACGGTGCCAGTGCCACCAACATCTGGCTGCCGCACATCGCCAGCTACGTGCCCGCACTGGAATCCATTGAAACGGTAAACATCGTTACCAACAGCTTTGATGCGGAGCAGGGACTGGCCGGCGGCGCATCCGTAAACGTGATTGTGCGCTCCGGTACTAACGAGACCCGCGGCGCGCTGTTCCACTACCATCAGGGCAACTGGAGCCAGGCGCGGAATTTCTTCCTGCCTCAGGCTCGCCAGAACCCCAAGTTTGTGTTTAACCAGTTTGGCGGACGCATTGGCGGAGCCATCGTGAAGAACAAGATGTTCTACTTCGTGAGCTACGAAGGCACCACGGACTACCGCTTTGCCGCTGCGCTGCGCACGGTGCCCACCCAGGCCACCCGTGGTGGCGATTTATCCATATCCACGTTGAATATTTACGACCCGCAGACCGGTGCGCCTAACGGCCAAGGCCGCTTGCCCTTCGCTGGAAACATCATCCCCAGCGCGCGCATCCACCCCACCTCCACCCGGCTGATGACGCTACTACCGCAGGAGAACCAGCCCAACCCAACGGGTCTGCCCACCAACAACTACTTCGCTTCGGGTACGGCCTACAACCGCCGCCACACGATCGATTCGAAATTCAATTTCAACATCAGTGACAAGACGACTGCCTATGTCCGGGTGAGCGCTCTGGACTTCACCATGCTGGATCCGGCCTCCTTCGGCCCCGCTCTTGGCCAGCCCATCGCGTTCGGCAACCCCGGCAACGGCTTCGGCCAGACCTGGAGCTCCACGGTGGCGGCTACGCACACGCTGAGCCCGAACTTCATCGTCGATGCCTACTTTGGCTACACATTGATGGACGCCAACGTGGAGCAGCCCGGCCTCGGTCCCAACACGGGCCGCGACGAACTGGGCATTCCCGGCACCAACGGCACTCGCTACTTTGAATCCGGCCTCCCAGGCTTTGGCATCGGTGGCTTCGCGCCGTTTGGTTCCACTGAGAACTACATGCCCTACTTCCGGAACGATCCGCAGTTCCAGTACGTAGCCAATGCCAACTGGCTGAAGGGTTCGCACAACGTCCGATTCGGCTTTGACATCTACCACCTGCAGTTGAACCACACGCAGCCTGAGTTCGCCGGAGCCGCTGGTGGAGCCGCTGGCCGCTTGAACTTCAACCAGGGCCCCACGCAGCTGCGTTTGCCCAACGGCAACGTACAGGCGGGCAACCAGTTCAATTCCATGGCTACCTTCCTACTGGGCCTCGTCGATGGCGGCGGCCGCATTCTGCAGGTACCTGACGTCTACCGCACCAAGACCACCATGTGGAGCTTCTACGTGCGCGACCAGTGGCAGGCAACCCGCAACCTGACGGTATCCTTGGGCACCCGCATGGAACTGTTCCCCATGCCCTGGCGCGAAGGCGACCGCGGTATGGAGCGCTATGACTTCGCCACCAACGAGATGATCATCTGCGGCGTGGGCGGCAATCCCAAGGATTGCGGCACCAACGTGGGCGGTCCCTTCTTCTCCCCCCGCCTCGGCCTTGCCTATCGCTTGGGCGACAAGACCGTGATCCGTTCCGGCTTTGGCTTGAACTGGGATCCCTGGAATCTGGCGCGGCCCTTGCGCACGAACTACCCCATCCTGGCCGCCTTCAACCTGGCGCCTCCCGCGCTGGGCTGGGCCACCACCCTCAGCCAAGGCCTGCCCACGCTGCCTGAACCGCAGATTGGACAGAACGGCCGCATTGCCATTCCCACCAACTATGCGGTGAACACCACTGGCGACGAGTTCAAGCGCAGCTACATCCTGAACTACAACCTGATGATCCAACGCGAACTGGGCGGCGGTTTCATTGGCCAGATTGGCTACGTGGCCAGTCGCGCCGTGCGGGTTTCCGGGCGCTTCAACGCAAACGCCGGACAGGTGATTGGCGCTGACCAGGCTGGCCAGCCCCTCTTCACCCAGTTCGGACGTGCGGTGGAAACCAGCCTCGTGCAGCCCATGGGCAACACGGACTACAACAGCCTGCAGGCCACTTTGAGCCGTCGCTTCTCCAACGGCTTCCAAATGAACACGGCCTACACCTGGAGCAAGACCATGGGCTGGTGTTGCAACGAAGACAACAACGGCGGCCCGCTGGTTCCGGCGCTTGCCTATACAAGCCTCAATCGTGTACCCCTGAATTTCGACCGGACCCACAATCTGCAGGTCACGGCCACTTACGAACTGCCCTTCGGCAAGAGCAAGCGTTGGGCAACGGAAGGCATTGCCTCCCACCTGTTGGGCGGCTGGCAGTTGAATACACTGGCCAGCTTCATGACCGGTACCCCGGTCCGCGTCGCAACCGATGGGGGTTCACTGCGTCTGCCTGGCAGCAACCAGCGTGCTGACCAAGTGAAGCCTACGGTTGACCGTTTGGGTAACATTGGTGCTGGTCAAGCCTACTTCGATCCATTCGCCTTCGAGCGTGTATTGGAACCCCGCTTCGGCAACGCCGCCTTCAACAGCCTGCGCGGTCCGGAGTTCTTCAATACCGATCTGGGCTTGTTCCGCACCTTCGCCATCAAGGAGAAGATGGACCTGCAGTTCCGCGCGGAATACTTCAACTGGACCAACACCCCGAAGTTCAACAATCCGTCGGCAGGCATCAACAACCGTCTGCTGTTCCCGGATGGTTCGTTCCGCGGCGGTGTGTTCGAAGTCACCGGCACCAACTCCGGCGGGCGTGAGCCGAACGGCGACCGCATCCTCCGCCTGGGCCTGCGGCTTACCTTCTAACTCCCTCTTGGACCAACCCCGCCGCAGCGCGGGCATCGAAAAGCGGCGGCGTTCCTTCACAGGAGCGCCGCCGTTTTCCGTTTACACCCGATCCGGAGGATTCAGGCATTGCCGCCCGAAAGCATCCCAGTACAAATCTGCATACAATAGCGGGCAACCGGGTATACCCCACCAAAGAATCGGAGGCCTCCTGATGCTTAGTTCATCCCGTCGCGGTTTTCTCACCGGCGCAGCAGCGTTACCGCTGGCTGGCGCGTTGCAGGCGCAATCAGCATCTGCCGGGGTTCCCACCAAGCCCCTTGGCAAGACGGGCGTCCAGGTTTCCGTGCTTGGCTTGGGCGGGCATCATCAGGCGCGGCCTCGTGAGGAAAGCGAATCCATCCGCCTCGTTCATGCGGCAATCGATAACGGCATCACCTTCATGGACAACGCCTGGGAGTATCACAATGGCCGTGCGGAAGAGGTGATGGGCAAGGCGCTGGCGATGGATGGCTATCGCAAGAAAGCCTTCCTGATGACCAAGGTCTGCGACCGCGATTACGCCGGAGCCATGCGCCAGTTGGAGGAAAGCCTCAAGCGTTTGAAGACTGATGTCATCGACCTATGGCAGTTCCACGAATGCAATTACTTCAATGACGCGGAACTGCTGCTGGACAAAGGAGGCTTGCGGGCCGCACTGGAGGCAAAGAAGCAGGGCAAGGTGCGTTTTATCGGCTTCACCGGCCACAAGCACCCCCTATCCACCGCAAGTTGCTTGCCTTGAAGTTCGATTGGGACGCCTGCCAGATGCCTATCAACGTGATGGACCACAGCTTCGAAAGCTTCCGGCACGAGGTCGTGACGGAATGCAACAAACGTGGCGTAGGCGTAGTGGGTATGAAAGGATGCGGCGGCGATGGACGCATGTTGGCCGACGGTAAGGTGACTGTGGAAGAATGCTACCGCTACTGCCTGTCCCAGCCCATCAGCACCCAAGTGGTGGGTCTCGCATCGATGGAACACCTCGAAGGCGCCCTGCGCATCGTCCGCGCCTTCAAGCCAATGACCGCCGAAGAAATGCAGACAATCAGCACGCGACTGAAGGATGTGGCGGGTGATGGGCGCTACGAGTATTTCAAGACCACCCAGCGCTTCGATTCCGGCCACCATCGCCGCCAGCATGGCTTCGCGGAATAGGCCAGGGTCAGGCTGCCTGTTTGGTTTCCAAGCGCACACCCGGCATCGGCTCGGACGCAACTCCAACGCGAGCTTGTCGTGCGTCCAGGTATATGGGTTCGCAGCGGCCACCCTCTATCGCCCCCGCTTCGTTCCC
This sequence comes from Bryobacteraceae bacterium, assembly GCA_036821995.1. GTDB lineage: Bacteria > Acidobacteriota > Terriglobia > Bryobacterales > Bryobacteraceae > JACTMJ01. Next base: position 105,698 of record DAISIM010000011.1, read on the forward strand.
TTCCGGCTACAACGAGCGGGCGTGACCGCTTTGGTGCGCACGCGCAGGCCTACAACTTTTACCGTTCTTTCGCATCTGATAGAAGACGAGAAGGAAACAGCAAGCGAAGGCCCTGCGTCCCTGGGTAATGTAGGCATGTCTGACAGGTTTCGTGAACACGCGTCGCCCGCACCGCGCATCTCGCGCCGCCTGGCGCTGGCGTTGCCAGCGGCGCTGCTGGAATGGCCAGCGCTAAGCCAGTCTGCAACACTCAGTCTGGTTGCTCCTCAAAAGCAGGAGTTTGTCGACCCTGCAACGGAGTTCAAAGTTACCCGGTGGACTGAGGAGGGGGCCGAAGCTGCGCTTCCGGGCGACCTCGATCGCGTATTGTCCCGCAACGACCAGCAGTTACTGTACGCTAGCAACCGGAGTGGCACATGGATGCCTTACATCCTCCATCTACCTTCAGGCGAAAGCACCTTGCTTGCGGAAGCACAAGGTCTGCAGCCCGCATCGCTTGCTTTCCTGCGGGGGGATAAAGAGGTGATCTTCCTGGATGGAGCCGCGTTGGTCCGCAGTCAACTGCGCCGTCCTCGCGTTCGGGAAGTGTATAGGGCCAATGATGGCTGGATGCCATCCGGCAAGATCCTGCTTTCCCCAGATGACCGCAGTGTCGCGGTGCACGAAACCCGTGGCGAGTCCACCCGCATCGTGTTTGTGGAACTGGGAAGTGGCAAGTCCCGCACGGTCATTGAGACCGCTAGTGGCTCACTTGCCCCCTTCGACATCCATCCCCGCTATGGACTGCTGTTACTGGATTCCCGGCAGACCCCGGTGTTTCAAGGCGGTACGGTACCTAACCCACTGTCCCCCTTCCCTGCAGGACTCGTGCTGCAAGCCCGGTTCAACCAGGCGGGCGATCACCTCACCTACCTCCTGCGTAGCCCCGGCCCGCCTGAGCGCACGATGTTGATGGAAGTTGCCCTCCGTGGTGGCCGCCACGAACTGATCGCCAACACCAGCAAATTTGCTGCGTACTCACCCAATACAAATGGCTCAGTGTTTGTGGGTGCTAGCGATTCGGTCGCGCAGCCTTTCCTGCTGTTATTGCTTCGCGTGACTCGCAGGGAGTTCGCACTTATGGAGCACAGCGCCTCCAAGCCCTCCGTTGTGCAACCAGTCTTCAGCCACAACAGTCAGTTGATCTTCTTCCAATCTGATCGTTTGGGCAAGAACTGCATCTTCAGTATCAGCGTGAAGGGACTGGTTGAGCAGACCTAGCGACTTGTGCTTCCCTGTGCTACTGGCAAACCGGCACCGCTTCCTCATGAAGCATCACCGTGTCAGATGACCCGCCACTCGCGATGCCTCTGTCTGGTCCCTTTGGCCGATCTGGCCGCCAGGGGAGCCATTGTAATGATCTTGGCGCATCAGTAAGGAATCAATCGGGTCAATCTGAAACGACTTCACTTTAAACTCAGGACCAGCGTGTAAACAACCTAATTTAACCTTTATAATGAATGATTTACGGACCTATTTCGGAAGATTCGGTTTCTGTTTATTCTCCCCCATTTCCGCCAACTGCCGAGACATTTATATAAATGCCTCATACTTCGTACCCTTGCTCATAGACCCTCCAGGACTTCGCAAGCAGCAAGAAATCCCGTAACATCAAGTTGGGAGGTGCCATCCGCGCTTAAGGAAGGCACCCCGCCGGAAATGGACCCACGGCTTGTGCCTGGGGAATCCGGAAGCATGCATACAAGTTCATTCGGCAGGGCAGGGGAGCCGGCTTGGCATTTACCCTGCCCTTTTTTTCTAAACGCCAATCTGAACCACCATTAGTGGTTTGTTGGGATTGCCGGCCCTCCCGCCACCTCATCGGGCGCAGCCAGCGCCATCATTCCAAGGGGGACGGGAAACAGCGGAGGACGCACTGATTGCAGGGGCCAGCCCCGCAGGAAGTGCGTAGCGGCGCCGCAGACCCGTCCCTGACAGTAGCCCATTCCCAAGCGCCGCTGCAACTTCACATCCCGCCAGGAGGAATGGCCGTCCAGTTGGGAAAATGTAACGTCCTCGCAGCGGCACACAATGGTTTCCGGCGCCGGCAGAGTGCGCAGCTCTGGACGGAGTTCAAAGCAGTGCTGGAGAGACGCAGCGAAGCGAAGGCAGATCGCACGCCGGGCCTGATGTGGGGCGGCAAGCCGACGCAAGGTCGCGTCCGTAGACAACGGTGGGGTCGACTCAGAAAGCAGGGCAGCAGCCAGCCCCGCGATGGCGCCTTCGGCCATTGACTTTTCCGCGCCTCCGATCCCGGTGGGTTCTCCCGCGCAGTAAACATGGGGCACCGTCGTCTGCTGCCACTCATCCACCGCCACAAAGCCGTTGCGGACGGCGCAGCCCAGAAGTTGTGCCAGTTCCAGGTTTGGGACAAAGCCAAAGGCGCATGCGAGATAATCGCAATCCACCATCCACTCCCGATGGCCTTGGCGCAATGAGACGGCGCTTACCCGACCGTCACCGGAGGCACGCACAGGATATGTGCTGGTCTCAATACCCACACGCAGAAGCTGAAGCCCAAGGCGGATTGCCTCTGCGATCTTGCCAGGAAGGAAACGGAGACCAGCGGCAAACCGCAATAGTTGTGCAAGCGATGCCTGCTCTGCCAATACAGGCACCTCCGCTCCTTGCTGGAGAAGGTAGGCAGCCACACTTAGCAACAACGGACCTGACCCGGCAACCACCACGCGCTTTCCCCGCAAGGGGAGCCCCCCCTTGGCCAGGGCCTGGATACCGCCCACTCCCACTACATTGGGCAAGGTCCAGCCAGGGAAAGGAAGGAAGAGTTCCCTGGCGCCACTGGCAAGCACCAAGCGTTGAAAAGGAAGCCACCTGGGCTTGCCTTCCATCAAGGCCAGCAGCAATCCCGCTTGTGGCGCATCCACGATGGTACAGCCGCTAAGCACCCGCACCGACGAATTGCGCAGCCTCGCCAGGAGCGCTGCTGCCGTTCGGGATCGCACATGGGAGCCACGCCAGATCTGGCCGCCGGGGGAAGGATTGGCATCAACCATCACGACCTCGGCACCGGCCCCCTCGGCCGCAAGCGCAGCCTGCATTCCCGCGGGACCGGCTCCCACCACCAGAACTTGAAGCGGCTTGGCGCTGGGGCTCACCTCAGGAATCCTCCCCGCTCCCGTACGCTGCTGGCTGTGTCGCCTGCCCGGCTTCCGTACAGATCTGCATGCCCGGCGTGCACATCCGCTGGCATGTGTACTGGTTAGGAACGTCATCAATGGTTGCGCGGCATTCGGCGCAAATCCCCATCCCGCAGAGGGGTCCCCGGGCCTGCCCGGAGGGCGAATGGCGAAAGGCATGGACACCGGCAATCAGGATAGCGGCGGCAACGCTGGTATCTGCCTGAACCCTCAATGCGATGCCATTCACGTAGACTTCAATGGGCGTTGACATGCGCTGCCTCCGTGGAAGGGAGCGCCGCAAAACGGGCAGGTGCGTAGGGGGCTGCATCGATGGCTGTCGGCCGCCCCGCAATTAAGTCCGCCAGCAACTGGCCGGTTGCCAGCGAAGTGGTAATCCCCAGCCCTTCGTGGCCGGTAGCCAGCCATAGAGGCGGGTGATCCAACGCAGGCCCAATCAAGGGCAGCTTATCCGGCGTAGCAGCGCGAAAGCCCGTCCATGTGCGCAGGACAGAAAGCTCCGCCAGCCCCGGCAGATATTGAATGGCGCGCTGCAGCATGCGAGAGAGAATCTCGTGGTTGATTTCCAGCCCCGTCTGTCCAAACTGGCGGGAGGACCCAATCAGTAACTGGCCTGTCGCCCTCGGCTGGACATTGAAGGCAACTGACTCCTGCGCGCTTCCATGAGCGCTCTTCAGATAACCAAGCTCCACGAGCTGATGACGCACGAAACCAGCCACCCGATCCGTAATGGCCAAGTGCCCTTTACGCGGCTGCAAGGGCAAAGTGGACAGCAAGCGCACTGAGGCTGCTCCGGCCGCGAGAACAATCACTGGTGCGTGCAAGGTATCGCCACTGGACAGGGTGAGCCTCTCGCCTTCAATCGCATGGACGCGAACGCCCGTGCGCAGTACACTGCCACGGTCACATGCTTTTGCCAGCAGCCACGCTGCCACCGGTGGGGGATAGGTAACGGCATCCTCGGTTACTAGCAGACCACCGGCTAACCCGGGCCGCAGGTGGGGCTCAGCGCGGTAAAGGTCCTGGGCAGACAGCAACTCCGCCATGCAGCCGCGACCCTGATAGAAGGACTGCTTGTGGCTAGCAGCGTCCAGTTCTTCGTCATCCGCAGCCACCCATAGCGTGCCTACGGGTTCCCATTCAGCCTGGGGTGGCAGTTCATGCACCAGCGCTTGCCACAAGCCACGGGAATAGCTGGTAAGCGAGAACTCGGCTTCGTTGTCATCCATCACAACGACATGGCCCATCCCCGCTGCGGTGGCGCCGCTGCCCGCTACATCGGCTTCCAGAACCAGCACGTGCAGGCCGTCCGCACTGAGGCGCTCCGCGCAAGCCGCACCCACAATGCCGGCCCCAATTACGATGGCATCCGGATGACTCACAAGCGATGATCTCCGGCCGCAACGGCTGCTGCGTCAGGCGGTATGCCCATCGCAAAGGGATCACATGGATGGAAGAGAAACGTGGATTCCGCATTGACGAAGGCCTGTCCCCGGATCCGTGGCAGAATGCGGTCGCCATCCAAGCGGTAAGACGCTTCGAAAATGCTGCCGACGATACTTTCCTGGCGCCAAACCTGCCCTTCCGCCAGCAGGCCATCGGCTGCCAAACAGGCCAGTTTGGCGCTAGTGCCCGTGCCACAAGGGGAACGGTCGTACGCTCCGCCAGGGCATAGCACAAAGTTGCGCCCGTCAGCAGCGTTGGTGGATGGCGGGCCAAACAGCTCAACGTGGTCAATCTGCTGGCCATTTGCACCAGCAATACCGTCGCGGTCCAGTGTGTCGCGGATTGCCTGACAGAATGCTGTCAATGCCGACACACTAGCAAGCGAGAGCAGTTCGCCATGCTGCTTCACCAAAAAGAACCAGTTCCCACCCCAGGCGATGTCTCCGCGCACAATCCCATAGCCCGGCACCTCCACGGGGACATCCTTCGCGAAGCGATAGCTGGGAACGTTCGCAACCGTGACAAAGTTATCCGTCTCCAGGGTGGCCTCCACCACGCCAACAGGCGTATCCACCCGATGCGTCCCCAAGCCGATACGGCCCACGTGGGCGAGGGTAACCATCAGTCCAATGGTCCCGTGTCCGCACATGTGGAGATAACCCACGTTATTGAAGAAGATAATGCCCGCCACGCAGTCCGCCTCTGCCGGTTCGCACAACAGCGCGCCCACCAGCACATCAGAGCCACGAGGCTCATTCACCACGGCCCGGCGGAACTCGTCATGGTGGCTGCGGAAGCGCTGAAGCCGGTCAGGGAGTGGCCCCTCGCCCAGATCTGGCGCACCGGCAATCACCACCCGCGTGGGCTCACCGCCGGTATGGGAATCAATCACCTGTACCGCATTGCGTTCCATCTGGGCTCTCCGCATCGAGGGGTCCCTAGGTGAGGGCCGGCCGAGACGCCAACGCCCGGCGGATGATGGAGAGAATCTCCTCACGTTCAGCACCCTGAATCGTCTGCTTAGGCGCGCGCACCATCTCAGAGCCTAAACCCACTTCCGCCATGCAGAGCTTAATGTACTGCACCAGCTTAGGCTTGGTGTCCAGATGCAGCAGTGGCGTATACCACCGATAGAGATCCAGAGCCGCCCCGTAATTGCGCGCCTCCAACAGTTCCCACAGCACGCGGTTCTCACGCGGGAAGGCATTCACAAGACCCGACACCCAACCCACGGCGCCTAGCATCGCGCACTCCATCACCAGGTCATCCACACCGCTAAACAGCACATAGCGATCGCCTAGCTCGTTCACCAGATCAGTAACGCGGCGGGGATTGTCAGAAGATTCCTTGATGGCCACCAGGGTGGGCTCATCCGCCAGTTCGGCGAACATCGCCGGTGTGATGTCCACCCCATAGGAAACCGGGTTGTTGTAGCACATGATGGGCAACGCACTTGACCGCGCAACAGCACGGAAGTGGGCGATCGTCTCTCGGGAGTCTGACTTGTACACCATCCCCGGCAGCAGCATCAGGCCGTCCAAGCCTGCCGTCTCGGCATCCGCGGCAAAGCGCATCGCCAGCCGGGTGGAGCATTCGGCAACCCCCGTCAGAACGGGAATGCGGCCCTGGACCGTGTCCACAGCCATGCGTAACACGTCCAACTTCTCAGCGTATTCCAGCGCCGTATTCTCACCCACCGTGCCAAGCACAATCACACCGTGGATTCCTTCGGCAATCAGGTGCTGAAGATGTTGCGCTGTCCCCCGCAGGTCAAGGGCTTCATCGTCAAAGAACTGGGTAGTAAGCGCCGGATACACCCCGCGCCAAGAAATAGCGGCCACAAGCGATCTCCTCGATTCACGCTACCACGCAGGGAAGGATCGATGTCGCTGACCGCCGGACCGTGAGGGCTTAGCGCGTGCTGCCGCCATTTAACTTGATGAGTTGCTCCGCGTTGCGAAGCGCCTCTTTCGTCAACTGCTCGCCAGACAGCATACGAGCCACCTCCGTTCTGCGGGCGTCCGCGTCCAAATAGGTGATACGCGAGATCGTGCGACCGTTCTGCTCCAACTTTTCCACGGCGAAGTGATGGTCAGCAAAGCTGGCGATCTGAGGCAAGTGCGTAACGCACAGCACCTGACTTGATCGGGCCAAATCCTTCAGCTTGCGGCCTACACTTTCCGCCGCGCGCCCACTGATGCCAGAATCGACTTCGTCGAATACCAGGGTACGTGGACGATTGGCGGGGTCTGCACCCAACGTGCGTTCCAAGCTGAGGCTGGCCAGCGATGTCATCAACGCCAGCGCGATCCGCGAAACCTCACCCCCAGAGGCTACCTTGTCGAGTGGTTTCGGCTCTTCGCCCAGGTTGGCTGACACCAGGAAGCGGACCGCATCTCGTCCCCTGGCGGAATCCGCACCCGGCGCTACATCCACCACAAACACGGCGCGGGGCATCGCAAGCGCAGCCAACTGCTGTTCGACTTCCTTGCAGAGACGGGCGGAAGCAAAGCGGCGGGAATCAGTAAGCTGCGCCGCTACTTCCTGGAAGGCTACCTCAGCCTCGCGAAACTGCTGTTGCAGAACTTCACGGCGTTCTGCTGCATTCTCCAGCGCCGCTAGCTTGCCGCGACTATCGGCAAGAAACGCGAGAATCTCGTCGATGCTGGCACCGTACTTGCGCTTCAGCTTGTCCATCGCCACGAGGCGGCTTTCCACTTCGTCCAGCCGGTCTGGGTTGGCTTCCAGATCTGCAATGTAGTCGCGCAGCGTGAGGCTTACTTCCTCTACCGAGATGATGGCTGGCCTCAGCGTTTCGACAACTGTCTGCAGACGGTTGTCAATGCGAGCCAGGTCCTCCACGCGCCGGAGGGCCTGCTGCAATTGGGCGTTGGCCGCTTGCGGAGAGTCGTATAGCGCCGTGTAGGCTTCGTTACCCAGTTCCGCCAGGCGAGTTATGTTCTTCAATCGGCGGCTTTCCTGCTCAAGATCGTCGTCTTCGCCGACACGTGGATGCACCGCTTCGATTTCCTTCACCTGCATTTGCCACAGGTCAGCCAAGCGGAGCTTTTCGCGCTCATTCCGGTCGAGTTCGTCCAATTCCGCCAGAATTCCGCGGCGGCGCTCCCAGGCCGATGCCGTTTCTGCCAGCAAATCCGGATGGCCAGCATAGTCGTCCAGCATGGCAAGCTGCGCATCGGTGTCGAATAACTGTTGTTGGTCGTTCTGCCCATGGATGTCGCCCAAGTAGGGGGCGACGTCCTTGAGCAGTCCAGCAGTTACAGGCCGGTTGGCAACGAAGGCGCGGCTCTTGCCGTTGACGTTGATCTCCCGCTCAATTAGCAGGTCATCTTCATCCCATGCGATGCCCGCTTCATCGAAAATCGACAGCAGCCGGGGATGACGCGGCACTTCAAAGACACCGCTGATGCGGGCACGCTCAGCGCCCGTCCTCACCATTTCGGCGGAGGCTCGCCCACCCAGCAGCAGGCCCAGCGCATCAACCAGGATTGACTTACCGCTACCCGTCTCGCCTGTAAGCAGGTTCAAGCCACCATGGAAACGGAGGCGTAGCTGTTCAGCTACCGCGAAGTTTTCCACCATCAGTTCGACGAGCATCTTCAGTGCGATTATACGAAGGCTTGCAAGGGCCGGTGGCTTCCCCTGCTACTTGATAACGCCACGGCTGGAGGCAGCCAGGAACTCCAGCACCTCCGTCACTTCCGCCGTAGGTGGCACCTCAGCCTGAATGCGCTCAAGAGCCTGGGAGGTATTTAGCTTTGATCGCGTAAGCAGGCGAAACATCGTGTGCAGCACTTCGATGGTCTCTTTGGGAAATCCGCGCCGCTCAAGGCCTGTCGCATTGGCACCGAACACGCGGATCTCGCGCTCGCTCACCGTTGTGGAGTAAGGCAATACATCCTGGGTGACCACACTATAGCCGCCAATCATGGCATGCCGCCCCACGCGACAGAACTGGTGTATGCCGGTGAAGGCGCCAATCACCGCCCAGTCGCCAATCAGCACGTGGCCTGCCAGCGTCACGCCATTTGCCAGTACGCAGTGGCTTCCCATGCGGACATCGTGGGCCACATGCGTGTATGCCATCAACAGGTTGTCGTCACCAATCGTGGTGAGGGCGCCACCGCCCTCTGTGCCACGGTGGATGGTCACGCTCTCACGGATTTTGTTTCGGTTCCCGATGCGAGTCTCGGCCCGCTCTCCCCGATACTTCAGATCCTGTGACGCAACACCCACCGTTGTGTAAGGAAAGAAGAGATTGTCCTCGCCAATCCAGGTGGGGCCTTCCGCATAGACGTGGGCCATCAGGCGGGTTCCCGCGCCTACCTCCACATCGGGGCCAATCACACAGTAGGGGCCGATGTCGGCGTTCGCAGCGATTACGGCGCGCGGATCAACCACTGCACTCGGGTGAACCTTCGCGTCCGGGTGGATCCCCATTGTCGTGCGCACCCCGGGCTAGGCGCTTTCCTTATCTTGCAGGGAACACATTACGGTAGCCTCCGCCACAATCGCACCGTCCACTCTGGCCGTGCCCTTCATCTTCGCCACAAAGGACTTCCGGCGCACCATCACCATCTCAATCACCAGTTGATCACCTGGCCGGACGGGCTTGCGAAACTTTGCCTCTTCCACCGAGGCCAGAAAGACCAGCTTAGAGTCACGGTCTGGTATCGACTTCAGCACAAGCACGCCAGCCACCTGCGCCATCGCTTCGATAATCAATACCCCAGGCATCACGGGGAAATCAGGAAAATGCCCCGAAAAACAAGGCTCATTCGCCGTGACATTCTTGAGACCCACAATGCGCTCTTCTTCCAACTCAAGAATGCGATCCACCAACAGGAATGGATAGCGATGAGGCAGAATGCCGCGGATTTCGTCGATGGTTAATGCTGCCATGGGGAACTCGCTATTATAACAACGGATGCAGGAAGTGCTAAGTTTTCTTGAGAATCGAATGGATGGCTGGAAAGCCATGTTGCGCCAGATGGTGGAGTTGGAAAGCCCCAGCGACGATGCGGCGGCCGTCACTCGCATGTCTGAATGGGTGGCTGACCACGTGGCCCCCTATGCAACCGTGAAGATGTTCCCCGGCGGCAAGTACGGCAAACATCTGCTCTGCAACTTCAAGCTGAAGGGCGCTCCGAAGGATCGCCGCATTCTGGCCGTAGGCCATTGCGATACCGTCTGGCCGGTGGGGACACTGCGCACCATGCCCTTCCGCGAGGAAGACGGCAGGATTTACGGGCCGGGAATCTTCGACATGAAGGGCGGCATCTCCTACTTTCTGATGGCAATGGAAGCCGTTCGAGAGCTTGCCATCAAGCCCTGCGCCAGCATCTCGCTTCTGTTGGTATCGGATGAAGAGATCGGCAGCTTATCCTCGCGCCCCTTGACGGAATCCAAAGCGCGAAACGCCAGCCTGGCACTGTTGCTGGAACCCGCGATGGGTGCCGACGGCAGGCTGAAGACGGCGCGCAAAGGAACCGGCATCTACCGGCTGAAGGTCACCGGCAAGGCCGCGCATTCCGGCATCGATTTTGCGGCTGGCGCAAGCGCCGTAAGCGAGATGGCGCGACAGGTGCTGGCCATCGACGAGTTCACGCAGCTGGACAAGGGCATCACAGTGAATCCAGGTGTGTTGCGCGGCGGCACAAAGGGCAATGTGGTGGCTGCGGAGGCGGAACTGTTGGGCGACATCCGGTTCTGGAAGACCCGCGACGGCGAAGCCGTTGTGCGCAGGTTGCAGCGGTTGAAGGCGCACGACCCGCGGTGCCGCGTGGAGGTGGAGGCAGCACTTAACCGCCCCGCATTGGAACGCACAGGGGCGGTGCGCAGGGCCTTTCAGCATGCCCGGCGCATCGGCCTGGAACTCGGACTGCAACTCCAGGAAGCCAGCACCGGCGGAGCTTCCGACGGCAACTTTATCGGCGCATTGGGCGTGCCCGTGCTGGACGGGTTGGGTGCGGTGGGCGACGGGGCGCACGCCATCAACGAACACATTGTCCCCGCCACCATGCCACAGAGGGCAGCCCTTTTAGCAGGGCTGTTGTCACGGCCGTTTGGCGGCTAACTGGTTCGCCACCTTCAATTGCAATCGCGCGCAGCACCGAATGATAAGGTGTGGGAATGCCAAGCGGACTGCGGAACGCGATTTTGTGTGTGTCGCTGGCGGTATCATTGGCAGGCGGTTTGCCAGGACTGATGAACGGTCAAGGCCCGCCTCCCTTGCCTACCCGCGACGATGCCTGGCTTGCGGCTCGCGATGCGATGCGCGCCGCCTTGGTTCGGTTGGGGAACCTCACCTGCATTCAGAACATCCGGCGTGAATCACAGCGGGCAGGTGGCCCCGGCCGCGCCACAGGCCCTAGTGAGGACTTCGTCCGCCTGCAGGTAAGCACCCTCGACGGCAGGGAATACTATTCCTATCCTGGTGACGAGAACGCCGTCACCACGCCCCACCTGCTGGTGAAAACAGGGATGAGTGGAACCGGAGTTTTCTTCGGCTATGCCCGCACTATCTTCGAGAAGCACCCATTTTCTTCGCTGAAGCTGGTGGGCCGCGAAACCTGGCAGGGCCGGCCCGCTCTACGCTTTCACTTTGAGTTTGACCCGATACGCGAACGGCTGGACATCACGCGCGCTGGCCGCACCTCTTCCGTGGGCGCAGGCGGCGAGTTTGTGGTGGACGAGGCGGATCATCTGTTGCGACTGCTGCTCATCCGCAGTCAGGGACCAATACCCGAGTTGGGCATCCAACGCGTGGAATACGATGTACGCTGGTCAATTCTGCAGGCCGCCGGCATCAATCAGACACGCGATCCGCTGCTGATTCCAGAACGTGCCGAGATGCGCATGGTGCTGTTTACTGGTGAGATCCAACGGAACGAGATTCATCTCACCCAATGCCGGGAGTTCCGCGTCGAGACGGCCTTGCGCTTCGATGGGGAGGAGGCGGCTTCAGAGGTAGCATCGGCAGAATCCGCGCGTGCACTCGCACCCGTCACCATCCGCCTTGCCGGGCCATCCGTGCTGCCCGAGGGAGTGGCCCTGCCGCTTTCCCTCGAATCACCGGTGAACCTTGCGGAAGCCGCGGTTGGCGATGCACTACAGGCACGATTGACCCAAGCAGTCACCTTCTCCGGCGGCCTCACACTGCCCCAGGGTGTCGTCGCCGAACTGCGCATCCGAAGGCTGGAACGCATCCAGCAACCGGAACCTCACGCGGTCGTTTGGATTGAACTCAGCGCAATTCGTCTTGAGAACACAACCTACCTTGGGCTAGCCCAGCTTGAGCGCAATGATCGGATTCGCGGCATGACAGACCGGCTGGAAACCAAGGTCCAGACCGGCGCCTCCACCATGTGGGACCAAACCCGGTCCATCGACGCCGTCAGCGAAGAGGTGATCTACCCTAGTATTCCGGGCGTGGGTGCCTTCCTCTTCCGGGGTGATCCCGGCACCCTGCCGGCGGGGTTCAAAATGACCTGGAGAACTCTCCCTGCGCGCACCAATCAGCACTGAATCCCCATCCGCATCAAGCATAACCGACCGCAAGCTCTGAAAACGAAATCGGCGAAGCAGACAGAAAGCCAGTGGAAGACGAGGTTGGATTGGTAGCGCTAACGGGATTCGAATGGGTTAGGTTTCAGTCCAGTTCAGTTGAGTTCAAGTTGTTCTGTTTGGGTTCAGTTCGGTCCGGCTGGATCTGGATTTCTCCTTTCTGGAACGCTGTGGTGTGACCTTTATGTGACCTCGCTTGCGGCGAACGGGCATTTTCCGTCCTGCTTCCGCAAGCCGTACCCTAGCATCCTGAGGCAGCCGAGGGCCTCCTGGAAGTCGAATTCGCAAACGGGTTACGGAATCGTTCACGGTACCCGCTCGCTCGCTCCGGCAAGTTCTATCCGCTCGGAGGTGGGCCGTGCGGTCGCCCAGCTCTGATCTCTGGGGAAGCGCCCGGACAGCGCATCTCGAGTCTGCGGCTTCCGTGCTGGAGCGGGCGCTCCCGCCCGAGTTGAAGATTTCCAAGCAGCGTCACCGCCAGTTGTCGACCGGCTTCGGGCTGATCGAGAGCGGAGAGGGGTTCGGCTCGGGTTCACCTCCCGGCCATTCGTGCTTTGCGGTCTGCC
>DAISIM010000012.1:0-115641 GCA_036821995.1 Bryobacteraceae bacterium
CGACGTTGAACACGCCGCCGGCGGTCTTGCCGTACTGCGCGTCGTAGGAGTTCTGCTGTACCGCGAACTCTTGCACGGCGTCCACGATGGGCACGTAGGCGATGTTGTTGCCGCCTGCTTGCGCGTTGTTGGGCGCGCCGTCCATCAGGAACTCGTTGTTGGACTGGCGTCCGCCATTCACTGACCATTGGGCGATGGCGCCGTTGTCGAAGGGACGCTGCCAGATGGCGGCACCGCGGAAGGTGACGCCCGACATCATCGCGCCCAGCATGAACGGGTTGCGCGAGTTCAGTGGCAGTTCGGTGATCTGTTTGGTATTGACGATGCCCGAGCGGCTCGCGGTCTGCGTTTCCAGCAGCGCGATTTCGCTGGTCACCTCAACGGTTTCGGTTACCGCGCCCAGTTCCAGAGTGACGTCGAGACCGACGATCTGGCCTACCTGGACGTTGATGTTGTCACGGACAAAGGTCTTAAAGCCATCCACGCGCACGGTAATGCGATACAAACCGGGGCGGAGGAAGGGAAGTGAATACACGCCGGAGGTGTCGGAGGTAGCGTTGGCGGTTTCCTGGGAAGCCACATTCAACGCAGTGACCTGGGCACCGGCGATAGCGCCACCCGAACCGTCAAAGACGCGTCCGGAAATGGTTGCACGGAACTCCTGGCCAACGACGCTTGCTACGCAAGCCATCATCATTATCAGGGCCAGGAGTTTGATGGAAAAGACTCGTGGTCTAGCCATGCAAATGAACCCCTTTCTTCACTACGAGCGGAAACCCGACGATTGCCAGGCGTGAGGAAAAAGCAGCCAATGAAGCAGGAAAAGGAAGGAATCGCAGGGCCGGAAATCTCCAGAGCACTGCTTGCCATCACTGCCCATCCGCATCGGCGCACAGAATCCCCAACACCTAGCCACGCTGTTACTTGCGGATCGTTTCCCTGAAGCATCCGCTCGCGTGAGGCGAAATCTATCGCATTTGATATTCCGTGTCAATGGGGGTGGGGGGAGGTGTGGAATAGCGGCTATCCCCGGCCGGCTTCCTTGCCACCAAAAGGTGGCAGTTTGTTGTGAAGCCGTGTTGCCACAAGTTCTACTATCAGATATCCAAGTTGGGATTCACGCTCTAGACAAGGGTCGCGCGGGGACCCCCGCAAGCACGTCTTCCTCTCTGCTGTCGGCAACCAACACAGCGCCCGCGCCTAACGTGGCGGCACGGGCAAGGCACCTGCCTGGCAGCATGACGGAACCTATCCCCATCAGTGCGCCTTCGCCAACCGTGCAGCCTCCGCCTAAGGCTGCCCGCGGGGCCAGATGTGCGAAATCTCCAACGCGGCAGTGATGCTCCACCACTGCATGCGTGTTGATCAGGCACCCACCCCCTACCCTCGCAAATGAATTAACTACTGCCAATCCCAAAACCATGCTTCCGTCGCCCACCTCGGCCGAAGGCGCGACGAGCGCGCGTGGATGGACGAATCGTTGCCAGCGATGCCCTTGTTCCCTGATTCGCAGCAACACCCGCGCGCGAATGGCATTGTCGCCAATGCCACACATCACCAGCCGGGGACCCCTTCCCAGGGCTTCCTCGGGCGGGACGATGGGCAACTGCCAAAGCCGTGTACCCCAAAGCGCAGGATTGTCATCCGTAAGCACAGTGCGCCGGCCCGGCCACGCTTCTCGCATCCATTCGAGGATGGCCGTCCCTTGCGTGCCACAGCCATAGAAGACGAGTGGTGGGTCAGGCATCCTGCTGCAGCCCCCGGAATTCAGGCATCGTTGCGGCCCCGCTATAGGCGATTCCCTCGCGCCTCAATAGCTTGATGACGGTTTGCCACGCAATTTTGAAGTCCAAGGCCGGGGAGACATTCCGCACATAGACACAGTCCAGATCCAGGCGCTTCCGCCAGCTGGAGGCATTCCGTCCGTTCACCTGTGCCAAACCGCTCAGGCCCGGCCGCAGGGAGTGTCTCGCGCGGTGCTCCGCCGTGTAGCGGGGCAAGTACTCCGGCAGCAAGGGACGTGGCCCGATGAAGCTCATGTCTCCCCGCAGCACGTTCCACAACTGTGGCAGTTCATCCAGGCTCCAACTGCGCAACCATCGCCCAAAGGCCGTTAGCCGTTCCTCGTCAGCAAGCGGATTGCCCGTCTCGTCACGCCCATCACGCATGGACCGGAATTTGAACAAGGTAAACGGGCGTTCTTGAAAACCGATGCGGGTCTGGCGGAAAAACACTGGACTTCCCAGCGCAACGCGAACCATCAATGCCAGCAGGATCAGCAGCGGTGCCAGCGGCACCAGCAGACAGGCAGCGGCAGTCGCATCGCAAGCTCTCTTCACGGTCAGATACCAAGTTCCGCCACGGAGTCCACTTTGCACACAGGCGGATGTCCGTAGGCCTCGATGGAATGGCCAGCCCAGGCAAAGCGCATTCATGGCAAACCAAACGCTGGCGGCAGCGCGAAGGGGAAAGGATTGCCGAACGACGGGCGGGGGAACCAGAGCGGCACGGAACAACCCCAACAGCGTCGTTTCAGGAGTTATGCGACGTCCTTCGCGCACACGCCGTAATTCGTTCAGGCGCCGCCGGTTGCGCCAAGCCCAGTACCAGCAGCGAAGCAGGACACGCAAGTATCGCGATCCAGCCATGATGCTGCCAAGCAACAAGCCAATTTCCGTCGCCACCAATCCCGGGCCGAACTGTATCAGCAGTCGCGCGGGGAAGTTCATCCACACAAACAACAGGCGACCCCCAACAATGCTGGCAAACCGCGCGGGATCGAGTCCTTTCTGCACGTACTTGTGCCAAAGTACAGCATTGGGCTGATAGCAGACCCGCCAGCCTTCAGCCCAAGCGCGCCAGCACAAATCGAGGTCCTCCAGAGACGCATGCCAGCCGGAGGGCAACGTGTCGAATACGGGCGCAAAGCCACCGCTGCGCTCAAGAAATTCACGTCTCACCAGCAGGCAGCACCCGGAAGCCGCCGCAATGTCCTGCGCCTCGCAATAATTGCCGTAGGGATGATTCTTCCCCCGCGCAGCGTAGAACCCGGCGGGCATCAGATCGCTGCCAGCGGCATTCAGCCTGTCCTTCGCCCCATGTACCAAAATCGCCGGCGCCACTACAGCAATTCGATCATCCGTACCCGCAGCCCGCACGAGTTCCTCCAGCAGGCGAGGATGGAGTTCGACATCATCATTCAGTAGAACCACAAACTGGCCCCGTGCCTGTTCCATCCCGAGCTGATTTCCTCGCCGATAACCCAGGTTCTCTGCTGACCGCGTTTGCCGCAAACTTGGCCAGCGGCTGGCCATTATCTCGTTGGCCTGGTCCTTGGACGCGCTATCGACCTGGATTAGCTCAAAGTCCCGTAGGCTCTGTGCCCGCAAAGACTGCAGCAAGTCCGGCAAGTGACGCTTGGACTGATACGTCACCACAACAACAGAAATTAACGGTGGATCCCCAGGATGCCGTTGTGTGACCGGAGGCAAGGTCACTTCTGCTGTCGCGGCTTTCACAGCTGGAGCGACAGTTACTGCAGCCTTGGCAGGCTTTCTCCGTTTACGCGTGGCCATCATCCGAACCATCGGCAATGCTGGGCTATATCTGTATGGCGGTGTCGCGTTCCCAAACCGTCAAGTAACGGGCGCCAACCGCCGGGCGTCCCATGTGCATGCGATCTCCGTGGCTGGCGCTTGTTGTCTGTGCGGTGGTGTATCCGTTACCTGGCCAGACTCCTGCCGCCCCAGCGATGGAGGTTACCCCAGCCATCGTTCGAGCTCTCAACGAAAAAGGTGGCGTGATCGGTGAGGCCTACGCAACCCCAACAGCGAATGGATACGTCACCCTCCGCACTCCACTAGCAGGGGCATTTCGCGCCGAAATCATCGAGGGTGATCGCCGACAGGAGGTCACTGTAGTTCATGGTGACGACGTTGAGCGCAACCTGGTTGTTGTCTCCACGGCGATTGAGCCGGGTAGACCCGTCACCGCGGAGGTGCTTACCGTCACTGAATCCGCCCAGTGGACGGTGCGCTGCGGTCCGCAAGAAGCCATCCCGGTGCAGGAACTCAGCGTGCGCGATCTACCGTCTTTCGGGCTCATCTACCTTGGCCGCACCGCTCATGGCGATAGCATTTCAGGCTGCCCCGCATGGGACGAGGCTGGGCGCTGGCGTGGCATCGTTGTCTGGGAGAGCCCCCTCGCCCGCCCGTCAGTAGCGATGGTTCCGGCTTCCTACGCGCTTCAACTCGCAGGCCAGACGGCCAAGACTTGGGCAGAATGGCGCAGTACTCAATCCACCGAAGGTACCCGTTTTCGCAACAGTTTGCTGATTGAATCCCTCCAGGACATCTGGCGTGCCCAGTACGTGTCCGCTCTAGAGAACCTAACGCTGCTCCTCGGCAAACGTCCCACTGATGCACGTGCCTGGTATTACCGTGGCTACGCCAAGGCGATGTCCGGTGACCGATATGGAGCGATCGAAGACTATGAGCAGGCGGTCACCCATGATCCCTTGTATGTAGACGCTCACTTCAGCCTTGGATTCTCATACTTGCTGCTGAAACGTAAGCTGGAGGCTACCGAACAGGCCAAGGAACTCGACCGCCTCGACGAAGAGATGGCTATGAAGTTGCGGATGCTGATTGAGGCGATGTCAGAGCACCCTGCTGGTCCCCTTGAGGTGGATGAAGGTACAGAGGATGCGACTCCAGCCCCAGTTCCGATTCCCAACCCGGAATAGCCAGGAAGTACTTCCGGCCCAGAAATTGTCGCAAGCCAGGCAGCGGTGGCATCCCTGTGAGGGTGAACGGTGTCAAAAAGCAGCATTTACCCTCAAAACCTTGCCTCCACTGCGGCCGGCCTTTCACTTGGCGCAAGAAATGGGAGCGCGTCTGGGACGAAGTTCGCTATTGCAGTGACGCCTGTCGGCGCCAGATCCGCCAAGTCCCAAAATGCGCAATGGGCGCCAACGGAGCGTCCGCATGAGCATCCCCAAACCCATGCGGCGGCAGTTTGCCGATCGCGAAGAGCTGGTGGATTATCTTCGCCAGCAGTTTCCCAAAGCGGTCCAACGCGGATCGCATGTCTCTCCTACTCGTGGCGGACGTGCAGAAGCGGAAGCCACTCTGGCGCGAATCCAGCCTGACCGTTACGGCTTCACCCGCAACCATCTCAATGGGTCTGTAAGCCGCCTGTCGATGTACATTCGTCACGGCGTGCTTTCGCTGGCTGAGGTCCGCGATGCTGCGCTAGACAAGCTCCGGGAGGCCTTCCACGGTGCCAAGTTCATTACCGAGCTTGCATGGCGTGAATACTGGCAGCGGCTCTACCAGCACCTGGGGGATGGTATCTGGCGCGACCAGGAACCCTACAAGACGGGCTTCGGGGCGGAACACTACGTAGACTCCCTGCCCGATGACATCGCAAGCGGGAACACAGGACTCGCTTGTATGGATGGCTTTGCCGCCGAACTCCATGAAACCGGCTATCTCCATAACCATGCCCGCATGTGGGTGGCAGCTTACGTCGTTCACTGGCGGCGTGTGAAGTGGCAAGCAGGCGCCCGCTGGTTCCTTACGCACCTTCTGGACGGGGACCCCGCCAGCAACAACCTATCGTGGCAGTGGGTAGCCAGCACATTCAGCCACAAGCCCTATTTCTTCAACCGCGACAATCTGGAAAAGTACACGAGTGGAAGCTACTGCAATCGCTGCCTGGTTGCCCACCAGTGTCCGTTCAATACCAGCTACCCGGAGCTGGAACTTCGTTTGTTTCCGCATAAGCAAGGCGAGGCTGCGCCTGGGCTAGCCCTGCATCCCCGCACATCCGGCAGCCTGCATCGAAACCCGCAACAGCTTGGAAGGGAACGCAAGTGAGCACCTTAGTCTGGATCCACGAAGACAGCCTCAGTCCCCGCGATCCGGCCTTACTCGCCAATCCTGACGCCCCGGCTGTGTTTGTCTGGGATGACGAGGCGGTTGACGCGGAGGCCTACTCTCTCAAACGAATCGTATTCCAATACGAGTGCCTTGTAGACATGCCTGTCGAGATCCATCGGGGGCCCGTACTGGATACTCTTCTTGGGATGGCGACCCATCACGGCGCCGATTCAATCGCAGTAACACGCAGTGTGAATCCCCGCTTCGGCGCGCTGGTGAAGTCCCTGGAAAGGCACCTGCCTGTGATCGTCCATGCCCCTCTGTCCTTCGTTCCCTCGCAGCTCAATGCTGACCTCCGGCGCTTTGCCAGATTCTGGAAGCGTGCTGAGGCATACGCTTTCCGCCGCACCCAAGGCTAGAGCAATACGGTTTGCGGCGGACCAAGGTAGTCTACGCAGCGAACCCTACCCTCAGTCCCGCCTCAGTGTGACGAAATCCGGGTCCAGCTCAACCTTCGTTGGTGTAGTCGGGAAGGTCCACTCCAACTCCTCTCCGTCATTGGAGGCCCGCACCCAGCGCACTTCTACCTGTCCCCGCGGCATCCGGAAGACGATGGGCACCAAGGCGCCGAACTCATCGCCTACCGCAGACTGGCCCAATTCGGCCTCCACGCGAACCTTTGGCGGGCGGCCACTTACGTTCGTCGTCAGGCTCAGCCGGGGAATACCCGTTCCCTCCACCCACTGCGCGAAAAACTCTTCCAGGTCCGCGTCATCGCTCTTGGCGGGCATGAACTCCGAAGCAAACTCGCGGAAGGTGCTGGTGCTTAACGCCTTCTGACGGAACCGCTTTGGAAGTTCCGCAAGCATGGTCCGGAACGCCTCATCACCCATCTGCGCGCGCAGCATGTGGAACACCCAGGCACCCTTTTCGTAGGTGATCGTGGTCCAAGCATTCCGGTCCCGGGAGTTGATCAACCGCTCTCCCCAAATCAGAGGACCCGCCTCGTCCAGAATGCGCCCGTCTCCCAGGTCAACCAAAAGGTTGTCCCGGTAATGCCGCATCACCTCCGCAACTGCCCGTTTGCCCTTCTGTTCTTCCAACATCAGTAGCGCAGAGTACGTCGCCAAGCCCTCCATGAGCCACTCATCCTGGTCAGATTCGGTGAACACCAGGTTACCCCACCACTGGTGCGATAGCTCATGGGCCAGCAGCAAGTCCGTATAGAACGTTCTACTATAAGAGTCCCGCGCATACGCCGGCCGGAAATCCTCAGGCAGGTAGGCGATTGTGGAAAGGTAAATCATCCCGGCGAAGCCCTGGCCAAAGCTCCCCGGAATCGGGGATACCTGGATGGTCTTCATTGGCGGCGGACCCAGCAAGGCGGAAAAGCGCTCCAGCAGACCCACTACCTTATCTGCGATGTCGCGGAGCCTCTGCGTCGGGTCAGGCCTTGGAGCCGGAACGGTGGTTACCGTTGTAGCGGCCGTTCCGCTTCGCCGTCCAGGGGGCACGGAAGGGCTGGGCACAACAATCACGCGGTTACCCGGATCCAATGCGGTTTCCACCTGCTGATTCGCCATCACGTTCGCGGTGAACCCGTTGCGATTCACAGTGATGGTCTTGTACTTGCCAATGTTGAATCCAAACGAACGTACTGGCTGCGTTACCTTGATCCGGTGAACCGCAGAATCCCCTTCCACAGTCATTTCCGCACTATCGCTGGTTGCCACAAAATCCAGCCCGCGGGGTAACCGGAAGGTCAGGTCATAGGTGGCGATCCGCAATCCCGCTCCCGGATACCATGTGGAGCGCGAACCGACAAAAAACACCTCATTACCGGAAGATTCCACCACTTGGCCGTCGTGATCCACCTCGATTTCGATTGGTTTTCCAGCTTCCGCTGTGTCTGGTAGCCGAATCAGGAACACTGAGTCCCGGTCCCTGCGGAAACTGTTCAGCCGCATCGCTCCCGGCCTGTAAACCTCCAATTGTTGTCCGTTCGACAGTGCTCCACGAATCTGCATATCCTGCGACAGCAGCATGGCGATGGTCTTGCGCTTTCCGCGAGGCGTCAACCGCATTCGCGTCTTGGCGGTTAGTTGTAGATCCGGCCCCAGACTGGCATCAATCTCAAAGTGATCAATGTGGTAGTCCTCCGCCGGCTGCGGGCGCTTACCTCCACGCATGGAACGCGTCTCAAACTCCGTCCACATGTCGAAGATCGGCCGATTTGCCTGGACTGAGAACTGTCCTACCCGGATCCCCTTCGGCGTAAGCGGATCCATGACAAAGTCGAAATTTCCCAACCGATTTCCCCGGAAACTGGCGAAGAAGAACCCCTCTTCGGAACTCGGCTGGTCCATGATGTCCTTCACCAGCCGCAGTTCCAGGCTTTCGGAAAGGTTCTTCACCACGCTGTTGTATCTTTCCGTGTACAACGGCCCTGCCTCTGGAGTCCTCCTTCCCAGAAAGCTCTCCTGCAGACGCCTCACCAGTTCCCCGTGAGTGTCGTCGGTAAACACAAACGTAGCGAAGCGGAAATGCTCACTCAGGTTTGGAGATTCCGTAAATTTGGCCAGGGAAAGCCGCTCGCTACGTAGCGGAGGAAACATTAGAATTTCCGCGTCGCCACCGTCAATTTCCCCTACAAAGATTGCAGTGAAGCGGCGTCCGTTTACGGGCTTGCCGAAGATAAGGAAACCATCAGTGAGGTAGATGCGCGCGTCTTCGCGGGTGAAGTCGAACTCCCGCACCCGGTAGCATTCTTCCGGGTCAAGGCCCGCCGCCTTGATCTCCGCAGCCAGTGTGGCCATGGATTGCGCCGGTTGTGCCGCTAGCGTGCACGGCACTATTAGTGAGGCCAGCAACAACAACGCCGCGCCAAGCAGCGTGCCGCGCGGAGCCATAGAATCTACCCGCGGTGGACGCACCGTATCGGCACTGCTCCTAGATGAACATCTCGTCTTCATGAGTCGCGCGCTGCACGGTCGTTCTTCCCTGGAGGAGGAATCCCAGCGCTGTGCTTACGCCATTCATTAACCCATTCAGCTTGCGAATGGGGGTCACGATTCCGGTGTTCACATGGCTTGACGTATCGCGGACATTCTGGAGGACGTGTTCTACAGTGGCCTCCACATTTGTCATCTGCACGCGCACCCGGTCGACGGTTTCGGTGAGGGCATCATCCAACTGCTCAGCTTGGGCCTTGCCGCGGCTGGCCATGTCATTGGCCTTGTGTGTTATCTCCTGCAACTCTACAGTGATCCTCGCGGCAGACTGCAAAATCGGTTGCAGTTGCTCATTCGTAGCGCGAACGGCTACTCTCGCCTCGCCCAGCAACTCCTTGGCCTGCACTGCCAGCGGCTCAATCTCCTGGCGAGCCTTGTCCAGGGCTGCCTTCATCCTCAGGGCAGTCATCGCCGACACCATCGCGGAGATGGTCTGCATCACCACCGCGATCGCGATCACGACAATCGCAATCACAATGATCTGGTTCGAAACTTGGGCTTCCATCAGTCAGAGGATCCCCTTTGTTAGTTTGGTCATTCTGCCAAGGACCGGGAAATCTGTTGGGCAGCCCCAGGTGTTTCCCGCGGCTGCCCAAGACTTCGGCAGTGGGTAGCCCAACTGCCAGATTGGTCAATACGCTGGCCGCTAGATGGCTTCCCCATCACCCGAAACCGGGCTGCTTGCACCGGCCGGGCTGCCGCTTA
Organism: Bryobacteraceae bacterium; assembly: GCA_036821995.1. Lineage (GTDB taxonomy): Bacteria > Acidobacteriota > Terriglobia > Bryobacterales > Bryobacteraceae > JACTMJ01. Next base: position 9,599 of record DAISIM010000012.1, read on the forward strand.
CTGAGTCCCGGTAGGCTTGACGCCCAGCTTCATAGGCCGCAGCGATCTGCTCCTTCTGGCGCAGCACGGCCTCCTTGCCCTTATCAACCGCGGACTGGGCGCCTTCTTTCAGCGTCTCCTGCTGCCGCAGCAGGTAATCCTTCCCCTCCACGGCCTTTTCCTTGATGTAGTGCATTGTCTCTTCGCCTGAGCGAGGCGCCGCAAGGATGCCCGCGACAAATCCTACGCCTAGACCCAACAGAAAATAAGGAAACTTGTTGTCTTCAGCCATTGTTTGCTCCTCCATGTGTTCCGGGGACGCACGCTGTCATCCGCATCCGGTCCTGACATTTCTAGAATACTCCCATTGACGGTGACAGACGAGGCGAAACACCCTAAAGATACAGAGGGTTCGTAGTGCCAGACCGTTTCCGGCATCTCATCGCCCTCGCCACTTTATGACAGATCAGCCAAAGCCGGCGCGGCCGCTTGACCGCAACCAACTGCTCGAAAAGGCCCTCCGTATGCTGGGCACGCAGGATTATGCCCTTGCCGAAATTCAGCGCAGACTTCTGGCCCGCGCCGAAACGCCTGCTGAGGTGGACTGGGTGATTGCGAAACTCCTTGAGGCGGGTTTTCTGGATGACACCCGTGTTGCCCAGCAAAAGGTTCTGCTCGCCCGCGACCAGCGCCTGCTTGGCCAGCGGCGTGCTCGCCAGGAACTGTACGCCCGTCTCATCCAACACGACGCGATCGATGCTGCGGTTCATGCCGCTTATCAGGAAGTCGACGAAGCTCTTCTGGCTCTCCAGTTCCTTCGTCGCAAAATGGCACCTCTGCTCACCGGCGACCGGCTGGAGGATCCCAAGCAACTGCAGCGCGCCTATGGCCGCCTTCGCCGTGCTGGCTTCGCCCACCCCCATACGGTGCAGGCTCTCAGGCAGCATTCCCGCCTTGCGGCTTCTCTCGATGAATTGGCCGGTGACGAGCCCGAGGATTAGACCTCGCCGGTCTTGAGCTCTCGCCCACGCGAATTCGTTCCAGCCCTCCCATAGTTAAGGCTGCTTCCAGCCAAACCTAATCCGGCCACCATCACGATGAGGACATCTAGGGTGTCCGGCGTTCGCCCAGGGATCCAACGTTGGGCAAACTCTCCAGCCGCAAGCACTCCCGCGCACATTGCGGTCGACTTTGCCAAGCCCCATGGCCCTTTAGCCAGCAGCCAAATCGTGCTGGCGTACACGAAGGATTTCTCCCACAATATCCGCAGTCCCTGCTCTGTGCGAAGCTGCAGAATGCTATCGAATGGAATCCACATCACTTCCTGGCTTTCGCCCTCAAAATCAAAAGGATACAACTGACGGAAAGCTAGAAAGCCTAACATCGCCAGTCCCAGCCACTGGCGACTAACCCGCCAAGGCAGGAAGGAACCCACAAAAATCCCGGCCGTGCTCGCAATCATCCCAAGTCCGGAATGTGTCCCTGCAGGGAACAGAGTTCTTCCTAACAGAACCAAAAGTAGAATCGCCGGCGCAAAGCCCAAAGTGAGCCGTCGTTCCGCCAGGTAGCCCAGAATCACCGACGCAGCCAGCCACGAGAAGAACGCTGACACCATTGTGAGCAGGTCCGGCGAATCCCCCAGCGCCCTCAGGACTTCCCGCAACTGCGCTAGGCGGATTCGGGGAATAAAGGGGAACCACTGGGCTAGCAGGAATAGTGCCAGCAACCAGATTGTACTCGGGTCTTCCAAACGGTGGGAACTTTGGCGATGATGCGCGCGCCACGCCGGAGCCGCCACTGCCCCCAGGGCCAGGCCCAGTGCAGCTCCTACAACGTTATACAGTACGTCCCAGGCGCTGCTGTCCCGGGTGGGGAGGTAGACCTGCAGCCACTCGATGAGGGCTGAAAAGAAAAGCGCTGCAAGCGGCACGATCAACCAGGGCCACTTGCCGCGCCACATCAAGCCACAACAGAGGCCCGCTGGTGCCAGCAGGCAAAGATTCAGGATGACGTCTACATAGCCCGCGTACCCGGGTAGCACCCGCCAACTCCATGCCTCGCCAGCAAGGTCCCAGTTAAAGTTCCACGGGTAAAGACAGAGGTAGACCACCAGCAGCAGGTAACTCGGCAATAGGCGCGCGATGGTCACCGTTCCCACTGCATGCCTCGCCGCGAAGCTAGCATCAAGGGTCTGTTCACTCGCCTGCTGTCACCTTCGCGGCGCTAAGCAGATTCGCGAAGAGCTTGCTTGCCCCCGGTACTCCTGCCGGCAGTTGGCGAAACCAGGAATAGCTCGTGAACACGAAAGCTCCCTTCCCAAGCCGTGTATAGAGGATACCTCCGCTCAAGGACTCCTCCTCCGGGTCGTGCGTCGCAATCAGTGTCTCATAACGCTCATCAAACTTTGATGGAAAGTAGAGCCCGCGCTCCTGAACCCATCCGTCGAAATCCTTCTGCGAAATCCGGTTTGGTTTGTTCAGCAGCACATGGTCAGGGCGCAGCACGGTTACTGGGGCGTCTTCCACGCTTACTCGGTCCCGGCCAATCCGGAACGGGTAGGGTCCAAGCTGTACGCCCTCAATTGGGTCCGAAGCCCCTGCCCCGAAATAGCGGGTTGTGTTGTATTGGATTACCAGCGTGCCACCACGCTCAGCATAGTCCAACAGGCGCTTGTGGTTGGCTACCAGGTCAGGCCGCGTATTGTAGGCCCGTACGCCGGTGATGATGGCGTCATACCCGGAGAGATCTCCCCGGCCCAACTCGCTTTCGGTGAGTAGTGTCACCTTGCCGCCCATCTGCTCTAACGCTTGGGGGATCTCGTCGCCGGCGCCCATCACATAGCCGATACGTTTCGAGATCAGTTCCAAGGGCTCCCGCACCAGCCGCGCTGTCTGCCGAGGAAACAACCTCTGTGGAGGAAAGTGCGGATAGCTCACCACGATCATTCCACGGTCGTAGCGCTGGCCGGCCACTGTCGCGTAGGCCTGCATCTCTCCCGTGGACGCTCCAGCAGGAGGGGTCACGTCAAAGCTGACTGTTGCCTTTTCCCCGTTTCCTTGAAGCGTAAAGGAACCCTTTGCAGGAACCGCGCGCCAGCCTTGGGGTAGCTCCAGAGCGACCTCACCCGCCACCTTGGCTTGATGGCTCATCACCGTCACGTCCACCCGCTGAGCCTTGGTTGTAGGGAAAAGCACCGCCCGTTGCCCCAGTTCCAACGTGACCCTTGGCGTCACCACCAGTGCGCGCGTCAGTTCTCCATACATGGGGTCTACATAGCGGTGGTGCAGGGGCCGTGTGTAGACAATTCGTTGGGCTGCCGCACCCTCTCCAAGCAGCACCTCAAACTTCACATGATAGGATGCCGGCGACTCCGGAAGCCCCACCAGCGGTTCATCCTCGGGCGCGATCTGATACAAGTCGTTCTTCACGGTCTCCTTCAGCCAGTACGGCTGCGAGATCGGATAGTCCGGAGGTAATGCTACATTCAGCGGCTGCACTTCGCGCTGGTTAGCCGGCAATGCCACAGGCTCGCCCAGTTTCGCAGCCAGCCCTTGCTGGCCAATCACTTCAGCCGACACCACTGATACCGGTAGCCGAGAGCGGTTCACCATCTCCAGATTCACCTGCATGGTGCTGCCAGGTACCACTTCATGATGAGCCGAACTTGCATCCAGCCACAATCCTGTAGAGCGTGCGATCACCTCTTCCAGCTCCAAAAGCTTGCGCTTCACCAGCGGCGATTGCGGCAAAGCCTGCATTGCCCGGCGTGTTTCCAAGAGCACGGGAACTGACTTCTCAGGAGCTAGAAAGTCGAACCCCGCAAGGGCCTCGCTCAACAGGCGCTGCACCTGCTGCGAGCCCTCTACCCTCTGCCACGTGGTGTCAATTCCCTCGTAAGGATCACGCTCAGCCGGAGGCCCGTCCAGGTGGACCAGATAGTCTTTCGCCTCCCCTTTCCGCTCCGGCGTTCCCATGGTCTGGCTTCGGTGCATGCTACGGCTCATTCCGGCTACTTCCTGGTAGGAATGTCCCAATAGAGGGTCATACTCTCCCGTCGGCAGTACCAACCGCTTCTGGTTCTGCGGGATCTGCTCCTCCACGTTCCGCCATGTGAAGGTGTTCCAAAACAGCCTCTTCGCTTGCCAGGGTGTCACCCACTTCAGTTGCTCAGGAAAGCGCTTGGGGTCAGCCGCCGCGTGAAAGGCTTCCTTGCTCAGCAGCGCGGATGACTGGTGATGTCCGTGCCCGTCCATCGGAGTACCCGAGAACCGGTTGATGATGATGTCCGGCTGAAACTTCCTGATTACCCACACCACATCCCGTAGCGCGTTCTCCTTACCCCACTTACCCAGTGTTTCGCTGGCCACCTTTGAGTAACCAAAATCCACAACCCGCGTGAAATACTGCACCCCGCCGTCGATTTCTCGGGCACGCAACAGTTCCTGCGTCCGGATCAAGCCAATCAAGGCCCCCTGTTCCGCCCCAAGGAGATTCTGGCCTCCCTCCCCCCGGTTCAACGACAGGTATCCCATGTGCATCTTGCGGCCGCGGGCAAAATAGGAAATCACGGCTGTGTTCTCATCATCAGGGTGGGCGGCAATCATCAGTGCACTACCGGTAACCTGAAGCTTCTCCAACGCAAACCGGATTTCCGCACTTCCCCCAAAGTTCTTCTGCGCGGATAATGGTTGGCAGAACGCCACTATCCATACCAATACACACAGTGATGACGTAAGCAGACACACAAAGGGCTCGGCCCGGTTCGCACGATGGGTCATACTCGCTCCGCAAAAGTTTCAAATGAAAACAAACGATGATCAGCGACCGCGACTTCGGCAATCGCCGACCGCGGAACTTGGCTTGAATCTTCCCAGTGTATGCCAAAACTCACACGGGGATTCCTGACCAGCACCCTACCTGCCTCCTTCGCCACCTTTCGATTTCTCCTCCTGTAGCAACCATGGATTCGGGGCTTGCCATTTACTCGTTACCTTCGGACTGAAATTCCCGTTCCGCGATAGCTGATAGGCATTTGCAAATCGAACATTTTTCGGCAGTTGCCATTCTGGACGAATCGCTAGCGATCGCCGATACATCCTATGGACAGTCCTGCGGAATCTGTTTGACGGGAGTCCCATGGCCCGGTATGATTTTAAGTAGGACTGAAAGGGTCCAGAATTGGTATGCTGAAACTCACGAAAAAGGCAGACTACGGACTCATTGCCCTCCGTCACTTGGCTATGTCCGGCGATCTGATGGCGAGTTCTAGCGCCAAGCAAATTGCTGAGCAATACGGAGTTCCCCTTCCGCTGCTCTCGAAAGTGCTGCAGCGGCTTGCCCGCAGCGGATTCCTGGAATCACTCCAGGGAACCAACGGTGGTTACCGCCTTGCCCGCCCCTCCCACGAGATGAGCGTGCTTGATGTCATCCACAGCATTGACGGACCGGTGATTCTCACCTCCTGTTTTCACGACGACCAGGAGTGTGACCACACCACCAACTGCACGGTGCGCGAGCCGCTGCGCAAGGTGCACGAAGCCATCAGCAATTTGCTTAATAGCATCACCATTGCCGATATCTCCACAGGAGATATCCCCACCGGCGCCGCATCGGCTTCCGTGGCGCGGGGCGGCAATCAATTCGTTTCCCTTGAAGAACTTGTGAGGTCCTGACAGTTACCCATGCAAACGCCCATTTATCTCGATAATCACTCCACCACTCCGATGGACCCCCGTGTGCTCGAAGCGATGATGCCCTTTTTCGGCGCACGCTTCGGAAACGCCGCTAGCCGCAATCACAGCTTTGGTTGGGAAGCGGAAGAGGCCGTCGAAAAGGCGCGTACCCAGTGCGCAGACATCATTGGCGCCAACAAAAAGGAAATCGTCTTCACCAGCGGCGCCACGGAAAGCAATAACCTTGCGCTGAAGGGTGTCGCGGAGATGTACGCCGAGCGTGGCAACCACATTATCACTGCGGCTACGGAACATAAGGCGATCCTCGACGCGTGTAAACGTCTCGAAAAGCAGGGCTGCAAAGTCACCTATCTGCCCGTGAAGCCTGATGGCCTTGTTGACCTGGACATGCTGCGTGAAGCAATCACAGACAAGACTATCCTTGTCAGCATCATGTACGCCAACAACGAAATCGGCGTCATTCAGCCCATGAAGGAGATCGGTTCCATCTGCAAGGAGCGCGGGGTGCTATTTCACACCGACGCGACGCAGGCGGTGGGTAAGATTCCCGTCAACGTCATCGCCGATAACATTGACCTGCTTTCGTTCACCGGCCACAAGATCTACGGGCCGAAGGGCTGTGGCGTGCTCTACGTACGCCGCAAGGCCCCCCGCGTCCAACTCACGGCCCAGATGGATGGTGGCGGACATGAGCGCGGCATGCGTTCCGGAACCCTCAATGTTCCGGGCATCGTTGGTTTAGGCGAAGCGTGCGCTCTCTGCGCGCAGGAAATGGCTGCGGACGCTGAGCGTTTGGGCGCCCTCCGGGACCGGCTAAAGGATCGCATCTTTGCCGAACTCGACGAAGTCTACATCAATGGCACCATGGAGTATCGCCTGCCCCACAATCTCAATATCAGCTTTGCCTACGTCGAGGGCGAAAGCCTTCTTATGGGCATCAACGACATTGCCGTCTCCAGTGGCTCTGCCTGCACCTCGGCAACCCTGGAACCCAGCTATGTGCTGAAAGCTCTGGGCGCGGGCGATGACCTTGCCCACAGCTCTATCCGCTTCGGTCTCGGCCGCTTCACAACCCAGGAAGAGGTCGACTATGCCGCCGAAAAGATGATTCAGGTTGTCCTGAAACTGCGCGAACTGTCCCCGCTTTACGAATTGGTGAAGGAGGGCGTCGACCTCAACACCATTCAGTGGGCCGCGCACTAGCAGCATTTTTGAGGGAAGAAACACATTCGGTTCAGGAGAGAAGAAGACTATGGCTTATTCCGACAAAGTTCTCGATCACTACAACAACCCCCGCAACGTGGGTTCCCTCGACAAGAAGGATCCCAACGTGGGCACCGGCATGGTGGGCGCCCCTGAGTGTGGCGACGTCATGAAGCTCCAGGTGAAGGTCAATCCCGAAACAGGCGTCATCGAAGATGCCAAGTTCAAGACCTTCGGCTGCGGCAGTGCCATTGCCAGTTCGTCCCTCGCCACCGAGTGGCTTAAGGGAAAGAACGTCGATGAAGCCCTCGCTATCAAGAACACTGACATTGTGAACGAACTGGCACTTCCGCCGGTGAAGATCCATTGCTCAGTGTTGGCCGAGGACGCCATCAAGGCTGCCATCCAGGATTACAAGGTAAAGGCTGGTTTGGCCGAAACGGAAACCGTCCACGCTTAATGCCAATCCCGTCATTCTTCGGCCAGTCAGGCGCTCTCGCGGGCAACCCGCCCCGCTAGCAGCCTGGCTGGCCATCCGCGTCCACAGAAAGGACTACGAAATGGTTGACTTGCAGCAACTTGAAACCAACCCGGTCTCGCAGTCCGCTGGCCAGGTGTCGGCCAACTCCACTGAGTCCGAGAACACCGCCGATACCGGGTCTCTGATTGACGTTACCCCCAAGGCGGTTGCCAAGATCAGGGAAATTTTCGCAAAGCACAATGTCCAGGGCGGTTTGCGCCTTGGCGTCCTTGGCGGTGGCTGCTCCGGGCTCAGCTACCAATTCAAATTCGATGCCAAGGAACGTTCCCGCGACCATGTTCTCGCCTTCGACGACGTCCGGATTTTTGTGGATCCTAAGAGCATGATCTACCTTAAGGGGATGATCCTCGACTACAAAGAAAGTCTCATGCATTCCGGCTTTGCCTTCGAGAATCCGAACGCGAAGAAGGCTTGCGGCTGCGGTACCAGCTTCACTGCCTAGCGGCCATGTCAACCCTGTCCAACACCAGTTCGCTGCTGCCTCAGGAAATCCGCCAACAGCTGGAAGCTACCGTCCCGGATTATTTCGCCTTCTTCGGCTTCCCGGAGCATTTGGCAATTGACCTTGGCGAACTGCAAAAGCGCTTCTATGGACGCAGTCGTGTTCTACATCCAGACCGTTTTGCCCGCGCCTCGGCGATGGAACAGGCAGATTCCCTCCGCGCCAGCAGTCTGCTGAACGATGGCTACCGTACCTTACGGGACCCCCTCGAGCGTGCTGAGTATGTCCTAACCCGTCACGGCTTCGACATCGGTGACCAGCGCTCAAACAACGTCCCCCCCGAGCTTCTTGAGGAGGTGTTTGAGCTGAATGTGGCCCTTGATGAACTCCGCCACGGCGATGAGGATGCCCGCCCGCAGTTGCAGGAGGCCCAGTCCCGATTCCTCGCCATGCGGGACGAGTGCGACCACAGCATCCAGGCGCTGTTCACCCGATGGGATGATACCCGCCAACGGGATACCCTAGCCGAAATCCGCGCCATCCTCAACCGCCGCCGCTACATCCAAAACCTGGTACGGGATGTGGAGGCCGCACTCACCGCATAGACTGGAACCAGCGCCAGCCTGGCCGCTGCTCCCTCCACCGTAGCTGCTGAGCCAGGCATGGCCGATAATCACCATGGACAATCTCTTTCAGATCGAGTTCGAAGATTCCCCCGACGTCGTCATTGGCATCGACCTCGGCACCACCAACAGCCTGGTCGCCCATATGGGCCTGACGGCCCCGGAAATCCTGGAAGACCCGAACGGCGATCGAATCGTCCCAAGCATCGTTGCCTACAACGAAGTGGATGGTTTCCTCATTGGAAACGCTGCTCGCGATGTCCTTATCGAGTCGCCTGAAAACGCCATATACTCCGTCAAGCGCCTCATGGGACGTGTCATCGGGGATGTCACCGAAGAACTGAAGCTTTTCCCCTTCCACCTTGCGCAGGACCAGGACGCCTCACTCCGTCTCAAGCTTGGACCTAAGGTCCTTACGCCCCCGGAGGTGTCTGCCCAGATTCTGCTCCAGCTCAAGCGGACCGCGGAAGCCGCCCTTGGCCGGGAGGTCACACAGGCCGTCATCACCGTACCCGCGTATTTCAATGACTCCCAGCGCCAAGCCACCCGCGACGCCGGGCGTCTCGCTGGCCTTGAAGTGCTCCGCCTCGTCAACGAGCCCACTGCGGCCAGCCTCGCTTACGGATTGGACAAGCGAAAACAGGGAGTCATCGCCGTTTACGACCTGGGCGGCGGCACCTTCGATGTCTCCATTCTCCGCCTCCACGACGGCATTTTTGAGGTGCTGGCTACCAATGGCGACACGCACCTTGGCGGCGACGACATTGATAATCTCCTGCTCGCCATCGCTATCGAAGATATCTCCAGCGAGTGGGCCCTCGAACCTAGCCAGCTTGGCGCACACACTCAAATCGTCCAGCGCCTCCGTCAGGCCGTCATTCGAGCAAAGGAAGCGCTTTCGTTTGCGCCGGAAGTGGCCATCGAATTTGAATCGGACGGTCGTAGCTATCAGCGTGCACTCACCCGTCCCCAGTTTGAGCAACTGATTTCCCCCATCATCGATAGGACGCTGGGCCCATGCCGCCAATGCATGAAGGATGCAGGGGTCACCCCGGAGCAGATCGACGAGGTAGTCCTTGTGGGCGGGTCCACCCGGATACCGCTTGTTCGACAGGCCGTGGAAACCCTCTTCCGCGCCAAGCCCCATACCGAACTTAACCCAGACGAGGTGGTCGCTCTCGGCGCTGCGGTCCAGGCGGGCATCCTCACCGGAACCGTGGACGACAAGCTGCTTCTTGATGTCACGCCACTCTCGCTGGGTATCGAAACAATGGGTGGCGTGGTGGCCAAGCTCATCCACCGCAACACCACCATTCCGGCCAGCGCCGCGGAGAGCTTTACCACTGCTGTCGACGGCCAGCGTAACGTCCTCATCCACGTTCTGCAAGGTGAACGCGAGATGGTCCGTGATTGCCGCAGTCTAGCCCGCTTCGACCTCAAGGATATTGATCCTCTGCCCGCCGGTCTCGCCAAGATTGAGGTCCGTTTTACCATCGATGCCAACGGTATCCTCAACGTGAGCGCCCGTGACCAGCGGACCGGCAAGGAACAGGCCGTCGAGGTGAAGCCCTCATATGGCCTAACGGATGCCCAGGTGGAGGCCATGATCGAGGAGGCCTACCAGAAAGCAGAGGCCGACCTTAAGGAGCGTCAGGTTCGTGAAGCCCGTGTCGAAGCGGACCGCATTCTGCTTGCGCTCGATAAGGCTCGCGCCAACCCCGCCTGGAGCGCCCTTGGTGACGACGAACTCGCCATCATTGACCGCAAGCACAACGAACTGCTCACCGTCTATCACGCCGAGGATCACAATCTCATCCGCAAAAAAATTGATGAACTGAACGAAGCCACCATGACCCTCGCCGAATCCATGGTGAATGCTGCGGTCGGCAGTGCTTTGAAAGGAACGAAAATCTGATGGGACTCACTTGGGATCAGATCGACGACATCGCCTACGCCCTGTATGAGGCTCACCCGGAACAGGATCCTCTCCAGGTCCGCTTCACAGACATGCATAAGTGGATTACTGAGCTTGAAGACTTCGACGACGACCCGATGAGTTCGTCCGAGGGTAAGCTCGAAGCCATCCAGATGGCCTGGCTTGAAGAGTACAAAGACAACCAGGATTAGGGCGTTCCCCTCTCGAAAGGGGCCTTCAGCTACCAAAACCTTCGGATCGCTGAACCGCGGCGCCAATCACCAGGAAAAGGTTGTAAGTGGCATGGGCCACGGTGGCCGCCGTGGTGGATGCAGTCCGCCAGCGGATGAATCCGAACACTGCCCCAGCCGCGGTAATCACGAAAAGGTGCTGCCAATGCCACCCATATTGTGGCCCGTGGGGCAGGGCAAATAGCAGCGATGTAGCCACCACGCCGGGTGCCATTCCCAACAGCCTGCCCATTAGCGGTTGCAGAAACCCGCGAAAGATCATTTCCTCGAAAAGAGGCCCGAAGGTGGTTGCGCCAATTCCCACCACCAGCAAGTCCAAGTCCGTCCGGATGAAGTCCTTCATGGGCATGTCCATCTCGGATAGCTTCAGCACGTACCCCAACAACGAAACCAGCACGGCGGTGGCCACACCGAAGCCGCAATACATCATCACCCGGCGAGGAGCATCCAGGTGTAACGCCGTGCGCAACCCCACTCCATAGCGGTAGCGCAGCAACCGCGAAAGCACCAGAAGCGCTGCTCCCATCCCCACACCCTGCGCAACGATTGCTGCGGGGGCCATTGGCGCCCAACCCAATGCGTGCGCCACCGACGCAACCAGAATCGTCAACACAAGGAAAAACACCAGCACCACAGCAAACAGCGCTGCGTCCAGCCAACCCCAAAACGGATACTCTCCACCAGGACCCTCCGTAGAGAACGCGTCCGCGCGCGATTCCTCCGCTCCCTCGGCGGGAAGGGCACTATCGTCTGTTTCGTCCCCATACTCCCGTTCCCGCTCTCCGTGTTCTTCCTGCATGTCCCCCCTGTTACACCAGCACAACATCCATCATTTTGTTTGCGGACTTCACGCTACCCCTTCGGCTGCCAGAAACCGCTGCAGCGCCTCGCCCGTAGCGGAACCCCGGCAGCGAATCATGTCCTCCGGCGTCCCCTCGGCTACTACTTGGCCCCCATCGTCTCCACCTTCGGGACCCATATCCACAATCCAATCGGCTGCTTTGATCATATCCAGGTTGTGCTCAATCACAATTACCGTGTTTCCCTTATCGGTCAACTGATGAAGCACATCCAGCAGCTTCCGCACATCCTCAAAGTGCAGACCTGTCGTGGGCTCGTCGAGGATGTATACCGTCTTTCCCGTCTGCCGCTTGCTGAGTTCCCGCGCCAGCTTGATCCGTTGCGCCTCACCCCCAGACAGTGTGGTGGACGATTGCCCCAGATGCACATAACCCAACCCCACATCCACCAGCGTCTGTAGCTTCGGTTCAATCTGGGGAAGGTTTCGCAACACCATCAGTGCATCCTCAATCGTGCTATCCAGCAAGTCGGCAATCGAGTGGCTCTTGTACTTCACCTCCAGCGTTTCCTGGTTGTAACGCCGCCCCTTGCACGCGTCGCACGTCACGTAAACGTCGGGGAGGAAGTTCATCTCAATCCGCTTCAGTCCATCACCTCCACAGGCCTCGCACCGCCCGCCTTTCACGTTGAAGCTAAATCGCCCTGCCCTGTATCCCCGCTCCCGCGAATCAGGAAGCATCGCATAGAGCTCGCGAATTGCCGTAAATGCCCCCGTGTACGTAGCGGGGTTTGACCTCGGAGTCCGCCCAATCGGAGACTGGTCAATCTCAATCACCTTGTCGATATGCTCCAACCCGGCAATGCGATCGTGTGCACCCGGTGCCGCCTTGGATCCCCAAATCACCTGCGCCAGCGCCCGATACAGGATGTCATTCACCAGCGTCGATTTCCCGCTCCCTGACACCCCGGTCACCAGGCACAATGTTCCCAGCGGAAACTCCACGGTCACGTTCTTCAGGTTGTGCTCGCGCGCCCCATGTACGGTAAGCCGCTTGCCACTCCCCACTCGGCGCAGTTCCGGCACCTCAATCCGCTTCCGGTGGGCCAGGTACGCTCCAGTTAACGATTCCGGATGCCGCGCCACCTCGCTTGGAGTCCCTTCCGCCACCACGTGCCCGCCCAGCCGGCCCGCGCCCGGACCCAGGTCTACCACATGGTCGGCCTGCTCAATCGTCTCCTGGTCGTGCTCCACCACAATCACTGTGTTGCCCAGGTCCCGAAGGTGCATCAGCGTCTGCAATAGCCGCAGGTTATCCCGTGGGTGCAGTCCAATCGACGGCTCATCCAGTACATACAACACCCCGCGCAGCTTGCTTCCAATCTGCGTCGCCAACCGGATCCGCTGCGCCTCCCCGCCCGAAATGGTCGCTGCTGACCGTGAGAGACTCAGGTAGTCCAGCCCCACCGCCATCAGGAAGTCCAGCCGGTTGCAGATCTCCTCCAGCACGCGTCCCGCAATCTGCGTCTCCCGCTCGTTCAGATGCCATCCGCGCGCCAGTGCCAGCGCCTGCTTCACGCTGCTGTCGGTGAAGCGGTCAATGGATACACCCTTTACCGTCACCGCCAGACTTTCCGGCTTCAGCCGCTTCCCGTTGCACGCCGGGCACACCGTGGCGCTCTTGAAGTCCATCAGCCAGTTTCGGTAGTCTTCGTAGGCGTCCTCGAAAATCTCATCCAGCGTGGGGATGATCCCCACCCAGCCCCGTCCACCGAATAGCAGCGTCTGCCGAAGCTTCGCCGGATAATCTTCCCATGCCTTCGACAGATCCAGGTCCAGCTTCAGCACGGCGTTGCCCAGCCGCTGGTTCATCAATGCTGAACCCGCCCCCGCGGTCAGCCCCCCGTCCAGCAGTGGTTTCGACGCGTCCCCTATCACCTTCTCAGGATCAAAGGTCCATAAGCTTCCCAGTCCGCTGCAGGTTTCGCACGCGCCATACGGGCTATTGAACGAGAACGACCGTGGTTCAATATCCTGGAATCGCTTACCCCCCGACGTCTCGCCACCAATACTGTAGCTGCGCTCCTCGCCAGTCTCCGCCACCACCTGCACGCTTGTCCTTGAGAGTTTCAGCGCTGCCCGCAGTGATCCCTCCAGCCGCCCTTCCACCCCTTCCTTCACCTGGATCCGGTCCACCACCGCCTCAATCGTGTGCTGCTTCTGCCGCTCAAGTTGGATTGGCTCCTCCAACGACCGAATCTGGCCATCGATGCGCGCCTTCAGATACCCGGCCGACACGAGGTCCTCCATCTCCTTCCGGTAGATGCCTTTCCGCCCCTTCACAATCGGGGCCAGTACCGCCAGCTTGCTGCCCGCGAAGTCCGCCAGCACCTCCTCCAACACCCTCTCTACCGTGTATCGGCGCAGTTCCTCCCCGGTCTCTGGATCATGCGCCACGCCAATCGAGCTATACAGCAGGCGAAGATAATCGTAGATTTCAGTAATCGTTCCCACGGTTGACCGCGGGCTCCGCGAGGTGGTCTTTTGCTCAATGGAAATCGCTGGGCTCAGTCCGTCGATGGAGTCCACGTCTGGCCGCTCCATCTGGTCGAGGAACTGTCGCGCATAGGGCGACAGCGTTTCCACATACCGCCGCTGCCCCTCGGCGTAGATCGTGTCAAAGGCCAGGGAGGATTTCCCTGACCCACTCAGTCCCGTGATCACCGTGAGCTGATTCCGGGGAATCTTCACACTGATATTCGCCAGGTTGTGCGTCCGCGCCCCGTGCACCAAAATGTGTTCGAGCATAACTGGATGGATTCCGCCCTTTGCCCCCGCGCCGCATTCGGCGCACAGATACTCAGAGATGCAATAGCCCGGTGCCGCATTCGGCGCAATCCTTCATTGTCCCGAAGTGCACCCCGCAGGGTCAAAGCTAGCGTTCGCTTGGTGCCATCCCAGTTTATGATTGTGTTGGCCGGGCTCAACCCCCTTGCGGATTCCCGAAACGTGATTGAACCCTGCAGGGTAAGCTTACCGCTTCGCCTTTTCTTCTTGATTTGTTATTGCCGTTTACTGACAAAATGAGGACAGCGAAATTTCGCCTAGGCGGGTGCGAAACCTATGGACAGCGGCATTCAAACGTGGAGCGACCAGAAAGTACGCCACGAAATCGCCCGGAGGCGTCTCCTCTATATCGCCCTCTCCATTACTGTAAGCTCCATCAACGTGGGCGCCATCGCCGCGCTCGGCAGCGCGAAATTGGGCACAATTGGGCTGGTCCTTGTTTTTGTCGCCTTGGCGGCGAACATTGCAGTCATCTACTGGCTCTTCCGCTGGATGTCTATTCCTTCCAAGGAGCGCGCACGCCGCCGCCGGCTCTCGGTACTGAAGATGCTTGGCGTGGATGAGGAAAAGGCCGCTCGCGCGGGCGTTGCCGCTACCTCGCACGATGGCTCAACCGCCTAGCGATTACACGTCGCAGATTTCCAGCGATTTCTTCAGGCTCTCCACCGGATCCTTTTTCGCCCCGTATTCGTGGGACAGGAATCCGGTGAATCCGGTATCCGCAATCGCCTGCACAATCGGTCGGTAGTTCAATTCCTGAGTCTCATCAAATTCGTTCCGCCCCGGGTTACCCGCTGTGTGGAAGTGCCCGAAATATTGGATATTGTCCTTGATCGTGCGGATGATGTCGCCCTCCATGATCTGCATGTGGTAGATGTCATACAGAAGTTTGAATCTAGGGCTTCCAATTGCTTTACACAGCCGTACTCCCCAATCGGTCTTGTCGCACATGTAGCCGGGGTGGTTCACCTTACTGTTCAAAAGCTCCATGCACATCGTAATGCCCGCATCTTCTGCCTGGGGCATGATCTTGCGCATAAACGCTGCGCTGGTTTCCAGCCCTTTGTCGTCAGCAATCCCCTCCCGGTCACCCGCCATCACAATCACGTTGGGCGCTTTTGCCGCAGCGGCCTCGCGAATTGCTTCCCTCATCCTCGGTTCGATTTCCGCATGATTGGCCGGATCGTTGATACCCTTCTTGATCCCGGATCCGCCCGGTACCATGCTAGGCACTAGTCCATACTTTTTCAGCACGGGAAAGTCCTTCGGGCCTACGAGGTCAAAACCCATCACCCCTAGCTCCGCGCAAATCCGGCACATTTCGTCCAAGGTCATCGGATTGCCCGGGCGGCGGAATACGCCCCGAGTCACCCCCTGTTTGATGCGTCCCTTCAGAGGTGCCGCGGCTGTCGATTGTCCCCCTGCCACCGCCAGCAGGGTTCCCGTGGTGATTCCATTTCGGATCCAGTCCCGACGTGTCATGCGCACAGCTTATGACGTGTCGCAACTGAAGGCAAGCCGGATAACGCAGTTCACTGCTTCTTGTGCCGATGGGCCGCCTCAATGGCTTCCCTGAACACTGGATGCGCAAGTGATGGTCCCCGGCGTTGCCCTCCAGGCGAGCGCTACTCCCGCAGTGAGCGCTAGACCCACAGTGAGCGCTAGACCCGCAGAGCCACGCGAAAGGCTCTGGACGCATAGTAGGAATCTGCTCCATTGTGATAAACGAACACCGTTTCGTAGCGCCGATCGCAGAATAGCGCCCCGCCAAGCTTTCGGATGGAGGGTGGGGTTTGAACCCAGCTGGATGTCCTGGTGTCGAACTTGCCCAACGCTTGGAGCTGTCGGTACTGTTGCTCGTCGAGGATCTGGGCCCCCATGGCGTCTGCCAACGCCACCGCGCTATGCGCCGGCCTATTGTGCTTTCGGGAGATCAGCGCCTCCTGGTCGTAACATACACTCCGGCGTCCTGCGGGCGATTCGGTGCAGCAGTCAATGAAAAGCAGGTCGCCGGCCGACCCATCAAGACAGACAACATCCGGCTCTCCACCAGTTCGTTCCATTTCGTGAAGTGACCACAACAGCGCTGGATTGGCTTCCAGTCTAGCCGGTACCGTATCCCAGGTAACACTTAGATGCCGGTGCATATTGGCGGTGAACCTGGCCTCCAGAGTTCGAAGCAATTCCCGACACACTGCCGCGGAAAGTTGAGGAAAACCGCTTCTCATGATTCCATTCTGCACGAGACAGAGGTCAGGCGAGTTCATCGCGGAGGCTTGTTTGCGAAAGCCTCTTCTTGATCTTCTGTACGAAAGACGCAGCGCACAACCATGGTGGCACCGTTTCACCACATGTTGCGTACCGCCAAACGCGACCAGCAACCGCGTCGGCGCCAATTGTCCGGAGTCTCCGCGTTTCTCAGCTAGTACCCAGAAGCCACTCGACCCGCGTTTCACCCCGTTGGCCCGCAACTGGGAGCCGCCGGATCAATTTCGGATGTCGCTCTAGGAAATTGCGGCTACAATCCGATTGAGGACATTTGCGTGATGCGCACATCCGTGTTCTTGTTGTTGATGATTCGGCTGGTTGGCCCCATGGTGCTCTGCCAGGGAGCCGACGCGTTAACCATCTCCTGGGGTGACCTGCAGAACGTAGTTGCCGGCCGCATCATGACTGTAGACACCCGTGGCAGCCATCAGTTGCAGGGTCTCCTGGTGAACCGGGATGACGCAGGCATGCAAATGGCGATCACGGCCACCAAACCCAAAGGACTGCATCCGAAGAACGCGGTAGTCCGAGTGGAGCGTGACCAACTCCAGCGCATTCGGGTGCGGAAAGACCCATCCAAAGTATCCGGGCGCATTGCCGGCACCTTCATCGGATTCTTCGCCGGTGGCTACGTGGGAACGGTGGCCGGCGGCGGCGAACAGAACCTGGGCGGGGTCATCGGCTTCTTTGCCGGCCCGATCGTTGGTTACTACTGGGGAAGATGGATTGATCACGAAGCCATCGACATCACCATCCTGGATGCATCGACGTCCACGCCATCAGCGCCAGTCGCCCCAAACAGCGCCAGACTCCCTCACTACCTGCTGCCGCAGCCACCGGAGGCCAGTCCCGGACGCTAACGCGCAACCCCACCTGCGGTAGGTTGACGCCGACCCTTAGACCTCGATTAGCGCCTCCAGACGATCAGCTTCGGCTCAGTGAGCTCCTGGATGGCATAACGTGGCCCCTCGCGCCCGATGCCGCTGTCCTTCACGCCGCCATAGGGCATGTGATCCAGCCGGAACTGGGGAGTCTCATTGATTAGGACCGCTCCCGAATGGATCTCGTGGGCGGCCTGCCACGCGCTGGGAGCATGATTTGTGAAGATCCCTGTCTGCAGGCCGTAACGGGAATCATTCACCGCCTTGATGCCTTCCTCCAGCGAAGCAATCGGATTGATGCAGGCCACCGGGCCGAATGCCTCCTGGAGCATCAAGCTAGCCGACGCGGAAACGTGTGTGAGGACTGTGGGCGTCAGTCGAGGACCGTCGGGTGGGGATCCACCGGTGCGGATGGGTGCATCTGCTTCCAGGATCCAGGAGTGTACACGGGCTGCTTCCACGTCGCTAATCAGGCAACTGATCTGGGTTTCTGGATCTTCCGGCGGACCCTGCCGCAACGATGCGGTGACGCTGGTGAATGCCTGCACGAAGCACTCAAAGATCTCCTGATGAACGAACACGCGCTGCAGCGAGATGCATACTTGCCCGGAGTGCGTGTAGGCTGCCAAGGCGCAGCGGCGGGCGCTATCTTCAACCGGGGCGTCTGGCATCACGATCACCGCGGAGTTGTTGCCCAGCTCTAGGGTCACCCGCTTCAAGCCCGCACGTTGACGTAGAGAGAGGCCCACCTCGGCGCTGCCGGTGAACGTGAGGGCATTCACCGCGGGGTGGGTTGCAAAAATCTCCCCCACAACACTCCCCGCACCGGGCACGGTGTTCAAACCGCCTGGAGGCAATCCCGCCTCATGAAATAGGGCGGCCAGCCGGAGTGCAGTGATGGGCGTGGTGCTAGCGGGTTTGTGCACAATCGAATTGCCAGCCGCGATCGCAGGCGCAAGCTTGTGTAGGGCGAGGTTCAAGGGGAAGTTGAAGGGTGTAATGGCCGCGACCACGCCCAGCGGCTCACGGATCGTAAAGCCCATGTAGCCATCGCCCGCGGGCACGGTGTCCATGGGTACCATTTCCCCGGTAATGTGAAGGGCTTCCATGGCGCTGGCTTCCAGAGTGGCCACGCCCCGATCCACCTCCACCAACGACTCGCGGAGGGGTTTCGCGCTCTCGGCGCTAATGCCGAGGGCGAAGTGCTGCTTGCGGTCAAGCAAGAGCGCGGCGGCGCGGCGCAGAATGGCTGCCCGCTCGTGCCGGCTAAGTGTCCGCATTGTCGCAGCCGCTCGTGCGGCAGCTTCTACGGCGGCTGCGGCCGCCGTGGGGTCTGCGTCACACACAATCCCCGCCGGGACGTCGTGATACGGAGACCGCACGCTGCGCTGAAGAGAGGTGGTCACCAACTGTCCGCCAATCCACAGCGGCCATAAGGTTGAGGCATCCAGGGTCATACCGAGATTGTATGGGGAAGCGGTCTCGTTGTTCTGTCCTGATCGCGTGTTCGTCCGTTTGCGGTTGCGCCCCATGGCCCTGGATGTCAGGCTGGGAGTACGACACCAGGTAGGAATGGCGATACTGTGCCCAGCTGCGGATTTGAGCTGGATTCGGCAATTCGTGGCCTGGGACGGCAGGAGGACCAGCGATGGCAGACTTTCACCAGACAGGAATTGTGGCGACGCTCCACCGCTTACGCGGCAAAGACTTTGATCGGCTTGAGCGCGACATGGAGCAGTTCGCGGAGCAATCCCGTGTGGGACTCGTGCTGCCCGCGCTTTATTCTGAGTTTGAGACACCGTCCATGGCGCAAATCGTATCTGAGCTGCGCCACGTGCGTTTCATCCGCGAGATTGTCCTTGTGCTCGCCCGCGCCAATGCAGAGCAGTACCAGCATGCCCGCTCGTTCTTCAAAGACTTCCCCTATCCCGTTACTTTCCTCTGGGTGGATAGCCCCCGCGTCCAGGCACTCATCGACAAGCTGAACAACAACCGGCTTTCCCCAGGTGAGGACGGTAAGGGGCGCAGTTGCTGGCTGGCATACGGCTACCTGCTGGCCAAAGGAGAGATCGATGTCATCGCCCTGCACGACTGTGACATCCTCAACTACGATCGCGAATTTGTAGCCCGGCTTTGCTACCCGATTGTAAATACCAACTTCGGCTTTGAGTTCTGCAAAGGCTACTACGCAAGAGTGAGTGACCGGATGCAGGGGCGGGTGACCCGCCTGTTCATGTCGCCAGTGATCCGGGCAATGGAGAGCCTGGCAGTGGGCAACCCCTTCCTCCGCTTCATCGACAGCTTCCGCTATCCGCTGGCGGGCGAGTTTGCCATGCGCAGCAGCCTCGCGCGTATGAATCGGATTCCGGGCGACTGGGGCCTGGAAGTGGGCGTGCTGGCCGAGGTCTTCCGCAATCGGGCCACTAGTCGC
The DNA here is from genome assembly GCA_036821995.1 of Bryobacteraceae bacterium. Classification (GTDB taxonomy): domain Bacteria; phylum Acidobacteriota; class Terriglobia; order Bryobacterales; family Bryobacteraceae; genus JACTMJ01. The sequence goes on from DAISIM010000012.1 coordinate 29,472, forward strand.
GTGTGCCAGGTGGACTTAGCGGACAACTATGACCACAAGCACCAAGTGCTCAGCGAGGACGATCCCACAAAGGGACTGCGACGCATGAGTACGGACATCGCCAAGAGCCTCTTCCGCACGCTGGGCGGCGAAGGTGTGGTGTTTACCAAAGAGCATTTCCGGACACTGCAAACCAAGTATGTGCGGACTGCCGAGGATATGATCGCCCGCTACTATGCCGACGCGATGTTGAACGGGCTGCAGTTCGACCGCGACGCTGAGGAATACACGGTGCACGTATTCGCACAAAGCCTGCGGGATGCCGCTGAGTCCTACATGGAGGACCCCCTAGGGTCCTCGTTGATTCCGAACTGGGCTCGCGTGCTCTCTGCCTTTCCTGATCTCGGTCATGAGTTGGCCGATGCCATCCGGGCCGACCACGAAGCCCTCGCCTAGCCCCGTCGACGCTTAGGTCGCCAGCAACCGGCGCTGCTGATGGTTGTAGGTAAAGCGGCGCCCCTGACGCATTGCCTCGTCAGCCATCAGCACCGCCACTGAATGTGCGTAGCCCGCCTCGATCGGGGCAATGGGCTGCTGGCGCGAGCGTACGCAATCGAAGAAGTTCTGCATGTGGGACTTCACCTCCCCGGGCGGAAAGACGAGGGGCTGCGTAATGCGATCAGGCTCTCCAGAGCCATCGCCGGTGATCTCCCAAGTGCTGCGAGGGCTAAGACTCTTTGCGTCCAGCGTCCCTCGCGTCCCGAACCACTTGGCATAGTTACCGGCCGCATTGCCAAACGTGGTGGCATAGCGCACCAGGAAGCCCTCGGGGTACTCGTAGGCTACTTCCACGGAGTCAGGCACGTCGTAGCCCGCGGTCTTCCAGCGGAAGGTGCCGCCTAGCGAAACCGCGTAGCGCGGAAATTCCAGGCCACTCACAAAGTGGACCAGATCAATGAAGTGCACCATAAGGTTGGTTTGCGGGCCAAGTGAGAATTCCCGGTAGCCGTACCAATCCCTGTATTGGACGGGGTTGAAGGGGCGTCCGTTGTCGTTCAGCAGGAATGCTGCCCAGTCGACGTCTTCCCGGGACGGCAGATTGTCCCGGTAAGGGTCACCGCCGTAGCCAATCCAGTAGGGTTTGTAGCCGTTGCGGACCTGTTCCACTTTCAGGGTTTGTCCAAGGACACCATTGGCGATGGCTTCGCGGACCGGACCAGACTGGGGATAGCTGCGCATCTGCGTCCCAATCTGGACAATCCGGCCGGATTGTTTCACCGCGTCGTAGGCGCGGATAAGCTCGTCCATGTTCATGGCCAACGGCTTCTCTACGTACACATCCTTGCCCGCGCGCACGGCATCGATCAGTTGGGTGCAGTGCAGGTGATCGGGAGTACCGATAACCACAGCGTCCACGTCGTCGCGCGACAGCACGTCGGCCAGGCGAGGGGTAGCGAATGGCGTCATGCCGGTTGCTTCCTTTACGCGCTCCACCGCTGCCTCGCGCTTTTGCCTCCAGGTATCGCAAACGGCCACCACGTCAGCGGCAGCATCCATCCGGATATCCAGAATCTCCCTCAGCAGATTCCGGCGTCCACAGCCGATATTTGCCACCCGGAGGCGGCTGTTGGCCCCAAGGATGCGTTGGTAGCTGGCGGCAGTGAACGCGCCGGCAAGGAAGCCTCGACGGCCAAGGACAAGAAACGAGGGGTTGGCAAGTGGCATGGCGGCGAACTCCTGGGGCGCGACAAGTAGGGGCGGCAACCAGTGCAGCCCGCAATACTCATCCCCATTCATCCTAACGCCGATGATATTCCCACGAATACGTTCAATTCGTAGAGCCAGAAGTGGAAGCGTTTACGTTTAACAAGTTAGTCGCTGACGTGGCCCGTGATAAGCGGGATGGTCCAAGCGCGCGATGCTGACAAGGGAAATTTGGGGGATGTGCGAAGTGAACATACGATTTCGGTGGGTGTTGGGGCTGTTCTTCTTGAGTGCGGCAGCGGCTGTGTGCGCGCAGGATCACAAGTTCGAATACCAGCTGCTGGCTACCAAGAAGACCTCAACCATGGAAAAGGAAATGAATGAGGCGGCCGATGCTGGGTTTGTCTTCGCTGCCACAATGGGTGGGGAAACCGCTTTTGGCGGGAGCGAAACCGTGGTGGTGATGATGAAGGACCCCACTGCGGGAAGCCGGCGCCACTATAAGTTGCTGGCCACCAACAAGACCTCCACCATGCAAAAGGAACTGAGCGCGGTGGGGGCAGAGGGCTTCCGGTACTGCGGCCAAACGGTGTTCTCCAGCACCTTCGGCGGACGCGAGGTGGCGGTGATTCTGGAACTGGATAAATCTGTGCCGCCAGTCCGGTATTTGTATCAGCTGCAAGCGACCTCGAAGACCTCTACGATGCAGAAGGAACTGAATGCCGTGGGGCAGGATGGCTTTGCGCTGCTGGGGCTAACCGTGGCGCAGACAGCATTCGGCGGCAATGAACTGGTGGCAATCCTGTACAAGACCGAAGAATAGGGATTGTTCGCCTGCGGCTACCTGGGCATGATACTGTGTCGGGCAGCGGCACCTTCCGGCGTGCCGGAAGGGAGACACACGATGGGTCCCAGGCAACATCAAGTTACATCTGCGCACGAGCCTACTGGTCGTGAAGGAGCGCCATTGCGGCGCGATTGGTTGCGTGGCGGGGTGGCGGCACTCTTTGGAACGGCAGCGCTGATGACTCCACAGCGGGCGGAGGCTGCTGCCCAAAGCGCGCCTGTGTCCCCAAAGGAAAAGATCAAGATCACGCGCCTGGAAACCTTCCTGGTGAAACCTCGCTGGCTGTTCCTTAAGGTGCATACCGACGCTGGTATCGTCGGGCTCGGTGAGCCCTTAACCGAAGGCCGGGCGACCACCTGCGCGGAGGCCGTGAACGAAATCGCGCCCTACCTCATCGGCAAGGATCCACGCGCCGTGGCGCACCACTGGCAGGCAATTTATCGGCACGCCTTCTACCGTGGCGGCCCGATCTTGACGAGCGCCCTAAGCGGCATCGACATGGCGCTGTGGGATATCAAGGGCAAGGCGCTGGGAGTGCCCGTGTACGAGCTGCTAGGCGGGCCTACGCGCAGCCGCGTGAGGGTCTACGCCCACGCGCGCACTCCGGAAGCAATGAAAGAGAGAAGGGCTCAGGGATTCACTGCCTTCAAGACCGGTCCAGCCAAACGCCGGCCTTCACGTTTTGTGGAGACACCTGGCGAGGTGCGTTACGCCGTCGAAAAGTTCGCTGAGTTGAGGGCGGCCATGGGCGAAGATGTGGACATCGGCATTGACTTCCATGGGGCCATTAGCCCTGCCACAGCAAAGCTACTGATCAAGGGGCTTGAACCCTATAGCCCAATGTTTATCGAGGAGCCATGCCAGGCGCAGAACCACGATGTAATGGCCGAAATCGCGCGGGGCACCCATTTGCCGATTGCTACCGGCGAGCGAGTCTTCACCAAATGGGGCTTCCGCGAGGTACTGGAAAAACACGCGGCCACCATTCTGCAGCCTGACCTCTGCCACGCGGGCGGAATCACTGAATGCCGCATTATCGCTGGCATGGCGGAGGCCTACTATGCCGCACTCGCGCCCCATAATCCGCTGGGTCCCATTTCCCTCGCCGCTGGCGTCCAACTGGCCGCGTCCATCCCTAATTTCCTCTGTCAGGAACAGGTATCTCTTGGTGAGGGGTATCTGAAGAAGCCCTTCACGGTGCGTGACGGATACCTCGACCTTCCTGACGGCCCGGGGTTGGGCATTGAGTTGGACGAAAACCTGATGGCGGACAAGATCGGTCACGACTGGCGCAATCAGGAATCCTACGACGCCGACGATGGCAGCGTGGTGGATTGGTAGGGTCCTGCCGCCGTTTGTGGGCCTCTACCGCAGCGCGGTATCCTTAGCCCAGCGTGCTTGAAGTCCAGAACGTTTCGAAGGTCTACCCACTTTACGACAAGCCCATCCATCGTTTGGTGGAGGCGGTGGCTCCGGGCGGAAAGCGGCTGCATAGAGATTTCCACGCACTGCGCGGAATCTCTTTGCGCATCGAACGTGGTGAGGTGGCAGCCTTCATCGGGCCGAACGGCAGCGGAAAGAGCACCCTGCTGCAGATTATCTGTGGCGTCATTCCGCCCAGTGCAGGGCGCGTACTCTCCGAAGGCAGGATAGCCTCCCTGCTGGAGTTGGGGGCGGGCTTCAATCCGGAGCTCACCGGTGCTGAGAACGTCCGCATCAACGCCGAGGTGATGGGCCTAAGCCGCGAGGCTATTGATAAGGCCTTTCCGCGGATCGCCGCCTTTGCCGGCGTAGGCGATTTTCTTTACCGGCCCGTCAAGGAATACTCCAGCGGCATGTACGTGCGACTGGCTTTTGCGACAGCCATCCATGTGGAGCCCGACATCCTGATTGTGGATGAGGCGCTGGCCGTCGGTGACGCCGTCTTTGCCAACCGATGTATCCGCAAGTTTGAGGAGTTCCGTAAACAGGGTGTCACCATCCTTTTTGTATCGCACGACCTTGCCCTTGTGAAGCAACTCGCGGACAGGGCTTGGTTCCTTTACCAGGGCGAGGTGCTTGCAGAGGGCATCCCCAGTGATGTCGTGAACCGCTACGTGGGCATGGTGCTGGCTCCCGACGGCGGCGAGGTCGCCCTGCCAGAAGCGCCAGATGTGGATCCGCGCATGGATGCCACATTGGTTAGCGATACCCATTCCCACCGGCACGGAGACGGTGCCAGCGTGATTCGTTCCGTCGAACTCGCTGACCTCGCGGGTAATCCTCTGCGCGTGGTGGAGGCTGGTCAATCTGTCAAAGTGACCGTGGACGTGGAATATCTCCGGCCAGTGGATGCGCCTATGGTGGGGATGCTGCTGCGCAACCGCAACGGGCTTGATGTCTTCGGAACCAATACCAGGGTGGAAGGAATGGAATCCCCGGCAGCATTGGCAGGCGAACGCCGGCGATTCTGCTTCACTTTCGCTTGCCGCCTACCACGCAACGAGTATACGCTGACGGTGGCCAGCCAACACCCCAACGGAAACAGCCAAGATTGGCGCGACGATCTTCTCCGCTTCTCCGTGGCCAATGCCCGGGAAGTGGCGGGCCTGGTGGACCTGGAAGTGCGCGTAGCGGTGGAGCCCATGCTAGTCCGCAATCAGGGTGAGGCTGTAAGTTCAAAAAGTAGCGGAGTGTGACCGAACATGAATCTGGAAGCGATTCAAGAAGCGTTGCGGGAAGAGCGTCTAGACGGGTGGCTCTTCTATGACCATCACCGCAGGGATCCTCTCGCCTACCGGATTCTGGGGCTTCCGGATCACCTCAGCGTGTCCCGCCGCTGGTATTACTACATCCCCGCCCATGGCGAACCGCGCGGCCTGGTTCATCGGATTGAGGCGCATCACCTGGATTCCATCCCCGGCGAGAAGGCCCTCTACAGCGGCTGGGAAGAACAGCGCAAAGCCTTGCCTGCGCTACTGGGCAATGCCAAACAAGTGGCCATGCAGCACTCCCACCTCTGTGACATCCCCTACGTGGCAATGGTCGACGCCGGGACGGTCGACCTTGTGCGGAGCTTCGGCGTGGATGTGCGGAGTTCCGCGAACCTCGTCCAGCGCTTCCACGCACAATTGACAGACGACCAGTATGAACTACACATCGAAGCTGGCAAGCGTATGGATAGGCTGCGGGCAAGCGCATTCGCCCTCATCGGCGAACGCGTCCGCAACGGTGTCAGTGTGCACGAGTTTGAAGTCCACCAATTCCTCCGCAACGGTTTCGCCGCCAACGGGATGGAGACTGATCACGGCCCGATTGTGGCGGTGAATGCCAATGCCAGCGATCCCCATTATGAGCCCTCAGTGGAACGGTCAAGCTCCATCCGCCCGGGCGACATGGTGCTTATCGATATGTGGGCCAAGCTTCGCGATCCCGGCGCGATCTACTACGACATCACCTGGGTGGGATACTGCGGACCCCAGATCCCCGGCGACATACAGCGGGTCTTTGAGGTCGTTACGGGCGCACGGGATGCCGGTTTCGCCCTCGCCAAACAGCGCGTGGAAAGCGGCGATGCTCCCATGGGCTTTGAGGTGGACGACGCTGTGCGCGGGCACATTCGCGACGCTGGCTACGCGGAGTACTTCATCCACCGCACCGGGCATTCCATCGATACCTCCGTCCACGGCACTGGCGCCAATATGGACAATCTGGAGACGCACGACACTCGCCGCCTCATGGAGAACACCTGCTTTTCCGTAGAGCCGGGCATCTACCTGCCCACCTTTGGGATCCGTAGCGAGTTCAACGTGTTCGTCCGCCAAGGGAGTGCCGAGACCACCGGCGAAGTGCAGTGCGAGATGCTGCGACTGGGGACCTAAGCTGGCGCTGGGGAGTCAGCGAGGGGGACGGGCGCTCATTCACTCCGGCTTGGGCATCCGTTCCATCAGCTCTCGTAGCGCTGCGGCGGGGCTCCGTTGTCCCTTTAGCACCATAGCCATCTGCGCAGTAATGGGCATCTCCACGCCCGCGTCCTTGGCCAGTTCCAGCGCGGCGAAGGTAGTATTCACACCTTCCGCAACCATCGTCATCCCTGCCAGAATGTCGCCCAGCGGGCGGCCCTTGGCAAGCTCGATCCCCAGGCTGCGGTTACGCGATAGATCTCCGGTGCAGGTAAGCACAAGGTCCCCAAGGCCAGCCAGGCCAGCGAGGGTTTGCGGCTTTCCGCCCAAGGCCACCGCCAGGCGCGTAATTTCGGCAAGGCCCCGGCTAACCAGCGCCGCCCGGCTGTTGCTGCCTAGCCCCAATCCTGTGCATACCCCGGCGGCAATCGCGATCACGTTCTTCAGTGAGGCCCCATACTCCACCCCAATCGGATCATCGTTGGTGTAAAGCCGCAGGGGGTTGCCTGAGAGCGCCTCCTGCACCGCCCGGGCGACTGCGGCATCGTGCGAGGCAACCACCAACGCGGCGGGCTCACCCGCGGCCACTTCCCTGGCGAAGCTGGGCCCCGAAAGCACGGCAAGCTGAGGAGCGAACGCGCTGGAGGTGACATCGCGGATAACCTCGCTCATACGCAGGTGCGTGTTCTCCTCCAGCCCCTTGGTGGCGCTCACCAGAATGGCATCGGCGCGTAGCCACGGCAGCGCGTATAGCACCAACCGCCGCATGGCGTGGGAAGGTGGCGCCAACACCACCATTTCGGCCCCGTGCAGGCAATCCTCATAACCGGTAAAAGCCTGCACGTTGGCTGGAATCGCGAAGTCCGGTAGATAGCTGAGGTTATGCCGCTTGCTGTTGATTGCCTCCGCAATCTCGTTCTCGCGTACCCAAAGGTGAAGGCGGGTGGTCTTGGGGGCCAGCGCAACTGCCAACGCCGTGCCCCAACTGCCTGCTCCCACAACGGCCAATGTCTGCATCAGGCTTTGCTCCCCAGTCGATTCTCGGTTCCCGCGCGCAGACGGGCAATGTTGCCCTTGTGCTTGTAGATAATCAGGGCCGCGCTGGCAATGGCCACCAGCAGATACAGCCCGCTATGCGTCAACATCCACACCCCAAGCGGCAGTACCGCCGCCGCAACGATTGAGGACAACGACACAATGCGAGTCTTCCAGATCAGGGGGAGAAACACCAGTACGGTGGCTAACATCGCCCATGGCGTAAGAACAAGAAATGCTCCCAGCGCGCTCGCCACGGCTTTGCCTCCCTGGAACTTCAGCCACACAGGGAACATGTGGCCGCACAGCACCGCAAAGGTTGCTGCCGCCATCGTCACAGGGTCACCGGAGCTAAGCCGTTCTGCTACCCACACCGCTGCGGCGCCCTTCCCCACATCCAGCAACAGGGTGACGATGCCCAGGACGCGGCCCGCTGTGCGCGCTACATTGGTGGCGCCAATGTTCCCACTGCCTTTGCTGCGGACATCCACGCCCTTGCGCCAACGCACCAGCAGCAGTCCAAAGGGAATAGAGCCAAGGAGGTAAGCGACTAGGATAGCGACGGCGATGGTCATGCGGATGCTCTCCTATAGGCTACAGTGAATGTCACCCGAAAGGGCGGCGGGGCTAGAGGCCAGGGCACGCGAACTGGGGATTCGCCAGCGCTACTGCGCCATTTCTCCTAGCTGTAGCGCGCTGTCAGTGACGGGAATCAGCACCGGCTCTGCAGCTATAGAGGCAGAGGGCTTCACTTCTATGGCTTTCCAGCGCTGGCCGAAATTGGCCAGAAACTCCGGGTCCTGCGCGGGGCCTGGTTCCAGGTCCTCAAATAGATACACCCGGTAGCGCCCGGGGGCCACGGCAGTGAACTGGAAAGCGCCGTCATCGCCCGTCAGCGCAGTTCTGCGCCAAAGCATGAGGGCTTGGCCGGTAGCCTCTGGCAGCAGGACCGCACGCGCTGCGCGCGCAGGCTTGCCATCCCCCGTGCGAGCAACTCCCGTGACGCTACCCCCGTTCGCCCCAAGATGGATCACGAAATCCCCCGCCGTCTCCAATGGCGGCGTCACGCCAGCCGCCAGCAGATCAATACCGCCCAGCTGCATCGCCTGCACGTGGAAGCCCTCGGGCAAGCCCTCAATGGAGAAGCGAAGAGGGTCCGCGGCCGCCACCATCAGTTGGAATCTCCCGTTGGCGTCCACGCGGGCAAGCCGCTGTGGGCCTGGCAGTGCGCCCTCCAACTGCACGCGCATCCGCTCTAACGGCGTGTCCTCACTGTCATTAGGCAGGCGCACTTCTCCTCGCAATTGCGCATCCGGCCGAAGCGGAATCACCACACCTTCGAGGTGCGCATTCCCCACGTCCGCCACCATCATGCCCGAGGCTGAAGGGGCGGCGGCGTTTCCGCGGCGCATCCCAGCGGAACGGGCGATCAGTTGGTACCGGCCCGGTGTCACGCCACGCAACGTGAACTCGCCGCTGCGGCTGTCCACTGAGGCGAACGAAGTAGCCCCAACCATGGACATCGCTGAACCAGACCGCCTCGCCGTCACCGTGATGCCAGTCATCGGCTCCCCAGTGCCCCCTGTAACCGTGCCTCTGACAAAGTAGGTAGCGGTAGGAGTCAGACGGAAGTCGATGCCGCCCATTTCCGCACCTGGCATCAGTTGCAGGGGAATTGCTTCCTCAGGGAATTCGGCCGACGGGTAGTAGGTTGCTGGATATGTAATTGCATCCTCAAGTGGAGCGCCAAAGCGGCCTCGACCGAATCGGTCTCCTGCTTGCATCGGCCCTTCCATGGGACCCATGCGACCCGGTCCACCAGTCATCATTGCCCCGGCCAGGCGCGCAATCAGTCCACGTCCCTGCGCCTTCAGGAGGTAGCGCCCAGGCGAAAGATTGAATATCCGGTACTGGCCGCGGTCGTCCGTGGTGCCACGATTGGATGCCGTCAGCACCTTGGAGCCTCGCAGATAGCGGTACTGCTCCGCTTCCACCACAACACCAGCCATCGGTTCGCCATCCTCATCCACCACCTGCCCGGTCACCACCGCCGCCCGCAGTAGGCGGATGTCCACGGTGTCCAATTTCTGCCCTGCCCGCAGAGTAAAGCGACTGGCACAGGCCTGTGTTCGCCCGGGAAGCCCCTGAACCTGCGCACCACATACGGCATAGGCTCGACGGCTCACCACCAGGGCGTAGTCCCCGCCCGCGAGCCCCTCCAGCCGGAATACGCCGTCGGCTCCCGTCCTTGCCACCATCGCCGCCGCTGCGGGTGATCCGGGTTGTGATCCTCCTGAAGGTCCTCCCGAAAGCCGTACCTCCGCCTTGGCCAGCACTTCTCCAGTGGCTGCGTCACGCACCGTACCCGCAATCACCGCAGTCCCTGCCTGATTCTGTGGGCCGCTGGTTCTTTGCGTGTTGCCGGGAGCCTGCGCCCACGCAGCCAACACCCCAATCAGGGCAATCAACGCGAAACGTGCGGGGAAGGGCATGGCTATCCCTAGAAGTAACACGGTCCTGCTCAAGAAGTTGCGTCAGATACCCCGATGGAGGATACACATGTAAATCCTTGTCCATGCAAAGCCATGGCGGCCAAGCCTGGGATATGCTCAAACCAGCATGCAGCGGCGAACATTTGCTCAGTGGTTGGCGGGGCTGGCGGCAGCCTTTCCCTCAGGGGCGCAGGAAGCCAGTGTTTTAGATTCGCTTCAACCCGGCCATCCCCGGCTACTCATCACGCAGGAAACCCTTCATCGCACGCGCTCCCTCCTCCAGGATGACGCTCGCGCCCAGGAGATGTTCAAGCGCCTCCGCGCCCATGGGGAAAAGCTGTTAGCGGAGCCACCCATCCAGTACCGCCTGGTTGGGCCGCGCCTGCTTACCCAAAGCCGCCACTGTGTGGAACGGGTCTACGTCTTTGCCACCCTCTTTCTTCTCCAACCGGAGCCCCGATGGCTGGATGGCGTTCGACAGAACCTCCGGTCCGCCGCTAACTTCCCGAATTGGAACCCTTCCCATTTCCTTGATGTCGCGGAGATGACCCATGCCTTCGCCATCGCCTATGACTGGCTGCATGCCGCGTTGAGCGCGGATGATCGTGAAGTCATCCGTCAGGCCATCGTGCAGCATGGCCTCCTTCCTGGCATCGCATTCGGCTATGAAGCGGGTCCTGATGGCTCTCCTGGTGGCTGGGCTACTCGCACCAACAACTGGAACCAGGTCTGCAACGCGGGGATGGTGCTGGGTGCGCTGGCCATTGCCGAGGACCAGCCAGACCTCGCAAGGAAGATCGTGCCCGCTGCCTTGCGTTCCCTCCCGCTGGCCATGAAGGAATTCGCCCCTGACGGCGGATGGTTTGAAGGTGTGGCCTATTGGCAATATACCCTCCGCTACACCGTACCCTTGCTGGCAGGGCTCGAGACCGCCCTGGGCAGCCGCTTCGGCATCGATGACGCCAAGGGTTTCGACGAAACCGGTGACTTCTACCTGCATGCCACCGGGCCTACAGGTCTCTTCTTCAACTTCTCTGATTGCCGCCGCCAGTTTGACCGCGGTTTCCCCTGGCTTCATTGGATGGCACACCGCTTTCAAAAGCCACTCTGGCACTGGGCAGCCAGCGCTAACGCAACCGGCGAGCATCCGCTCAGCCTGCTGTGGTACCAGCCGCACCCGCTCCCCCCTCGTGATGGCACGACGCCGCGCGATCGCGTCTTCCTGGGCATACACACTGCCTTGCTCCGCCAGAGTTGGAACCGCCAGGCGTCCTATGTGGGCTTCTACGCTGGGCACAACGGCGTTGCGCACTCTCAGCTGGAGATGGGCACCTTTGTGTTCGACGCTATGGGCGAACGATGGGTGGAGGAGTTGGGCGTAGACGACTACGACCTTCCCGGTTACTTCGGCGCCAAGCGCTGGAGCTACTACCGGCTGAACAGCCAGGGGCAGAACGTGATGCTCTTCGATGGAAAGAGCCAGATGACACCTGCCCGCGGCATCTTCACCTCATCCGGTGCTTCCAACGGCACCGCCCACGCCATAGCTGATCTCACCGCGGGCTACGCCGATGCAGCCACGCGCGTCCGTCGTGGCGTCCGCCTTGTGGATGACCGCCGTGTGTTGCTGGTGCAGGACGAGTTCGAGTTGAAACAGCCGGCCATCTACCAGTTTCAGATCCACACGATGGCCGAAGTTGTCATTGACATCGATCGCGCGCGGCTGGTTCTGGGGGACAAGATCGTGGAGATCCGCGGTATCGCCCGCATGCCTCTGGACTTTGTGCAGGAGCCCCCGCGGTCTGCAACCCCCGCGGGTGGCGATGGAAAGACTGAGCAATCGAACGCGGAATATCGCAAGCTTGTTATCCGTACCCGGCAGAAGGTTCAGCGCGGTGCCGTATCTGTCGTGTTTCATCCCCTGTGGAACCCAAACGCGCCCCGGGGCGCCAACTTCATTCAGCCGCTGGATGCCTGGGATTAGCATGGCCCATTTCGGTTTCGACGAACAGCGCAGGCACATTTGAGGGAGAATGTTGTCCATGAGAGTTCCCGTTGGTTTTGCTGTGGCCCTGATGGCCCTTGCGCTGCTGGCTGGCTGCGCCGCAAAGAAAGAGGAGGTCCCTGTCGCCGTGACCATGGAAAAGCAGGAATACGGAATGGTGAATGGGAAGCCCGCCCACCTGTTCGTGATGCGGAATCGCAATGGAATGGAGATTGCCGTCACAAACTATGGCGCTCACCTCACGCGAGTGAAGGTCCCTGACTCGAAAGGGGTAGTGGCTGACGTCGCACTTGGATTTGATTCCCTCGATGGGTACCTCGGCCCCCATCCCTACATGGGAGCCACCGTCGGGCGCTACGCCAATCGCATTGCCAAGGGCCGTTTCACATTGAACGGTAAGGAGTACAAGTTGGCCACCAACAATGGACCGAACGCCCTCCATGGCGGAGTTCAAGGCTTTGACAAGAAGCTCTGGGAGGCCGAGGAAGTGCCCACTAGCGAAGGGCCCGCTGTGCGCTTCACTTACGTCAGCCCCGATGGAGAGGAAGGCTATCCAGGCACCCTAACTGCCAGTGTCTCTTACTCCATGACGGCGAATAACGAGATTCAGATTGACTATCTTGCTACTACGGATGCCGACACAGTCCTCAACCTCACCAACCACACCTACTTCAATTTAGCCGGGGCCGGCAAGGGCACAATTCTGGATCATGTCGTGACGATTAGCGCAGACCGCTTCACGCCCGTCGACAGCGGATTGATTCCCATCGGCGAGCTTCGTTCGGTCGAGGGAACCCCGTTTGACTTCCGCACGCCCATGGCCATTGGCGCCCGCATCGATGCCAATGAGCAGCAGATGCAGCTTGGCGGCGGCTACGACCATAACTTTGTCTTGAACGGCGACCCGGGTTCCCTCAGGCTAGCCGCGCGAGTAAAGGAAACCACGAGTGGCCGCGTCATGGAAGTGCTTAGTGACCAGCCAGGGATGCAGTTCTACACCGGCAACTTCCTGGATGGCAGCGTTACCGGCAAGGGCGGTGTGGCCTACAGCAAACGCTTCGGCTTCTGTCTGGAGACGCAGCACTTTCCTGATTCGCCAAACAAGGGCGTCTTCCCCAACGTAGTGCTGAAGCCCGGTGAGCGCTACACCAGCACCACCGTTTACCGCTTCTCCGCTGAGGCCAACTAACCCGCCAAGGTAGCCACTTGAACCAAAGGGGGAAGAGTCGGGCGGGCCGCATTGGCCCTAGCCCCATACCCCCTACAACTCAATTGAGTACCCCTTCCGGTACTCATAATGCAGATACTCGTTGGCCGCCGGGTGGTTGCTGAAGGTCTCAGTCTTCTCGTCAAACACCAGCGTGCTCTTCACTTTGTGGGCGATGTTGCCAATCAGGGGTCCCACATTGCTGCGATGCCCCTCCAGGGTGTCGCAATGCGTCTGTTGCCTGCTCTTCAGGCAGTCCAGGAAGTTTCGCGTGTGGAAGGCCGTGTCCGCGCTCCCTTTCCCGGAACTGCCTTCCACGGCCGGGGTGAAGGACGCCCTCCACGCTGAGGTATCCCGGCTGGTAGGGTCGTTTGGTTTGGTGGGCAGGCTGTGATTCTGTTCTGGAACAATCTCCCAGTTTCCGTTGTGCAGATATAACGTTCCCTTCGTTCCCCGGAATTCCAGCTCCGTGCGCTTCAGGTTGCCGGGGGCGCCATTGCCGTTGTACTGCTCATACGAATTCAGCACGGTGCAGCGCTGCCCGGGACTGCCGGCAACTGGGGCATCGCACTCCCACAACACCACCATCGTGTCCGGAATCTGCCGGTTATCGTTCACCACGTACTTGCCGCCAAGTGCGGTCACGGTGCGCGGTACGGTTAGGTCCATCATCATCCGCATGGCGTCGTTGTAGTGCACGCCAAAGTTGGTAAGCTGGCCACCCGAGAAGTCGTAAAACCAGCGGAAGTTATACCACGCCTTATTGCGGTTATATGGCTGTGCAGGTGCAGGGCCCAGCCACGCCTCCCAAGCCGCCGCGCTGGGCGGCGCGGCATTTGCTGGACTGCCAATGCCTACCGGCCAATCGTTCCGCACGTGAAACGATCGTGCGGCTGAGAGCTGCCCCAATTCCCCGCTCCGCACCCGCTGCATCAGGCTGCGGATCTCCGGCGAAGATCTCCGGTGCAGCCCCACCTGTACCACCCGCTTATACTTCTCAGCGGCCTGCACCATACGACGGCCCTCAAACACCGTCAGCGATAATGGCTTCTCCACGTAGATGTCCTTGCCTGCCTTGCATGCATCCACGAACATAATCGCGTGCCAGTGATCCGGCGTACAGATCGCCACTGCATCCACATTCTTGTCTTCCAGCAGCTTCCGGTAATCGGTGTACCGCGCCGATGGTCCGCGGCTGGCTGACTTCTTCGCTGCCAGATCCAGGTAGTCAGATTTCAGATCGCAGATTGCCACCGTGGCATTGTCGCCATGTTCCAGGAACGCATCGTGAACCTGGTCACCCCGGTTACCCAGGCCGATATAGCCCACGCCCACCCGTTCATTCGCTCCCTGTACGCGGGAGTAGCTAAGCGCGGAAATGGCAATGGCGCTGCGGCCAAAATCGCGGCGGGATAAGGGGTTCATGGTGGTGCTCCTCGGTAGCAATCGCATTTTATCTCAGGGCGCACAGAAGAGCGCACGGGCCTTGCCCTAATGGCCTCGTCAGACGTGCCGCTCAGCGGATATCGCCAGTGCGCTACCGTGGCATGGTTCAGGTTAGGCTGGCTTGCGAAACACCACAAGGTCTCGCAGACTTACTCGCGCCTTCTGGGCGTTGCGATAGGGCTGTCCTAGAACCACCAGGCGGATGGTGTGGGCTCCGGGCTGAAGATTGAAGTCGTGAAACAGCGACTCGTGGTCCTTCCCCTGGTCCTCGTCGGAGCTCACGTCGATGCGGACAGGCGGGCGGTCGTCCAGGTACACCTCAGCAGTGCCCGCCTCGAGTTCCGGCAGATAGGTGCCCACAACAATCACACCCGTGCCCTCAAAGGAAATTGATGCCTCCGCATTGGCCGTCTCACTGGACTTGCGGATCACGGCACCGTTGCGTTCCTCTTCTGCCCAAGGTCCCCGAAAACTCCAGCGGCTATCGGTGATACCGATACGTTCCACCGGCTTTCCATAATCGTTCCATAGCGGAATATCCAGGGGTTTCGGGGGCTGGGGGGTGACCCTTAGCGTCTCTCCTTCCAGCTTGCCTCCGTTGCGCTCCACTAGGGCAATCGCGCGCTTCTCGGTACTGGTGACAATCTCGTTCAAAGAATAGATGGTGTAGGCGAACTTCTCATCCGCAATCTCGTCGATACCGGCTTTCCACACGTCTGGAATGCCCTTGTAGCCCAATACCACCCCCAGAACACCGGCCGCGCTTGCCGGGTTGCAATCAGAATCCTGTCCAGCCCGCGTGCTAATCTCCAGCGTCTCGCCCATATCGCCCTTGCCATACAGCATGCCTAGTGCGATGTAGGCGCCATTCAGCTTTGCGTCGATGTTGAAGGGCAGCAGTGCCCCCGCCGGGCAAGGCTCGTCTTTGTCCCACTTGTCCTGGATCTGTTGCCAGTTCCACTTCCAGTCATTAGGTTTTTCGTAATGCCAGCGCAGAACGTCCGCGATTACCTGGGCGTACTCGCTATGAGCGGGCAACACGGCCAAGCCGATCTCAGTCAGCTTGCGGGGGTTGCTTTCAAAAAAAGCGGCGGCGTACATTGCTGACACAAACGCCCCGCCCAGAATTCCGTCCCCGTGGTTCATCACCCTGCCAAAGCGATAACAGTAGTCATTCGAAGTCTGCAGAAGGCCAGGCGCCATCAGCCCGATGAAGTCGGCCTCAATTTGGAAGTCGATGTCGTTGGCGTGGGAATTGTATTGCGGAGTGCCGGATTCCAATGCGCTTACACCCCGCTTCAGGTTCCGCCGGGCTGCCAGGTTCGCATGCCACAGCCGGTACCGGACGTCCCGAAAGAATGTGCCCACATCTTCGGTGGTTGCGTCCAGGCCGCGTTCATCCAACACCTGCGCCAGGGTCATATCCACGTAAAGATCATCCTGGTTCAGTGCGTTCCGGAGGCGTGCTGGAGTCCACTCTGGCAGCGGTCCCTCCATGATCTTCTGCAGTGACCGGAACTCCGTAGGAGCCCCAAAACTCACCCCAATCATCTGGCCCGCCCAGCCGCCCTTGATCTTGTCGCGCAGTGCTTCCACCGTGATGGATTGCGTCCCGGCGCCTCGCGAGCAGCCCATCGGAATCACGGCTGCGGCAAGGAGTGTTTGAAGTGCGGTTCGGCGGAGCATAGGTGGTGAGAATCCTATCGCAAACCGCGTGGCAAGAAAAGCGGGGTCCCTTCGTTCCCTCAGTCCCAGCGGGAGTGAATCTAAATGGAGATGCCCACTAGCCAAAGCAGGTAGCCCGCCGCCTGCCTGTAGTACAGCCTCCACGCCTCGGCTGGCTTGCGGCTGCCTTCCGGCCGCGGCGATGTGTACACCTGCATTCCCCGGGATTCCAGAATGCGCTTCACCCGGAACAGGTGATAGCCGTCGCTCACAATAATGCAGGAACGCAACTGCATGCGGTGCATGATTTCAGCTGCTGCCACCGTGGAGTAGATCGTGCTTTCGCCTTCGCTCTCCATCACGATTGCCTCGGTCGGCACGCCGTGACTTAACAGAAAGTTGCGGCCCACTTCGCTTTCGGTGAACCGAGGGTCTCCACCAGCGCCCCCTGTCGTCAGAATGAACCGTGCCATTCCCTTCCGGTACAGTGCCAAAGCGTGTTTCAGCCGTGCTTCCAGCACCGGCGATGGCCGTCCGCGATACTCCGCGGCCCCTAGAACAATCAGGATGTCTGCCGGCTTAGCATCATCCAGCGAAGCATGCGTGCGCACCTGATAGGCGATCCATGTCAGACACAGGGCAATCACGAAAGCGCCTGCGACGCCCAATTGAAGGCAGCGTTTTGCCATGTGCAGCCACCATTCTAGCCCGGTCAGGTATCTGCCCGGCAGCCTGCCCACCCGACGGGAAGGGAACGTCTACCAGCCCCATGTGCCCGCCTCGCCCTTGAACGGGCCAACGATTGTCGAGGTGATCCAACCACCGTAGAAATCCCCTTCCTGCGCTTGCACCCGTTCCTCGCCCAGAAAACAGGCATCCACCCGGCTTGGATAGAACGCGATATGGCCCGCCAATGCAGCGTACCGTTGACTTGGCCGAGGGTAACTCCAAGCCGCGTTTACTGATCGCTTCCCCGCTACCGCCAGATGATGATACTCCGCCTGACCCTTCCATTCGCAGAAGCTTGAGGCTGGGGATCCGCTTAGCAGGTCCATACGAACATCCCCGGGCGGGATATAGATTGTCGGGGGATGGCTGGTCTCCAGCATCCGGAAGGCCTTGGTTGAGTCCGCTATCAGCACCCCGTTGAACTCAACCCGCACCTGTTCAGGCACCCTTTCCAGGCGTGGTGGCCGCGGGTAGTCCCACACGGATTCCTGGCCCGGGCCAGGCGCGATGCGTCTCGGGCGAACGGGAATCATCACTTATCCTCGGCCAACCGGACGCGCTTCTGCCCCAACCGCGTGAGCTGGACGTCGCATCGGGGGACAGCAGTTCTCCGGGCACGTGTCATGGTTGGGCGGATACTGCCCGATGGCCAGCCGCAAAGGGTTCTCCTCAAGCCGCTCTTCCACCAGCAGTCTCAGCATTTCCACAAATCGCGGATGCGTGCCTACGCTTGCCGCCCTCGCCATCGCAATTTCGTGCTCATCGCAGATCTGCCGTGCTTCCTCGTCCAGATCGAAGATCACTTCCATGTGGTCCGACACAAATCCGATCGGTACGATTACCAGAGGCCGATCATCACCCTCGGCATGTAATTGACGAATGTAGTCGCCGATATCAGGTTCAAGCCACGGTTGGTTGGGCGGGCCACTCCTGCTCTGGTACACCAGCACGTATGGGTGTCCGGCAAACGTTTCCGCCACCAGGCGGCAGCTTTCGTGCAACTGCTTTTCGTAGTTGCATGTCTCGGCCATTGACGATGGGATGCTGTGGGCCGTAAACACTAGCCTGGCACGATCCCGTTGCTCCGGCTCCAGCCGCTCCATCGCCTCGCTCACTTTATCCGAGACAGCTTGCACAAAATGCGGATGGTTGTACCAGACCCGAATTTTGTCCAGTTGCGGTGCTTCGGTGCCAATTGCCTCCCGCGCATCCGCAATGTTTTCCCGATACTGGCGGCAACCAGAGTAGCTGCTGAAGCTGCTGGTTGTCAGGCATAGCGCACGGCGCACTCCGTCCGCGGCCATCTGCCGAAGCGTATCCTCCAGAAACGGGTGCCAGTTACGATTGCCGAAGTAAATGGGAAAATCCGACATCCCATTTCCATCCATATCCGCCCGCAAAGCGGCAATCAGGGCTAGATTCTGCTCGTTGATCGGGCTCTTGCCGCCGAAGTGATAGTAGTGCTCCGCCACTTCCACCATGCGTTCCTTCGGAACGTTCCGCCCGCGAAGCACATTCTCCAGGAAGGGCATCACGTCGTCCGGTTGGTTCGGGCCGCCGAAGGAGAGCACCAGGAGTGCCTGATAGGGCCGCGTTACCGGTAATTGCTCTGATGGTGAAGTCATGATTGCCTTTAGAGATGCAGCCCTTGACGCTTGGATGTTGGGAAGCCGACCTCGAACCTGTATTGCGCCGCTGGAGCCGGGGTCACTCACTCAGCAGGGCTTACACCGCAGCCTGGATCCTACTTCGCCATTTGAATCGCAACGCAAGGGCTCTTGTCCACCAATAGTAGGAAGTTCATCAGTCCTCCCCCTGTTCGCATCCCAATGCCCCCCTGCCGCAAGGCGAGGGGCTCAAGTTGCTTGCCCGGCATCTGGAAGCGGACGCGGTACACCTGGTCCTTGCTACGCTTAAAACGGAAGTAGCCCTTGGAATCAGTTGTTCGGGTGTCCACTACCTCGGCCTCCGATCCATCGACGTTCAGACGCACCATCTCCAGCTTGACGCCCGGGATGAAGTCGCCATCTACGTGCTTCAGATAGCCCTGAATGCGCGGCAATGTGGGTGTTCCCACAACCTGTTGGCACTGTCCAACCAGTAAGGGCATCGTTAGGGAGAGCAGGATCAATAATCGAATCATGGGCTTTCCTTATATTGTAGGGAATTCTTACTGCGCTGGAGCAGCGTCTGCTTCCTCTGCCCATTCGCGCCCACCCCTTCGCGATTGCTTGAAAGGACGGCGCTCATGCAGGTAGCCATCGCCGGAGCCGGGCTGTCCGGGCTGTCCGCCGCCTGGATGCTGGCGGAGCAAGGCCACTCGGTTCACGTCTACGAGTCCCGCTCCTTCCCCGGCGGCAGGGCTGCGTCCTACGCTCTGCCGGACGGAGACGGCACCATCTGTCTCGACAACTCCCAGCACATCCTGATGCGCTGCTGCTGTAACCTCATCGATTTTTTGCACCGTCTGGGCGTGCAGCATCTGGTGGACTATCACGCTGAGTTCACCTTTCTTGAGCCCGGCGGTCGCGCCAGTCGCCTACGCGCCGGAGCCTTGCCTGCCCCACTGCATTTCGCCCAGGCTTTCGCCGCACTCCGCTTTCTGTCATTCGCTGACAAGCTCGCCATCGCCCGCGGCATGCTGGCCGTTCAACGCGCATTCCCGCGCGGACTCCTGCTTGACTCCGTCACCATGTCCCAGTGGCTCCGCGCCCACGGCCAAACCGAAACCGCTCTCCGCCGCTTCTGGGAACCCGTCCTGGTAAGTGCCGTCAACGAAACCCTGGATGTCATCTCCGCCTGGCAGGGGATTCGCGTCATCTACCTTGGCTTCCTCGCCGGTAAGCGAAACTACGAGATGGGTGTTCCAACCGTCCCCCTTGGGCATCTCTACGCGCCAGAGCACTTCGCGAACCACCCTAACCTGCACCTGTATCTTGGCAGGCCAGTCACCGCCTTCCATCATCAGGACGGCCTCCTCACCGCGATCCAGGTGGATGGCCAGCCCGTCCAGGCCGATGCCTATGTTTCTGCCTTGCCATTCCAGCGGCTACATGCGCTGTTTCCCTCCCTCGAAACGGGTATGCGGGAAGTCTCCCACTCCCCCATCTCCGGAATTCACCTCCGCTTTCGCCATCCCGTTACCACCCTGCCACACGCCGCCCTACTAGACCGCACCTTCCAGTGGCTTTTCTCAAAAGACCAAGGGCGCATGCTCAGCCTCGTCGTAAGCGCTTCACGACAGCTCGAGTCCATGCGCAAACAAGACATCGTCAATCTCGCTCTCCGTGAACTTGCGGAGTTTCTTCCCTCCGTTGCCTCCGCCGAACTCACGGGGTCCTGGGTTATCCGCGAAACGAAAGCCACCTTTGTCGCGTCTCCCGGCATGGAGCAACGACGTCCCGGTCCGCATACACCACTGCGAAACTTCTTCCTCGCCGGAGAGTTCACCAATACCGGCTGGCCCTCTACCATGGAGGGAGCAGTCATCAGCGGCTACAGGGCGGCCGAGGCCATCTGCTCTCGTTTTGGAAAGCCCGCTCGCTTCGTGGTGGAAACTGCTCGCTAGCCCGCCGCCTCAGCAACGCATCCAACAACCAGCATGAATCACACACGCAAACTCACGGTTTTCTATGATGGCGACTGCGGATTCTGCGAACGCAGTGTCGCGATCGTGCGTGCTTTTGATTGGTTGGGCTTGTTCCGCTACGCTACACTCCAAGGCAGCCAGGCCCGCCTCGTGGGTATCCCGGCTGAGTCCTACCCCTCGGAGATGATCCTGCACAAACAGATTCCAAGCGGCGGGCGTCGTTGGGGCGGCTGGTCCGCGGTAAAGCAAATCTGGTTTCGTATGCCAGCCCTTTATCTCGCTCTGGCCGCGGCCTGGTTCCTCCACCCGGCACTGTTTGCAGGACTCACCCTCAGCCTCACCCCGCTCGCCAACCCTCTGGGCAATCGGCTCTACCGCTGGATTGCCCGTAATCGTCAACGTTTCCCAGCCAGTACATGTCGCGTGGAGAACCCATGATGCGTCTTTGCGATAATCAAGCTATGCGCACTGCTCTTTGTTTGCTGCTGCTCTCCGTCCTCGGGTTGGCCGTCACTGCGCCCGCCCTGGCCGCTGACCCTGACTTCACAGCAATCACCGTCGAGGTGATGAACAACCGAGACAAGCCCATCCCCCGCGCCAGCGTCATCGTCCGCTTCGTTGAGGGTCGCTCCATCGTCAAGTTCGGTAAGAAGATTATCACCTCCTACGAACTGCGCACTTCCAACGAGGGCAAGGTCACCGTCCCGCCCATTCCCCAAGGCAAGATCCTCATCCAGATCATCGCCAAGGGCTACCAGACCTACGGCGAATACCACGAGATCTATGAGGACCAAAAAACCATCCCCGTTGTCATGGCGCCTCCATCAAAGCAGTACTCGTCCCATCAAAAGGAAGACAAGAAGTCACGTTAGTTACCGGGCGTCCCAGCAGGATCAAGGGCTGCTCTCAACAGCCCAACTCCACGTGCGGGTGGTCCAGCCCTTCCACCTTCACCCGTCTGATGCGGCGGGTGCATCCTGTTTCCTCGTCCACGTCTATCAGTACGCCGCGCAGCTGCGGGTCGCCTTCCGCCACTTCCAGCCGGTTCGGAATGCCCGTCAAGAACCGCTGCAATGCTGATTCCGGCGTCGCCCCGATAATGGAAAGATAGCTCCCTGTCATCCCCGCATCCGCCTGTAGCGCCGTCCCTTTGGGCAAGATGCGCTCATCAGCCGTGGGAATATGCGTGTGCGTCCCAATCACTGCGCTCACCTTCCCATCCAGGAAGAAGCCCATCGCCACTTTCTCGCTGGTTACCTCCGCATGAAAGTCCAAGAACCGAACCTTCACATGCGCGGGAATCTCCGCAATCAGCGCCTCTGCCTTCTCAAACGGATCATCGATGCTGGCCATGAATGTCCGTCCTTGCAGGTTCATTACCGCGCAGGGCACACCCTGTGCCGATTGCACAATCGTCAGCCCCTTGCCCGGAAGGCTTGCCTTATAGTTGGCCGGGCGAATCAGCCTCGGCTGGCTGTTCAGATAGCCATACACCTCGGGCTTGTCCCAGACATGGTTGCCTGACGTCAATACGTCCAAGCCCGCCGCGAACATCTCGTCGCAGATCTTCGGCGTCACTCCAAAACCAGCCGCCGAGTTCTCGATATTGGCAATCGTTAGGTCCACCGCCAGATCTGTGCGCAGTTTCTTCGCATGCGCCAACACCATCCGGCGGCCCGGACGACCGTAAATGTCACCAATAAAAAGGATATTCATGCGTTAGGGCCAAAAGTAATCCTCCACTATAGCCGATGTCTCCCTGCCGGGCGAGTTGAATCGCGTTCGGCTCACGCAGCCCCCGGGATTTCCTGGTTAGTTGGCCTTGGCCTTCTCCGCCTCCACGTAGTCCCCGACAATCGTCTCTAACGTGCTTAGTGGAACTGACCCGTTACGCAGGATCTCATCGTGGAAGCGCCGTAGGTCGAATCGCGGACCCAGCTCCCGCTCCGCTCTCGCCCGCAATTCGCGAATCTTCAGTTCGCCTATCTTGTAGGCCAGTGCCTGCCCTGGCCAGGAGATGTAGCGGTCTGTTTCCGTCGTGCACTCATGCAAGCTCAACGCCGTATTCGCCGCCAGGTAGTCAATCACCTGCTGGCGGGTCCATCCCTTGGTATGCACGCCTGTATCCACCACCAGTCGGCACGCCCGCCACATCTCGTAGCTCAACCGCCCAAAATCGCCATAAGGATCTGTGTAGAAGCCAGCCTCCAGCCCTAGGCGCTCAGCGTACAGCGCCCAACCTTCTCCAAAGGCCGGAAAATACACGCTGCGGCGAAACGCAGGCAGGCTATCGGCCTCCGCCGCCAGCGCAATCTGCAAATGGTGGCCCGGCACCGCTTCGTGCAACGTCAGCGCCTCCAAACTGTACAGCGTGCGCGTCGGCAGCGCATAGGTGTTTACCCAGTAGATGCCAGGCCGCGACCCGTCCCTCGGAGCCTCCACATACCTTCCGGCCGTGTACTTCGGCGCCATCGCATCCGGCACAGGCTCCACAGTGTAAGGCTGGCGCGGCAACCGGGTAAAGAACGCTGGCAGCTTGCCATCCATCCGTTTACAGATCCACGCTGCCCGCTGCAGCAACTCCTCCGCACTCTTCGGATAATGTCGCGGGTCCTTCCGTAAGCTCTCCAGAAACTCGGGAAAAGTTCCTCGAAAACCCGTCTTGCGGATCACCGCATCCATTTCGGTCCGAATACGCGCCACCTCCCGCAGTCCCGTCTCGTGGATTGCCGCCGCTTCTAGCGGCAATGTCGTGAAATAACGGACTTCCCGGGCATAGAAGTCTTCCCCGCCCGGCAGATCGTGCGCCGCTAGTGTTTGCCTGCAGCCCGGGATGTATTCCTTCGCCAGGAACTCGTACAACTGGCGGTAGCCCGGGACAACCGCCTCGCTCACGGCTGCCAGCCCCTCCGCGCGAAGCCTCTCCTGCTCCTCTGCCGGGATCGTGGACGGCATCCGCAGAAAAGCCTTGTAGAGCGCGCTCGCTGCGGGATCCTCCACCACATGCGCGCCCGCAGTCTCCGCGAAGCCCGCAAGGGTCACCGCCGGGGGCGTCATCCCCCGCTTCAGCCCCTCCCGCATCGTGTCCATCAGCTCATCCACCAGCCTCGGCCACGCCCTTAGACGAGCGAGATAATTCTCGAAGTCTCTCACGTTGGCCAGCGGAGCCTCCTCGCCAAGCCGCGCAAAGTAAACGTGGAAGCCGGAATCTGCATTTACCGGCATCAGGTAGCTTCCCGCCTCAAACGAGTCCAGTTGCCGCTGCACCTCCACCCGGAACACGTCGTAGCTAACTCGGTCCTCCTTACTCAGGCTCCCCACCGGGATTGCCTCCAGCCGTCCGGCAATCTGCTGATAAAACGCATGCGAACGGCGTGCACTCTCCAACGAATACGAAGGAAGACGGTCGTTGAAGCGGTGGTCCCCCACCGAAGTGGCAAACAACGGGCTTTCCTGCAGCCGGTGTTCCCATTCCTCCGCAAACAGCGAATGCAGCGCCCTATTCCGCCCATCTTCCGCACCCCTGCAGCCCACCAACGCCAACACCCCCGCCAAGCCAACCACCAACGCTAGCATCTTCGCTGTACAGCACCGCCCGGACAGACGAACTTTCATTTCCGTGTTCCCCATCAGAAGCCCTCCTCAGCGCCACTCAGCACCCGGCGTGCTATGAGTGTAGCGAAACCGGCCCCTCAACCCACCGGCCCACGCTACCGAAAATTGGAAGCCTTAGCTTGGCCCTCCTTCGTCACCCATTTGCCGTTGCGCCGCAATCCGGCAGATTATCGTCATTGGGTCCGTCTCCTTGGGTGTACTCGCTACGCCCTGGCCACGCAATCACTTGTCCTCCCGCGTATGGCGCCCTGTCCGCGACGGATATCGGTACTGGCGCATCCGCTTCCCTCGCTGCCAGGTGCCGCACCAAATCAAGATAGGCCCGCGTTGCTTCCAGCCGGTGATAGATGTGCAAGAGCATGGCGTGGAGGTCCAGCCGCATCTGAAGCGCAATCCCTTGCAGTAGCTCAAGCTGCTCCCCAGCGCGCCCTCCAGGCTCTCCCGGAGGCTGCTGGATGATATGGGTCAAGAGGTCCATCAACTCAGGGGCTGATCCACTTTCCACCGCTCCCAGCAACCGGTTTGCCAGGTCTCCCACCGCATCAACGTCTTCCATTGGCTTAGGTCCCAGCAAGGTTGACGCTCTCTTCGCTTCCGCGTGATCGGTCACCCCGAATGGCAACTTGCAGGCAATCATCTCCCCTTCATCCGGCGTCGAGGCACGTTTTGGACCATGTCGCATGTGCTGGCTGTTTGCAACTCAATGCCCAAATTGACATCAGCCCCGGCCATTTCCGCCCGGTTCAAGTTCTCATCCAGCATTACCGATATGCACTGAGGACGGTGACAGATGATCAAAGTAACGCGCCTGAATTCTGAGGTCATATACATGAACGCTGACCTCATCGAGTACGTGGAGACGACGCCGGACACAGTCATCTCCCTCACCACGGGTGAGAAGTTCATGGTCCTGGAGACCCCTGATCAGATCGTGGATCTCGTGGTGGCCTACAACCGGCGCATCCACGTGGCGTCCGCGGGTGATAGCGGGCTGCTTCGCTTCGCTGAAGCACTGTCCCCCGTGCGGGAGCTGGGCTCATTGGAAGAAGTGGACAGCTAGCTGCTGCCATTTCCGCACAGTGTGCAACCCGATTCTTGTCCAATGGGGACGCATTTGGCTGGAGGGATGTCTGCCCACGTGAGGATGCGGAAGAGAAACATCGACCATGGCAACTAAGGCAACCAGACGGTTTCGTTTCGATGCGGCAACTCCCCTCGGAGTTCTGTTCGCATTGGCTGGCGTCGTAGGTGGCTTGATCGCGGAAAATGGCGAACTGCAGGACATCCTGCAGGCCACTGCAGCGCTGATCGTCCTTGGCGGCACCTTGGGAGCCGTTCTGGTGAACACCCCCCTGCATACCTTCCTGGCCGCATTCCGCCGCTTGGGTAGTCTGGTGATCGTCCGCAACGAACCGCCCGCTGAGGTGATTGAGGCCTTGGTTGGCTTCGCGACCAAGGCCCGGCGGCAGGGCATCATTTCCCTTGAGCAGGAGGCGGATCAGATCCAGAACCCCTTCTTCCGCAAAGCCATGAACTTCGCCATCGACGGTACGCCGCTGCAGGACTTGCGCCGCCAGATGGAACTGGAAATCTCTGTCCGCGAACGACGGGCTGAGGCTGCCGCCCGTGTCTTCGAATCCGCTGGAGGCTATGCCCCCACTGTTGGAATCATCGGCGCCGTCATGGGCCTTATCCAGGTGATGAAGCAACTCGACAACCTGGAGGAAGTGGGCCATGGCATTGCTGTAGCATTCGTGGCCACCGTCTACGGCGTTGGCATTGCCAACCTTTTCCTGCTGCCGGCAGCCAACAAGCTGCGGGCTCGCGCTGCTGAGGAAGCGGAAATGCAGGAACTGGTTTTGGATGGGGTCTCCGCAATTGTGGAGGGGCTCAACCCCAAGCTCGTTCGCATGCGGCTGGAGGCCTACCTGGAATCCCCGTCTGAGCGGAGGCAGGATCCCACATCCCGTTCCGGTTCCCGCGGGCGCGCCGCTTGATCAATTAGGCACGCCATCCAGCAATTGAGGCACCCATGGCCAGACGAAAGCAACACGAAGACCATCCCAACCACGAACGCTGGATGGTAAGCTACGCGGATTTCGTCACTTTACTCTTCGCCTTCTTTGTGGTGATGTATGCCACCGCCCGCGTGGACGAGAGCGCCCCTCAGCGTGTATCGGAATCAGTGCGGGAGGCCCTCAAGGAAGACTCCTTCCAAGCCCTCGTCAATTCGTTCGTGGAAGACCGGGAAACCCGCGCCGGTCGACGGGAAGCCAGTGCCTCAACCAAGCGGACCAAAAAGGGGGACGGTGGAAAAGCAGACGCGGTCCTGCTCCAACAGTTCCTCCCTTCCATGGACTACCTCAGCCGTGAACTTGCCAACGAGATCCGCGACGATCAGGTAAGTATGCGCCTGACGCGCCGCGGCCTAGTGATTTCCCTGCGCCAGGCGGCCTTCTTTCCCTCGGGCCAGGACATCATTGCTCCGGAAACCTACGACGCCATCGGCAAGGTGGCGCAAACCATCGCCAAGCTGCCGAACCATGTCCGTCTGGAAGGGCACACGGACTCCATCCCCATCCGGAATGCGCGATTTCCCAGCAACTGGCACCTGTCCACCGCGCGAGCCATCTCCATGCTGGAACTGCTGATCCAGCGCTTCCAGCTACCGAAGGAAAAGTTCACCGTCGCCGGGTATGCCGACACCATCAGCGTGGAGGCCAACGATACCGAAAGCGGGCGCCGTCGTAACCGCCGGGTGGATATCGTGGTATTGAACCTCTACGGGCTGGGAGATGAGCCCTTGGGTGGGGATAAGGCTCAGGACGAAGTGATTCACCTTCTTGCGGACGACACAACAACCACGCGACCTGCGCCCAGCCGCTAGCGATTCCGTTTGCGCCGCCCATCGGTTACCGTAGCGATCCATCCCATAGCCACGCAGCCAGTGACTGCCGCCCTGCGCTGCGCTTACGATGCAGGGTACTGCCTTCTTGAGGATTTGCACGGTAGTGCTCCCAAAGCCCAAAACCACGATCAGAACGTTGACATTCAGGGGCACGGGGCGTGGACTAGCCGGGTGGAAGGGCGGGATGACGGCAGGGGACAGCGTCCGCGGTGCAGGGTGGGGCGGGGGCTGGCACGCGCTCCCCCGTGACGGTTTCAGCCTGCCGCCAGCCGTTCAATGAGTGCAGCCGCGGCCCTCTGGCTGGCCAGCTTGATACTGCTGCCTTCCGCTGTCTCCGCAAGGCCTGCATGGATCTTGGCCTCCACCACAAACACCTTGGCGTGGTCTGGGCCGTGCTTGGCAAGCACCGTATAGACCGGCTGCGACATGCCCCGTTGCTTGGCCAACTCCTGCAGCTCGCTCTTGAAGTTGCGTGCTCCCTCAATCTGTCCTACCGTCTTGTCAAATTCCGCAATTACCGCGCTCTCCACAAAGTCGCGTGCTGGTCCCATGCCACCATCCATGTAGATGGCCGCAATCAGCGCCTCCATGGCATTGCCCAGCAGTTTCTGCTTTGCGCGCCCTCCGGTGATCTCTTCGCCCTTGCCTAACAGCAGATGATCCCCTAGCGATAGCTGCCGGGCCACCATCGTCAGGTGGCTCTTGCTTACCAGGTGATTCTTTACCTTGGAGAGGAATCCCTCGTGAGCGTCAGGATAGCGAAGCAGAAGTGACTCTGTGGTGACGAATGACAAAATCGCGTCACCAAAGAACTCGAAGCGCTCATTGTGAAGACCGGTGTCTGCCGGTCCAAATGCGGAGGAGGGCGCAAACGACTTGTGCGTCAGCGCCCTCCTGAGTAGGTTTCGGTCCTGGAACCGATAGCCAATTTCCTGTTCCAGTAGTTCCCAGAGCGGTTCCATGCTTATGCCTGCGCCCGCGCGCAGCTCCAGCAGCGCCTAGGCGCCCGCATTCTGGGCTTCTTCTACCAGCTTCTTCTCACGCTCGGCCAGGCTCTTGATCTGGTCGTTGCTGTTGGGATCGCTTAGCGCTTGATTCAGCATGTTCATGGCTTCGGAATACTTCTTCGCCAACCGGAATGCATTGCCGGCCTTCAGCATCCGTACGGGGTCAGCCTGCGCCTCAATCGCCTTCACGAAGAACGAAGCCGCTTCGTCGTACTTCTTCCGCACGAACTCGCCCTGGGCCATCGCATCGTAGGCCATCGCCGCCTCGTTCTGCTTGATCAGGGTCCATTGCTCGTCGGGAATCTGTTCGTTCACCTTTGGTGCCGTTGCAAGAATCTCGATCGCCTTGTTGGCGTTTTCGCCAACCTTCTTCAGCTTCTCGTCGCGGTCAAGGTCAAACTCCTTGGTCTGGCGCGCAATTCCGCTGGCAATCCGGACGTGGGACGACGCGGTCTCAAATGGACTCGCCTTCGCCTCCAGCACTTGTTCCGCATACACGATGGTATTCGGCACATCGCCCATCATTTCGTAGGACTGCATGATGTTAAACAGCGCCCAGGACTTGAACTCTGTGTCGGCAAAATCCTGAATCAGCTTCTTTGCCGCATCAATGCGTGCCTCGTTGGTTGCCGCATTCTGTACGGCCATCAATGCCTCCACCTCTTTCTGCGATTTTGGCTGCTGCGCGAAGAGGGTAAAGCTGAGGGCGGCCATGGCGCATAGCGTGGCCAGAAATCGGGTGGATGTCTTCATGTGTTTACCTCACCAACTAGTTTAGGCTACTGGAGTCGCTTTTGTGCTTGCTCCAGTCCCTGGCGGGCGGCGTCGGCCGCCTGCCGGGTTAAGCCGGGCACCTTCAACGCTGCCCGAAAGTGCTGCACGGCCTTTTCAGGCTCTTCCTGAATGTCCGCCAGACGCCCCAAGTAAATCCGGCTCCACGCTTCGGTGGCCGGATCAGGATTAAATTCAAGTGCCCTTTGGAGAAACTCAATTGCCAGGTCCGGTTGCCGGTCCAAAACGGCCAGTCGCCCCAGTCCAAAATAGGCGCGGGATTGGATGCTGCGGTTTTCGGCGTTTTCAGAAAGCTGCCGGTACAGGTTGCGAGCGCCCGCGTAATCCTTCTTCTCATACAGCAGCGCCTCGGCCTCTTCCAGCATCTTCTCCGCGGCGCTTAGCTCCACCACGTTGCGCTCCCGCACCAACCGGTTCTGGCGGCTGTCCTTGAACTTCACGTCCTTCAGCCGCGCGTTTTCCTTGTAAACATCCAAGGTGGCGATCATTTCTTCGAAGTAGTAGCGCAGGTTAGCAGGCTGCTTCTCAAACGGCACTAGCGCCTCAAAGAAAAAGGGCGTCAGCACAAATCCCTCTTCCAGGGCCTCCTGCACACGCGCTTGCCGGTCTGCCATCGCCATCGGCTCCATGCGAGCCGCTACGGCCCGCACCAGGCACGCCGAAATCAGCAGTGCGAAATCCTCTTTGTACCCTTGGCTCAGCATGGGCGCACCAAGCGCAAAGTCCATCACTGCTCGCTTCTCTTCGAAGCTGCTGCGATAGCGATACACTACCGGGTCAATCAGGTAGTGCAGGTAAGCCAGCTTCACCCGCTCAATGGGAAACTCTGGGGTGGGTGTCACCACCACAAAGGCCATGTTGTCGTAGGCGCGCGTCTCCACGTGATTCGGCGCACCCAGCACATCCAGCACGATCTGAAAGGTGCGGCGCGTCGTCCCGCTGGTGGGGTTTCGCAGATACGAATTCGCTTTCAGGATGGTGTCGGTCACTTGCGGCTGGTACTTCCGCAGTAACGGTTCGAATTGCGGCTCCACCACACGCCATAGCTCGGCAATGTTGGCCTCTTCGTAGAACAGCCGCAGGTAGGCTTCAAACCCACGCAATTCCTGGGTGTCTGGAGGCATCTCGTTCCAGATGAACAACGGCGTGAACTCCGGTGGCCCTTCCGTCACCAGCCCGAAAGATACATACTGGCTGAGTTCCTGCTGCCAGTTATCCCGCCGGTGATCTTTATAGAACTGCTTCAAGTCCTCCACAATCGGGAGTTTTTTCGCCCCAATTTGCTGCCGTACCCAATTTCGTGCCGGATGATTGCTGGGGCTGGCGAGGTCCTCATCGTAGCCTGAGGCGTTAATCAGGGCCATCGCCGTAAACAAGCCCTCACTTACCTCAAACCGCACCGCATCAGCCACCGGAGCAGCTTCCGGCGGAGCCTCAAACTGGGCGCTGCCCACCGCCGTCCATATCAGGCACAACGACGCAGCCAACGCGGTCCGCGCCAGCCTGCGCACGGTCCCCGCGCGCCCGCCGACAATCGCCCCATGTCGGGTAAGCCCCACAGTACGGATGGGTGTTATGTGCCAATCGATCAATGGAAATGCCTTTTCCGACCTGCCTTCAATTGACGCGTCTCTTCCAGTGTATCGAGGAAGTCCCCATTCGCTGGACACCCCGGGTCACTGCCTCTGCGTCCACACCACCAGTTCCAGTCCGCCCAGCAAGCTACGCCCCGGCATCGGTACCCCCGGGATCTCCTCATAGGCGCCGTTCGTCAGGTTCGAAACCTGCAAAAATGGCCGAAGGCGTCTTCCGTGGTGCGCCACTGAAACGTCCCACAGCATGTAGGAGGCGCGCTGAAACCGTTGCGTTACACCCAGCCGCGTACGCACCGCCATGTCGCCGCGCGTCAACGCCTGCCAGCTGCCCACTACCGCGTGCACGGGGTAGTTGAACGTGTACCGTGATTGCAGTCCCTCCAGCGCAGTCTGTGCCCCACGCAACCCCGTATAGGCGATCTCCGCACTCGCCGAGGGCCGGTAGCGCCAACGGCCCCGCGCCTCCAGCCCGGTAAAGCGCAACCGCTGGAAATTCCTCGCCTGCCAAATGGCGTCCGGGCTATCTCTAACAAAATCGATGCCGTCCCGCTCCCGCCGCTGGAACACCGTTACTTCGCCGTCCACGGCTTGTCCCGCGTTCCAGTCCAGGCCCGCCTCGTAACCCCATGCCCGCTCTGGACGCAGATCCGCGTTGCCGCGATTGGCAGGGTCCTGGTAGTAGAGGTCTGTAAAGCTCGGCACACGATAGGCCCGGCTCACACTCGCCCGCAGCTTGGCGTGGCTGCTCAGCCAGAAGCCCGTCGCCAGCGTCGGGCTCAATTGTCCGCTCCAGGCCTGGAACAGCTCGTACCGCGTTCCCGCTGTTAACGAAAACCGTCCCGCCGTCCGCAGATCGTAATTCAGGTATGTCGACTGTCTACCTCGCTCGCGAAAACCTAGGTTGTTGCTGTGCAGGTCATCGTGCAGGGCTTCAAATCCGTAGTGCAGCCGCCCCTTCGCGCCCACCTCGTCCGTCCGCCGAATGCTCCCTAGCCAGGTCTGCGAGATGTGGTGGTTCGTATATACCTGCGGCCGGTCCCGATACAGCACAAACAGGTCCGTATGCCGCCGGTAACTGAACGACGCAATGGTCTTCGTGCCTAGTTCCTGGCTGCCCATCGCCGTCCATCCCTTCGTCCGCTCCCAGGAGTTGAAGCGGCCATAGAATCCCTGCGCGCCGAAGGGCCGGTCCATCATCCCCAGCACCAGACGCGTGTAGCCTAACCCGCTCTTCACATGCGTCGTGGACGAAATCAACGAATTCCGGTAATCCCGGTTTTCCGTGAAGCCCGTCGACAGATCCCTCGACGCCGCCAACTGCTGAAACACCGGACCGCGTACCAAACTGGCCGTCACTCGCTGCTGATTCGTGCCAAAGTTACCGATTCCCCCGCGAAGCCGGATCTCGCTCGTCTCCGGGCGTCGTGTACGGAAATTCACCACCCCACCCACGGCGTCCGCCCCGTAGAGCGTCGATCCTGAACCGCGCAGCACCTCCACGCTTTCCAGTGCCTCCATCGGAAGGGGCAGATTCAGGTTATGGTGGCCGCTTTGCGCGTCATTCATGCGTACCCCGTCCAGCAGCACCAGCGTTTGCCCAAACGTTCCCCCGCGAATCGAAAGGTCTCCCTGGATGCCGTTCTGGCCCCTCTGCCGCAAGTCCAATGACGGGTCTAGCTTCAGATAATCCACAAACGTATTAAACAGCAGCGGTGCCTCGGTGATGTCCAGCACCGTGATGGCCCGCTCACTCTCCTCCAGCGGAATCGCGTCAAAGGAGCCAGTCACCACAATGGTTTCTTTTCGGACCGGTGCCTTCAGCGCCGCCTTCTGGCCATCCCGTTCCGCTTCCTTCTCCACGCTACCCGACGGCTGCCGTCCACCGTCCGCTGCTCCTGCTTCCTGGGCCAGTGCCTTTTGCGGCATACACGGAGGGAAACACGCACACCCCAACAAGCACAACGCCAACAGGGGCGTGTCGAGTCTAAATGGATTCATACAGTCCTACGGTCTTAGCATACCGGAACGTCTGGTTTGGCGGCCCACTAGACCAAGTCCACTTTCGTTCCTTGGGTTGCCCGATGCCCCGCGCTCACAGACCAGGCACACAAAATCCCTACATTCGTTCTAGAGTCACCATAATTTTTCTAAAGTCTGCTGTCAGTCTGCCGATACTCATGGTCTGTGGAACCGCGCCTTAAGCCGCTCCGGAAGTGGGAACAGGACCCCTACATTCAGGAGAACTCGCCCATCCCTTGCCCCCATTGCGCCAGCCGCGCCGTTGTCCGCCTCCATCGCAGTTCACTGGAACGCCTGGCAACCGCTGTCTCCGGGCATTATCCCTACTACTGCCGTAACTGTCACTCGAAGTTCTATAAACAGGAAAAGGTCGACCCTGAGTAGGCCTTGAAGATCCCCAGTAGGCCTTGAAGATCCCCAGTAGGCCTTGAAGATTCGGTGACCCTCTGCTTGTGACCAACCGATTCGGTGAGTTTCCTCAGCCACCTCCCACTCGCTTGCCGGGAAGGCGGTACCTACGAAAGGAAAAAGGCCCCGCCGAAGCGGGGCCTTTTTGAAGGAGGCACTAAATGCGGATGGTTGGTTAAGCAGCGCGGCGGCGACGGGCGAAAGCCAGCAGGCCAAGTCCCGCGCTCATCAACAGCCACGTGGAGGGTTCAGGGATGGGGTCCACTTCTCCTCCACCCTCGGGAAATCCTTCCTCAGCATAGAGCTTTGCGCTTAAGTTTCGTTTTGTTCCTTCGACACCTACCGACATCAGCCGAGCCGCAAATGGACCGAAAGATTCTGGGGTCAAGACGACGCTTGGGCCAAGCAAACCGTAGTTGAAGAGAATCGTCGCGCTCCGCACATCACCGGCCGACTGTCCAGGGGACCCAAATTCGATGCCAACATGGAAACTGCCTGTCGGCAAGTCACTCACATCATTGGGAAGTCCGTTGACGTTGTTGGATCCCGTGCACTGCAGAATGCCTGTGCCAGTGCATACGGCTGTAATGTCCGCATCGGCACTGGTTACCAACCCCGCAAAGGGAACTGGACCAGTGGCTGGCATTGTCACGCCGACCACGTTGAAGAAGATGCCTCGCAGATCGCCGATGTACAAAAGTCCTTCGATAACCGTTGCGTCAATCTGCAACTGCTTGGCGTCCGCTTGTGCGCTTGTCTGTGAAACGACAATCTCGACTCCCACTTCGTCGGGTTCAAAACCGTCGCCAACAGGCGATAGCGTCCAGACGATTCCGGCTGACCCAACCGCCGAAAACACGAGCGACGCAAACCCGGCAACCAACAAGTTGCGCAATTTCCTCCGATAGTACCTCCCAGAGTTCCAGAGATAAGTTCGTATGATTACATCGTCGGCTACAAGGACTCGATAAGAAATTGATCCCTCTAGTGCTAAGCCCTCTGGCGATCTCATAGTGACAGAAACGGGCAGATTCTCGCGTCTGACAAAACCTCTAAAGACCCTATATGGAAATACTTATGGACAGATCTGGCACCTCAACGCGTCTCCTTAATTAAAAATCGTTAATGAAGAGTTCGTTCAAGGAAAGGAGAATAGAATTCGGCCACCAGGAGCGCAGCCGCATGGAAAATCATCTAAAGGTATAGAATAGAGGAGTGCTGCCTTCTGGCTGCCACGCGGCCCCGCAGTTGCCGTTTCAGCGAACCCACTAGCCCGCGTTCGTCCAGCGCTGCTCCGCCAGCGTGAAGTTCTCGCCCAGGTAGATTCGCCGCACTTCCGGGTCCCGCCCAAGGGCCTCGGGCGTGCCCGCGCGAAAGATACGGCCTTCGTTGATGATGTACGCGCGATCTGTGACGGCCAGGGTGACGGCCACGTTGTGATCAGTAATCAGGACGCCGATCCCGCTCTGCTTCAAGTCAAAGATGATCCCTTGCAGTTCCGCCACCTGAATCGGGTCAATCCCCGAAAAAGGCTCGTCCAGCAGAAGAAACGCGGGATCAATCACCAGCGAGCGGGCAATCTCCACCCGTCGCCGCTCACCGCCCGACAGCATGTAGCCCCGGCTCTTGCGCACCTTCTCCAGGCCCAGCTGCTCAATCAGCGCGCCCATCCGCGCCTCGCGCTCACGCTTGTTCAGCGGCAGCGTCTCCAAAATCGCCAGTAGGTTCTGTTCCACAGTCAGCTTGCGGAACACGGATGCTTCCTGCGGCAGATAGCTGATGCCGCGCCGCGCCCGCTGGAACATGGGCAGGTCCGTAATGTCGTCCCCATCCACCAGCACTTTGCCGGAATCCGGCGTCACCAGTCCTACAATCATGTAGAAGCTGGTGGTCTTGCCGGCACCGTTTGGGCCAAGCAACCCTACCACCTCACCCCGCTCAATCGAGACAGAGAGGTCCTGCACCACGCGGCGTCGCTGATAGGTCTTGGATAGTTCGCAGGCCTGGAGTGTTTGCATCGCTCACTTACGGCGGATGACGCTCACTGCGGGCGTCGTCTCTCCGCTTTCCACAATCAACCGGTCTTCGTTCGAAAAGTAGGTCAAACGCTTCCCCCGAGTGGCGCCCTGCTTCTGGTCCTCAAAGAAGGGTTCGCCCCCGTACAACACCATCTTCGTCTCTTCAGGATAGTATTCCGCATGCTGGGAAGCGCCACGGCGGGTGTTCTCTGCTTCCCGCATCAAAATGCGCACGTCACCATCGGCAAAAGATTGCTTCAACTGCGTCTGGCCCGCTTTGTCCTCCGCAAGCACCATCCGCATCTGTCCTGCATCCACAGATAGCCCAGCCCGCCGCATCCGCACCTGCCCCGTATAGGTGGCCAACTTCTTTTCCTCTTCGTACACCATGCGATTGCTATGGATGAGCGTATACACAGGCCCCGCTTTCGTTTTGCTGTCTGCCTTGCTGTCTGCCGCCTTGCCCGTCCCGGCACCCGCTTCCTCAATCTGAGAAAACACGTTGCCTTCCCCGGTTAGCATCTGCTGTTTCCTGTCGATAATGGCCGCGTCAGCATGCAGCCGGTTGGCACCCTGCCACAAGCGCGCGTTTCCCTCATACCGGATCCACTTGTTCTGGTCGCGCGTGGTCATCTTCTGGGCCGTCGCCTGTAACGCTTCTTCTCCGCCAGGCAAGGCGCTTTCCACCGTTTTCTGTCCTGCCTTGCCCCCCGCCTGCTGCCCACTGTTCTTCTCCTTCGCTTCGGGCTTGCGCGTTGATACCACGTCTCCTTCAGCGATCAGGTCCCCGCTGGGTTCCGCCGTACGGATCTTCTTGGCCTGCAACGATCCGCTGTCGTCCCACACGCGGGCATTTCCCTCCAGCAAGTTGTACTTTTCCTTCTGGTGCATCAGCGCACTCTCAGCGCGTCCCCGCCGCGTGCCCTCCTCTAGTTCGAAGCGCCCCCACTGCCTCATCCACTCCATTTCCCCGGTGGCCTCACTGAACGAGGCTTCCATATCCGTTGACCGAGTCTTTAGCGGCCCTGGTTCCTGCCTTTTCTGCTTCCGTGCCTCGGCGATTTGTTCCCCCGACGGCGCTGATTCCGTCGTTACCGTAGTAGACCGGAAATGCCGCATCCTGTTCCTTGTCCCGTAGTCAGCCGTTATCCGCTCTCCGCGCAGCACCCGCTGCCGCTGTTGCGCATTCGCCGGCAGGAAGGTCACCACCCCCGGCGCGTGCGTCAGCAACTGTTGGATTTCCTCGCCTCCGGGCCGCATCCGCAGCTCAACAATTTCTGATTCCAGCACCCGTCTCGCCTGTTGCCTTGCTGCCTCCCCCTGAGGTGCCGATTCCAGCCGCGCCGCTCCCTCCGCCCACACCTTTTCCAGTGCATTCTCTTGTGTTCCTTCAGCGAAGTAAAGGTGCATCCGAGAAGCGCGCACCGCATTCCGATGCGTCTGGCTCTCGCTATCCAGCCGGCTGCTTCCGTGGCTAATCAGCTCCCGAAGACTGCCATCCTCGCCGTACAGCAATTCCATGCGGTCCCCACCAAAGCGCACCGTCCGCTGCGGGTAGCGATCCGTGCCTGTAACCTTCGCAGCCTCCACCCGCTGCACCTCGCCGCCCTTCATCGTGATGGTGGCGTCACCCGCTTCCAGCACCAGATTGTTCCGTTCCAGCCGTGTGGGTCCGCGCAATTGCAGTAGCCCCTCCGCCTCCAAATAGATGGCGTGTGCTGCCCACACCTTCGATGGAGCGTTGCTGCCGTCCGGCTTCTGGAACGTAAACGCCGCCTCGCTTTCCAGCACCATCTGCTTTGTTTGTGGATCGTAAACGGCTCCCACGGCCTCGCCGAAACCATCTGCAAACTGGAAATGAGTCCGTTCCGCCGTGCGCGCGATGCCGGTCTCGGTCTCAAACTGCACCTTCGACGAGCGGATCACCGTAGGGTGTGCCGGCATCGGCTTTCCGTTCACCGGCACCTGCATCAGAATTTCCACCTCGCCCTCTGAGACCATCGTCTTTGTGCGGGTATCCACATCCGCGCGACGGCTCTTCACCAGGTCGTAGGTCTCAGTGTCTGCCCCGAAGATCTTCAGCTCGACGTCTTCCAACTCCACCCGGGACGGCATCTGAATCATCCGGTAGGATTGCGCGCTTACTTCCACAATCGGCTTGCCGCCCACCGTATGGGACCACTGCCAGCGGTCAGCGGTGCCGGCTACGTTCTCAGGGAGGGGGGCAGGAGGAGGGGTCGCGTTGGCTTCCGCGGCCAGGCGCTGGTAATAGAAAACCACGCCAGTCGCAACAAGCAGGACGACAAACAGGAGGGCCAGCAAGCGGCCAACACCGCGCATTCTGCATCAAGGATAGCATTCGCGGCAGACTCACTAGCGCTGCACGCAAAACTCCGCATCCGAATTCCCGCAAACGACGCCGGAGTAACTACCGGCTCTCCCGCCGTGCGGCGCTGCCGCTATCCCTCTCCAACATCCTCCGCTGCGGCCTCACCCTGCTTGCGCCGCGCCCAGCAAACGCCACGTTTGCTCGCCCGCACAAACGCGGCGATCTCCTGGGTGATCTCCGTAGCGCCCTCTCCTGCCTCCAGCGCCAAGAGTGCCGCATCGCGCGAGAGGCCATCCAGATACAGCAGCCGGATCGCCTGCTTCACTGCGCGCACGTCGCTTAGCCCCAGTCCTGCCCGTTTCATCCCCACTACGTTCGGCCCTACGGCCTCCACGTGGAAGCCCACTCCCAGGAAGTACGGCGGCACATCCCGGTTCACTCGCGTGTTGCCACCAATCATCGCCAGCCGCCCGATCTTCGAATACTGATGGATCACAACTCCGCCGGAGATAAACGCCCGGTCGCCCACTTCCACATATCCAGCCACCAAGGAACAACTGGCGATCACCGTGTGGTCGCCAATCCTCGCATTGTGCGCGATGTGCCCCGACGTCATCACATAGTTATCGTCGCCCACCACCGTGCTGCTCTCCGGCTGCGTGCCCCTTGAAATCGTGAAATGCTCCCGAATCCGGTTGCGCGAGCCCATCACCAGATACGACCGTTCCCCGCCGAAGTTCTTGTCCAGCGGATCCGTTCCCAGCACCGTTCCGGCTGAGATCTCGTTAGAGTCTCCCATCGTCGTGAAACGTTTGACGAACACATAGGGCTCCAACCGGCAGCACTTGCCCAGAACGGTATCGCCTTCCACCACGCAGAATTCTCCAATGTGGCACTGCGGACCAATGCTGGCGTCGGGATGCACCCTGGCAGTAGGTGCAATGTAGGCGGAGGGATCAACTGGCACCACCCAGTATCATACAAGCATCAGCCGTGGTTTCTGCCGCAGCGTCCGCCGGGCGTTGCGTTCAAGGTCCCGCGCACCACCAAGGAGGCCCCTATGGAAGTACATCGCATCGCACAGTTTCTGGGACTCACCCATGAGGGCGACGGCGAAAGGCAGCTGGCTGGTGTCGCTGAGCTTAGTGTCGCTGGGGCCACCGACATATCTTTTGTGGGCTCCCGCAAGGCCGCTGAGGCTGCGCCCCGATCTGCTGCGGGTTGCCTGATTGTTCCACTGGACTATCCGAACCTGGAGCAACGCACCGTCATCCGCTCCCGCGCCCCCCGCACGGATTTCGCACGCTGCGTGCGCATCTTCCACCCCCGCCCTGCCGCAACCGCTGGCGTCCATCCCACGGCTTTCGTGGCCGAAGATGCCACCCTCGGGGATGGCGTTCACCTCGGCCCCGGAGTCGTCGTCGGCGCTGGCAGTATCGTGGGAGCCTTCACCCGGGTAGGACCCGGCAGCGTGATTGGCGAGCGCGTCGTCATTGGGCGTCATTGCACCATCCATCCGAACGTCACACTCTACGACGACGTGGAACTGGGTGATTCCGTTGTTCTCCACGCCGGCGTTGTCGTGGGTGCTGATGGTTTTGGCTTCGTCATGACGGAAGGGCACTACGAGCAGTTTCCCCAGGTAGGCCGCGTCGTGCTTGAAAGCGGCGTCGAACTCGGGGCCAACACCTGTGTCGATCGCGCCGCCCTGGGTGTCACCTGGATCGGCGAAGGCACCAAGATTGACAACATGGTTCACGTCGGCCACAACTGCCGCATCGGTAAGCACGTCGTCGTCGCCGCGCAAACCGGCTTCTCCGGTGGTGTGGTCGTCGAGGATTACGCCGTCATCGGTGGACAGGTGGGCATCGGCGACAAGGTCCGCATTGAGACGCGGGCTACCCTCGGCTCTGGCTGTGGCGTCCTTACCTCCAAGGTCATTCGTGCCGGTGAGGTTGTTTGGGGAACCCCTGCACGCCCCTTGAAGGAGTACCTCAAGCAACTGGCGAACCTTTCCCGTATCGACAAGCTGCGCGAGCAGGTTGCCGAACTGCGTAAGAAGGTGGATGGTCTGGAAACCCGCTCTGGCCTGTAGGCTACAGACCGCGCCGCGAATTCTTCACGCAGCCGCGCAACTTTCCTCCAGGTGAGGGGTTTTCATCTCTGACTGCCCGGTTCCCGGATGCCGGCCCGGATCGGCTGGGCACTCCGGCATCCGCCGGATATCGCAAATTGAGGTGAACGAAATGTTGATGAAGCGTAGTTTGATTCTTGGCCTGTCGCTGGCGCTGGTCAGCTTGCTTGGTTTGGCGCAAGGCCCCCGCGGAGGACGCGGCCTTGGTGGCCCCCCAGAAGGTGCCGGGCCGGGCATGGCCGGTGCTGGCATGGCCGGTGCTGGACTCATGAGTCCCATGTTGGCTCGCCTGCTGGAGCTTACCGACGCACAGAAGACCGCAATCCGCGAGCGGTTGCAGGCCGCCGCCGAAGAGGCAAAACCCCTTCGCCAGCAAAGTCAGGAACTGCGCAAGCAGATCCACGATGCCATCCAAACCAATGCGAGCGAGGCCACTCTCGATCAGTTGGCTGTCGAATCCGGCCGCATCGCCGGCCTGCTCCAGGCCATCTCGCTCAAGGCCCGTTCGTACATTCATAACCAGGTGCTTACCGCGGAACAGCGCGCCAAGCTGGCGGAGCTTCGTGAGGATTTTGAGAACCGCCCCCGCCGCGGTCGTCGCGGTCCCGGCGGCCCGGGTCCTGGTGCAAATGCACCCTCCACAGGATCAGTGAGCCCTGACGTCTAACGTCCGTCAACCTGCACTATCCGATTCCCGCTAACCCAAGCCCGTCCGGCATTCCCGGGCGGGCTTCTCTCTGTCGGTCAGATTCTTCCTCTCGGTCACCATCGCACCCATTCACAAGCGAATTCTTGCCCCATCACCGCCGCGTAACCCCGATTTCTTCCCACTCCGCAGTTCTTCTCTCCAGTGGTTGACGACTTTGAGAATTATTTCCCTATTTCTTTCAACAATTTGCTTTTCTCAGCGCCGGGTTCAGCTTAGGCACATGCGTATGCTTGGTGCGAAGTGAGCCGCGGGGGGAATGGCGGCTTGCTGGGCCGGGCGAGCGATTCCGTTGGTTTTGTGGCGCTCGCCCGAAGAGGCTGCTGTGGAATTTGGTCCAGCAGCCTGCAGGGTCCGGACCGCCGCCAATCTTGGCGGGGTGGTGGCGGTCCGGCCTTGCGTTCTCCTTGTTGCGGCCCCGTGGGTCCGGCTGCTTCCCCGGTGCGCGCTCACCAGCGCTGTTCCAGGGAAGCGGCCGGGCCCGTTCCATTTGCCTGCCAAAGAAAGTG
Organism: Bryobacteraceae bacterium; assembly: GCA_036821995.1. Classification (GTDB taxonomy): domain Bacteria; phylum Acidobacteriota; class Terriglobia; order Bryobacterales; family Bryobacteraceae; genus JACTMJ01. The sequence goes on from DAISIM010000012.1 coordinate 70,091, forward strand.
GAGTCTCTGTGAAATATATCTTGTTGGGTCTGCAGTTGTTCCCGGCAATTCTCGCCGCTGTTAAGGCCGCGGAAGCCCATATCTCCTTGCCCAAGTCTGGGGCGGAGAAGCTGAACCTCGTCACGGGTGTCGTGGAGGAAGTTTACGCAAGCATCGCCGACGGGCTCCGCGAGGACTACTCCCGCGATTCCGTCATGCGTCTGGTGGTTGGCATCGTCACTCGTGTGGTGGCTGTATTCAATCGATTGGGTATCTTCCAGGCTGCGGGCGTCTAGCCCTTTGGCGATGGATGCTGCCTACGGCTTCTAAACACTTGGCCTCGGTCGCATGACCCTGGCCAAGGTCTGCATGGATCTTTCGCAAAGTAAATTGGCTCCTTGTGGTCTAGGGGAGTGGTCTAGGGGACTCCGCTTCGGCGGGGTCCCCTTTTTTTATTGGTCCAGCCCCCAACTGGCAGTTCGTTCCGTAGAGCAAGTTCGTTTCGCAAAACGAGTTCGTTCCTCAAGGCGAGCGCAAGCCGCAGAATGAGTTCGTTTCGAAAACCGAGTTCGTTTCGCAATCCGGACATCTATGCTTCAATCGGTATATGTCTCAGGTGCAGCGCAGCCCGCAGGTTCATGACGTGGTGGTGATTGGCTCCGGGGCTGGTGGCGGAACCGTTGCCCGCGTGCTGGCCAACAAAGGGATCAAGGTCACCATGCTCGAAGCTGGCCGGATGCTCAATCCTGTGAAGGACTACAAGGAGCACAAGACCCCCTACGACTACGACCACCGCGGCGCGGGCGAGGCTGCTGAGTTCTACACAGGCAAAATGCAGTGGGGCTACTTCGCCGCTCCCAACGGCTACTGGGACATGGAGGGTGAACCCTACACCACCGCTCCTGGCACCAACTTCCGATGGTTTCGTTCCCGCATCCTGGGCGGTCGCACCAACCATTACGGCCGCATTACCTTGCGTTTTAGCGATTACGACTTCAAACCGCGCAGCTTCGACGGCCTCGGGTGGGATTGGCCCATCACCTATGACGAAGTGGCCCCTTACTATGATCTCGCTGAGCAGTTCATCGGCGTCACCGGTAGCCAGGAGGGTATCCGCACCGCACCCGACGGCAGGTTCATGCAGTGCCCGCCCCCTCGGGTGCACGAACGCCTCGTTCGCGACGCAGCCGCCCCCATGGGAATCAAGGCCATCCCCGCCCGCCTGGCCATCATCACCAAGAACCACAATGGCCGCGCTGCCTGCCACTATTGCGGCCAATGCGGGCGCGGTTGCATTACGGCGTCCAACTATTCCTCCAGCCAGGTAGACATCTTCCCCGCGATGAAGACCGGGAACCTCAACGTGATCTGCAATGCCATGGTGCGCGAGCTGATCACCGACGACAAGGGTCTGGTGAAGGCGGTCTCTTATATCGACACCGAAACCCGCGAGGAGCGTACCATCCACTGCCGTGTCTGCGTAGTGGCGGCTAGCGCCTGCGAGTCTGCCCGCCTGCTACTGAACTCCAGGTCCGCCCGCCATCCTAACGGCCTCGCCAACGGCTCCGGCGTCGTCGGGCGCTACCTCATGGATTCCGTCGGCCGGGATATGGGGGGCTATGTGCCCTCCCTCGAAGGCATGCCCAAGTACGATACCGACGGCATGGGTGGCGGCCACCTCTACATTCCCTGGTGGGGCTTGGATGACAAGAAGAAGGACTTCCCTCGGGGATACCACGTGGAAATCGGCGGTGGTTACAACATGCCCACCTTGGGCGCCTTCAACGGCACGTGCACCCGCAATGAAGGCTTCGGCAAGGGCCTCAAAGACGCCATCCGGCGAGAGTACGGCTGCTACGTCGGCCTCAGCGGCCGAGGTGAGATGATCCCCAACGAGAAGAGCTTCTGCGACATTGACCCCCAAGTCGTTGACCGTTGGGGCATCCCCGTTCTTCGTTTCCATTTCGAGTGGGGCGAAAGCGAACTCCGCCAGGCCCGTCACATGGAGCAGACCTTCGCTGAGATCTTTGACCGCATGGGCGGCAAGCTGCTGGGCGCGCGCAAACCCGACCTCGAAACCCCCACCATTTCTGTACCCGGCGCCATCATCCATGAATTGGGTACCGTCCGCATGGGGGCCGATCCCAAGACCTCTGCCCTCAACAAGTACAATCAGGCTCACGAAGTGAAGAACCTCTTCGTGGCCGATGCAGCACCCTTTGTCAGTAATCCTGACAAGAACCCCACGCTCACCATCTGCGCCCTGGCCTGGCGCGCGTCCGACTACCTGGCAGAGGAGATGAAGAAAGGCAATGTCTAATCACCCCCCCCCACAGCCGGAAGCCCGCCTGGAGATTCAGGGCCAGTCCCGTGGCGACCTGTCGCGCCGCAATTTCTTCCATGGGCTCACCGTGGCCAGCGTCGTCTCCGCCGGGGCGGCTTCCCTGGACGCCCAGCAACACGCGCACCATCAGGTATCCGCGGAAAAACAGGCATCTGGCACCTACCAGGCCAAGTTCTTCAATGCTCACGAAATGGCTACCATGCAGCGCCTGGCCGAACTCGTAATCCCCGCTGACGAGCGCGGACCCAGCGCCGCCACAGTGGGCGCCCATCAGTTCATTGACCTCATCTGCAGTAAGGCCCCCGAAATTGCCATGGCCTACACCGGTGGGCTCCAATGGCTGGACGGCATCAGTACCCGCCGCTACCAGGCCAAGTTCGTTTCGTCCAGTGAGGCGCAACAAACCGAACTGTTGGAACTGATCGCCTACAAGAAGAACGAGACCCCTGAGCTCGCCCCCGGCATTGAGTTCTTCGTCCTGGCCCGCCGCATGATCGTCGACGGCTACTTCACAACTCGCGAGGGCTTCAAGGACATCGGCTTCCTGGGCAACCGTGGTGCTACCAAGTGGGATGTCCCCGCCGCCAGCCTCAACTACGCCCTCGAACGCGCCAGGAAGCCATAGCGGGCCGCGGCGAGACTTTGGTTGAGTTTGGCTCCTGCGGAAGGGCAAAGCATACACACTCCGGCCGACCCACCGCGATAGCATAGGCGCATGCCGAGTCACTGGGTTCGTTTCGTAATTGGGCTGCTGTTTGCTGGGTTGCTCTCCGCGCAGCCATTCCGGGTTCAGGAACTACTGGGCAAGTCCAGCACCTTCATGGCCGTCCTGATCGAGGACGTCAACCACGATGGTAAGCCGGACATCGTCGCCGCCCAGGAACACCGCATCGTCTGGTTTGAGAATCCCACGTGGCGGATGCACACTCTGGCCGATGACACGATGGCCAAGAACTACGTCTGCCTTGCTGCCCAGGATATCGATGGCGACGGCAAGCTCGATTTCGCCGTAGGCTCCTCGTGGCGTCCGGCCGATCGCAAGACGGGCGGGGTCATCCAGTGGATGCGCCGCTCAGAACCCACCGGACGCGCCCTGTGGAAGGCTTTCCCCATCACGGAGGAGCCCACCACCCACCGCATGCGCTGGGCCGATGTCAGCGGCGACGGTAAACCGGAACTTCTGGTGGCTCCACTGCACGGCCGTGCCCTGGGTGACAATCCTGCCGATGAGCCACTACGCCTCCTTGTGCTCACCCCTCCCGCGCAGCCCGAAACCCAGCCTTGGCGCGAGGAGGTGGCCACCAACTCGCTGCATGTCATGCACAACCTTGCCCCGCTTACTTGGAAGAACCATCCTGCGGAGGCCTTCGCCAGCGCCGCCCGCGAAGGGCTCCATCTTCACCGGCGTAACCTGGATGGAAAGTGGCAGCAGGATATCCTGGGGCAGGGCAACCCCGGCGAAGTGAAGTTCGGGTTACTGGGCGGCACGCGCGTGGCAGCCACGATCCAGCCCTGGCATGGCAACGGACTGGTGGTCTACCGGGAGACCCGCCAATTACCCTGGCGGCGCGAGGTCCTGGATGAGTTGCTTGAAGAAGGACACGCCGTTGCCTGGGCCGACCTGGATGGCGATGGCGTGGACGAGCTCATTGCCGGTTGGCGCAAAGGCAGCTATGGAGTGGCGCTGTACCACCTGCAGCCCGATGACACCTGGCAGAAGCAGATCATTGACCGCGAGATGGCTACCGAAGACATTGCCGTAGGTGACCTCAACGGGGATGGCCTGCCCGAAATCGTCGCTGTTGGCCGCGCTACGGGGAACGCGCGGATCTACTGGAACGAAGCGAAGCCCAAATGGGTGGCCCATCGCGTGGCCAGTGGCTTCGCCAACCACACCATTGTGGCGGGCGACATCACCGGCAGCCCCCGTCTGGACATCATTGTCAGCGGTAACAGCGAAACTTACCTTCTCGCCGGCGACGCCAAAGGCACCAAGCGCGTCCTTCACGAAGGCGTGGGCGGTCTGTTTGCCTCGGAACTCATGGACGTGGATGGCGATGGGGACCTTGACTTCGTGGCTGCGCGCTACTCACCCGGCCTCATCTTCTGGTTGGAGCACCCCGCCAACCCCTTCATGGATCCCTGGACCTATCACGAGATCGACAACTTCGAGAAGGGCGGCGTCAACGGCATCCACGGCCTGCTGGTAGGCGATGTCGATGGCGACGGGGTGCCTGACCTTATCGCCAACAGCGCCCAACCAAACGGGCAGTTTCCCAACTCACTGGCTTGGTTCAAACTGGTGCGGGAACAGGGCCGCGCCCGCTTCGTCCGTCACATCTTCGCGAACCGTGACGCCCCGGGACTCAGCCACTACTTCGGCATCGGCGATATCAACGGCGACGGCCGCCAGGACATTGCATCCGCAGGCAAGGATGTCCCGGAGGGCAACTGGTTCGCCTGGTGGGAACAGCCTGCCAATCCCACTCAGCCATGGAAGCGGCACTGGATCGCCCAAGGCCAACTGGGCGCCACCAACATTCTGCCCGCCGATGTGAACGGGAATGGCAAGCTGGACTTTATTGCCACGCGCGGCCATGGCAAAGGCGTCCTGTGGTTTGAGGCGCCCCATTGGACGCCGCACGAAATCGACGCCGATCTCATCGGCCCCCACGCTTTGGCTATCGGCGATCTTGATGGCGATGGCGACATCGACGCAGCCACATGTGCCAAAGATAGCCAGCTTGCTGTCTGGTACGAAAACGATGGTAAGGGCGGCTTCACCCGCCACGTCATTGGCAGCAATCAGGCCGCTTACGATGTTCGTCTCGCAGACATGGACCGCGACGGCGACCTTGACCTGGTGGTCTCTGGCCAAGCCAGCGAAAACGTCATCTGGTTCGAGAACCGCCTGCGCCCTTAGCCTCTTCCGCTCTCACGGCCTTCTTGGGTATGACCGCCGTCAGGGCGCCAGGTAGGCAGTTTTCACTGTAGTGTAAAACTCCGCCGCGTACCGGCCTTGCTCGCGTGGGCCGTAGCTGGAGCCCTTCCGCCCTCCGAAGGGCACGTGGTAATCCACGCCTGCCGTGGGCAGGTTCACCATTACCATACCCGCCTGGGCGTTCCGTTTGAAGTGGCTGGCGTGCTTCAGGCTCTGCGTGCAGATGCCCGCGCAGAGGCCAAACTCGGTGTCGTTGGCTACGGTTAGCGCCTCCTCGTAATCCTTCACGCGGATCACGCTGGCGCTAGGCCCGAAGATCTCCTCGCGGTTGATACGCATGTTGTTGTGGGTGCCTACAAACAGCGCCGGCTCCAGGAAGTAACCCTGGGTTTCACGACCCACGGTCCGCCCACCGATGACTTCGGCGCCTTCCTCGGAAGCGATCTTGGTGTAGCGCAGATCCTGCTCCAGTTGTGACGCATCCACCACCGGGCCAATCTGGGTTTCTGGCCTCAGCGCATCGCCCACTACCAGCTTCGCCATCGCCTCCTTCATGGAAGCCACGAAGGCGTCGTGGATGCCTTCGGTGACGATCAGCCGGCTGGATGCCGTGCAGCGCTGACCGGTCGAGTAAAAGGCGCCTTGGATGGCACAGTTCACTGCCACTTTCAGGTCAGCATCATCCAGCACCACCAGCGGGTTCTTGCCGCCCATTTCCAGTTGCACCTTCTTGCCTGCCTGCGCGCACTGCACCGCAATCGCCCGGCCCGTATCCACAGAGCCCGTAAAGGTGATTGCCTGCACATGCGGAGATCCAATCATCGCCTGGCCCACCACGGAGCCGCGTCCCATCACCAGATTGAACACGCCTTTGGGGATGCCTGCCTCATGCAGCAGTTCCGCGATCGCCCATCCGCAGCCCGGCACCAGATCAGCCGGCTTGAACACCACGCAGTTGCCGAAAGCCAATGCGGGTGCGATTTTCCACGCGGGGATGGCGATGGGGAAGTTCCAGGGCGTGATGATCCCTACGACGCCCACGGGCTCGCGCGTTAGCTCAACCTCAATGCCTGGCCGCACCGACGCCAGTTTCTCGCCCTGCACACGCAATGCCTCGCCTGCGAAATACTTGAAGATCTGCCCCGCCCGGTTGGCCTCGCCAATCCCTTCGGCCAGTGTCTTTCCCTCTTCGCGCGACAGTAGCCGCCCATACTCTTCCTTCCGCGCAATGATGGCCGAGCCTACCTTGTCCAGGATGTCAGCCCTCTGCTGGATGCCGGCATGCTGCCAGGTGCCGAAGGCCTCCGCCGCCGCATCCACTGCACGTTGCGCCGCCGCCGCGTCGGCCCTCGCGTACTCCCCCACCACATCACTCAAGTCAGAGGGGTTCAAGTTCTGCTGATACTCTCCGGAATTGGTCCACTCGCCCGCGATGTAGTTCTGGTGCTTGCTCATGCTGTGCTGCTCCTATGCGCCTTTCGGCCTCCACTTATGATGGCAAAGTCTGTCCGTCCCGGGCGCGGCACCGTTACCATCCGCTGGCCATGCCGTGTCCATGTTGCCCGGCCGCGGCGAAGTGCAGGTGCATAGTCACCCCCACCTTGCCTGGTTCCTCATGCAATGCGTAGACGTGGCTGGTGTAACGGTAGGCCGGGGGCATCTGCCCATAGAAGAGCAACCTCCGCGGAGCCAGCAGCGCCGCTGCTTCCGGCAAGTCAGTATGCCGCAGGATGTTCAGAAAGAGAGGACCCTCGCGGTGGCTTACTGGCGCGTCCATCAGGATCACCTGCTCAACCTGCGGCTCCAGGATGGCCGCATACAGTCCCAGAATTCCCGCACTTCCCCGACCGGCGATGGTAATCCGCGCGGCATCGGCCTCAGGCACTCCGGCAATGTGCCGCAGCGCCCGGCGTACATCACGTAACCGCAGTGAGTCCGGAGTTTCTCCCACGTGCATTGCATTGCGCAGCGCGTCCCGCACGAAAATACGCGGCCAGGGTACTTCCTGCACGCCACGTGGCCAAACCACCACCCGGATGACCTCATCGCGGGAATGTGCGCCCGATAGCACCAGATTGTGGTACCGCGTATCCTCGCCATCCGAAGCAATATACACCAGCACCGGCGATTTGCCATCCGCCTTCCGCCGCTTGTGGACATCCATGCGGGGCAGCGGATCGCTATCGGAAAAGGGCAGCAGCTTGTTGAGTGCTCCCATCAGTTCCGTGCGCCGGTGCCGCCATGCGGCTAATGATGCGAACTCACCAGACGGCGGCCGTGTGGTAAAGGTCTCGTGGATACGGTAGTTCTCTGCGTCAGCCGGTGGACGCCCGTCGAACACGGCTAACGTTGCAGGGTCAGCGTTGCTGTAGTCCATGTCAAGCGGACGCTTAGGGATCCCCATCAGATGCTCGTCGAAGAATCGGATGGCCTCCTCGCGGAGGAAGTCAGAATCCTGGTGACCCGTATCCACTTCAATGTTGCGGAACTTTGTGGCCTGCCCGTAGCCCGCATACAGGCTGCCCACCACCCGCTCAAACTCCTTGTAGCCTTCCACTGGGAACAAATTGTCCTTTACTCCATGCGCCATCAGCAGCGGACGCGGCGCAATCAGCGCGCCCTGGTGCAGCATGTCGTGCTTGTAGGTGTTGATGCAGAACATGCAGTCGCAGTGTCCCCGCTGGGTGTCGTGCTTCAGGTTGGCTGCGTAGGTGCTGATGCCCATGACGGGCACCGTCACTTTCACGCGAGGGTCTACCGCGGCGGTGAAGAAGCTCATCGCCGCCCCGCCGGAGCGCCCGGTCATGCCAACGCGGCTGGAGTCCACCTCTGCCCTCGTCTCCAGGTAGTCAATGGCCCGCATCGCATTCCACACCTCCACGCCAGCCGGTGTGTAGCCACGGGCGTACCAATCAAACATCTCCTGGGAGTACACCCCGTGGTGCAGCGCGAAGGTCTCGGCAATCTGGATGGAATCCAGGATGAATGTCGCGTAGCCGTTCTTGGCCAGCGAGATTCCATGCCGTTGATACTGCGCTTTGTCGCCGTGTGGCGAATACGAATGTCCGCAGACGTAAATGATGGCCGGCACGGGCCTGGACTGGTTCTTGGGCAGATACAGGTTGCCGCTGACGTAAACCCGCGGCATGCTCTCAAAGGCGATCTTCTCAATGAGGTAGCTACCCTTGTCCAGCACGCCCGTTACGCGCACGTTCAGCGGCGTCCGCGCAGGCCAGGGCAGTAGTCCCAGCATGTCGCGCATCTCCTCCAGGCGTTGAGCACGCACCGCTTCCCAGCGCACAGGGTCAGCCAGTTCGTCAGTGGCTGCGCGCGTAATCCGCTGTGCCTCCCTTTCCAGCGAAGTACGAAACTCCTGCTTGGAAGCCAGCATCCGCTCAAAAGCCTGGCGCTCCCCGTCCGCCTCCTGTCCGGGCGACCACGTCACCAGCAAACAGATGCTCACACACAGATACAGATAGCGCTGTAGCATCCCGTCATTATATGGAAGCTACACTCTGCTGGCGCCGCCTAGAGATCGCTTACCTTCACCAGTTGCTTGCCGAGGTTGCGTCCGGTGAGCATGCCGATGAACGCCGCAGGTGCCTGCTCCAAGCCCTCGGCGATGGTTTCCCGGTACTGGAAACGGCCTTCCCGATACCATGCTGCCATCTGCGCCAAGGCCTCCGGAATCTGTGGGGCGAAGTCGAAGATCAGAAAGCCCTCAATCCGCAGCCGTTTGGCGATAGTCTGGAAGAGCCAGCGCGGACCCATCTCGGCCTCCTGTAGGTTGTACTGCGAAATCTGGCCACACACGGCAATGCGCCCGCGCAGGTTCATGTGGGCCACCACCGCATCCGTCATCGCGCCGCCCACGTTGTCGAAATACACATCAATGCCCTCTGGACACACCTGCCGTAGCAATTCCGGATAATCCGCCCTCCCGCGATAGTTGAAGGCACCATCAAAACCTAGGTCGTCCACAAGGTGCCGCACCTTACTGTCGGCGCCTGCGCTGCCCGCCACGCTGCATCCAAGGATCTTGCCAATCTGGCCTGCCACGGAACCTACTGCACCCGCGGCGCCGGAGACGAATACCCTCTCGCCGGGCTTCGTTTGGGCGATGGTAGTCATCCCGAAGTAAGCCGTCAGGCCGGGCATACCCAGCAGGCCCAACGCGGTCGATATAGGCGCCAGGGAAGGATCTACCTTGCGGAAGCCCGTACCATCGGTCACCCCGTAGCGCTGCCAGCCCAGCATCCCTTCCACCACGTCGCCGGGCTGAAAACCGGGGTGCCTAGAGTCCTCTACCACCCCCACCACTCCACCTGGCATTACCGAGCCCAAGGGCATGGGGGCGGTATATCCCGGCTTCTCCCGCATCCAGCCCCTCATATACGGATCCAGCGACAGGTACAGCACGCGCACCAGAAATTGGTTGTCAGCTGCTTCGGGTGCGGGCAACTCCACCATGGCGAAGTCCGTTTCCATGGGCAATGCATCTGGACGGTGCGCCAGCGTAATCTGCAAATTGTTGCGTGGCATGCCTTGGCCTCCTCAAAGGATACTGAGACTCTGCTCTCCCGGCGTCAGCTCTGGTTGGTTCACCGCGGCGGTTGACCTGTCCCTCGAGCCATTCTTCTAGGGCTGCGGTGGCTCCTCGGGCTGCGGTGGCGAAGCGGCTGTTTCCGGCACCGGACTTCCAAAGGCGATAGAGCTGTCTGCGCCAAAGCGCCGATAGTCAGCGAAATGCACCTGCAACCGCACGCGCTGCCGTCCGCTGCTGTAATTCAGGTTGTCGTCAGCTACGGTGCGCACGGGCATCCAGTGGCCGTCAATCCGCTGGCGGATGGTGGTAAAGGCTGGGAACAGGTTTTCATGCTGCGTTGTCCGGATCTCCGGAACTGCATGCCCACTGGCCTGCACAATCTCCTCGTCGGTTTTGCTCACCCACAGCACACCCTCAAAGAAGCGCATACCGTCCAGCAGATTCCGGGGGCTTACGCGCATCACCCAACAGGGCTCGCCCTCTACCTGTTCCTCACCCTGGAAGCGGATCTGGTACAGCCACAGCACGTCCTCAGTAAACAGGAAGTTCTGAATCTCACGGACATCGTGGAAGTCTTCGTCCGTCAGCCGGATACGCTTCAGAGAGTTTGAGGGCAGCTTGGCCAGCACTTCATCGCGGCCCTTATCAGGCGAGAACACCACTTCCCGCTCTTCCTGGTAGACCCCCATCCGCTGGCCGCCTGTGCTGAGTTCCTCAAACTGGAAGCGCTGGCGGAAGGTGTACTGGTCGCGCATGGCGCGGATGAAGCTCTCATTCCGGGCTACCCTCTTGGCCAGGTCCCGCGGTGGACGTGGGCCGGAAGCCAACGGCTGCGCGTGCGCGATCGCCAGGGGCAGGCCCAACATCAGGGCCGTCAGACCCGCCAATGCTAAGATGGGCGCGTATCGACGCATGCCTTCCTCTCGCCGCCACATCGGCAATGCCATCCGTTTAGCAAGCGATGTCTTTCGCTTACCCGGAAGCGCATGGGCCGCGATCGCCGTAATCTGGCTGGCAGCCGCGGCGGCAGCCGCATTCCTGTTGCCCCAGCATATCCCGAACGCGGTCCGAATTCCATTCTTTTTGGCGGCCTGTGTGGAACTGTTTTTCTTCGTGCCACTGGGCTGGGAAAGAGTTCGTTCCGCACTCATCCGCAGTTTTCCGCCTCTCCAGCTTGCCAGTGGGCTTGCCGTCTCCGCGACTTTACCGTTCCTGATCTACACCCTGGGTGTGGGACTATTCTCAGTCCGGTCAGCCGGCATGCTCGCCGGGCTATGCTTGGCGCTTGCGTTCTGGTATGTACTGTTGCCCCCCGGGAGGGTGCGCGACTTGGGATTCCTGACGTTGGTTGCAGTGGTGACTCTGGGCGGGGTATTCAAGGAGATCTACCCTGACGCCGCACCGAAACTGCAGGCTGAGTTCCTCGGACGCATCCTATGGATCCGGCTCGCGATTGCCGCTGCTCTACTGCTGCGCCAGATGCCGGGCGTTGGCTTCGGCTGGTGGCCAACATTCCGGGAATGGCGAATGGGCGCGACGGGCTTCGCGATCCTCTTTCCCGTACTGCTTGCCTTAGGCTGGGCGCTGGACTTCTTTGCCCTGCGTGAGATCACCCGCCCCTGGCCGCAGGTTGCGGCAATTTCCGTGGGCACCTTCTTCGGCATCTTCTGGGTGGTGGCCCTCAGCGAGGAGTTTTTCCTGCGTGGCCTTCTGCAGCAGTGGCTGGTGGACTGGCTGAAATCCTTCCCGGCTGGACTGGTTGCTACCAGCCTCTTGAGTGGCTTGCTCCATCTGCCCTTCCGCGAGTTTCCCAATTGGAAGTTTGCGTTGCTGGCAACGCTCGCTCATGCAGGCTACGGCTGGGTTTTCCAGCGCGCCGGCGGCATCCGGGGAGCCATGGTGACCCACGCCCTCGTGGTAACGGTGTGGCGAGTGTTTTTGGTGTGAGCGGCAAGAGCTATCGGGCTAAGCCATCTGCTCCGTCGTGGGCAGGGTCGTTTCCAGGAACACCGCCGCCGCGTCAAGGAAGACCTGGGCATGGGCTTCCACGCTGTGGATGATCGGCAGAGAGTAGCCGCCTCCCATGCAGATTGCCACCGGGAGGTCGTGGTCCCGGCATGTCTCCAGCACGAAGCGGTTCCGCAACTGCAGCCCGGCAGGGGTCAACGCCAGTTTGCCCAGCTTGTCCTCGCGTAGCCCGTCCACGCCGGCCTGGAAGAAAACCAACTCCGGTTCAAAATCCAGTACCTGGGGCATGGTAGCGGCCAGGGCCTCCAGAAACGCCTCGTCCTCTGTGCCGTTGGGCAGCGCCACATCGATCTTGCTGCGCTGTTTGCGAAACGGGAAGTTGTGGGCGCCGTGCATGGAGAAGGTCAGCACGCTGGGGTCGTCCTCGTAGATGGCAGCCGTACCGTCGCCCTGATGTACGTCCAGATCCACCACTGCTACCCGTTGCAGTCCCCGTGTCACCTTGAGGTGCTCAATGGCCACGGCGATATCGTTGAACACGCAGAAACCGGATCCCTCTCCCACAAAGGCATGATGGGTGCCCCCTGCAAGGTTGCCGCCGAATCCCTGCGTGAACGCGTCCTCGGCTGCCGCCACGGCTCCGCCCACGCTAGCCAGGGTGCGTTCCACCAACGAGTCTGACCACGGGAAGCCGATGCGCCGGATAGCCTGTGAGCTTAGTGATCCATCCAAGAAAGCGCGCACATAGTCTCGGGCATGCACGCGAAGCAACTGTTGCTCAGTCGCGAAGGGGGCGCATTCGAAGCGAAAGCAGCCACTGGGCGCTAGCCGGTCACGAACCAGGCGGTACTTCTCCATGGGGAACTTGTGCCCCTCGGGCAAGGCAATGGCGTAATGGTCACAGTAGTGAAGGCGCGGCTGCACGGGTTGTCTGATTCCCCTGCCTGACTTGTGGATTCCCCAGGATATCGGAAGAGACTTCGCCCATGATCTCCTTCGGCCCCACTTCTTCCGGTAGGTCATCGAGTACAAATCGGTAGTGCATTCTCAATCAGGCTCAGCGCAAATGCCTGGGGCTTGTCAAGGGGATGCCCTATAATGAAAACTACGCCTGGATTTTAAGTTCCTGATTGTTCCGGGTTAGTTCCATCCGCTATCGGTGAGTGAATTTGCTGCTCCCGAAGCGTTCAGACTTTGGGAGGACGATGAGTCGCGAGGATTGTATCGAAGTAACCGGAAAGGTGCTGGAAAAGTTCCCTAGCGGCCTTTTTAGTGTGCAGCTTGACCAAGACGAAGAGCGCGTTATTCTGGCCCACCTGGCCGGAAAGCTTCGCCGCCACCGCATTCGGGTGCTGGCCGGCGATCGCGTTACGTTGGAAATGTCGCCCTACGACCTCACCAAAGGCCGCATCACCTACCGCCACAAATAATTCCTGATTATCCAAACCCGGAATCGGGCGCTCAGTCAATCTGGATTTCCGGTGTAGGATAACCCCTAACGAGGATGCTCGACATTTGAAAACTGTGCTGTTTGCTCTCGGCACACGTCCCGAGGCCATTAAGCTGGCGCCGCTTCTGCTGGAACTGCGCGCGCATTCGGGTTCGTTTCGCACCCATCTCTGCTCCACGGGGCAACAGGCAGATCTTGTAGCGCCGATGCTAGCCGTGTTCGGCGTCCAGGCGGATACCAATCTTGAGGTGATGCGCCATGGCCAAGGTCTTGCCTCCTTGTCGGCCCGCCTGCTGGAAGAACTCGCGCCCTTAATGGAGAACATCAAACCGGACCTCGTCGTGGTGCAAGGCGACACCGCAACTACACTGTGTGCGGCCCAAGCAGCGTTCTACCAGCACATTCCCGTACTGCATGTGGAGGCGGGGCTGCGCACCGGCGACTGTGGATCTCCGTTTCCTGAGGAAATGAACCGGCGTCTGGTGACCCGGTTGGCCCGTTTGCATTGCGCACCCACGCCAAGCGCCGCCGACAACCTGCGCCGCGAGGGAATTCCCGGCGATGCCATCGCTGTTACCGGAAACACGGGTATTGATGCCCTGGCATGGGTGCTGGAACGCCTTAGGCTGGGTGAACTGCACCCGCCGGTGAGCTTCCCGCCTGCGGGGCGCAAGCGCGTGGTGGCCACTATGCATCGCCGTGAGGCCTTCGGAACGCCCTTGGAGAACCTCTGTGCCGCGCTGAATACGCTGGTGGCCGAAGAGAATGTAGAGTTGATCGTGCCTCTTCACCCGAATCCTGAGGCGGGCGCGCGCGTAGCGTCGCTGCTTCATCCGCATCCGCACCTGCACCTGTCTGGTCCACTAGACTATGTATCGTTTATCGCTCTGCTGCAAGGGGCGGACCTGGTGTTGACTGATTCCGGTGGAATCCAGGAAGAGGCACCCTATCTGGGAGTGCCGTTAGTGGTGCTTCGGAGTGTTACGGAACGTCTGGAGGGCGTGAAGGCGGGGGTGGCGCAACTGGCTGGTTTCACCCCGCAATCGATTCTAAAGGCCAGTCGCGCTGCCCTGTTTTCTGCCCGTCCTGAGCCGCTTGCGTGCGGGCATCACGGCATTTATGGAGATGGCCGTGCTTCGGTCCGGATCCGAGAGCTAATTTCCTCATTTCAGGACAAATAGAAACCCAATTTTTTTCGCCAAGCCCGCCAATCGGCTTTTCATTGCTGCCATTCCCGTCTGAGATCGCGGACTACCTCCCTAGAATTCCTGTGAAGCGAGGGACGCGATGGCGAAGTTACAGACGTTGCCTGTCAAGACAAGACGATCTACCATCCCGCAGCCGTCCGGCAGTCTTGCCGGATTTCTGCGCAGCAGGTTGCTGGGTCAGGACCATGTGCTGGATGCGGTGGTGCCCTATCTGGAAATGTTCCAGGCCAACCTAAACCCGGTGGGAAGGCCCGCCGGCATCTTCATGCTGCTTGGGCCCACGGGAACGGGCAAAACCAGAACCGCGGAGGTGGTGGCGGAAGCCCTTCACGGCAATGACCGGCACCTGCTGCGCATTGATTGCGGGGAATACCAGATGGACCACGAGGTGGCCAAACTGGTGGGGGCGCCTCCCGGCTACCTGGGCCATCGCGAAACCCAGGCAGTGCTCTCCCAACAGCGCATGGATAGCGTTGCCAGCGAGTATTCGAGGCTCTCCGTGGTGCTGTTCGACGAAATCGAGAAGGCGGCGCCCTCGATGGCTCGCATCCTACTGGGGATTCTGGACAAGGGCTTTCTGCGCACCGGCGACAACAACCCGGTGAGTTTTGAAAATTCCATCATCTTCCTCTCATCGAACCTGGGAGCGAAGGAAATGGCGCAGCTATCCCGGCAGCATATGGGCTTTCTTCAGGGGAGCCAGCGCATCCAAGGCGACCAGAAGCAGGAGTCCGCTCACCATGCCAAGACGCATGAGGCGGCTATGTTTGCAGTTCGCAAACAGTTCAGTCCGGAGTTCCTCAACCGCGTGGACAACTTCCTCACGTACCGGCCACTAGACCACGATACGCTGGAAGCCATTCTGGACCAGTTGCTGGGCACACTGCAGGACCATCTGGATGCACGTTTGGGCTTGGAGACCTTCAGCCTGGCCTACACGCACCGCTGCCGCGAATACCTGTTGCAGACGGGTAGCAGCATTGACTTTGGCGCCCGCGAATTGAAGCGTAGTATCCAGCGTTGGGTGCTGCAGCCGCTGGCCAAGCTTGTGATTCAGCAGCAGGTGCCCGCCGGCCGCACGGTACAGGTGGATTACGTGGCCGAAGAAGCCCGGAGCATCTTCGCTCTTCTGCGGTAGGTAGGGAACCGCTACGCTAGGAAGGAACAGGAAGACTTCGTGAGCGGACAACTGGCTATCGTCTCCACGCCCATCGGCAATTTGGAGGACATCACACTGCGCGCCATTCGTCTGCTGCGCGAAGCCACCCTCGTTGCCTGCGAGGACACGCGCCACACCCGAAAGCTGTTGGAACACCTGGGCGTCACCACACGCATGGTGAGCTATCACGAGCACAATGAGGCGGAACGCGCCCAGGGAATGGTGGCTGCCATGCAGGGTGGCGCTCGGGTGGCTCTGGTTACCGATGCGGGCACCCCGCTTCTCTCTGACCCCGGCTACCGCCTGGTTCGCGCCGCCATCGACGCGGATATTGCGGTGGAGGTGGCACCGGGTGCATCTGCCCTCCTCACAGCCATCGCCGGCAGCGGCATTGGTTGCAGCAATTTCTACTTTGGCGGATTCCTGCCTGCCAAGCGCACGCAACGGGACCGTGTGCTTGAAGAATTGCGGCTGTTGGATGCTGCTCTGGTGTTCTATGAAGCGCCGCACCGGATTGTGGAAACCCTGGATGCCATCCGCGCCTCGATGCCGGGCCGCACTCTCTGCGCCGCCCGCGAACTCACCAAGCTCCATGAAGAATGGCTGCGTGGTAGTGCCGCGGAGCTATCCGGTATTCTGGCAGCCCGGGACTCAATCCGTGGTGAATTCACCTTGGTACTTTCCCGTCCGGAGGCGTTGGCAGAGAGCCCAGGCGATTTGGCGCCCGGTGAAGCCGTGTCCCAGGCAGTTGCCAAGGGAGCCAGCCGTATGGATGCCATCAAGCAGGTTGCCCGTGAGCGTGGGCTTTCCAAGCGCGAGTTGTACCAAATGCTTGAAGACACCAAACCCTAACCTTGCCATCCGCTTCACCGAATGGGTTCAACGGCCCTCTCCGTAACTTGCAGTGATGGGCAAATCATTCGTACCATTGAAGATTCTATGGCAAACAAGACTCCCATCACGGTTGCATACGGGGACGGTATCGGTCCCGAGATCATGGAAGCCTCGCTGCACATCATCGAAAGCGCGGGCGCCCAAATTGAAAAAGAAGTGATCGAAATCGGCGAGAAGGTCTACCAGCGCGGCTTGTCCGCCGGAATTGAACCTTCGGCCTGGGAAAGCCTCCGGCGCACCAAGGTGTTCCTGAAAGCACCCATCACCACTCCCCAGGGCGGTGGCTTCAAGAGCCTCAACGTCACCACCCGCAAGACTCTTGGCCTGTATGCCAATGTGCGCCCCTGCGCCTCCTACCACCCCTACATCAAGACGAAGCATCCCGTGATGGATGTGGTGATTGTCCGCGAGAATGAAGAAGACCTGTATGCGGGTATTGAGCACCGGCAGACCCCCCAGGTTTATCAATGCCTGAAGCTCATCACCCGGCCCGGCACGGAGAAGATCGTCCGCTACGCTTTTGAGTACGCACGGGCCAACAACCGTAAGAAGGTCACCTGCTTCAGCAAAGACAACATCATGAAGCTCACCGATGGCCTCTTCCATAAGGTCTTCGATGAATTGGGCGAAGAGTACCCTGATTTGGAGAAGGAGCACTGGATCGTCGATATCGGAGCAGCCAAGTTGGCCGATTCCCCTGAGTTGTTCGATGTCATCGTGATGCCGAATCTCTATGGCGATATCCTGTCTGACGTTGCGGCTCAGATCACCGGCTCAGTCGGATTGGGTGGCAGCGCCAATATCGGCGACGGCTGCGCAATGTTTGAGGCGATTCATGGTTCTGCGCCTCGCCGTGCGGGCCAAAATCTCGCCAACCCCTCAGGCCTGCTGCACGGGGCCATCCTGATGCTGGTGCACCTGGGCCAGGCAGAGGTGGCGGAGCGCGTCCACAATGCCTGGCTGAAGACCATTGAGGACGGTGTCCACACCTACGATATCTTTGCTGAGGGCGTTAGCACGCACGCCGTGGGTACGAAAGAGTTTGCCCAGGCCATCGTCGACCGGTTGGGCCAAAAGCCCCTGAACCTCAAGCCCGTCAGCTACGCCGGTTCTGGTGGCGCCATGAAGCAGGTGCCACTCAAGCAGTTACCCACTCCGGTAAAGGAAACCATCGGCGTGGACGTGTTCGTGTACCAGGGTGAATGCACTGCAGACGAGTTGGGTGCGCTGCTGGAAACGAAAGTCAACGGCGATGGCGTGAAGCTACGCATGATCAGCAACCGAGGCGTGAAGGTTTACCCCGACGGTTTCCCGGAAACCTTCTGCACGGACCACTGGCGCTGCCGGTTCCTGAACGAGAACGGTGGGCCGGTAACGCATACGCAGATCATCAACCTGCTGCAAAGGGTGATGGATGCCGGCCTTGACTTTATCAAGACCGAGAACCTCTGCACTTTTGATGGGGAAAAGGGCTACTCTCTGGGCCAAGGCGAATAGCTGCCGCCTGCAGATAACCACTTGAGAAAAAGCCCGGAGCGTAAACCGCTCCGGGCTTTTTGGAAAGGATCGCGCCAATGTCCACTCCGGAAGCCTCCCAGCCGCTGGTGGCGGTGATCATGGGCAGCTGTTCGGATTGGGAAACCATGCGGCATGCCCATGAGGTGCTGGAGGAGTTTGGTGTGACGCACGAATGCCGGGTGGTTTCGGCGCACCGCACGCCAGACCGCATGGCGGAATTTGCCGCCACAGCTGAGCAGCGCGGCTTTCAGGTGATTATCGCCGGTGCGGGCGGTGCTGCCCACCTGCCCGGTATGGTGGCGGCCCAGACCGTAATTCCCGTGCTGGGCGTGCCTGTCCAAAGCGCTGCCTTGCAGGGCCTGGATTCTCTGCTCTCCATTGTTCAGATGCCGGGTGGCATTCCGGTGGCTACGCTTGCCATTGGGAAGGCGGGGGCGCGCAACGCGGGTCTGCTGGCGGTCGCCATCCTGGCCACCACCCGCCCAGCTCTACGCGAGCAACTCCATCGTTTCCGTCAACAGCAAACCCAAGCCGTTCTGGACAGCGACCGCCTGGTGGAGGAAGCTGAGTGAGCGTGATTCTTCCTGGCGCCACGATTGGCGTATTGGGCAGTGGCCAACTGGGCCGCATGTTCACCATAGCCGCCCGCCGCATGGGCTACCGTGTAGCCACCTTTTCCCCGGAGCAGGATACCCCCACCGGCCAGGTGGCTGATGAGGAGGTAGTGGCAGCTTACGACGATCTGGACGCCATCCGTGCCTTCGCCCAGCAGGTGCAGGTGATCACCTTCGAGTTTGAGAATGTGCCCTCTACAGCGACCGATGCCGCTGCTGCCTATGTCCCGGTGCGTCCGGCGGGCAATGTGCTGCACATCACCCAGAACCGGTTGCGGGAGAAGACCTTCCTGGCCAGCCAGGGTTTCCCCGTAACTCCCTTTCACCCGGTGAATTCCCGCCAGGAACTCGCCTCCGCCCTGCACGCCTGTGGGGGCCGGGGCATTCTAAAGACGGCTGGCTTTGGCTACGACGGTAAGGGACAGGCGCGGATTGATTCTGAGTTTGAGATCGATGAGATCTGGTCTGCCTACGAGGGCGTGCCTGCTGTCCTGGAAGCGTTTGTCCCCTTCGAACGGGAACTTAGCGTGGTGGCCGCCCGCGGGCTCAGCGGCCAGGTGGTGAGCTATGGCGTGGTAGAAAACCGCCATCGCAACCATATCCTGGATATCACCATCGCACCTGCCTCCGTGCCTGACGCCGTGGCCAGGGAAGCCATGCGCATTACTGAGGGCATCCTGGAAGCCCTGGATGTTGTGGGCGTCCTCTGCGTGGAGTTGTTCCTCCACGAAGACGGTACGGTGCTGGTGAACGAACTGGCGCCGCGCACCCACAACTCCGGCCACTTCACTTTCGACGCCAACCTCACCAGCCAGTTTGAGCAGCAACTGCGCGCCGTATGCGGATTGCCCTTGGGATCAACGGAGCAGTTGCGGCCAGCGGCCATGGTAAACCTGCTGGGCGACCTCTGGGAGGCTGGAGAGCCTTACTGGCAAGCCGCCGCGCACTTCCCCGATGTAAAGATCCACCTCTACGGGAAAAGCGAACCGCGCCCCGGCCGCAAGATGGGCCACCTTACCGCACTTGCCGCCACTCCTGAACTTGCCGCCCGCCGCGCGTGGCAGGCCCGTGAGGCGCTCACCCGTAAGTAGCCTGCCAGTAGCTGCCTGCGACTTCTTGCCGGCACTGTCATGAGTCTGTGATTCCCCTCTGATATCCTCGAGCTGCGCGTTTGGCCCGTGGTCCACATGCGAAGAACCTGCAGACAACCTGAACTGAGCGATTCCATGCGAAAGATCTTTTTGGCAGTCCCCCTTTTTCTACTCTTGATGGCCTCGAGCGGCGCACCGCAAGCCACAGCCCAGACGGCAAATCCCACCAAGCCCCAAGCCACCGAGGACGGGTTCTACCTGCCAAACGGCTGGAAGATTACACCCCAGGGAAGCATGGTGGCCACCGAAGATCTGATTCTGAATGAAGTGGCCTCCCCCGACGGACGGGTCGTGATCGCGTTGCACGGGGGCTTCAATCCCCATGGGCTGGTGGTGGTGGATACGCGCACGCGGGAGGCGCTACAGCGGGTTCCCTTGCGTTCCGCATTCTTGGGCCTTGCCTGGAATCCCCAGGGTGACCGCCTCTACGTGTCAGGCGGCAACAGCACGTCGCGTGCGCAACCCGGCCGTGCCGTAGTGTATGAGTTCCGCTATGCCGATGGAAAGCTCAGTGACCAGCCAGTGGCTGTGCTGGAGGGTGACGAGGATCCACGCAAGACCTTCTGGGCGGGAGTGCGCCATCACCCCACCAAAGCCCTCCTGTATGCCGCCCATCGTGGAACCTCGAACGTGCCGGGCTACGTCGCCGTCTTTGACACCGCGTCGCGCAAGCTCTTGCACAAGATCCCCACGGAGGTGACGCCCTACCAGTTGCTAATTTCCCCGAACGGCGACACCCTGTACGTGAGCAACTGGTCCAGCGACTCCGTGAGTGTGATTGACACCACCACAAATCGGGTAACTGCTGTCGTGGCCGTGGATGACAATCCCAACGATATGGCCCTCAGCGCGGACGGCCGCCTGTTTGTCGCCTGTGCGAACTCGAATACGGTGGTGGTGGTAAACACGCGTACGCTCACCATTGCCGAACGCATTCGCACGTCGATGTACCCGAATGCGCCGGAGGGTTCAACTCCCAACGCATTGGCGCTCACCCGCGATGGAAAAACGCTATTCGTCGCCAACGCCGATAACAACAATGTAGCGGTGGTCAATGTAGCGTCCGCTAAGGAGAGCGAGGTGCTTGGCTTTGTGCCCTCCGGCTGGTACCCCAGTGCGCTGTCCCTTAGCAATGACGACGCGCTGCTGTTCATCGGCAACGGCAAGGGCCTAAACTCCTACTCCAATGAGCGCGGCCCGCATAGCCCATTGAAGGATGATGGGCCAGGTAAGGGGTCAGTGAAGAGCCTGCAAAAGGGTGCCATTCAAATTGTAGAGGTGGCAGCGATCCGCAAGAACCTGACCGCGCTCACGCGGCAGGCCTACGCCAACTGCCCCTATCGCGACGAAATGCTTACCACGCCGCGGGCGCCAGCGAATCCGCCTGCTGTCATTCCCAGCCGCGTGGGCCAAGCTTCGCCTATCAAGCACGTCATCTACATCATTAAGGAAAACCGGACTTACGACCAAGTGCTCGGCGACCTGCCACAGGGTAATGGAGATCCGCGCATTACCATCTTTGGCCGTCAGGTGACGCCCAACCACCACAAACTAGCTGAAGACTTTGTGCTACTGGACAACCTCTACTGTGATGGCGAGGTAAGCGTGGATGGGCACGCGTGGTCAAACGCTGCCTATGCGACTGATTTCAATGAGAAGTGGTGGCCGGCCAACTATGGGGGCCATAGCAGCTCACAACCGGCAATGGCATTCCAGCCGGCATCGGGTTACCTTTGGGACCAAGCGTTGCGCAAAGGGCTTACCTACCGCAGCTACGGAGAGTTCACCATCCGGCCCAGCACTGCTGAGGGCACTGTGGAAGCTGCACCCGGCTTTGGCTCGCTGGTGGGAAACGTGGCGCCAAAATTCAAACTGCCCGGCTTCCGCGACACCGACAACGCCCGCGCCTTCATTGCGGAGTTTGATGAGTACGAGAAGAACTACGACAATGCGGATGCCTCCCAACGGCTTCCCAACTACATTGTGATGAGTTTGGGCGAGGATCACACGACCGGCACCCGTCCCGGCACCCCGACGCCGCGCGCCGCTGTCGCCAGCAACGACTTTGCGCTGGGCATGATTGTAGAGCGCGTCTCGAACAGCAAGTACTGGAAGGAGACCGCGATCTTCGTCATCCAGGACGATGCCCAGGATGGTAGCGATCACGTGGATGCCCGCCGCACGGTAGGGCTGGTGGTTAGCCCGTACACTAAACGCAAGGCGGTGGACTCCACTCACTACACCACCAGCAGCATGTTGCGGACGATGGAACTGATCCTGGGCCTGAGTCCCATGAGCCAGTTCGACGCCGCAGCCATGCCCATGTACAATTCGTTCCGTGACCAGCCAGACTTCACCCCTTACGCAAAGCTTGCCCCCACCTGGGACCTGAACGAAATGAACACGCCGGCCTCGCCCGGTGCAGCCGCGTCCCTGCAGATGGACTTCAGTGACTACGACCGCACCCCGATGCGGGCGCTAAACGAAATCATCTGGCAGAGCATCCACGGAGTGGAGGCGAAGATGCCCGCGCCGGTGCGTGCCTATCAGTTTGGCCGCGTGTTGGCCGACAGGGACGAGGACGAGGAGGCAGACCGCTAATCCATGCGGGGTGCCGCTACCGCGACGGCGGCACCCCGCGGGCTGATTGTCCCAGCCCCCTCGCCAATGCTTGAAAGGGTGCATGCCAATGGCGTTCGGTGTGCGCAACGCACGGGTGTCTCGTCTTGAAACGAGCCGTGCGCCTTGGTGTTTTGCCCCACTGCCAGTGTGCGATATGCTAGGCTGCGAATCTAGTCAGCCCTTGGAGTTCCGTATCGCCATGAAGCCCCCAATCCCATTGCCAAGCCGTCGAAGTTTTCTTTGGGGAGGCGCAGTTGGCGCCGCAGCCATCGCCACCGGTGCGATGGGGCGCGCACAGACCGCCAAGCGCCCCAATATCCTTTTCTTCATCGCTGATGACTGGGGCCGGGACCATGCCAGTTGCTTTGGTGCTAAGTGGATCAATACACCGGCTGTCGATCGTATGGCACGCGAGGGGGTGGTGTTTACCAACTGTTTCACGTCCAACCCCAAGTGTTGCCCTTCCCGCGCCAGTATCCTTACAGGCCGTAACACTTGGCAATTGAAGGAGGTGGTCAATCACTTCAGCATCTTCCCCAACGAGTTTGAGGTGTATCCGGATGTGCTGGAGAAAGCCGGTTACTTCATCGGGCTGACGGGCAAGGGCTGGGGGCCGGGTGACTACAAGTCCACGGGCTGGAAGCGCAATCCGGCGGGCACTGAGTTCCAAAGCCGTAAGTCGAAGCCACCCTATTCAGGCATCTCCAACAACGACTACGCAGGCAACTTCGAGGACTTTCTCGCTAAGCGTCCAGCGGATACCCCGTTCTGCTTCTGGCTGGGTACCACGGAACCGCATCGGGCCTACGAGGAGGGCTCCGGCTTGCGTGCCGGTAAGAAGCTTGCTGACGTCACGGTCCCCAAGTATTGGCCGGACAATCAGGCAATTCGTAGCGACCTGCTTGATTATGCCCTGGAGGTGGAATGGGTTGACCATCACCTTGGCCGCGTGCTGAAGAAGCTGGAGGAGATTAGTGAACTGGACAACACGCTGATTGTAGTGACCAGTGACCACGGCATGCCCTTCCCGCGCGTGAAGGGTCAGATTTATGAGGACAGCTTCCACATCCCACTGCTGGTGCGCTGGGGCTCTCAGGTGCAGGCGGGCCGGAAGGTGGATGACTTCATCAACTTCCGCGACCTGGCACCCACCTTCTGCGAAGTGGCGGGCGTAGCCGCGGCACCCACCATGACGGGCAAGAGCTTCCTGGACGTGCTGAAGTCTCCCAAGTCTGGCGTCGTGGATTCCACGCGCGATGTGATGCTGACAGGCAAAGAACGCCACGACCTCGGGCGGCCCAATGATTGGGGATACCCGGTGCGCGCCATCCGTACGCGTGATTTCCTCTACATTCGCAACTATCACCCGGAGCGCTGGCCGGCCGGCGACCCGGAAACGGGCTATCGCAACGTGGACGATAGCCCGACGAAGCGCTTTCTGCTGGGCGGCTTTGACGAATACTACCGGCTCTCGTTCGGCAAGCGCCCCGCCGAGGAACTTTACCACGTGTCAGAGGATCCGGACTGCCTGAAGAACCTGGCTGCCGATATCAACTACGCCCAGTTGAAGCGCGAGATGCAAGGTCGCATGACCGAAATTTTGCGACAGGAAGGCGACCCGCGCGCGCTTGGCCAGGCGGAGTTCTTTGAGACTATTCGCTACACCGGCCCCCGCAGGCATGCCTATGACACCTGGCTGAAAAACCAGGAGCCCTAGGTAAGGAACCAATCAGGCCAGCAGAAGGTTAGTGCTCCATGTGCTTGGTGGCGACTGTAAGGCGGGCTTGCGCGCGATGTAAGGCGCTGGCGGCACGGCGGTAGTCCGTAGTGTGATCACCGGAGTTCAGTCGCTGCTGGGCGCGTTGCTCCGCTTCCCGGGCGCGGTTGATATCGATTTCGGATGCCGCCAAGGCAGAGTTTGCCAGCACCTTCACGATGTTCTCCTGCACCTGCAGAAAGCCTCCACAGACCGCCATCGCGCGGGCTTCGCCACCGAGTTCGAACTCAAGCTGGCCAGAGCCCAGTTCAGCCACCAGCGCGGCATGTCCTGGAAGCAGCGTGACGTAGCCATCTGTTTCGGGCAGGGTCACACGGCCCACATACTCGTCCAGCACCAGCCGGTCTGGCGTAATCACCTGCAGATGAAGCAAATCCTTCATGGTGTTGTGTCCCTTCGCGGGGCAGGCGGGGGAAGCGCCAACCCCGTCAGGAAATCTTTAGGCCGCAGCCAACTGGGCAGCGCGCTCCACCGCCTCCTCAATGCCCCCCACCATGTAGAAAGCCTGTTCCGGAAGGTCGTCGTGCTTGCCCTCTACGATCTCGCGGAAACCGCGGATGGTGTCTTCCAGCTTCACGTACTTACCCGGCCGTCCCGTAAATACTTCGGCTACGTGGAAAGGCTGCGACAGGAAGCGCTGGATCTTACGTGCGCGGGCCACCGTCTGCTTATCCTCATCCGACAGTTCGTCAATGCCCAGGATGGCGATGATATCCTGCAGATCCTTGTACCGTTGCAGGATGCCCTTCACCTGCTGGGCGGTGTTGTAGTGATCTTCACCCACGATCCGGGGGTCAAGAATGCGCGAGGTGGATGCCAGCGGGTCCACCGCCGGGTAGATGCCCATCTCAGAGATTGCCCGCGACAGGTTGGTGGTTGCATCCAGGTGAGCAAAGGTGGTGGCCGGAGCCGGATCCGTGTAGTCGTCGGCTGGCACGTAGATCGCCTGCACAGAAGTGATGGAACCGTCCTTGGTGGAGGTGATGCGCTCCTGCAGTTCGCCCATCTCGGTGGCCAGGTTGGGCTGGTAACCGACGGCCGAGGGCATGCGCCCCAGCAACGCCGACACCTCAGAGCCCGCCTGGGTGAAGCGGAAGATGTTGTCGATGAACAGTAGCACGTCCAGGCCTTCGGCGTCGCGGAAATGCTCAGCAACTGTTAAGCCGGTTAGCCCTACGCGGAGGCGGGCTCCAGGAGGCTCTGTCATCTGGCCATAGATCAGTGCGGCCTTGCTCTTGTTGTAGTCGTTCGGGTCAATCACGCCGCTCTCAATGAACTCGAGCATCAGATCGTTGCCCTCGCGAGTGCGCTCTCCCACCCCGGCAAACACCGACACGCCACCATGGTGCATGGCGAGGTTGTTGATCAGCTCCTGAATGATGACGGTCTTACCCACTCCCGCCCCACCAAAAAGGCCAATCTTGCCGCCCTTCAGGTAGGGCTCCAGCAAGTCAATCACCTTGATGCCGGTCTCGAACATTTCGAGGTCGGTAGATTGTTCTTCCAGCAGCGGTGCCTCGCGATGAATAGGCAGAAAACTCTTGGCGTTCACCGGCCCCTTCTCGTCCACCGGTTCGCCCAACACGTTCAGAACCCTGCCCAGGGTTTCGCGACCCACGGGGATGGTGATGGGTCCGCCCAGGCTGATCGCCTTGAAGCCGCGTACCAGGCCCTCAGTAGGCTGCATGGATACGCACCGAAGGCGGCCTTCGCCCAGGTGTTGCATCACTTCCACGACAATCTCAATGGGGTCCGGGACGTCGAAGCCCTCGCTGGTGATCTTTACGGCAGTGTAGATGGGCGGCAGATTGCCCTCGGGAAATTGCAGATCCACGGCGGGTCCTGCTACCTGAATCACCTTGCCGGTTGCTTGTTCCGTTGTGCTTTGCATGGGGCGGTCCTGTCTCTGTCGGGTTGCGGTTAGTCTAGCGCCTGCGCGCCGCTTACCACCTCAATCAATTCGGTTGTAATGCTCGCCTGGCGCACACGGTTGAGGCGCATGGTGAGCTTCTGGATCATATCGCTGGCGTTACGGGTGGCCGAATCCATGGCCGTCATCCGGGCGCCATGTTCTGAAGCGTTGGCCTCCAGCAGGGATTGGTAGAGGCTTAACACCACATACTGGTTCAGCATGCTGGCTAGCAGCGTTTCCGCCGGCTGGTCAAACAGATATTCGGGGGTCTCTCCGTCTTCAGGTAGCGAAACAGGTAACAACTTCTTCTGCGTGCTGATCTGTGAAGCTGCTGACCGGAACTCTGTGTAGAGCAGATAGACCGCGTCGTACTCGCCATCGGCATAGAACCTTACGAGTTCGTGGGCCATTTGCTCCACCTGCAGGTAGGTCATATGCGCCAGGAACTGGATGTGGGCATCACGGATCGAGTAACTCCGCTTGCGGAAGAACTCATCGCCCTTGCGGCCCACAGTATGCAGATCCACGGAGATGCCTGACTGGGCCTTTTCATCTACAAAGCGGCGCGCACTCTTAATCAAGTTGGCGTTGTAGGCGCCACAAAGGCCACGGTCAGAGCTGACCACAAACACCAGAATCCGCGATTCCTCTCGTGTTTCCAGAAGCGGGTGCTGAAATCCACCGGCCTCTGCGCCACGTACCGAGGAGGCAATCTGCTCCAGCACTTCGCCGAATCCCTTAGCATACGGCCGCGCTGCCGTGACGCGATCCTGTGCGCGCCGCAGCCGCGCCGCGGAGACGATCTTCATGGCGCGGGTAATCTGCTGCGTGTTCTTTACAGAGCGGATGCGGCGCCGTAAGTCAAGCAGGCTGGGCATGGCTTAGTGCTGCTCCTCCGCGTGGAATCGCTGCTTGAAGTCGACAAGGGCGGTCTTGATGCGGTCGCGCAACTCATCGGAGATGGCCTTCTTCTCGCGGATCTCACGGAAGATCTCCGGGTGCGCCGTTTCCACATAACGGTACAGTTCTGTTTCAAACTTACGGCAAGCGGTCACCGGCAGATCGTCGAGGTAGCCGTTTGTGCCTGCGAAGACAATCAGCACCTGCTTCTCAGCTGGCAGGGGGGAAAACTGCGGCTGCTTCAGTACTTCCATCAGACGCTGGCCACGGTTCAATTGCTGCTGGGATGCCTTGTCGAGGTCAGAACTGAACAGCGCAAAAGCCGCCAGGTTGCGGTACTGCGCCAAGTCCAAACGAAGCGTGCCCGCCACCTGCCGCATCGCCTTGATTTGCGCTTTGCCGCCCACGCGGCTAACCGAGAGGCCCACATTCACCGCCGGGCGGATGTTCGAGTTGAACAGGTCGCTCTCCAGGTAAATCTGGCCGTCGGTAATGGAAATCACGTTGGTGGGGATGTAGGCTGACACGTCGCCCGCTTGGGTCTCGATGAAGGGTAAGGCGGTAAGGGATCCGCCACCTTTGGCGTCGCTCAGCTTGGCGGCACGCTCTAAAAGGCGGCTGTGCAGGTAAAACACGTCGCCAGGGTAGGCCTCGCGTCCCGGAGGACGGCGTAGCAACAGGCTGATCTCGCGATACGCGGCAGCGTGCTTGGAAAGGTCGTCGTAGATGCAGAGGGCGTGCTGGCCGCGGTCACGGAAGTACTCGCCGATGGCGCAGCCGGCATAGGGCGCCAGATACTGCATGGGCGAGGGGTCGGATGCCGTTGCCGCCACCACGACGCTGTATTCCATGGCGCCCGCGTCTTCCAGCGTCTTTACCACCTGCGCTACGGTGGAGCGCTTCTGCCCGATGGCGACGTAGATGCAGATGAGGTCGCCGCCCTTTTGGTTGATGATCGTATCCAGCGCGATCGCGGTCTTGCCGGTCTGGCGGTCGCCAATGATCAGCTCGCGTTGTCCGCGGCCGATTGGAATCATGGAGTCGATGGCCTTCAGGCCGGTCATCATCGGTTCTTCCACCGGCTGGCGTTCCACCACGCCGGGGGCAAGGCGCTCAATGGGGCTGAACTCTTCGGCCTCTATCGGTCCCTTGCCATCGATGGGCTGGCCAAGCGCGTTCACCACGCGACCAATCATTGCGCGCCCTGTGGGGACGCTCATGATACGGCCCGTGCGGCGCACTTCATCACCTTCCTTGATGGCGTAGGCTTCACCCAACAGCACGGTACCCACCTGGTCTTCCTCCAGGTTCAGCGCGATGCCGTACACCCCATGCGGGAACTCCAGCAACTCCCCCGACATGGCTTTCTCAAGGCCATAGACGCGGGCGATTCCGTCACCCACGGACTTCACGTAGCCTACCTCGGCTACGTTTACCGCGCTGTCGTAGTTCTGAATCTGATCCCGAAGGATTTTGACAATCTCGTCCGCCTGTACCTGTGCCATCGCGTCTCCGCCTTTGTTCCCCTAGTGCCGGTGCGGGTTGCGCCCCTGCCGCCAGGAAATGAAACTCATTTCGTCTGTCTACGCCACCGATTGAAAGCGGTGGCGCAGCGCATCCAACTGCCCGCGCAGGGAAGCATCGTATACCGTGGAGGCAATCGCCGCCCGGAAACCGCCAATTAGCGAGGGGTCCACCGTGAATCGGGCGCGTACCTGTTTGCCGGAAAGCGCCGTCAGCCGTTGCTCAATCTCTGCCTGCTGCGTTGGGGATAGCACGGCCGGCACAGCGACATCGGCGGTTACCCTCCCCGCATGCTCATCCATCAATTCCTCAAAAGCGCTTACCATCCCAGGCAGCAGAGACAGACGCCCGTGCTCAGCAACCACCAGCAGAAAGCGGCGTAGCAGATCTCCCAGTTGCATTCGCTTGGCGAGTTCCTCAATTACACGCTGCCGGGCGGCGATCACCACTGCAGGCGAGTCCAGGGCGCCACGCAATTCCGGCGATTCCTGGTAGAGGTCCCGAAAGCTCCGCAGGCCTACCGCTGCCGCCTCCCGGTCTGCCTCGCTTAAGGGAAGCACCAGATCGAGGAGGGCGCGCGCGTATTTGGTAGCTAGAACGTCTGCCATGGTCGTTCTCAATTTCTGGACGCGAAGTTCCGTGAGGCACTATCCGTCTGGGACAAGCGCTGGAGGGCCTCATTCAGGAGAGCGTCCTGCATGCCCGGTTCGGCTGCCCGGCTGCGTACCTGTTGCTCAGCAAGTTCCATGGCCAATGCGGCCGCATGGTGGCGCAGTTGCGTTCTTGCCACCGCACCAGCAGTGGCAATCTCGCGGGTGGTGTGCTCCTGGATTCGTGCCAGTGCCTGTGCGGTATCGGCTTCCACACGCTCGCGGTCGCGTACCATCTCCGTTTGGGCTGACTCTCGCAACTGGGCAATCTCGGCCTCCAAGCCGGCCAGCTTCGCTTCCACCTCGCGCAAGCGCGTCTGCGCCTGCTGCTCCCGGTTCGCGGCGTCACTCATTCCGCTGGCGATTGCCTTATTTCGATCGGCGAAAAAAGGCTCTACCTTACCGCGCAACATATAGGCTGCGATACCCATCAGCGCCAGGAAGTTCACAGTCTTCCAGAGCGTAGCGTTAGGTCCGCCGATCTCGCCACCGTGGTCGCCATGGTCATCGTGGCCCGCTTCGGCGGCCACGCCCATCGGGGAGCAGACCAGTAGAACTGCTGCCAGAAACAGGATGAAAAGAAGCGGAAACCTCGCCATTATGCCGCGCCTCCAGGAATCAGCTTCGCGGTGACGCTGGCTGCCAGTTGGTCCGCTTCCCGTGCCACCTCAGTGCGGGCCGATGCCACTTCGGCATCCAGTTGCTGCTTGACGCCCACAAAGTCTGCCTTGGCCTTTTCGGTAGCCGACGCAATGGCGGCGTCTCGCTCCGCTTCCAGGCGGCGTCGCAGTTGTTCCTGCCCGGTGTAGATTTCCGTGCGCGCGGCCTGCATCGAAGCGTTGTACTCCAGCAGCTTCTGCTCCGCCAGTTTCAGGGTTTCCGACGCCTTTAGTTCGCGGCCCCCCATTTTGGCATGCCGCTCGGCCAAAATGCGGTCTAAGGGCTTGAACAGAACTAACCGCAGATATAGGAATAAAAAAACCAGCAGGATGGCGCTAGGCAGCGCACCCAGGAAAACGGCGCCAAGTTGGGCGAGCAGTTGATCCATGCCAAACTTTCTGAAACCCCAGGGCAAAACCGGGCCCTGAACGTCCTTACTCTCAGGCACCCGGCGGACCTTACCCAAACCGGGTGCAAACCGTCAGATTATCATGCGGGCGGTTGAGTCGTCCACAAGACCCGGTGGTCGGAAATGCCCCTTAAGGCAAAGAAAACCCTTGTTTAGGGCGCCCAGGCAGGCATGACGTAGGCGTAGAACATCACCACAATCCCGATTGCCGACGCCAGAAACACGCTGTGCCGCAAAGTGTACCTGAAGAGCCGTGATTCCTCGCTGGTGGCCATGCCCGCTGCTGCTACTGCCACCGCAATGCTCTGCAGGCTGATCATCTTGCCCATCACGCCGCCACTGGAATTGGACGCTGCCATCAGCACCGGGTTCAATCCCAACTGTCCGGCGGTCACTACCTGCAGGTTCCCGAACAGGGCATTGGCGGCCGTGTCAGAGCCTGTGAGGAACACCCCCAGCCAACCCAACAAGGCGCTGAAAAAGGGAAACAGCGCTCCAGTAGCAGCGAAGGCGAGGCCAAGCGTCATGGTGGCGCCGGAGTAGTTCATCAGGAAGGAAAGCCCCAGAACGGCACAGATGGTGGTCATAGGCTTGGCCAGTTGATGCGCTACCTCCTTCGCCGTCTGCAGGAACTTCGCGGGAGAGATGCCAAGGAAGGCGGCAGCAACAATGCAGGCCAGTAGACACGCGGTTCCCGACGCGGCCAGAATGTCTAGCTTGAAGATTGCCGGATAGGGTGATGGACTCTCCACTAGCGGCGCCACGCGCAGTACACTGCCGTCCAGTCCTGGCCAAGCCAAAGGGAAGGTGAGCGTATCCAGGTAAGGCTTCACCCCGGGAATGCCCCAGGTGAGCACAAACGCCACCAGCAGCAGATAGGGCACCCAGGCGCTGAAAATCTCCCTGCCGGAGTGGTGCTGCGCCTCAGGCGCGGGGGCGTCCGATTCATGCTCAGCGTCCAGGCCGGTTTGGATCTCCTTCGGCTTCCACATCTTCAGTAGTGCCACCAGGCCAACGATGGTCACCAGGGCGGCGATGATGTCAGTAAGTTGAGGGCCAAGATAGTTCGACACCAGGAACTGCGACAGCGCGAAGCCTACGCCGCAAACCAGGGCTGCCGGCCAAACTCCCATCAGGCCGCGTACACCGCTCATCACCAGCACCAGGTAAGCGGGAATCCACACCGATACCGGGGCGCAGATACGTCCAACGCCTGCACTGAGGCGATCCAATGGCAGGCCTGTAATTCCTGCCAGCGTGATTACCGGGATTCCGATTGAGCCGAAGGCAACCGGCGCGGTGTTCGCCAGCAGGCACAGCACGGCGGCATAAAACGGAGTGAAGCCCAGACCCACCAGCATCGCCGCGGCAACGGCTACCGGGCTGCCGAAGCCCGCTCCACCCTCAAGGAAGGCCCCAAAGGCGAAGGCAATCAGCAGAGCTTGCAGGCGGCGGTCCGCGGTAAGGTTGCCCAGAGAATGCTTGATCACCTCAAACTTCCCGGCGCGCACAGTGAGCTGATACAGCAGGATGGCGTTGAACAGAATCCAGCCAATAGGGAACAGGCCGAAGGCAGCGCCCATTGCGGTGGAAGAGATGGCCAGCGGCAGGGGCATTCCATAGGCAAACAGCGCCACCGCCATGGCCAATGCCAGGCCGGTGAGCGCGGCTACCCAAGAGGGTTTGCGGAAAACCCCCAGCAGCAACAGCAGGCCCACCAATGGCACCGCAGCAAGCGTGGCCGACACCGGAAGACTGCCGGCAACAGGGATATAGTTTTGCTCCCACATGAACCAGAACAGTATGGGAGGTGAGGGTGCCGTGTCAAGGCAGCGGCGCAGATTGCAGTTGTACTTAGGGTGCTACAGTCGCGGGAGCGGATGCATTTGCCCCTGTGGGCTGTGCGCTGGGCGGGGCGGCGTGCTCTGGAAGGTGCTGTACCGGACCCACCTTGTTCAGGTCCAGTGCCAGGATGAAGTCGCGCACAAACTCAGCGCATTCCCTACCCGTTTCCTGGATGAACTCCGGGCTATGAAATTCATTGTCTGAAACGATCCGGAAGGACAGGAAGGGAACCTGGAAGGCGTAAGCCACCGCCGCGACATAAGCGCTCTCCATGTCCTCGGTATCCGTGTGATAGGTGGCCCGCAGCCACTCCAGACGGTCGATCTCACGGTTCCACTGATGGGCGCTGCCGACGACGCCGGTAAGCACGCGGCCATGCTCGTACTTGACGTTCAGCGCCTGCTGGGCCAGGTCCATGCTGCCCGGGAACTCCCGGAACGGCACGCGGTTATCCACCTTACCCAGCCGCAGTTTCGTGGTGGTAGGCTGCATGCGTTCCAGCGACGAGCCCTCGCCACGCCGGGCCGGCAGGGTCTTGAAGGCGCCAAACTCCACATTCCTGATACCCAGCACGATGTCGTGGACTTGCAGCCTGGGGTCGTGCGCGCCCGAAGTGCCCTGGTTCAGGATCACCCGCGGTTGCCATCGTTGAATGCCCAGAGTGGTAGCCACCGACGCGTTCATCGGGCCCACTTCGGTAAGCGACACCACGACGCGCTTATCCTCCATCGTGCCTTCCCAGAAATGCCAGGCCCCGATGCGTACTTCCTTCCGATCCTTCAGGCCTTGCAGCAGTGGCTCCAGTTCGGTCATTTCCGCGCCCTGCACCAGCAGGTCCGCGCGAATCGCGTTCGCGGGCGGATTGCCACAGCCTGCCAGTAGCAGCGCCACCAGCGCTAGCAGTCCCACCCGTTCAGGCGCCTTTCGCGAGATATACAAAGCGGGCCAGGAAAAGCGCGGCAAGTGCATAGACTAACCAGTTTACCTGCCACCGGCCCGGCAGACACAGACGGATGAGCGCGTAGCTGGTGAAGCCGAAGGCCAGGCCATTGGCGATGCTGAACGTAAGAGGGATGGTGATCATCGTGAGGAAAGCTGGAATGGCGATGACTGGGTTCTGCCATTCAATCTCCGCGGCGGTAGTCATCATGAGCGATCCGACAATGATCAGGGCCGGCGCCGTTGCCGCCACCGGGATAATGCCAAACAGGGGTGCCACGAACATTGCCACCAGAAACAGCAGCCCTACCACTACCGCAGTGAGTCCGCTACGGCCACCAGCGGCCACTCCCGCCGCGCTCTCAATGTAGCTGACAACGGTTGACGTACCCGTGCTGGCGCCGACGATGGTGGCCGCCGCGTCAGCGTACAGAATCCTCTGGATGCGGGGAATGCGCTGGCTGCCGTCAAAGAGTTTGGCCTGCTTGCCGACGGCCACCAGGGTGCCGATGTTATCGAATAGATCAACAAATAGAAACACGAAGATCACCTCCAGCAGGCCCAGGGATAGCGCGCCCTTGAGGTCAAACTGAAACGCGGTGGCTGAGATCTCCGCCAGCGTATACGGTTGGGGATTCCACGGGACCAGCCCCAGCAGGGCACCAGCGCCAGCCGTGGTGAGAATTCCCGCCAGAATCGCCCCGCGCACCCGGAGCGCCATCAGTACTGCAATCAGGGTGAGTCCCCCTAAGGCCAGCAGCGTGCCCGGTTCGCGAAGATTGCCCAGCGCCACTAGCGTTGCTTTGTCGGCCACAATCACGCCGGCATTCCGTAGACCAATGAAGGCAATGAAGAGGCCGATGCCGCTAGCAACCGCCGCATAAAGCTCAGTGGGGATGGCTGAGATCACCAGTTGCCGCACCCCTACCAGGGTGAGCAGCACAAAGGCAATGCCAGAAAGGAAGACGGCACCCAGCGCGGTCTGCCAAGGCACACCCATTCCAAGGCAGACGACATAGGCAAAGTAAGCGTTCAGCCCCATGCCGGGCGCCAGCGCAATGGGATACCGTGCCAACAGCCCCATCATCAGGCTGCCAAAGGCCGCTGACAGGCAAGTGGCGGCTGTGACGGCGGCTACGGGCATCCCGGCTTCCCCCAAGATAGAGGGGTTTACGAAGATGATGTAGGCCATCGTGAGAAATGTGGTGCAACCAGCCAACACCTCCGTGCGCAGGTTGGCGCCCAGTTTCTCAAACTCGAAATAACGGGCCAGAAAGGCGTGCATGTGGGGAAAGGAACATCATCGCAAATGCGAACGCCTCACATGGACAAACCATCTACACGATACTGCGCACCACGCCACCATCCACGCGCAGCGCAGCGCCGTTGGTGGCTGAGGATAGTGGGCTGCACACATAGGCCACAAGGTTGGCCACTTCTTCCACCGTGGCGAAGCGCTGGATGAGTGAGCTCGGACGTACTTCGCGGAAGAAGCGGGCTTCCACCTCCTGGCGGCTCTGCTCAGTCCTCTGGGCAAGATCATCCACGAATTGGGACACGCCCTCGCTGGATGTGGGGCCCGGTAGCACGGCGTTCACTGTTACTCCCGTACCCGCGGTAAGCTCTGCCAGCCCGCGGGACAGCGCCAACTGCGCCGTTTTCGTGAAGCCGTAGTGGATCATTTCACTGGGGATCTGCACGCCGGATTCACTGGAGATAAACACGATGCGCCCCCAGTTGCGCTCCTTCATGCCATGCAAATACGCGCGGCTGAGGCGCACCCCGCTCATCACGTTCACTTCAAAGAAGCGATACCAGTCAGCATCGGTGATCTCGTCAAACGGCTTCGGTTCGAAGATACCCAGATTGTTCACCAGGATGTCCACTTCAGGCAGGGCGGCGGTAGCGGTAGCCGATCCGGAGGCGCTTGCGAGGTCCACCGCGAGAGGTCGCAGATCGGCACCCGGCACCTCGGCGCGGATCCGTTGGATGGCTTCCGCCACGCGGTTCTCGGTGCGCCCATTGACGATCACGGTGGCACCCTCTGCGGCCAGTAATCTGGCGATGGCGAAACCAATGCCCGCGGTTGATCCGGTAACGAATGCAGTCTTGCCCTTGAGTTGTAGGTCCATGCTTCCCAGTATGCCCGAGGCTACGTCTCTACTCGCACTTGAACTTCCCGCTCTAAAGTTCCGGACCGTGAACGCCGATTCAATGCCAAGGCCACCTAAGCAATCACTACTGCCATTGGACGAGCGCTCTGTGGAGTTGAGAATGTCGATGAAGACCACGGAATTGTTGGGTCGAACCGTATCAGATGAGCTTGACTTAAGGCTGCCTGAGTCCGACGGGGCATCCTCGCGTGGTGCAAGGCGGAATGCCGCCGCTGTCGATACCATGCCTACTGCACGAATGGGTACTCTAGCTACGGATGGGCTGTATGTAGTAGTGAACGTGAAGCCCGTTCAGTTGGCCATCCCCAGCAAGGCCGTGGCGGAACTGATGCAGATGCCTAAGGTCACACGCCTGCCGGGCAGTCCGCCCTTCGTGCGCGGGGTTTGCAACTTGCGAGGAAGCGTGATCCCCATGGTAGACCTCCGGTTGCGTCTTGGCCTGCCGACCTATGGAACCGAAGCCGAAAGGATCATTTCCATCCTGCAACAACGGGCGGCTGATCACCGGCATTGGCTAGAGGAACTGGAAGCCTGCACGCGAGAGGAGCGCGCGTTCACCTTGGCAACCGACCCTGAAAAGTGCGCGTTCGGTAAGTGGTACCGCAGCTTCCAGACCGATAACGTCATCCTGAGTTCCGCCCTAAAAACCTTCGATTCGCCACACCGGGCCATTCATCACTTGGCCATCCAGGTGAACGGCTTGCTTGAAAAGGGCCACCGTCAGGACGCGCTGGCACTCATCGCAACGGCCAAGTCCGGAACCCTCCAGCGGCTGCTGGAGCTGTTTCAACGCGCGGAACAAACTCTCCGTGATACGAATCGCGAGATCGCCGTGTTTCTTGATGTCCCTGGATGCGGACGCCTGGCGATCTCAGTGGACGAGGTGCTATCTGTAGAGTCTATTCAGTCGAACATGCAGGCTGCGGGAAAGCCCTCGGAACTGGATCAGCACGACCCGCTGCTCGGCTTCACCGTGCAACTCCAGGGCTCTCAGCGGCTGGTGACGATCGCGCATATTGAGCACTTGCTCGCGTCTATGGAGGAGAACACTGAATCCGCCGCCTAGGCCTGGGATGCCGCCCCTGTCGCGGATGAACCCAGACTAGCTAAGCATAGGACGCTGTCTGCGCCCGGTTCCTCCGCCCGCGCTCCGCGGCGCGCGCCTCGGTGTAGCCGCTGTCCCGGAACTCCTCCAACGGATTACCGGCCAAGCCCTTTCCTTCGCGCCATTCTCGAATTGCCGGACGGACGTCCGCGAAGAACGCCGCGCGGTAAAGCTCCTCTGCTTCCACCAGTCGCGCCTGCCGCTGATAAACCTGCAGTTGGGCAAAGTTGATCAACGCCGCTTTTGCGAACAACTCCTGCGCGTTCATCGCGGTCTGGATCATTTCCTCCACTTTGTTCTTCAGGTTGTGGCTTTGGTCCACCATGTAGGCCAGGTCCGCGGGCTCTCCTGTTTCGAACTCATAGCTCCAGATCTCGGCGAAGATGCGGAAGACCTGATACGGGTCGATTGAGCCTAACGTGAGGTCGTCATCAGCATAACGGCGATCATTGAAATGAAAGCCCCCCAGCATGTCCTCGCTCAAGAGCCAGGCGACAATCTGTTCAATGTTCTGCGCCTGGTAGTGGTGTCCTGTGTCCACCAGCACTTTGGCTTGCGCGCCGGCAGACTTAGCCAGAATATAGGCCATTCCCCAGTCGGCGATGTCTGTGTGATAGAAGGCCGGCTCAAAGGGCTTGTACTCCACCAACAGGCGTTGCCCGGCATCCAGTTGTCCATGCAGGGTGCCAAGCGCGTCGGCAAACAATTGCTTTCGCTCGCGAATACTCGCCGTACCCGGATAAGACGAGCCATCGGTAAACCAGAGTGAAATATCTCTGCTCCCGGTGCGGCTAGCAATTTCAATGCAATCCTCAATATGCCGGATGGCTTCGCGGCGGACTTCAGGATCTGGATTGGCCAGCGATCCATACTTGTAGATCTGGCTTTCAAACACATTGGGATTGATTGCCCCGATGCGCACGCCATACATCTCCGCGGCGGCATTGGTTTCCTCCACGCTATCCAGTCCCTTCGGAAAATCCCAAAGCACGTGCATCGCCACCGAGGGGCAGCATCCGGTAAGGGCGTGCACTTGCCCCGCGTCCTGCAGTTTCTCTGCCGTGGAAGTGGCGGCGGACTCCTGAACGAACTTCCCAAACCGTGTGCCTGTGTTGGCGAAACCCCACGAGGGCACCTCAATCCGCAACCCGTCCAGCGCCTGGTGCACGCGATCTGTGGCCAGCGCATCTGTGTATTGTTTCATCGTGATGACACCCGGTTGGAATTATCTCCCACAGCCGCTACAAATGCAATGCGCATGGGGCTCA
This sequence comes from Bryobacteraceae bacterium, assembly GCA_036821995.1. Taxonomy (GTDB): domain Bacteria; phylum Acidobacteriota; class Terriglobia; order Bryobacterales; family Bryobacteraceae; genus JACTMJ01. The sequence goes on from DAISIM010000012.1 coordinate 107,648, forward strand.
TTCGTTTTTAGTATAAGTACGTCTAACTGATTTTAGAATCAATATCTTATCTGTAGGAAAAGATATTTTGATTTGGTTGCGAGTCATTTTCCATGCATACTTAACCTGGGAGGAGATCCCAATGAAGCATGGATATTTGATTGACATGGATGGCGTGATCTACCGTGGCTCGGAACCCATCCCGGGCGCGGCTGAATTTATTCGCTATCTGCAGGCAGAACAGATTCCGTATTTGTTCCTCACGAACAACTCTACGTACACGGCCCACGATGTCGTAGTGAAACTGAGGAAGTTCGACATCGACACCACCCGCGAGCACGTCTACACCTCGGCTGTCGCGACTGCGGCGTGGGTGCATCAGCAGAAGCCCAACGGCACGGCGTTTGTGATTGGCGAAGGCGGACTGTTGAACGCGCTGGCTGACGTGAACTACGCCATCACCAGTGAGCAGCCTGACTACGTGATTGTTGGTGAAGGCCGAAGCCTCAATTTTGAGCAGGCAGAGAAGGCGCACCGCTTTATCGCCCGCGGAGCCCATTTGGTCTCCACGAATGCTGACACCTGGTGCCCGACTGACCATGGTCCCCGTCCGGGCTGCGGCGCCATTGTGGCCATGCTGGAATCCGCCACCGGTCGCAAGGCCTACCACGTCGGGAAACCCAACCCCTTCATGATGCGGGAAGCCCGCAAGAAGATCGGCCTTAGCACCGACGAGGTCATCATGATTGGCGACACCATGGACACCGACATTCGCGGCGCCACTGACCTCAGCTTCCAAAGCATCCTGGTGCTTACCGGCTCCACCACCCTGGAGACTCTAGCCGAGTACCCTTTCCGGCCCTCGCAAGTGGTAAGTTCCATTGCGGAGTTGGTCCCGAAGCCCGGCCGGGATCGGCAACCCTCTCCCGGCGAAACGCTGCTACGCGATACGATGCTAGCGCTCTGAGACTGTGTCCGGGCGCCCGTGCTTCTTCACACCATTCACAAGTGAGTCTCGCGCCGGTGTTCATGCACTCGGTGGAAAGGGTGGAGGGATTCCATCTAGTTTGCCAGCTTAACCGCGGCTAGGTTGTGTACCTGGGGTAGATCTTTGGCCCGCCTGATCCATATCCGGATTGCCGTGCCTTCCGGATACCTCACTGCTTCGTTAAGGACGCTGAGTGTGCCGGCGGGAAGGGCCCCTCCTCGAGCTGCCTCAATCGCCTTGTCTCCCAGAATGAAGATTGCCTGAAAGCATCCATCGCCGGGGGCTAGCCACAAAACCGTGCGCTTCCCCCGTTTCAGTCGAAGTGACCATCCCGCTTTGGGCGAGTACGATTTCCATTCGTGAATCGCCACATCGTAGTTGGCTTCGAGACCCTGGATCAGTTCGTCCCAGACGGGTTTAGCGCTCCCAAGCGCCGCGCAGAGGTCCGCATCCGTGGGTCTCTCTGTCTTTCCGCAGAACGGATTTAGGATTACCTCCGCCATGGTGGATTCACTCCTGAAACGCTCCGCCGGGCCTGGAGGTCACCGGGCACAGGCTTTCCACTCAGCCTTTACCCAGCAACCCGCGCCTGGCCAGGTTGTGCATGAAGGCCGCAAGGCCAAAGGTCCATGGCTTGATGGCTTCGCTATAGTTGACACGATTCACCAGGGTTCCCAGAGGAGGTGAACTGATGCGCACCACGTCGCCTACCTTGTGCGTAAAGCCTTTTCCTTTCTCCTCACGATCCACCACTGGAGCGAACATTGTGCCCAGGAACAGAACAAAGCCATCGGGATACTGATGGTGCTTGCCGATGGTTTGATCGACGATGATCTGCGGGTCTCGGCTAATCATGTTCATCGCGCTTACCGCTTCCATGCGGAACGAGTCCTCGCCTACCACCTCCATGCGGATTTCCAACTGCCGCACGGTATCGAACGTGAAGCCATCGTCAAACAAACGGATGAAGGGCCCCAGCGCGCAAGACGCGTTGTTGTCCTTGGCCTTGCTCAGAAGCAGCGCGCTGCGGCCTTCGAAATCGCGCAAGTTCACATCGTTGCCTAGCGCCGCACCCACGACCTTGCCCGCAGCGTTTACCGCCAGCACGACCTCGGGCTCTGGATTGTTCCAGGTGCTCTTGGAATAGATGCCCACTTCCGCGCCCACGCCAACGGCATGCATGCAGGCAGTCTTCGTGAAAACTTCCGAATCCGGCCCGATGGCCACCTCCAGATACTGGCTCCAAATGCCGCGCTCAATCAGCAGTTGCTTCAGGTGGGCCGCCTCCGCGCTGCCGGGAACGATGTCCTTGAGATCAGCTCCCAAGGCGCTGTTGATGCTGGCACGCAGTTCGTCAGCCTTCCCGATGTCTCCCAGAGCGCGTTCTTCAATCACGCGTTCCAGCAGGCTGGCCACAAAGGTGACGCCACCCGCCTTCACCACCTGTAGGTCGCAGGGCGCAATCAGCCAGGGCTTGGTTTCGTCGCGACGGGAATGGTCACTGTTGGCCAGCACCTCCTCAATGGCGCCCACGGGCTTCAACCCGGTGGCGTCTCGCAGCAAAACCACCGGGTCCGGTGCATTCAGCAGTTCGCTCACAGTGGCGCCAAGGGGCGTCAAGTCTAAGAGCTCGCCATCCCTTAGCAGCACGGGCGTGGGCCCACTCACGGCAGGCTCCCAGACACGGCCGACAAGCAGTGCGGATCCCGTATCCTGAGGTAGGCAGCCAATTGTGTTCAGGTCAATTGCCATCACGCACATTCCCCTTCCTTGCGCTCACTGCGCTGCGGCCGCATCCTCGCGCGGCTTGGCGTTCTTCACGTACTTGTCCAGCCACTGAATCGACTCCCACAACACGTGTTCAATCGTTTCCTGTGCCCGATATCCATGAGATTCATGGGGCAGCATTACTAGCCGTACGGTGCCGCCATTACCGCGAATCGCCTGGTACATGCGTTCGCTTTGGACCGGGAAAGTGCCCGAGTTGTTGTCGGCCTCGCCGTGGATCATCAGGATGGGATCCTTGATCTGGTGCGCCACCATAAAGGGCGACAGCGTGTTGTAGATCCGCGGCGCCTCCCAATAGGTGCGACGCTCGGCCTGGAAACCGAATGGCGTCAACGTGCGGTTGTATGCGCCACTGCGAGCGATTCCCGCGCGGAAGATCCGGCTGTGTGCCATCAAGTTCGCTGTCATGAAGGCGCCATAGCTGTGTCCGCCTACGGCTACGCGGTCTGGGTCAATCACGCCCATATCGGCGGCCTTCTGGATGGCTGCTTCGGCACTGCTGACAATCTGCTTCACGAAGGTGTCGTTGGCGGTCTCCGGCTGACCCACCACGGGCATCGCCGTGTCATCCAGCACCGCATACCCCGCCAGCAGGAAAAACAAGTGCGAGTAGCTGCGGATGGTGGTGAAGCGATGCTCTGACCCCGTCACCTGTCCTGCCGTTGCCGCGTCCGTGTACTCCATCGGATAGGCCCATACCACCGCCGGTAGCCGTGTCCCTGGTCTGTAGTTGGGAGGCAGATACAGCGTGAACGATAGCTGGGTGCCGTCGTTCCGCTCGTATTTCACCAGTTGCTTGGTGATACCGCGCAATTGCGGAGTGGGGTCTCCGAACTGTGTCAGCGCTCTCGGCGTGGTCTTGCTGGCAGTGTACAAGCGGTAGTTTGCGGGCTCCGTAGTGCTCTCGCGGCTGGTGATGAACTGCGTCCCATCTGCGTTGGCCGTGGTCACCACGGCTTCGTACGCATCCGCGGCGGATTCGAACAGCCTTTCGGTCTTCTTCGTGGGTACGTGGAAGCGATCCAGGAAGGGCCTGTCTCCCTGCTGGGATGCGCCCCTTCCCGCCAACAGCAGGCTCTCGCCCTGATAGATTGCCACCGAAAAGCCGTTCGGCAGCATCCTCCGCAATGGTGTGCCCTCGTCCTTGTAGCGGTCACGGATGTTGCGGCTGAACAGCAGATCGCCCTCAGTGCCAGGCTTCGAGAGGTCGAAGAGCCAGGCGCGGCTCCAGCGTTTTTCCCGGTCGTAGTCGCGAACCAGCGAGAGTCCTTCGGTCTCCAGCAAGGTCAGACCGGCGAAGCGATGCTCAATCTTGCGCAACTCGCGGGCTGTTCCACGAAACGGAGCCGCCAAGCTCAGTAGCTGGTCTCTCGCGGGAGTGGCCTTCTTGGGGTCTCCTCCATCCAGAGCCTCCACCCACACCAGCGTGGCGCCCTGCCACGGCAGCCAGCCATAGCCGCGCGGACCCGTGCGAACGCCCTCAATCGGAATCTTGTCCTGCAGGGGCGCTTCCGTAATCAGGTGCACCCGCTTGCCCGTTCGGTCAACCACCTCCGCGGTGAGCGGGAAACGGCTGTAGGGCAGTAGGAACGAGAAGGGACGATGGATGCGCTCCACCAACACGTGCTCGCCATCCGGCGCAGGATTGATCTCGGTATAAATGGCAGGGGTTAGCCACGCGGTCGTCTTGCCCGTGACAGCATCCACCAGCACCGGCTGCGCCGTGGTGAGGTACTCAAACAAGTCCTCATCATGGCTGTTCTGCAGCAGATCCTGATAGGTGCGCACGGGAGCCGCAATGCCGTCGCTCTCCTGGACAGTGGGTCCAACAGGCGTCGCCGCACCCACCGGAGCGGGTCCCCGCTTCGCCGGAACTGTCAGTACCATCAGCGTCTTGCCGTCAGGCATCCACTGGATGGGTGAGAGGATCGTCTCGTTCAGTGCTACGCCATCCATCTTGCGCGGACGCGCTGTCGCCACGTCGCCCACCCAAAGCTCAATGGTGGTGGGGGTGTACCGCGAGAAGGCGAAGTGTGCGCCGGTTTGGCTCCACACGGGGCTTCCCAGCAAGGACCCCGCAGGCAATACAACTTCGCGATCCGGCGTGCCGTCCGCCATAGCCCGGATGGTAATCCCCGTATAGGCGCCCGCTGCGTGTGGGCCATTGTTCATCGGATTGATACGGAGTCCAGCGAGTCGCTGCATGGGCTGCGCCAGGGTCGCGATCGAGGGGTAGCGCAGGCGTTCCAGCAACAGCATCGCGTCTTTGCGTGGGCTCACCGTAATCGCAGGCGGCAACGGCGCATGAAGCACGTCCAGAATCTCTTTGGGCGGCTTCTGGTAAGCCACTTGGCCCATCATGGTGGGCATCAGAGCCACTGCTCCCGCAACCAGAGCGCCAACAACTCGTGCCGGCGAGACAGGAAACCGCATGTGGTTCCTCCTTGAGCTATCCTTGCGAATCTGCGTGCGTGCGCCGCCATCGCCCTAGGCCATCACCGCACGGGCTGTGCGCGCTTGCGCCACTGCCCGCCGGATGCCATCGGCAATCTCCAGCGTCGTACTGTCCTCGCCCAGCAGCACCCGGTGCGGCATCCAGAACGCGTCCTGCACGCAGGCGAGCGCGTTGGGCGCGTCCATCACCCGGCAAGGGATCTGCTGGTAGAGCGGATTCTCAAACAACGTGTGGGGATAGAACGGCGTAACCGGAATCCCCTCCTGCCCCAGCGCCTCGCAGAAGGCGTTGCGGCTAGCGCCCAATACCTCGCTATCTACCCGCCCCAGCACCAGATACCAGCAGTTGCGGTTCACCGCTTCATGCACTTCCTGCCAGCGGATGCCTTCCACGTCCTTCAGTGCCTCTAGCAGTAGCGCTGCGTTGCGCGTCCTCCGCTCAATCTGCGCGTCAAGCACATCCAATTGCGCCATCAGCACCGCAACTTGCAGCGCACTAATGCGCAGGTTGCTGCCTAGCTCAAAGTGCGCGAAGAAGCTGTGGCCCGGCAGTCGGCCCTGGTTGGCGATGGAACGGATCCGGCCCGCGTACTTGTCGTCATTAAGCGTCACCATGCCGCCTTCGCCCGCCGTCAACACCTTGCTGTTCTGGAAACTGAAGGAAGCCGCGTGGCCAAGTGTGCCCGCGCGCTTGCCGCGCCACTCGGATCCATGGGCGTGCGCGGCATCTTCAATCACTGTCAACTCGCGAGCTTCCGCGATGGCCAGCAGCCGGTCCATGTCGGCAAAAGGCCCGCCGAAATGCACGATGATGATGGCTTTGGTCTTCGTGGAGAGCGCCTGCTCCACGCTGGCCGGGTCCATGTTGAAGGAATAGGGTTCGATATCGACAAAAACTGGCGTCGCCCCCACCCGAGAGACAGAGGTCGCCGTAGACACAAATGAGATCGACGGTACGATCACCTCGTCCCCGCAGCCAATGCCCGCCGCCTGTAACGCCGTCTCCAGCGTCACCGTGCCGTTCATCATGGCAATGCCATGCGCGCACTGCTGATAGTGGGCGAAGCGCTCTTCAAACTCACCCACCATGGGGTGAAACCCGCCCCATTGCGGACTCTCCAGCACTTGTCTCAAATAGTCGAGGGATGTTTCCGTGTGAATCGGCCAGTCAGGGACGCGCATCCTCTTTACTGTATCGAACAATCCTGTGTGAACGGAGCCCTATGTCCGCCCTGAAAGAACACGCATCTGCCCTGGAAACCCATGAGTTCATGATGGGCAAGGCGCGAGGCCGCCTGGCAGTGACGATGGACCTCCTCACCGATGCCCTGGTGCTGGCCGGGCAGCACGGCGTTTACGTCCAAACCCAAACCAAGAGCCAGAAAATGCCCATGGACATCCGCATGATGATCAAGAACATTGAGGACGCCAAGGAACTGGTGTTCAGCGTCATCGAAGAACTGAAAGCCCAACGGGAAGCAGCGGAGGCCATCGCTCCGCAGCCAGAGTGATGGCCCCCGCCTTACCCCCCTGGCGAACAAGCGCCAGCAACTCAGAAGATCGCCGTAGCCGCAAACTGCGCCTCGTCGAACACGGCCTCGTCTTCGCCCTCGCCGCCCGCCGCGGCGAATCCGGCATAGCTGACGGCCGCCATGTAAATGGTAACCGGCGCGCCCACCTCCACCCATAGCTGCCCATCTGCCGACACAAAGCTGCGGAAACTGTTCACGCTCCGCACCAGCTTCAGCCAATAGGGCTTCGTATGCACTGGACCGGCAACGCTTACCGCCGCCGTTCCTGCCGTCGCACGGTGCTGGCGCACCAGGTTGCCGCTGTTGTCCCAGCCCAGGAAGAACATCCGTTCGTTGCCCGCGAAGCCGTCGCGCACTAGTAAGCCCACCTTCGAACCCGCCGCAGTGGACTGCGTCCCTCCCACACGTGCCACCAGCGTAAAGTTCCCGCTGGTAGGCCGGTGTACGAACTGCAACGCGTCGGCCGTGCCGCCAATTCCAGAGCCCGCGCTATCCAGCGTGAACACGCCAGACTGGTGCCGCACTGCTTGCGGCGCCACTGCCACGCCAGTATGCGCCCACGGTGCGGGAAGCCCTTCCGCATCAGGCATCAACAGCACGTGCGCACTCCGCAGCGTGGTGGGCGACTGCGTGTGCTTCATCACCACCTCCACAGCGTGGCGCGCCAAGGACGCACCCGCGGCAGGTTTCACCGTCGCCAGAAACATCCCTGGCCCGGAACGGCCAGCGGGCGCAAAGGTCACCGTGGCCCCGCTGGGCAGGCCTACGGCGGAAGGCGCAATCCATCCCGTCCATCCCGCGCGGTAGGCAACATCGATGCTGAAGGTCACCGAACTGTTCGCGGGCACGGCACCCACTGGATTGCCGGTAATCACCGTGAAGGGCGGCGCGGCAATCGCGCTGAGTTGCAGCGGCAGCGTCACCACGCGGTCAGGCAACGTGGCGCGCAGGGTAAACGGATAGCTGCCCTCGGCAAGCGCGGCCTCGGTGCGTAGCCGCAACAGCGAAGCCCCGCCCGCGCTGGTGGTCCCTGGAAGAAACTGTGCCGTCGCCTCCGTGGGCAAGCCGTCCACGCTCAGCGCGGCCTCACCCACAAAGCCATCCACCGGCGTCAGCGTAAACGCCACCTCACGCACGCTCCCCACCGGGACGCTAATGTCGCTCACCGGCGCCGTCAACGTCATCCGCGGATCCAGCGCAGGCAGCAGCGTGATGGCAGCCGTCGCGCTACGCAGCGGGTCGCTGACACTGGT